>NZ_VISR01000005.1 GCF_007827595.1 Streptomyces sp. BK340
CGAGGAGACGACCAGCTGCTTGATGTTGAGGATCAGGTCGGTGACGTCCTCCTTGACGCCCGGCACGGTGGTGAACTCGTGCAGGACACCGTCGACCCGGATGCTGGTGACAGCAGCACCGGGGATCGACGACAGGAGGGTGCGGCGGAGGGAGTTGCCGAGGGTGTAGCCGAAGCCCGGCTCCAGCGGCTCGATCACGAACCGGGAGCGGAATTCGTCGACGACCTCTTCGGTCAACGAGGGACGCTGAGCAATCAGCACGAGGTATTGCCTCCAGTCTCTGGCGCCCGCTATCTGACGCCGTGGTCCCCGAAGGGTACGGGGGGTACGGCATCCTACGAAGCCGAACCGCCCGGCCTCGCCCGTCTGCAGCCCACCAAGACGGTTCGTAGGCGCATACTGGGGGCAATGACAAAGCCTGCTGCACCGAAGCGTCATCTGCCCACCAGCCCCTTCAAGGCCCCGGTCGAGCCGACTCCCAAGCACTTCGCCGTCGGCGACCAGGTCACCCATGACGTGTACGGCCTCGGCCGGGTGATCGGCGTCGAGGACGGAATCGCGGCACTCGTGGATTTCGGCTCCGCGCAGATGCGGATCTTGAGCCCGTACGCCAAGATGACCAAGTTGTAGGACCGCCGTGCCCGGTCACGGCACGCCAGGCCCCTTCCGGGACCTGAAACGAAAGCGAGACCTCTCATCGAACCGACGTCACTGTTCTCCGCGCTGGAGGGGCAGCCCCGCTCTGCCGCTCCCGTGTCGCCGCCTCCGGCGACAAACCCCTTCCAGGCCCCGGACTTCGGGGAGGACGAGGCTTTCCTGCCCGAGGACGTACAGGAGCCCGTCCGGGGCGCTCGTGCGGCGTGACCTGGGGCCGGCTCCCCGCGTCGGCGGTGAGCCGGGGCGCTCAGGCGCGGATCACTCGCCGATCTCGGTCTTGTAGCCGGCGGCGTCGAGGAGGCTGTCGAACTCCGACTTGTCGGACGGCTTGAGCCTGAAGATCCAGTTGTCGTAGGGCTCCTCGTTGAGGAGCTCAGGGCTGTCGGCCAGCTCCTCGTTGACCGCGATCACCTCGCCGCCGACCGGTGTGTAGACGTCCGTGGCGGCCTTCACCGACTCCAGGACACCGGCCGGCTCGTGCGCCTCGAAGACCTTGCCGACGCTGACCAGTTCCACGAACACCACGTCGCCGAGTGCTTTCTGGGCGTGATCGGTGATGCCCACCGTGATCGTGCCGTCCGATTCCCTGCGCGCCCACTCGTGCGTATCGGCGTACCGAAGCTCAGCCGGAATGTACGACATACGTGCTCCCCTGAAGCCGTAGGTGATCAACACGGCCATCCATGCCCGGGACCGGAGGGTGCGGGACGTCGTTTCCCCCGCATGGCCCACAAAGCCGGCACGCGGCCCGGCTGGGGCTCAGCCGGCCGTGCGGCCCGGGGCGGGCTGCATGTCGGCCGTCATCGGCGGTACGCGGTCGCCGCGACGGCGGGCAGGACGGCCAGGGCCAGGACACCGCCGGTGAGGGCCAGGGCTGGGTAGCCGGCCGCGGTCGCGATGACGCCGGAGCTGATGCCGCCGGTGGCACCGGCGATCGCTATGGAGACGTCCACCATGCCCTGGGTCCTGGCGCGGGTGGCGAGCGGAACCGTGTCGGTGATGATCGCCGTGCCCGACACCAGGCCGAAGTTCCAGCCGAGTCCCAGCAGGGCCAGGGCGAGCGCCAGCAGCGCGACGGAGTCGGCGGGGGCCAGGGCGGCGAGGACGCCGGCGGCCAGGAGGGTGAGACCGGAGGCGGCGGCGATCTTCATGCGGCCGTAGCGGTCCACCAGGCGCCCCGTGAGCGGTGACGGCAGGTACATGGCGCCGATGTGGATGGCGATGACGAGACCCGAGGCGGCGGTGCCATGGCCGTGGTCGTGCATGTGGACGGGCGTCATCGTCATGATCGCCACCATGACGAGCTGGGTGAGCACCATGACGAGTGCGCCCAGGACCACACCGCCGCGGCCCTCCTGCACGGAGGCCGCGGGCGCCTTCGCCCGGTCGGCCTGCTCGGTGGCGGCGAGGGCACGGGCCGTGAGCAGTGGGTCGGGACGCAGGCTGGTGGCCAGGACCACGGCCGCGAGAGCGTAGGCCGCTCCGGACAGCAGGAAGGGGCCGGCCAGGTTCGGAATGCCCAGGGTCTCGGCGAAGTCGCCGGTGGGTGCGGCGAGGTTGGGGCCGGCCACGCCGCCGAGGGTGGTGGCGACCAGGACCGTGGAGACGGCGCGGGCGCGGTGGGCGGGGTCGGCCAGGTCGGCTCCGGCGTAGCGGGCCTGGAGGTTGGTGGCGGTGCCGGCGCCGTAGACGAACAGGGCGAGGAACAGCAGCACGGGGCTGTCGAGTACGGCGGCCGTGATGACGCCGGCGCTGCCGACGGCTCCGGTGAGGTAGCCGATGGCCAGGCCGGGGCGGCGGCCGCGGGCCTGGGAGATACGGCCCACGGCGACGGCGGTGAGCGCGGATCCGGCGGTGAACAGGGCGCTGGGCAGTCCGGCGAGGCTGGTGGTGCCGAGCATGTCCTGGGCGAGCAGGGCGCCTACGGTGACACCGGCGGCGAGACCGGCACCGCTGAGGATCTGGGAGGCGACCAGGACGCGCAGGATGCGGCGTTGTGCCCGGGCGGCGTCGGGTATGCCGGGCAGGGAGGCAGCGGCGGCGGGCTCGGCTCGGGTCATGTCTCTCTTCCGGTGGCGGTGGGTGGCGTCAGGGAACCGTGGTGGCGCTGCACTCCAGGTGGACCGGCACCGCGGCTGTCACGCCAAGTCCCCGGCGTCGACAGGCAGTTCGGCCAGGCGCCACTCCAGCATCCCGTCGTCGAGGCGGATCGCGCGGCGCCCGCGGTCGGTCAGGAGCCGTACCGCGTCATGGGCGAGCACGCAGTACTCGCCGCGGCAGTACACGACGATCTCCGTCTCCTCGGGCAACTCGCTGATCCGGTCGGCCAGTTCGTCGACCGGGATGGAGTGGGCGCCGGGGATGTGCCCGGCCCGGTACTCCTCCACCGGCCGTACGTCCAGCACCACCACGTCGCCCGCCGCCACACGGGCGCGCAGCTCCTCGCGGCTGACCTGTGCCGCGGTGTCCTCGCCGAGGTAGGCGTCGCGGGCCGCGGGGACGGCGGCCTGGTGGGCTTCGGCGACCTTGCGCAGCAGCGCGAACAGCTGGGCCACGTCGTCGCCGGCGAGCCGGTAGTGGATGCGCACGCCTTCGCGGCGGGTGGCGACGAAACCGGCCAGCTTGAGCGTCTGGAGATGCGCCGAGGCCGTCGTCAGGTTGAGCCCCGCCGCCTTGGCCAGGGCGTCGACGGTGCGCTCGCCCTGGGCGAGCAGATCGAGCAGTTCCAGTCGCTTTCCGCTGGCCAGCGCCTTGCCGCTGGCTGCGAACGCGTCGTACAGCTGAGCCTTCGTACCGGCCGTCGTCTTTCCCATACCAGCATCCTCCACAAATCCATGGAATAGCGTATGGGAAGCCGGGAGCCATGGCCACACACGTGACAGGTCTGCGGGAGAACTGACGCTGTTCCTCGGCCTCGGCGCCTACGGCCGCCGGCGGACACCCCGCCGAGGACCGGCCGAAGTCTCCGTCAGCCGCTGGACCCCGGCCGTGAGCGCCGCCGTCACCGTCGGCGGCGGCACGTCCGGGGCTCCGGGGGTTTTCCGGGTGCCCTGGGTCCGGGCGCTCAGGGGGAGTTCGACCTGGACCCCGCCGGACGGGGTCAGGTTCACCGGGTTGCGGGGGCCGAGGCCGCGCAGGCCGGGCGGGATGTGGTCCAGGTCGGTGACGGACTCGAAGGCCGGGGCGAGGAGGGTGAGGCTGTGGGCCAGGGTGTCGGCCGCCGCACGGTTGGCGCCGCCCAGGAAGATCGCCCGGGGGGTCTCGGGTCTCAGGTGGCCGTGCAGGGAGACCGTCAAGGTCACGTGGGACAGGAAGTGCTGCAGGGCCGCGCAGGTGGGGACGGACATGCGGTGCGAGGGGATGTGGACCGGGTCGCCTGCGGGCTGGGTGAAGACCAGGCAGCTGGCGCCCGTGCGGGCAGCGACCTCGTGGGCCAGTTCCGCCGTGCCGCCCTCCCTGCTGCCGTGCAGGGCCAGCAGGCCGATGTCCGACCGGAGGGTCAGTGCGGCGGCGAACTCCACGCCCTCGATCAGCACGCGCTCGGTCGCCACCGCTAGCGCACCACCCGCACGGCCTTCGACACCGTCACCTGGTCCACCTCCGACACCCGCACCGTCACCTTCATCGTCCACGTTCCCGGGATCGGCAGGTTGAAGGCGTCGGCGGCCCAGTAGCCGCCCCGGTCGGTGACCTTGGTGTCCAGAGGGCCGATCCGCTGGGCCGGGAGGGTGAAGGTGATGCGCAGTTCGGGGACCGCGGAGAGGCCGCCGTCGGGGCCGTAGACCACCGCCTGGACGGAGTTCGTGCCGACCCGCCCGGGGTCCAGGGTGATCTGCACCTTGCCGTGGCCGCCGGGGGTGCCGACGTCGAAGGGGACCGTGGTGACCGAGGCCGCCCGGATGCCGTCCGGCGCCGGTGCCGACTCCGCCGCCTCGGCCGCCGCCCGGCCCGGCAGCGTGTTCGTCAGGAGGGTCGTCAGGACGAGGACCAGGGTGCCCACGGCCATCTCGGTCAGCACCCAGCGGCGGAGGCTGTGGGGGTGCGGGGCGGGGGCCGGTGCGGGGGCCGGTGCGGGGTCCGGCCCCGGGGGGAGCGGGGGGCCGCCGGCCGGCTGTGGGACTCGGGCCTGTTCCCGTGCCGCGGGCCGGGCCGCCAGGCGGGTCGTCCAGCGGCGGGAGCGGGACGCGGCCGCGAGCAGGAGGGCGACCGCCGCCAGCTTGGCCAGCAGGAGGCGGCCGTACGTCGTGTCGGTGAGCGCCTGCCAGGAGCCGAGGCCCCGCCAGGACTGGTAGACGCCGGTCGCCACCAGCACCGTCACCGAGGCGAAGGCCAGGCGGGAGAAGCGGGTGACGGCCTGGACCAGCGGGGCGGCCGGTTCCGGTGAGGCGCGGCGCAGCGTCAGCGCCAGGGCCGTCAGGCCGCCCAGCCAGGCAGCCATCGCCAGCAGGTGGAGGGTGGCGGAGGTGATCGCCGGCGGGACCTGGAGGCCCGCCGAGGCGTGTTCCGAGGCCGCCCAGGTCAGGGCGAGGGCGACGGAGAGGGCCGCGGCGGTCGCGAGGGCGGCCCGGCGGGGGATCCGGCGGCGCCATCTGCGCAGGGCCAGTGCGCAGGCTCCGGCCAGGAGCAGCAGGGCCAGACGGGTGAGGAGGAGTTCGCCGGGCCGGGTCGAGGCCGTACGGGTGAGGGAGGAGAGGGCGAACGCCGTCGTCGGGGCGGTGCCCTCCTCGTACGGGGTTCTCAGGAGGAAGAGGACCATGGTCGAGGCGAACAGGGCGCCCCAGGCGGCCGCCACCGGTGTGCGCAGGTGGGCGGGCCTCGGCGGGCGGCAGTACGCCACGAACGCCGCCGGACCCAGCAGGAGCGCCACGGCGAGGTAGGCGATGTAGCGCGCGATGTTGTAGAGGCTGGTCGTCGCCGGGTTCTCCGCACGGTCCGCGAGCACGCTCGTCGCCGTCGCCGTGCGTTTGCCGACCGAGAAGGTGAGCGCGCCGGACACCGGGTGGCTGTCGGCCGACACCACCCGCCAGGCCACCGTGTAGGTGCCGGTGCCCAGCCCGGCGGGCAGGGAGACCCGGACGGTGTCGGAGCGGCCGGCCGCGTGGTCCGCCTCGCTGGTGCGGACGCGATGGTTCTCGGGGTCGTAGACGCGCAGGGAGTCGGTCAGCAGGCCGACCGACTCCGTGAAGGCCAGGGTGACCTCGCGCGGCGCCGACTTGAGGACGCTCCCGTCGGCGGGGTCCGTCCCGCGCAGGGCCGCGTGCGCCGAGGCGGGCGCGGTCGTGCCGAGGAGGAGCAGGAGCAGGCCCGCGCCGAGGACGGTCAGCCGTCGCAGCCACCGGTGTTCGTCGCGCACCTCACCCCTCCGCCCCACTGCCCCTCCGTACAGATACGGAAGGATCGGCCGCCGCGCTCACCAGGTCGGCCGCACCGGCACCCCCGCCGTCCACCACCAGATCATGGCTCGTGATCCAGGAGCGGGGGCGGGGCGGGGAACACGCAGCCTCTCATGCCCTGAGGGCGATGGGGGGGGGAGGGCGACCGGCTCGTCAGGCGCGGTCACCCGGGAACGCTGCCTCCCGCTCCAGAAAGGCCAGTTGGGCACGCTTCTCGGGCAGGTACACGTCCGGGATGTCGACCTCCGGGAGGACCACCTCGGGGCCTCGCTCGAATCCCTGGCGTTCGAAGCGGGCGATCGCCCTGGTGTTGCGCACGTCCGGGTCGACCACGACCCGGCGGTGGTCCAGCTCCAGCAGGACGTACGACGTCATCGCGGTCAGCAGGGCCGCGCTCCAGCCGGGGCGCGGGCCGTCCGCGGCGGCGGGCGCGAGGAGGAGGTGGACGCCGATGTCGCCCGGGCGGACCTCGTAGCACTCACCGACCCGGTCGGCCTCGGGCTCGTAGGTCTGGAGCAGGGCGGCCGGTTCGCCGTCCTTGGAGACGAGGAGGGCGTGGTGGGTGTCGAGGCCGGCCATGTGGGCGTAGATCTCGGCCACCTGGTCCCGGGTGAGGCCGGTCATGCCCCAGAACGCGGCGCGCTCGTCGCTCACCCAGGCGTGGACCACCTCCGCGTCGGCCGCCGGGTCGAGGGGGCGGATGCGGACGGTGCCGTAGCCGTCGATCACCTGTTCATGGACGTGCGGGTCAGACATCGGTCTCCTTCTCCAGGCGGTCCCAGTCGGTGACGACGGGAGCGAGCTCTCCCCCGAGCCACAGGGGGAGTTGGTCACGGTGGTGCGGTGAGCCGGGGACGCCGGACGCGCCGAAGGGCACCACCCACCGGCTGTCCTCGCGGCGGGCCAGGTCCCAGACGTAACGGGCCGCCGGGCCCCGGGCGGCCAGGTCGGTCAGGCCGGCCACGGCGGAGGTGCACAGCACGCAGTCGTGGTCGCCGGACAGGCCCGGTTCGTCGTACGGCTGCTCGTCGGGCAGCGCCCGCCAGGGCGCGAGGCGGTGGGTGGCGCCCCACGGGCCCGCCGGAGTTCCGGCGGCGGCCTCCTCGACGGCGGCGCGTACGGCGGCGCGCCGGTCGACGCCGTACAACTCCTCGGCGCTCAGCAGGTGTTCCAGGGCGAAGGCGATGCGCGGAAGGAGGGCGAGCCAGGGGAGGAGGACCTCCGGGTAGGCGGGCACCTCGGTCAGCGCGGCGAACGCCGGGTGTGCGGCGAGGTGCCGTACGACCGCGCCGCGCACCGCCGCGTACGCCGCCGCGTCGGCGCTGTCCGCGTCCATGCGGCGGTTCCAGGCCAGGAGGCGGTCCCTGAGCCGGGCGGCCCCGGGGGTGAGGTCGTCGAGGCCGGCCAGGTGGTCCAGGAGGGGTGTGGCGGAGGCGAGGTGGGTGTCCGTGTGGATCGCGTGCAGGTCGGCGGCGGACCAGGCGGGGCGCTCGTCGAGGAGGGTGCGGATGCGGGTGGCGCGGTGCGGTGGCGCGAACTCGGTGCCGAGATGGGTGGCCGGGCCGCGCTGGTTGGCCATCACCGCGATGCCGTCGGTGAGTCCGGCCCGGGGCATCTCGTGCCATCCGTGCCACTCGTGGCCGGGCTGCCAGGCGGGAACCAGGCGGGTGCGGTTGGCCTCCGAGCGGAGGGGGACGCGGCCCGCGACCCGGTGCAGGGTGGCGCCCTCGGTGTCGGCTGCCTGTACGACGTTGACGGGCTCGGCCCAGGTGTCGAAGGCCGCGTCGATGTCGGTGACGCGGCGGGCCCGGAGGAGGGGGAGGAGGCTGCTGAAGCCGAGGTCTTCCGTGACACGGGGTGGATAGCGCAGGGCCAGGGCCGTCTCGGCGGCCGCCTCCGGCTGCGGCTGTGGATCCGCCTCGGCCTCGCCTCCGGCGACGACCCGGTTCCCGCCCGCGCCACCCGTGCAGCTCTCGTCGTCGGGTGCGGGCGGCCCCTGCTGGGCGTCTGCCCCGTCGGCGGCTCGCGGCCCGTCGTTCGCGGGCTCCGCCTCGGCTTCGCCGTCGTCGGACCGTCGTGGTTCCGTGGTTCCCAGGCCCTCCGGGCCTCCGGCTATCACCGGGCCCCGGTCCGTCTCGATGATCTCGATCTCCAGGGGGTGCTCCCCCGCGATCTCCACGGTCTCCGTGTGGCGTCGGGCGCGGTGCCAGGTGCCGTCGGGGCCGAGGGCTTCGACGCCCGCGCCCGTGCGGCGGAGGCGTTCGCGGTAGACGTCCTGGTAGTCGGCCATGGCGTTGGTGATGGACCAGGCGACCGTGCCGGTGTGGCCGAAGTGGGCGATGCCAGGGACGCCGGGGACGGCCAGGCCGACGACGTCGAACTCGGGGCAGGAGAGACGGATCTGCTGGTAGACGCCGGGGGCCTCGATGAAGCGGTGCGGGTCGCCGGCGAGAAGCGGCAGGCCCGTGAGGGTGCGCTCGCCCGAGAGGAGCCAGCCGTTGCTGCCCGCCGTGCCGGGGCCGTCGGTGGCGAACAGGCCGACCGCTTCCGGGCCGAGGTGCCGTATCGCCTCCTCGCGCCACAGCTTGGCCGGGAAGCCCGCGAAGAGGATGTGCGTGCCGAGCCAGATGCCCAGCGGGTTCCACGGCTGCCAGGGGGTGGGGGTGAGGCCCGTCCGGGTGAACTCGGGTGCGCGGCGGGCCCCTTCGGCCAGGCCCTCGTTGACGCCGTCCACGTACGCCCGGACCCAGTCCGCCGTCTCCGGGTCCCGGCTCTCCAGCGCGGTGAAACAGCGTCTCGCGGTGTCGTCGAGGCGGGCGCGGCGGGCGAAGACGTCCCAGGAGAGGGCGGCCGCGCCGAGGAAGGCTGCCGACGTGCCCTGGGAGCGGTGCCGTTCGACCTCCAACTGCCAGGCGCGGTCCAGGGCGGTGACACGGCCCTGGGCGTGGGCGAGGGCACGGACGCCGGAAGCGCGTAGGTGGGGGATGCCCCAGGCGTCGCGGTAGGTCTCGGTGGTCACCCTGGACACCTCTTCGCTTTAGGTTAGCCTTGCCTAAGTTTTCGTCAGGAATCGTACGCGAGGGGTGGAGACGCGATGGGGCAGGGGCGGGGCTGGGAGGGAGCGGTCCTACGACTGCTGCGCGCCAGGGACTTCGTGTGCACGGTCACCGAGGCCGAGGACGTCACCCCGCGCTACCGGCGGCTGCGGCTGACCGACGGCGGGCTGCTCGCCGTGACCGGCGTCCACCCCACGATGTGGGTACGCCTGTGGTTCTCCGACGCCGGCCGCCCGCACCAGCGGGCCTACACCCTGGTCGACCCGGACCCCGCGACCGGCACCTTCGGCCTGGAGTTCGCCCTGCATGACGGACGCGCCGCCGACTGGGCGCGGGCCGCGCGGCCCGGGGACACCATCGAGGCGACCGTCCAGGGCACCGGGTTCCAGCGTCCCGACCCCGCGCCCTCGCACATCGTCGCCATCGGGGACCCGGCCTCGCTGCCCGCGATCAACTCCCTGCTGGATGCCCTGCCTTCCGCCCCGGCGACGATCTGGTTCGAGGGCACCCTGGACGGCCTCCCCTGCCACGCCGACCCGGCCCGCCACGAGATCCGCGAGGTGCCCCGCCGCGACGCGGGCGCCCGGCTCACCGACCGGGTCCGCGCCGAGCTGCCCGTCGTGCTCGACGGCACCCCCGACCCGTACGTCTGGATCGCCTGCGACACGGCCACCACCCGCACGCTGGCCGCGTACGTGCGCAGGGAACTGGGCCTGCCGAGGACCCGGGTGCACGCCCAGGGGTACTGGCGCGCGTCCTGACACGCGAGGCGCGATCATCGACCCATGGACGTCACTCTGCACCTCGCCCAGGACCCCGAGGCCGACGCGCTGCTCGGGCGCAGCCCGCTCGCCGCGCTGACCGGCATGCTGCTCGACCAGCAGGTTCCGATGGAGTGGGCGTTCAAGGGGCCGGCGACCATCGCGCGGCGGATGGGCGCCGAGGACCTCGACGCGCACGAGATCGCCGTCATGGACCCGGAGGCGTTCGCCGCACTGCTCTCCGAGAAGCCCGCCGTGCATCGCTACCCGGGCTCGATGGCCAAGCGGGTCCAGCAGCTGTGCCAGTACCTCGTCGAGCACTACGACGGAGACGCCGAGCTGGTCTGGAAGGGCGTCACGGACGGGAAGGAGCTGCTGAAGCGGCTCCAGGACCTGCCCGGGTTCGGCAAGCAGAAGGCACAGATCTTCCTCGCTCTGCTCGGCAAGCAGCTGGGCGTCGCACCGACGGGGTGGCGGGAGGCCGCCGGGGCCTACGGCGAGGCGAAGTCCTTCCGGTCCGTCGCCGACATCACCGGGCCCGAGTCGCTGGCCAAGGTGCGCTACCACAAGCAGGAGATGAAGGCGGCGGCCAGGGCCGCGAAGGCCGCCGGGAAGTAGGGCCCGGCCGGGTGGCGGCGGCCCGCGCGGGCGGCGGCGGCTCAGCCACCTGGCCCACCCGGGTGGCCGGACGAGCCCGGGCGGTCCAAGCATGGAGCATGACCGAGGCACCCAGCGGTGACCCCTCCTGGGGTCGCGAGTACGACGACCGCAACATCCACGCGGGAGGGACCCCACAGGCGCACCACGAGCCCGAGCCACCCTTCGAGGGCCCCCTGCACGCCCTGTCCCGGGCCGCCTGGCAGGTCGTCCTGCTCACCGGCGTCGCCTCGCTGGTCCTCGGCGTCCTGGTGCTGGTCTGGCCGGGCCCCTCCCTCGTCGCCGTGGGTGTCCTGTTCGGCGTCTACCTCCTCGTCAGCGGCGTCTTCCAGCTGGTCTCCGCCTTCGGCACCCACAAGACGACCTCGCTGCGCGTGCTCGCCTTCATCAGCGGCGCCCTGTCGATCGTGCTGGGCCTGTTCTGCTTCCGCGGGCCCATGCAGTCGATCCTGCTGCTCGCCCTGTGGATCGGCATCAGCTGGGTGATCCGCGGGATCACCCAGACCCTGGCCGCCATCTCCGACAAGCGCATGCCGGCGCGGGGTTGGCAGATCTTCCTCGGGATCGTCACGTTCGCCGCCGGGATCGTGCTGATCGACTCGCCGTTCAGGTCGGTCGCCGTGCTGACCCTGGTCGGCGGGTGGTGGCTGGTGGTCGTCGGCGTCGTGGAGATCGTCACCGGGTTCCGCGTCCGCGGCCGCGCCCGGCAGGTTCCGCGCACGGTCTGATCCCCGTGGTACGACACGGTGCGACCTCTCCGGTGGGCCGAGCGGGCGAATCTCGCGGGCCGCGCGATGCGGTACGGCTGCCGGGCGGGCATGCAACCGCCGTGAGCAGGACCCCGAGCCCCACCCGGAGCCGTACCTGGCTGCGGGTGCTCGTGCTGCTCCTCGCCCTGTGGGTGCCCGGCGCCCATCTGCAGGCCCAGGCGGCGCCCGCCCCGGCCGCGTCCGCCGAGAGCGCCGAACACGACGTCCTGGACACGCTGCTACGGCCGCCCGCACGCGCCCTCCACCAGACCGACGCGCCCGAGCGCACCGCACCCGTGCCCGACCCGCCGGCGCCGGTCCGTCCGGCGCTGCGTCCGTGCCCCGCCGTACCCCGGCCGCCGTACGCCGTGCCGCTGCTCCGGACGGTGGTCCTGCGCTGCTGACCGTGCCCTGCCCCCAGGACAGTCAGCCCGACGCAAGGAACCGACCATGCCCACAGACCCGTACGCGGTCCTGCGCGCCCTGCTGCGCGCGGAGGCCAGACGCAGCGCACCGGCCGAGCCGGAGCGGAAGAGCCCGCAACCGCGGCAGCCGGCGGCCAAGGAGGACGGCCGCTGAGTCCCCGGCGGAGGCGGACCACCGCCTCCGCCGAACCACCGCGTGCGCCGGGCCACCACCTGTGCCAGGTCACCGCCTGCGCGGGATCACCGCCCGCGCCGGGTCACCGCCTGCGCCGGGCCGTGCCGAAGAGGGAGCGGGTGATCTCGCGGCCGATCCGGGTGCCGACCGAGCGGGCCAGGGACTTGACCATGCTGCTGCCGACGACCTGCTCGACGAGGGACGGCTCCTCCTCGGGAGCCTGCGCCGCCTTCCCGGCCCTCTCGGCCTTCCCGGCCCCCTCAGCCGCCTCGGCCCGAGGAGCCCGCGGCCGCTCGGCGCTCAGCTTCTCGTACGCCGACTCGCGATCCACAGCCTGTGCATAACGCCCGTGGACGCGGACTCCCGCACCGCACGGTCCAGCTCGGCCCCGTCGACCGGGCCCATCAGGGACTCCGGCGCGCGCAGCCGGGTGGCGGCGACCGGGGTGGGTGCGCCCGTCTCGCCGAGCGCGGTCACCACGGCCTCGCCCGTGCCCAGTCCGGTGAGGAGTTCCTGAGGAGGGCGCCGAGGTCGAGCGGGGGACCGGAGAAGGCGTACCCCGCCGCGATCTGCCGGGCCTCGGCGGGGAGTGTTTCGCTGTCACTCATCTCCGGCCCCTGTTCCCGATAGATGCCGCTATGATCCGTTTCGCCACGGCTTTTCCAGCGGCGCACTCCGCCGCCTTGGCTGCGCCCGGAACGTCTTGACCGGTAGGCTTTCCGTGTGATCTTCAAGCGCATCGGAAACGGCCGGCCGTACCCCGACCACGGCCGGGAAAGCACCCGGCAGTGGGCGGACGTCGCGCCGCGCCCGGTCCGCCTCGATCAGCTCGTGACGACCAAGGGGCAGCTCGACCTGGAGACCCTGCTGGCCGAGGACTCGACGTTCTACGGCGACCTCTTCGCGCACGTCGTGAAGTGGCAGGGCGATCTGTACCTGGAGGACGGCCTCCACCGCGCGGTCCGCGCCGCCCTCCAGCAGCGCCAGGTACTGCACGCGCGCGTACTCGAACTCGACTGACCGCGGCACGACACGGCGTTGACCCTTTCGGGTTCCGCTGAGCGGCGTCTACTGATCATCTAATAGGCATCGCCGCCCAGGCGCACTACGCTGCGCTCATGAGCATGCTGACTCCCCCCGGCATGGGCGGCCAGTACCGGATCACGGGGGACAAATACCCTCGGATGCGCCCTCCGCGGCGACGCGGCAGGCTCGTGTTCGCCGTAGTGGCGTCCGTCGCCGCGCTCGGCCTGATCGGCTGGGGCACGCTGCAGCTCATCGACGTCTTCACCGGCGGCGACAAGAAGACCTCGGCGTCCGGCACCAAGTCCCACTGCCGCACGAAGGCGAGCACCACCGCCGCCCGGGTGAAGGTGCCGCCCAAGCCCGGTGAGATCACCGTGAACGTCTACAACGCCACCGCGCACACCGGGCTCGCCAAGGACACCGCGGACGAGCTGAAGAAGCGCGGCTTCAAGATCGGTGACGTGGGCAACGCGTCCAAGGAGTTCGACAAGAAGATCAAGGGCGCCGGGGTGCTCCTCGGCCCCGCCTCCGCGCTGAACACCTCGCTGCCGGTGCTCGCCACCCAACTGCCCGCCGCCGAGCACCGCACCGACGCGGCTCGCAAGGGCGCCGATCTCGACCTGATCATCGGTGACGGCTTCAAGACCCTCACCCAGCGGACGGCCGCCGACCGGGCCCTGGCCGAACTGGCCAACCCGGAGCCGGCGGCCGCGACGAAGAAGAGCTGCTGAGGAACGAAGAGCCGCTGAGGAACGCCCGGAAAGGGCGCGGGGCCGTGTTCGACACGCGGCCCCGCCGCGCGTGACTACTCGGCCGCGCCGTAGAGCCGGTCCCCCGCGTCCCCGAGCCCGGGCACGATGTACCCGTGCTCGTTGAGGTGGTCGTCGACAGCCGCCGTGACGACCGTCACCGGCGTCCCCGCCAGCTCGCGCTCCATGACCGCGACGCCCTCGGGCGCGGCGAGCAGGACCACCGCGGTCACGTCGTCCGCACCGCGCTTGATCAGCTCCTGGATGGCGGCGACCAGCGTGCCGCCGGTGGCCAGCATCGGGTCCAGCACGTACACCTGGCGGCCCGAGAGGTCCTCGGGCATGCGCGAGGCGTACGTGGAGGCCTGCAGCGTCTCCTCGTTGCGGATCATGCCGAGGAAGCCCACCTCGGCGGTCGGCAGCAGCCGGACCATGCCGTCCAGCATGCCGAGACCGGCGCGCAGGATCGGCACGACCAGCGGACGCGGCCGGGCGAGCTTGACGCCGGTGGTCCGTGCGACCGGCGTCTGGATGTCGACCTGTTCGGTGCGCACGTCCCGCGTGGCCTCGTAGGCGAGCAGGGTGACCAGTTCGTCGGCGAGTCGCCGGAAGGTCGCGGAGTCGGTGCGCTGGTCGCGCAGCGTGGTGAGCTTGTGGGCGACCAGGGGGTGGTCGACGACGTGGAGACGCATGTCCCTAACAGTAACCGCGCTCGGTGGCCCCTGGCCCTGGCATCAAACCGCCCGTCCGAGGGAAAGTGGGAGGGACGGACCGGGGGTGGTGTGACTGTGCCAGACCTGCCTGACCGCAAGACCGACGCCGCCGAGGGCGCCGTGGGGCCGCAGCAGCCCGAGACGGACGCCCAGCGCCGGCGCCGCCGCGCCCAGTTCCTGCGCGAACTCGCCGAAGCCCGCGCGCTGCGCGAACGCGTCCAGCCCCGACGCGCCAAGGCCGCCCGACTGCGCCACGCCATGCGTATGCGGACTTTCCGCTGGTAGGCGGAGCCCGGTGAACGTGCGACGTCAAGGTGAGATCCAGGTGAGGAAGATCCTTGCCCGCTCCGGTGTTTGGGCGGTGGGCGTGCGTGGGTGCCGGGAAAAGCCGCGTACGATCCGCAGGTGGCGGCAACGAGTGCGCTGGTGAGTCCTTTTCCCCCGGGATGCGGACACACGATCAAAACAGCCAGACACAGGGAGCCGAAGACGTCCCCTGAACGCCTTGTTTCTGCCACGATTCCGAGTGGGTGGGGCTCGGAGCACAGCTCTCTCCGCCCAGAACCTCCGCCGGGGGGACCCCCAACCGGCACGCCTAAGACCAGTGGGAGAGTCACGGTGTACTTCGCCGCACTGCTCGCGCGCACCGAAGACGGGTGGGAAGCGAGCGACACAGAGCTCGACGATGTGGAGACCCTGTCGGATCTGGCCGACCTGGCCCGGGAAGCCACTGCCGACGAGGACACGGTGTTCGTCCTGATCGAACAGGAGGACTCCTGGTTCGGTCTCGTCCGCGTGGACGGCGAGGAGGACCCTCGCATCTTCGTCTCCGACGCGGCCGCCGCCGCCCGCAGCGCCTACGGTGAGCTGCTGCTCACCGACGAGCTGCTCGGCCGGGAGCCCGGCGCCGACGACGGCCCCGACCTGGACTCCCTGGACCTCGACGGCACCGAGGACGGCGAGTCCGAGGACGAGAACGAGGACGACGACGAGACCGCAGCCGGCGGGGTGCCGCACGGCCCGGTGGGCGACGGCAGCATCCTCGACGACCTGGGCGTCAGCGAGAAGGAACTGCGCGGCCTGGACCCGAACGAGGCGCTGGCCGAGATCGCCGAGGCCCTGGGCGCCTCGGAGGTGCTGGAGACCGTCCGCTGAGCGCTTCGCACACGGAAGGCGCACCGGACCCGGTACGCGACCGCTGGCGGGCCGCCATGCGGCTCGCCCTGGACGAGGCCGAGCTGGCCGTCCGGGGCGGGGACGTCCCCGTCGGAGCCGTCGTGCTGTCCCCGGACGGTACGACGGTGCTCGGGGCCGGGCACAACGAGCGCGAGGCCACCGGCGACCCCACGGCCCACGCGGAGGTCCTCGCCATCCGGCGGGCCGCAGCCAGGCTCGGGGAGTGGCGGCTGACCGGCTGCACGCTGGTGGTCACCCTGGAGCCCTGCACGATGTGCGCGGGCGCGCTCGTGCAGTCCCGGGTGGACCGGGTGGTCTACGGCGCCCGCGACGACAAGGCGGGAGCGGCCGGCTCCCTCTGGGACGTCGTACGCGACCGGCGGCTCAACCACCGGCCCGAGGTGATCGAGGGCGTCCTGGCCGAGGACTGCGCCCGGATGCTCACGGAGTTTTTCCGGGGCCGCTGAATACCGATTTCAAACCATGCCCCACCTTGCTGTAGGGTCTCCCTCGGTAGCGTGTCCGAGCGGCCGAAGGAGCTCGCCTCGAAAGCGAGTGTGGCGCAAGTCACCGAGGGTTCAAATCCCTCCGCTACCGCTGTAGAAGGGCCCCGTCGCGAGACGGGGCCCTTCGTGCATGACCGGACCGGGATCCGGCAAAGAACCCCGGCGGGCGGGCCGTTGGCCCCCGCGGGGGGCGTGAAGGTTACACTCGCGGCCGGCAACAGGGGTCCCACGGGGCACACAGGCACAGGGGAGGCCGCGGTGACGGTGAACGCCAAGAAGATCGCCGTGTACGTGCTCGTGGTCTTCGCGCTGTACGTGATCATCACGGATCCGGCGAAGGCGGCCGACTACGTCCAGATAGCCTTCGAGGGCATATCGGACGCGGCCAAGGCCATAGGCGACTTCATGACCTGGATCGCCGACGGAGCAAAGAACTGAGCGGAAAGCCGAGAGAGCTGAGGTACGCCCCATGATCCGCCACCTGGTCCTCTTCAAGCTCAACGAGGGCGTCGAGCGCGACGATCCGCAGGTCGTCGAGGGTGTCGCCGCCTTCCGGGCGCTCGGCGGCCAGATCGAGGAGCTGCGCTTCTGGGAGTGCGCCTGGAACATCAGCGACCGGCCGATCGCCTACGACTTCGCGATCAACTCGGCGGTCGAGGACACGGACGCCCTGAAGCGCTACCTGGAGCACCCGGCCCATCAGGCGGGTGTCGCACTGTGGCGGGAGTTCGCCACGTGGGTGATCGCCGACTACGAGTTCTGAGCCCCTCGCTCCGGGAGCCCTCCGCCGGGAACGGCGGGGGGCTTTCGTGCGTCTCGTGACCCAACTTGGCGCTGTCTGGCCACAACACGGTGTTATCCGGTGCTTGCACACAGTGCACATGTCTTGTGATGCTATGACCGCTTTTGACGGATGATTGACCGATGAAGAGGTGGCGTTGACCGTGTCGGCCAGTACTGCGCCGCCCCAGGACGAGGCGCCCGCCCCAGCCCCCGCCGCCGCTCCCCCCGGCCCCGCCACGGCCCCTCCCGCCCCCGAGAAGCGGCGCGGCGCCGACACCCGCGCCCTGACCCAGGTGCTCTTCGGCGAGCTGAAGGACCTCAGGCCGGGCACCCCGGAGCACAACCGCGTGCGCGGGGCGCTCATCGAGGCCAACCTCCCGCTCGTGCGCTATGCGGCCGCCCGCTTCCGCTCGCGCAACGAGCCGATGGAGGACGTCATCCAGGTCGGCACCATCGGCCTGATCAACGCCATCGACCGCTTCGATCCCGACCGGGGCGTCCAGTTCCCGACCTTCGCGATGCCGACCGTCGTCGGCGAGATCAAGCGGTACTTCCGGGACAACGTCCGCACGGTCCACGTACCGCGCCGGCTGCACGAACTGTGGGTGCAGGTCAACAGCGCCACCGAGGACCTCACCACGGCCTTCGGGCGCCAGCCGTCGACCGCCGAGATCGCCGAGCGCCTGCGGATCAGCGAGGACGAGGTGCTCTCCTGCATCGAGGCCGGGCGGTCGTACCACGCGACCTCCCTGGAGGCCGCACAGGAGGGTGACGGGCTGCCGGGCCTGCTGGACCGCATCGGCTACGAGGACCCGGCCCTGGACGGTGTGGAACACCGCGACCTGGTCCGCCATCTCCTCGTCCAACTCCCCGAACGCGAACAGAGAATCCTTCTTCTGCGCTACTACAGCAATCTCACCCAGTCTCAGATCAGCGCGGAACTCGGTGTGTCCCAGATGCATGTCTCTCGACTACTCGCGCGTAGCTTCCAGCGGCTGCGTTCCGCGAATCGGATCGAGGCATAACCGGCGCACGGGAGCACAGCTCGGAACACACCAGCTCGCACCCGTTCGCAAGCAGGATCGATCGGTAACCGGCGAGAGCTAATCGCTCACCAGGGCGGTTCCCGACAGTTGTGCGCCGAAAAACCGTCAGACCCCTTCTTTCCAGGGCCGATTCACATCTCCCATGTCGACATGTCACTACAGCGTGTTGCCGACATGTGACATTCTGCGGGAAGCGCGTTTGCCGGACCTCCGGCTCCGGTATTCAGGTGAAGGCTGCGTTGCTCGAAAGGCATCGCCGCCGCGACCGTCCCGCGACCCAAAGGGGGTGGCATGTCCGCAGACCAGGGCAGCTCGAAGGTGCTCACGCCCACGAGCGAGGCAGCGCCCAAGCAGCTCGACGCCATCGACGTGCTCGACGACGTCACGTCACTCGAGACCGTGCCGGCCCCGCCCGCCCAGGCTCCCGAGACCGCCCAGGCCGCCCCGGCCACGGCGGACATCGACACCCGCACCCTGTCCCGCTCCCTGTTCCTGCGGCTCGCCGCACTCGACGAGAACAGCCCCGAGCGCGCCTACGTCCGGGACACCCTGATCGAGCTGAACCTCCCGCTCGTGCGCTACGCGGCGGCCCGCTTCCGCTCGCGCAACGAGCCGATGGAGGACATCGTCCAGGTCGGCACCATCGGCCTGATCAAGGCGATCGACCGCTTCGACTGCGAACGGGGCGTGGAGTTCCCGACGTTCGCGATGCCGACGGTCGTGGGCGAGATCAAGCGCTTCTTCCGCGACACCTCGTGGTCGGTGCGCGTCCCGCGCCGGCTCCAGGAGCTGCGGCTGGCCCTCACCAAGGCCAGTGACGAGCTGTCCCAGAAACTGGACCGCTCCCCGACGGTGACCGAACTGGCCGCGGTCCTCGGCGTCTCCGAGGAGGACGTGGTCGACGGCCTCGCGGTCGGCAACGCCTACACCGCCTCCTCGCTCGACTCCCCGGCCCCCGAGGACGACGGCGGCGAGGGCTCCCTGGCCGACCGCCTCGGCTACGAGGACACCGCGCTGGAGGGTGTGGAGTACCGCGAGTCCCTCAAGCCCCTGCTGGCCAAGCTCCCGCCCCGGGAGCGCCGGATCATCATGCTGCGCTTCTTCGCCAACATGACCCAGTCCCAGATCGGCGAGGAGGTCGGCATCTCCCAGATGCACGTCTCCCGCCTGCTGACCCGGACCCTGGCCCAGCTGCGCGAGGGGCTCATCTCCGACTGAGGCTTCCCATCTGACGGAGCGTCAGTCACCATGGCCGGATGCTTCGCACCCGGACGCTTCGCGCGACGACATGGACACAGGGCCGCCGAGGCGCCGTCACGGCAGCGTCGGCGGCCGTCGTGTGCCTGGGTGTGACCCTGGCCGCGTGCGGAGGCGGGGGCCGGGACGGATACGTGGCGGTGGGCGGCGTACCGAGCCCGGCAGGTTCGCCGGGGGCGCCGACGGGAGCGGTGCGGATGGTCCCGCTGGACGGGTCGGCCGCACCCTCCGACTCACCGTCGGGCGCGGCTTCTTCGGATCCGCACCCCGACGCGACCGGGCCGGGCACCCCGTCGGCCGACGAGAGCACCGCACCCGGCCCCGCAGGCGCCTCGCCCGGCACCACCGGCAAGGGCACGACCGCTCCCTCTCCGGAGCAGCCGTCGTCCCCCGCCCCGGCGCCCAGCCGCACCGGGCCTCCCGCACCCGCCGACCTCGACTGGGGCGCCCCCTCGCGGGGGGACACGGACAGACGCTGGTGCGAGAAGGTGACCGTCGGCTTTCACAACTCCGGCGGGACAGCGGTGCGTTCGGGCACGGTGACGTTCGGCACACACATCATCGGTGCGCTCGGCATCGACTGGGGGACGGTCGACTCGACCGTGGACCTCCCGGCACCGATCGGACCGAGGGCGCGCACGAACCACACCTGGACGGTGTGCGTCGACGCCTGGCGCGTCCCGCTGGGCATGCACATCGAGACGCGGGACGTGTCCGTCCGGTGGAGCGAGTGACCCCGGGCCGGGGTCGCGCCCTTACTTGAGCGCCAGCCAGGCCACCGCCGCGACGACCGCCACGGCGACGACGACGCCGATGATCAGGCCGATGCGCGGGCCGGAGGAGGCCGCCTCCTGCTGCCGGGCCCCCTGCGGAGCCTCGTCGACGAACGCGCGGAACATCTGGGTGCTGCCGGCGGGGTCGTAGTTGCCCTGGGGGCCCTGGGTGTTAGCCATGGCCCGAGACACTAGCGAATCCAGGTGGCCTACCCAAGTGCGGGGCCACCGGGACAGAGGGGGGCAGGCCCCCCGCCCTCACCTGCACATTTACGATTGCAATACTTGCCTTTGCCAAGTTTTTGCGCCAGCCCACCCCGATTTGTTTGCCTGCAGCAACCAACAGATCTATGGTTGCCCCAAGCAACGAATGCGGGAGGTGTGATGGCCGAGCAGGCGCAGTTCGAAGAGCTGGCGCGTCAGCTCAGTGCCGTCGGAGCCGTGAAACGGGACATGGGGCGGATCCTGCCGCACGAGTGTCCGGCCGGCTCGGCCGCCGTGCTGACCCTGCTCGGTCGCCACGGCGACATGCGCATGAGCAAGCTCGCCGAGCTGCTCGCCGTGGACATGTCGGTCACCAGCCGGCATGTCGCGCACGTCGCCGCGCGCGGCTGGATCGAGCGGTCACCGGACCCCGCGGACAAGCGCTCGCGCATCCTGCGCCTGACGCCCACGGGCCTGGAGCAGCTCGACGAGCTGTCCCGGCGGACCACCCATCTGCTCGCCGACCGGCTGAGCGACTGGACCGACGAGGAGGTCGGCCAGCTCATCCGGCTGATGACGCGCCTGCGCGCCAGCTTCGGCGACTGCCGGTCCGCCCCGCCTCGGCTGCCCGCACCCGTAGTCGAAGAGACCACCCGTACACCCGCTCACACGTAAGAAAAGGAAGCCCATGGCAACGACCACACCAGCCGGTGTGCGGGCTCACGCCAAGCACGGGGGAGGCGCGCAAGGCGTCTCCGGGCACGCCCCGATGTCCCACCGGCAGATCATGGAGGCGCTCTCCGGGCTGCTGCTCGGCATGTTCGCCGCCATCCTGTCGTCCACCATCGTCTCCAACGCCCTGCCCGAGATCATCCAGGACCTCGGCGGCGGACAGAGCGCCTACACCTGGGTCGTCACGGCCGCGCTGCTGGCGATGACCGCCTCCACCCCGCTCTGGGGCAAGCTCGCCGACCTGGTCAGCAAGAAGGCGCTCGTCCAGATAGCCCTGGTCATCTACATAGCGGGCTCGGTCGTCGCCGGTCTGGCGCAGAACCCGGGCATGCTGATCGGCGCCCGGGTCATCCAGGGCCTCGGCGCCGGCGGTCTGACCGCGCTGGCCCAGATCATCATGGCCGCGATGATCTCCCCGCGTGAGCGCGGCCGGTACTCCGGCTACCTCGGCGCGACCTTCGCCGTCGCCACCGTCGGCGGCCCGCTCGTCGGCGGTGTCATCACCGACACCGACTGGCTCGGCTGGCGCTACTGCCTGTTCGTCGGTATCCCCTTCGCGCTGATCGCGCTGTTCGTGCTGCAGAAGACGCTGCACCTGCCGGAGACCAGGCGCAAGGTCAAGGTCGACTGGGCCGGCGCCTTCTTCATCACCGCCGCCGTCAGCCTGCTGCTGGTCTGGGTCACCTTCGCCGACGACAAGTACGACTGGCTGTCCTGGCAGACCTACACGATGGTCGGCGGCGCGCTGCTGCTCGCCCTGATCTTCCTCTTCGTCGAGACGAAGGCCAGCGAGCCGATCATCCCGCTGCGCCTCTTCAAGAACCGCACCATCGCGCTGGCCTCGGTCGCCTCCCTCTTCGTCGGCATCGCGATGTTCGCCGGCACGGTGTTCTTCAGCCAGTACTTCCAGCTGGCGCGCGACAAGTCCCCGACGATGTCCGGTGTCATGACGATCCCGATGATCGCCGGTCTGTTCGTCTCCTCCACCGTCTCCGGCCAGGTCATCACCAAGACCGGCAAGTGGAAGGCCTGGCTGGTCACCGGCGGTGTGCTGCTGACCGCCGGTCTGGGTCTGCTCGGCACCATGCGGTACGACACCGACTACTGGAAGATCGCGATCTTCATGGCGGTCATGGGCCTCGGCATCGGCATGATGATGCAGAACCTGGTCCTGTCCACCCAGAACCAGGTCGCCCCGCACGAACTCGGCGCCGCCAGCTCCGTCGTCACCTTCTTCCGCTCCCTCGGCGGCGCGGTGGGCGTCTCGGCGCTCGGCTCCGTGATGTCGACCCGGATCACCCACTACGCCAAGGACACCATCGGCCAGCTGACCCCCAAGGAGCAGCTGGCGGCCGCCAAGGCCAGCGGCTCCGGTCAGCTGCCGGACATGGACCTGCTGCCCGCGCACATCCGCGCCTGGCTGGAGGGCGCCTACGGGCACGGCATCGCCGACATCTTCCTGTACATCGCGCCGATCGCCTTCCTCGCCTTCCTGGTCACCCTGTTCATCAAGGAGGTCCCGCTGCGCACGACCGGCGCCCTGGCCCAGGCCGCGGAGGCCGGCAGGGCCGAGGCTCCGGCCGCCGCCACCGTCGCGCAGACCGCCCCCGCCGAGGAGAACGTGCCCAGCTGGGCCGCCCCGGTCGTGAGCACGCAGGACGGTACGGAGGCCGCCCCCACCGATCAGTTCACCGCCGTCGCCACCCTGCCCGCCCCCGACGAGCGCGCCTCCGGCGGCACCCCGGTCCACGGCTTCGTCCGCGGCGCCGAGAGCGCCCCGGTCCCGCAGGCCGCGGTCACCCTGATCTCCCTCGGCGGCCGCCAGCTGGGCCGCGCGGTCGCCCACGCCGACGGCTCCTACGGGCTGAGCGCACCGGGCACGGGGTCGTACGTGCTCATCGCCTCCGCCGACGGCTACCAGCCGCAGGCCTCCACGATCGTGGTGGGCGAGGACCCGCTGTCGTACGACATCCTGCTCAGCGGCACCAGCGGGCTGAGCGGTGTGGTCCGGGCGTCCGGGAGCGCGCTGCCGGTCAAGGACGCGATGGTGATCGTCACCGATGTGCGCGGGGACCTGCTGGCCACCGCGGCCAGCGGTGAGCAGGGCGAGTTCGCCTTCACCGAGCTGGTGCCGGGTGTGGTGACCGTCGCGGTGAACGCGGCCGGATTCCGTCCGCGCGCCCTGCCGGTCGAGATCGGTGCCACCGGCGTCACCCGGATCGAGCTGAACCTGGACGCCGGCGCCCAGCTGCAGGGTGTCGTCCGGGCCCCGCACGGCCCGCTGGCCGACGCCCGCGTGACCCTCGTGGACGCGGCGGGCAACGTGATCGGCACCGCCACCACCGGGACGGACGGCGCGTACGCCTTCGCCGACCTGGACAACGGCGAGTACACCGTCATCGCGACGGGCTACCCGCTGGCGGCCACCGCCCTGACCGTCTCCGGCACCGGAGTCGACGGCCACGACATCGAACTCGCTCACCCCGGCGAGTAGTCCGGCCCCGGCCCGTGGTGCGCGCACCGCCATGCGCGCGCCACGGGCCGGTTTCATTCGACCATTTTGTAAGCCTTTGTAATTCCTTGCAGGGAGAAAACGGGATGGGACTGACCGCGAGGATCCGCACCCGGGACGGATGGGCCGTGTCGCACGCGGTCGTCACGGTGACCGACATGACCGGTGCGCAGGTGCTGCGGGCCGAGGCGGACGCCGAGGGTGCCGTACGGGACGCCACCGGGCTGGCGCCGGGGGCGTACACGGTGATCGTGACCGCCGTCGGGTACGCGCCCGCCGCCTCCAGCGCGATCGTCACCGCGAGCGGCCGGGCCGAGGTCGGCACCGTGACCCTGGCCCGGCAGGGCGGCACCGAACTGCCGCCGCCCGGCCCGTGGACCATCGACCCGGTGCACTCCTCCGTCGCCGCCGTCGCCCAGCACCTGGGCATCTCCAGCGTGCACGGCCGGTTCACGGAGTTCGGCGGAGCCATCGAGATCGCCCCCGACGACGTCACCAAGTCCCGTGTGGAAGCGGTGATCCGGGCGGCTTCCGTCGACACCGGCAACGGGATGCGCGACACCCACCTGCGGTCCGCCGACTTCCTCGACGTCGAGCGGCACCCGGAGATCACCTTCCGGTCCACCGGCCTGGCCCAGGCGGGCCCGGACCGCTGGACGGTCCACGGCGAGCTGGCGATGCACGGAGTCGTACGGCCGGTCGACCTGGACCTGGCCTACCTCGGCACCGGCGCCGACCCGTGGGGCGGCACCCGGGCCGCCTTCCGCGCCACCGCCGAACTCCACCGCGAGGACTTCGCGATGAACTACAACCAGGTCCTCCAGGCGGGCATCGCCGCCATCGGCACGACCCTCAAGGTCGAGCTGGACATCCAGGCGGTCCAGGGCGAGGCACTGCCCGCCGCCTGAGGCACGCCGGTGAGCCTGAGCCCGGCAGGGTCAGGCTCACCGGGCCCTGCTCGCCCTAGGCTGCGGCCATGGCACCCCACATCGCGACGAACACCCGAGTCTCGCCGGCCGAACTGCTGGACTTCGTACGCCCCCGCCACCGCGCCATCCTGCTCACCCGCCGCACCGACGGCAGCCCCCAGGGCTCCCCGCTGACCTGCGGCGTGGACGACTCGGGCCGGATCGTGGTCTCCACCTACCCCGAGCGCGCCAAGACCCGCAACGCCAGGCGCGACCCCCGGGTCAGCCTGATCGTCCTGAGCGACGACTGGAACGGCCCCTGGGTCCAGATCGACGGCACTGCCGAGGTCCTCGACGCCCCCGACTCCGTCGAGCCGCTGGTCGAGTACTACCGCAACATCGCCGGCGAGCACCCCGACTGGGACGAGTACCGAGAGGCGATGATCAAGCAAGGCAAGTCGATCATCCGGGTCACTCCGCAGCGGTGGGGGCCGGTGGCGACCGGCGGCTTCCCGGCACGGCTGGTGGACGGGGAGTAGTCAGCCGCGCTCGACCATCGCCTCGATCCCGGCCACCAGCAGGTCCAGGGCGAAGGTGAAGTCACGGTCCAACATCTCGGCGACCGTGTCACCGCCGCGGGCGTCCATGATCTCCTTGGTCTCCTGGAGGTAGTCCGCGGCCTCGGGGTCCTCCCGGGCCGAACTCATGGCCTGCTGGAAGTAGTCGTCCGGCGGCAGCCCGGAGTCCTCGATCCGGGACTGGAAGTGGCCCTCCACCGTGCCGTAGCCGTACACGAACCGGAACACCGCCGAGATGGCACTGGTCACCCGGTGCGCGGGCAGCCCGGTGCGCCGGATGACCCGCTGCACACTGCGCGAGAAGGCGAGCGACTCGGGACCGATGTCGAGGTACCGGCCGGCCAGGGGCGACATCCACGGGTGGCGCACCAGCAGCGCCCGGTACTCGGCGGCCAGCGCCCGCAGCTGCTCCCGCCAGTCGGCGGTGTCCTCCGGCGCGGGCAGCCGCAGCTCGCCGTAGGCCGCGTCCAGGGCGAGTTCGAGCAGGTCGTCCTTGGTGTCGACGTACCAGTACAGGGACATCGCGGTGACGTTCAGCTCACCGGCGAGCCGCCGCATGGAGAACTTCGTCAGCCCCTCGGCGTCCAGCAGCCGCACGCTCACGGCGGTGATCCGCTCCCGGTCGAGCCCCGAGGGCTGTGCGCTGCGCCCACCACGCCGCGTCTTCCCCTCCAGCCACACACTGGCCCGCACCGACCGCGCACCCGCCTTCGCCATCGAGGCACCTTTCTGGAGATCCGGCCGCTTCCAACGATGCCAGGAGTGCAGCCGGCCTGGGGGCGCGGGGAACTGCGCGAACAGCCACGGCGCACCCGCAGCCGCACGCATACCCATCCCCCGGGGCTCTCAGGCGACATTCCGCTCCGCCCGTCGCAAAAGCCGTCCGCCATCGGTCCGCTCAGTCACCGGCCTTCTGCGTGAGGTCGTAGAAGGTGGCCGAACCGACCGTCACCTTCTTGAAGTTGCTCTCGACCCACGAGGTGATCCGGGACGACGTACCGCTGTTGCTGCCGCCCATGCCACCGCCCGTACCGCCGCCGGCGATGAAGTAGTGGATCTTTCCGTCCGCCACGTACTTCTTGAACCGGGCAAGCGTCGGGGACGGGTCGGTGCCGTTGAAGCCGCCGATCGCCATCACCGGGTCGCCGGTGGCCAGCTGGTAGCTCGCGGCGTTCTGGGAGCCGATGGAGGCGGCGGCCCAGGTGTACGTGTCCGCGTCCTTCTCCAGCAGCTTCCTGGCCGCGGAGCTGACGTTCGCTCCGGTCAGCAGGCCGCCGGCGCCACCGCCGCCGGCACCGCCCGTACGGCCGCCTTCACCCAGCCCGCCGGCACCCGGGAACCCGTTGCCGTTCTGCTGGTTCTGACCCTGACTTCGGCCCTGCCCCTGGCTGTTGCCGTTCTGGCCGGGCATGCCCCCGCCGGGGAAGCCCTGGCCCTGGCCGCCCGGCATGCTCCCGTTGCCGTTCTGCTGCCCCTGCCGGCCCGGCATTCCGCCGCCGAAGCCGCCGGGCGCCCCGCCGCCGTTGCCGGCGCCCGGACGTCCGCCGCCGAAGCCCATCATGCTCGCGCCCGCCGGACCGGCCGTGGGGATGGAGCCGGTGTGCGCGGAGTTCACCGTGCTGAGGGTGTACGCCGTCGGACCGGCGAGCGCGGCCACCAGGCCCACCGCCGCCGCACCGAGGGCGAGCTGCCGCGAGATGCGGCCGGCGAAGACCAGTCCGAACGCGGCCGCGAGCCCGCCGGTCAGGACCAGCCACCTCAGCCAGGGCAGGTAGGTGGAAGTACGGTTGAGCAGGACGTATCCCCAGGCGGCCGCGGCCACCACGGCGGCGGCGAGCGTGAGCGACGCCCAGGTCTCCCTCCGCTTCTCCCACAGCAGCCCGGCGCCCATGCCGGTGACGGCCGCGATGTAGGGGGCGAGGGCCACCGTGTAGTACTGGTGGAAGATGCCCGCCATGTAGCTGAAGACCACCATGGTGATCAGCAGCGAGCCGCCCCACACCAGGAACGAGGCGCGCGTGACGGACGTACGGCGCGCCTTGCGGGTCGCCCAGAGGCCGGCCACCAGCAGGATCAGCGCGGCCGGGAGCAGCCAGGAGATCTGGCTGCCGATCTCGGAGCTGAACATCCGGTCCCAGCCGGTGGCGCCCCAGCGGCCGGAACCGTTGCCGCCGCCCCCGCCGCCGACGCTGCCGGTCTCGTCGCCGTTGATCCGGCCGAGGCCGTTGTAGCCGAAGGTCAGCTCCAGGAAGCTGTTGTTCTGCGAGCCCCCGATGTAGGGGCGCGAGGAGGCCGGCCACAGCTCGACGATCGCGACCCACCAGCCGCCGGCCACGACGAGCGCGACGGTCGCCAGGCCCAGCTGCACCAGCCGCTTGCGCAGCCTCACCGGACCGCAGACCGCGTAGACGACGGCCAGCGGCGGCAGGATGAGGAAGGCCTGCAGGGTCTTGGCGAGGAACGCGAAGCCGATCGCGGCACCCGCCCACACCAGCCACCGGGTCCGCCCGTCCTCGACGGCACGGACGACGAAGTAGCAGGCCAGCGCCATCAGCAGGGCCAGCAGCGCGTCCGGGTTGTTGAACCGGAACATCAGCGCCGCGACGGGGGTGAGCGCGAGCACCGCGCCCGCGATCAGTCCGGCCGCGGGACTGAACCGGCGCCGTACACCCGCGTACACGACCGCCACCGTGCCGACGCCCATGAGGACCTCGGGGGTGAGGACCGCCCATGAGTTCAGGCCGAAGATCCGCACCGACAGCCCCATCGGCCACATGAAGGCCGACGGCTTGTCGACGGTGATGGCGTTGCCCGCGTCCAGCGAACCGAAGAAGAACGCCTTCCAGGACCTGCTGCCCGCCTGGACGGCCGCCGAGTAGAAGGAGTTGGCGTAACCGGAGGCGCTCAGGTTGTAGAGGTAGGTGACGAGGGTGAGGGCCAGCAGGCCGAGGAAGGCCGGGCGTGCCCAGCGCGGGTCCTCGGGGCGGCCGCGCCACAGTCTCCGTACGAGCGGCTGCCGCACCTCACCGGCCTGCGGGGGAGCGGCCGGCGGCGGGCCCCCGGCGCCGGGAGTGTCCTGCCGGGTGGTCGGCTGGTCGTAGTGGGTGGTCATCGGGGGTCCCCCGGGTCGGTGTCGTGAGGGCGTACGGGCTGCAGCCGCATGGTGGTGTCCCGCCAGCCGTCGTCCACGGCTTCACCGGCACGTACCTGGGTGGTCCGGTACGGCTGCCGGTACGGCACCGGGCGCGGCGGGAGCGGTGCGTACGGAGCCGTCGTGGTGCAGGCGGGCGAGGACGGGTGGTGTGTCGCCACCACCGTCGATTCCGGGCCGGGCTCCCGGCGGTCCGGGAACACCCAGGCGCGGAAGAGCAGGAAGCGCAGGACGGTCGCCGCGAGGTTGGCGGCGATGAGCACCGCCAGCTCGGTGGAGTGCGCCGGGTGGCCGGTGGCCGCGTTCAGGGCGGCCAGGGAGCCGCTGGTCAGGGCGAGCCCGATACCGAAGACGACCAGGCCCTGCGCCTGGTGCCGGACGGCGCCGCCCCGGCCGCGCACGCCGAAGGTCAGCCGGCGGTTGGCGGCCGTGTTGGCGATCGCCGAGACCAGCAGGGCGAGCGCGTTGGCGACCTGCGCTCCGGAGAACTGCCGGAAGACGCTGTAGAGCACGAGGTAGAAGAGCGTCGACAGGCCGCCGACCACACAGAACCCGACGAGCTGGCGGGCCAGTCCCCTGGGCACGTCCTGGATGTCGCGGTCGCGCGGGTCGTCGCCGAAGGGCCGGGTGAGCCGGTCCAGCGGCAGCGAACCGCCGGCCAGCGCCTTGCCGATGCGCCACACGCCCCTGAGGTCGTCGGTGGCCGTCCTGACGATGTGCACGGTGGACTCGGGATCGTCGACCCAGTCGACCGGCACCTCGTGGATCCTGAGCCCCGCCCGCTCGGCGAGCACCAGCATCTCGGTGTCGAAGAACCAGCCGGTGTCCTCCACCAGCGGCAGCAGCACCTGGGCGACATCGCGCCGGATGGCCTTGAAGCCGCACTGCGCGTCCGAGAAGCGGGCCTGCAGCGAACCGCGCAGGATCATGTTGTAGGCCCGGCTGATGAACTCACGCTTGGGGCCGCGCACGACCCGGGAGGTACGGGCGAGCCGGGAGCCGATCGCCAGGTCCGAGTGGCCCGAGATCAGCGGCGCCACCAGCGGCAGCAGGGCGTTGAGGTCGGTGGACAGGTCGACGTCCATGTACGCGAGGATCGGCGCGTCGGACGCGGACCACACGGTCCGCAGGGCGCGCCCGCGGCCCTTCTGCTCCAGCCGGAAGTTGGCGACCTCGGAGATCTCCGCATCCAGCCGCGCCGCCACCAGCGGGGTGCTGTCCGTGGACGCGTTGTCCGCGATCGTGATCCGGAAGGCGTACGGGAAGGTGCGCGTGAGGTGATCGTGCAGTCTGAGCACGCACGGCTGGAGGTCCTTCTCCTCGTTGTAGACGGGGATCACTACGTCCAGGACAGGCGTACCGGCGTTTCCGGCCGGGAGGTGCTCCCGCGCCGGCAGGGTGCCGGGAGAAGAGTCGGTTCGCATGGAACCGACTCTCGTCAGGCGCCCTGTTGCACCGATGTGGTGGCACTGTGCTGTGCCTGTGAGTGCTGTTGCCAGCTCATTTCCGACCGCGGCTGCGGGGCGAGCGCCGGCAGATGCACCGTGAACACGGTCCTCCCGGGCCCGCTGTCCACGGTCACGGCACCGCCGTGCGCGGCCGCGACGGCCTGCACGATGGCGAGCCCGAGCCCGGTGGAGCCGGTGGCGCGGGAGCGCGCGGAGTCCCCGCGCGCGAACCGCTCGAAGACGTGCGGGAGCAGTTCGGGCGGAATCCCCTGCCCGTTGTCCTCGACGTCGATGCACATCCAGGGACCACGCCGCTGCACGCGCGCGGTGACCGTCGTACCCGGTGGGGTGTGGTTGCGGGCGTTGCCCAGCAGATTGACGAGCACCTGCTGCAGCCGGGCCGCGTCCGCGGACACGAGCGCGGGCTCGTCGGGCAGGTCGAGCCGCCAGTTGTGGTCCATGCCGGCCGCGCGGGCGTCGCTGATGGTGTCCACGACGAGCGGGACGAGGTCGCTCTGCTCGAACTGCAGCGGCCGGCCTGCGTCCAGCCGGGCGAGGAGCAGCAGGTCCTCCACGAGGAGGGTCATCCGTCCGGCCTCGGACTCGATCCGCCCCAGCGCGTGCCGGGTGTCGGGCCCGACCTGCTCCCGCCCGCGCCGGGTCAGCTCGGCGTAGCCGCGGATGGAGGCGAGCGGAGTGCGCAGCTCGTGGCTGGCGTCGGCGACGAACTGCCGGACCCGCATCTCGCTCTGCTGGCGGGAGTGCAGGGCGCCGTGGACGTGGTCGAGCATCCGGTTGAGCGCGGCGCCGACCTGGCCGACCTCGGTGTGCGGGTCGCACTCCGACTCCGGGACCCGCTCGCTGAGGTTCACCTCGCCGGTGTGCAGCGGGAGTTCGGAGACCCGGGTGGCGGTGGCGGCGACCCTGCGCAGGGGGCGGGTGGCCACGCCGACGATGACGAAACCGGCGAGGGAGGCGGCGAGCAGTCCCGCCAGGGTGACGCAGACCTCGACGACGATGAGGGTGTCGATGTTGTCGTCGACGTCCTTGGTGGGCAGGGCGACGTAGTAGGCGTCGCCGCCGTCGGGGCTCACCTTGTACCGGACCCGGTAGTCCCCGAGACCGGGGAGCTCCACCGTGTGCGCGTTGCTGTCCTTCGGCACCCCGGCGAGCGCCCGCTTCTGCGCGGCGGTGAGAGCGACGGCACTCATCTTGCGGAACCGGTTGTAGCTGTCGTTCAGCTGAACGGCCCTGCCGGCGCCGGCGATCGAGCCGTTCTGCACGTACGCCGCGACGGTGTAGGGCTGCGTCGGGCCGGAGGTCAGGAGGTGCTCGACACGTTCGCTCGGCGTACTGCCGGTGTCGGACGGTGCATCGGGTGCCGTCGGGGCGCCCGGCTGCGCGCCGCCCGGCAGCCGGCCGCCCGCCGCGCGCATGGCGATGTCGCGGACCTTGCCGTCCAGCTGGTCGTAGAGATGGGTGCGCAGCGCGAGCGTCGTCACGGTGCCGATCACCGCGCAGACCACGGCGATCAGCACCACGGACGCGACGACGAGCCGCGTCCGCAGGGTGCGCGGTTGTCCCTTCCCCGCTCTCGGCTTCGCCCGAGCGAGGGGACTGCCATTCCGCTTCTGCGGACGCGGCCGTCGTCGCCCGCTCATGACGCGGCGGGCTTGATCAGGTAGCCGGCGCCACGCCGGGTGTGGATCATGGGCTCGCGTCCGGCGTCGATCTTCCGCCGCAGATACGAGATGTACAGCTCGACCACGTTGGCCTGCCCGCCGAAGTCGTACGACCACACGCGGTCCAGGATCTGCGCCTTGCTGAGCACCCGCCGCGGATTGCGCATGAGGAAGCGGAGCAGCTCGAACTCTGTGGCGGTGAGGTGGATGGAGTCCCCGGCCCGCGAGACCTCGTGGCTGTCCTCGTCCAGGGTCAGGTCCCCGACGACGAGCACGGAGTCGGACCGCCGGTCGGCGGCCCCGGACCGGCGGATGAGCCCCCGCAGCCGCGCCACGACCTCTTCCAGGCTGAACGGCTTGGTGACGTAGTCGTCGCCGCCGGCGGTGAGGCCGGCGATACGGTCCTCGACGGCGTCCTTGGCGGTGAGGAAGAGGACGGGCACGTCGGGCAGTTCGCGGCGCAGCCGCCCGAGGACGGTCAGCCCGTCCATGTCCGGCAGCATCATGTCCAGCACGACGGCGTCGGGCCGGAACTCACGGGCCGTCTGGACGGCCCCCTGGCCGTCGCCCGCACTCCTGATCTGCCAGCCCTCGTATCGAAGGGCCATGCTCAGCAGTTCGGTGATCGACAGCTCGTCGTCCACCACAAGCACTCGGACGGGGCTCCCGTCCGGCCTCAGCAGTTCGGTGCGCCCCTGGGGCGAGGTCGTGGTCATGGCGGACACCATGTCGGGGTCCTCTGAGAACACGCTTTCACGAATCTGTGATTTCCCTAAGAAACACACAGGCGCCTCTCAGGGAATGCCTGGGAACCGCTCACGCACGCGCGAACCCGTGGCTGCTCTCGACCCGGGCGATGTGGATCACGTACCGGTCGTACCACCGCTCCCGACCGTGCCGCTTGGCGTCCAGGTGCTCGGGGTGCCGGCGCCACTCCTCGATACCGGCGAGGTCACGGAAGTAGGCGACGGAGATCGCGAGTCCGCCGGGCGTGTGGGCGAAGTCCTCGCCGAGGAAGCCGGGGACGCTCCGGACGAGGCCGGAGAGACGGCGGGCGGTGTCGGTGTAGCCGTCGGGGTCGAGGTCGGTACGGGCGGAGGTGAACACGACGACGTAGTAAGGGGGTTCGACGGGAGGGGTGGGGACGGGGGCGACAGGGGCGAGGTGGTTTTCGCTCATGTCGGCCACGATGCCCGCCGGCGGCGCCGGGGACCATGGACCTTGCCCGAAGGGATCCGTACGGGATCCAAGTCTTGACCTTCGGCCGGCGGGTCAGAAGAGCCCGTCCTGTCGGCGCCTGAACTCCCTTGCCGGGAAGGTGAGAACGCCGGGCTCCCCGGGCAGCGGCGTCAGCTCCCATCCGGTCATGAGCCGGGTGTCGAGGACGACGACCCCCCGCTCGCCGACCGCCAGATGCAGATCGGGCCCGGCGGCGGCGACCAGCTCACCGCTGACGGCCCCGCCGGGGACCAGCTCGACGACGTCACCGATGGCCGGCCTCGGGCGGGAGAGCCCGAAGTGCCCGACGTGATCGACGGGTTGGCACGGTGCGCGGGTCAACGACTCGGGCCACCCGCCGAGTACGACGGCACGCGCATGCAACTCCCTCACTTCCCCGGCCCTCTCCCCCTCGGTCTCCGGCAGCGCCGTCCGCACCGCACGCTTCGCGGCGTACGGGATCCGGTCCGGGACCTGGAGGGCGGCGCGCAGCAGCTCCTCGGTGCGCCGGGCCGCCATCAGCGGACCGGTGCCCAGCCAGCTGAAGCAGACGGCACCCTGCTCGAGCAGCCGCGCCGGACCGCGCTCGACGGCGGTGATGCCGACCTTGACCATGCCGGGCCCGAACCAGGCCAGATAGACGCGGTACGGCCGTGGATCGTCGGCCATCGTGTCGGCGGCCACGGAGTGCGCCCGGTCCAACCACGCACACTCCTCGCACCGGGCCCCCGTACTCCGCCCCGCCACCACGGCCCCCACCGGACACACATGCCCCCGCGCCCCCACGCACCGCCGCGCCGAACCCTCGGCGACACCGAACGCGACCCGCTTGCCCCACGGCAGCGCACTGCGCCGCCCGCCGTCCCAGACCAGCACGGGGCCGTCCGGGGTCCAGCGCAGTCCGGAGCATCTCCACATGTGTGCCATCGCTCTCGAGGTTAGAAGAGAGCACTGACATCGCCCCGCGGGCGGCCGGGAGGGTCCTACGACTCGGCGCGCACCTCGCCCTGCGCCACGGCCACCGGCGCCGCGTTCACCGCGCTCCGCCCCCGCCCCGCCAGCCGGCACGCCACACAGGCGGCGTGTCCCTGCCGGGCCCGGGTGTCGCGGACCCGCATCCCCCACTGGTCACGTGGCCGCACGCCCGGCGGCTTGCCCCAGCCGGACAGGTGGAGGAGCCAGGTGACCAGGGCGCTCACGGCCACGATCACCAGTCCGCCCACGACGGCCGGCAGGGAGGCTGTGCACACCCCCAGCCCCACCCCGCTGCTTCCGACCGCAGCGATGGCGACGCCGGTCCAACCGGCGATCGTGTGACCCTCGTCGTACAGACTCATGGAACCGCCTCCGGGGCAAGATCCCTCACGGGCTAAGACATTTACCACCCGAACATCTCACGAGCTAAGGGATTCCGAAAGATGGACGGCACACCCCGACCGCCCGCCACCCCGGGCCAGGCGCTGTCGGCGATGGACCACCTCATCGCCGCCCACCTGATCGGACAGCAGGAACTGGCCCGGCGGCTGGGACTGAACGTCACCGACCTGACCTGCTTCGCCTTCGTCCTGGAGGCCGGCGAGGACCTGCTCACGGCCGGCGACCTCGCGGCCCGCGCCCACGTGACCACGGGCGCGGTGACCGGCATCCTCAACCGCCTCGAACGCGCCGGCTACGTCACCCGCCGCCCCGACCCCGCGGACCGCCGCCGGGTGCGCGTGGCCGCCGTACCGGCCGCCGTGACCCGCGTTGAGGCCGTGTACGCGGGCCACTACCAGCGCCTCACGACCCTGTTCGCCGACTACTCCCCGACGGAGCTGGCGGTCATCACGGACTGGTTCACCCGGGCGACGGCACTGGCCCACGAGTACCTGGAGAAGCTGAACCGGAACGACCCGGAGGAGGAGTGCTGAGCCCCCCTCCTCTGGATATCCGCGCACCTGCACGTGGACGCCGCCCCGCACACCGTGGCGCTCTTCGCCCACCTGGCCTCGCTCGTCCTCGGCTTCGGAGCCGCCCTGACGGCCGACTACTGGGCACTCCTGTGGCTGACCGGCCGGTGCACCCTGCACGACGCCCTCACCAGCACGGCCCGCCTCCACGTCCCGATCTGGACCGGTCTGGCGGGGCTGGTGGTCAGCGGCGTGACGCTGCAGCCGGACCTCGGCTCCACCCCCACCCCCACCCCCACCCGCATCAAGCTGGGACTGGTGCTCGCCCTCGCCCAGCCCGGCCTGCTGGCCGGGCTCCTCGGCAGACGCATGGCACGGCGGAGCACCTCCAGCACGCTCAGGCCCTGCGCGGCGAGGGACTTGGCGACCTTCTCCCGCGTCATCTCCGCACCGCCGTCGCGGAACAGCAGCGTGGCATCGGTGGCCTCGTGCCCGATCACGAGCGTCCCGTGCCGGTTGCCGCGGGGGCCGTCGTCGTACGGGAAGAAGTGCACCCCACTGTGGTGCGTACCGATCTGCACGGCCTGCTCGGCGGTGCCGCTGCCGCCGTCGGCGCGCCAGCGCGGGCTGTGTCCGCGCACCGGCTGCCCCCACGGCGCGAGCGTCTGCACCGAGTGGCCCGCCGGCACGGTCACGGTGTCCGCCGTGCTCGCCGGGACCGCGGCGAAGCCCAGGCGCCCGCTCGCTTCGGCCTTCGGCTCCGGCCGCGCGGCGGCGGAGGCGGGGGCGGGGGCGGAGAGGCCGAGGAAGGCGGCGAGGGCCGCGGTGCCGCCGGCCATGACGTGGCGGCGCGACACGGAGGCGGCCACGACCTCGTCGAACGAAGGATCTTGCACTGACATGTTCGCCACCAAAGGGGAGTTGGCCCGCTGGGGCCAGGGGCCGGCCAGGAGTGAGGACGAGCGGCCCGCGTCGCGCGAACGCGGCGGGCGGGCAGCCCGGCCGAACGGCTGCGGGGGCTCGCGGCCTCGAATGCCCGGTCGGCGGACGGGAGTTGCCCGGGCGCGAGGCGTCCCGAGACGGCCGACGACGTCCCGCGAACGGGCGGGACCTCTCTGAGACGGCCGGGGCGAGGGTGATGAGGGACACCGTAAGAGGGGAGAGTCACGCCCGCGCGGCTGATCGTCCCCTTCACCTACGCGCGATAATCTCCCCGCTCAACTGCACTGATAGTGACCGAAAACTGATCGTGACTGAAACAGGGGGGACAGCAGGTGTCTGGTGATCAGGGGGGTGGCGGCGAGCCGTCCGGCAGAGAGCGGCTCGCCGCCGAGATGCGGCGGCTGAAGCAGGAGTCCGGGCTCAGTTTCGGGCGGCTGGCCGACAGGACCCACTACAGCCGTTCGTCCTGGGAACGCTTCCTGAACGGGAAGCAGTTGCCGACCTCGGTCGCCCTGCAGGAGTTCGCGGCCGTCATGGAGGCGGACGCGGAGTATCTGACGGGGCTGTTGGAACAAGCCACGGGAGCGGGGGACTTCGGGGACGAGACGGCGGTGGACGAGAGTCCTCCCGAAGCGCGGCCGCCCGCCGGGACCTCCGCCGACAAGGCCCCGGCGGACGACACCACGGTGGACGGTCCGCCACCGGAACCGGCCTCCGAGTCGGAGTCCGAGCCCGCGCCCGCCGACCGGGACGGGAAAGACACCACCCGGACCTGGCGGACCAACCTGCGCCGGGCCGGGCTCGTCGCCACCGGGGCCCTCGCGGGCAGCCTGGTCACCGTGGCCGTGCTCACCGGAGTGCAGGCCACCTCCCGCTCGGGCGGCACGGACTCCGCCTCCAGCGGGGAGAACCTCACCCAGCACAGCCCGAAGCCACCGCGCGCCGGCTGTTCCCACGACACCTGCCTGCGGCGCGACCCCCAGGCCATGGACTGCCAGTGGGACGCGACGACCGCCCGGGAGACCTGGCTGCGCGGCATGCACATAGAGCTGCGCTACAGCCGGGCCTGCGGTTCGGTCTGGGGCCGCATCGAGAACGGCGCGGTGGGCGACTCCGTCACCATCAAGGACAAGTACGACCTCCAGCAGTCCGCCACGATCCGGGTGGACCGCGACACGTACACGAGCATGCTCGCCGTGACCGACGAGGCGCCGCCCACCACGGTCACCATCTGCGGCACGATCCCGAAGTACCACGCGATGGAGTGCTCGCCCGAGGGCTCGATCCAGCCCTGATCTCCACTACGGCGTCCTGGAACGCGCGGCGCAGGGCCCGGGGGCTGCCTCCGGGCCCTTGCCCGTCAGTCCTAGGAGGCTCGCGAGAGGGCAGGTCCATGCCGGTGCCCAAGCACCGGCGCAGCCCGGCTCTACAGCTTGTCATCGCGTTCCAGGATCAGGCTGATCGAGCCGTCTTCGAGGTCGGTACCGCCGTCGAGGTGCTCGTGGTAGCCGCTGCGGAGCTCGGGACCGGCGAGGACGATGAGCCGCTCGGCCGGCTCCCGCAGTCCCGCGGCGTTGGCTGCGACGGTGATTTCCGTGGCCGAGCCGTACACCTTGATCCGGGCTTCGTCCATGCGGTCACGCCACAGCGGCCCCGGATCTCTCCCGGGCCATCAACCTCTGAAGTCTTGACGATGTTCTGACACGCGGCCCGTTGACGCCCCGTTCCACACGGCGTTGGATCATCTCTGCCCGTGCGGGTGTACGGGCAGAGAGCTGGGACGATGACCGAGGATGCCAGACCCGGGCTGATCAGGGTGGTGTACTTCCAGCGGACGTGCTCACTGATGATGGGCGCGAGCGCGGTGCTGTCCGAAGGGTTGCTGCTGCTCTTGATCGGCACGGCTCACCGGCTGGAGACCCTCCTGGTGGGAGCCGTCGCGGTGGCTCTTGTGTGCCTGGTGCTGCTGCCGCTGCGCCTCCGTCTCCCCGCCCGGCTTCGCCGCACGTACGAGCATGCCGCGCGGATCGACAGCGCCGAAGAACAGCCGCGCACCGGCCAGGACGCGGCGCAGCGGCTGTCGCTACGGCGCACGGCCGGACTCGTGGGTGGAGCGGTCGGCTGGATGATGCTCGTCGGCCTGGTATCGCATCAGCTGATGCCGCCCCTCATGCTGGTTCCGGTGGCCGTGGCCCAGTGGGCGCAGTCCCGGGCGACCGCGGAATGGGAGCGGGCGAACGCGGCAGACCTGTGGCAGACCGTGCCCGGGCTGCTGGGTGCCCGAGGCCCGGTGTTCCGTGTGCCGGCAGAGGGCGGTGTCTGAGGACACGGCCTCAGGGACAAGGCCGCCACGCCCGCCACCGCTTCCGGAGCGAGGTTGGATGGTCGGGTGACCAGCGGCTTGCCGTCTCGGGCGCGTCCGGCGGCAGGGCCTGGGCAGCCGGATCCGACGCCCGCGCCTTCGAACTGGTCTGAGCGTGTGAGATCAGGTGTTCGCACGGTGTGGTCCTCGCGCTTCGACGTGGGCGCCGTCCGAGAGTGGGTGCGTTCGAAAGGCATCCCCCACGCGACGAAGGACCCACATGCCCCAGCTGCCCCCCATCGGCGCTGAGATCCCGTGCAGCATGCTCGCGATCAACAGCCCGCTCCGGATCCGGACCGCGCTGGTCTCCGTGGACTTCAGAGGCGGTATCAAGCACCGCATCGACGTCAACCCCGACGACCCCGTCGACAGCGTGCGGATGAGGACGATCGGCTTCAGGATCAGCGCCGAACTGCCCAGCGACGACGGGCATCACGGGTCGATCGTGATCGAGCAGAACGATATCGACGCGGATCCGAAGAGCCTGCTGCGGCTGACCCAGCAGTTCCCGCCCAAGTACGAGCACATCATGGTCCTGGACTTCGCCATGATCGTCGAACAGTCGGGCAACGGCGACGAGCCGTTGGTCCTGACGACGAAGGACCCGGCGAAACTCATCGGCAACCTCACCCAGTACCCGCCGAGGGGTGACCTGTACCAACTGCAGAACCCGGTCGACCTGGTCGACCCGGACGCCCCTGACACCGTGGTCGCCACGCTTCAGAAGCTTCCGGTAAAGATCGGCGGTCTCTGAGCGACACAGCGAGACGCCCACCGCTGACCAGGTCAGCACCCGGCCCGCTGGTACGTGGCGGATCGTGCGGCCCGCCCTGCGGGCCGGTGGGGTCTGATCCTGCGTAGCCGCGCCGACCAGCTGCGGGAGGCCGCCGACCGTGCCTTGCCGCGCTGTTGGACATTCGCGCGGTCCGGGTCGCCGACCCCGACACGGAGCCTTCGACCGCGTCGGGGACGCACTCCGGGGTGACGACAACAGGCCGGACGATGACGACGGCGCGGCCGGCGTCCTCGCAGCCGTTTGATCGGCTCCGCACTCACCGGTTAGGTCGAACTGACGGCACTCGTCGTTGCGACCCAGCGATCCGCGGGGAAGGGCAGTGGAGGACAGCGACTGAAAGGTGAACAGCGTGCAGGCCAGTGTCGGTGACAGGATTCTTGTTCACGGTCGGATCGTGGGTCAGCACGATCGCACCGCAGAGATCATCGAGGTGCTCGGGCTGGATGGGGGGCCTCCCTACCGAGTCCGCTTCGAAGACGGGCACGAGACGCTGATGAGTCCAGGCCCGGACACTGTTGTCCGTCCCTTCGGCTCCGACGACTAGACAGCGCGCTGCCCCGGCGGTTGCCGTCAAAACTGCCGTCAAGGCAAAAGCCAGAGGCCCTGTGGATCGCTCCACAGGGCCTCTGAACTGTTGTGCACTCGGCAGGATTCGAACCTGCAACCTTCTGATCCGTAGTCAGATGCTCTATCCGTTAAGCTACGAGTGCTTATTTTTTGTCTTCGCTTCCGGCCCTTTCGGCCCGCTCGCGGCGACAGGAAGAACATTACATGACTGCCGCCGCCATGTGAAATCCGATTCGCACACCCCTTGCGACCTGCGAAAACGCCGATCGGGCGGGGATGAGGAAGATCCTCGGGCGGTCCGGGACCGGCCACGGAACACCCCGGGAACGCCGAAGCCCCGGTCCTGGGGACCGGGGCTTCGGGATCGGTGCGGAGGCGGAGGGATTTGAACCCTCGATGGGCTTTGAGGCCCAAACCGCATTAGCAGTGCGGCGCCATAGACCGGACTAGGCGACGCCTCCAGCACAACCACTCACGCGAGCGCGCGATTGGTGCGTGCAGATGATGACACAGTCGAGCGTGCTGTCACCAATCGGGTCCCACGGTACTAGGCGCGGGGGCCGCAGGGCAAAGGGCTTCGCCCGGCGGGGCGGCAGGTCCGGGGCCCGGCGCAACGTCCGGGGGGCGCGAGCGTTGGGCAGGGCATGGTCTCTGTCCTGTCGGTCGTCCCGCGGGGCGCACTGGTGGCGTCCCGCACCGCCGCCGCTGCCGCCTCGGTCTCGCTCTCGGCCCTGTCGCTGGCCGGCCCGGCCGCCGTACCCGCCGCCGCTGCCGCGCACCCCGCGCCCGCCGCGCCCGCCCTGCCCCCACCCGTGCGGCCCGAGGACCGGGCCGGTGATCACCTCACCGTCGTCGTGGAGCACGCCGGCGCGGGGCGGGACGGGACGTACGAGGTGTCCTGTCATCCCGGGGCCGGGAATCACCCGGACGTAGCGGGGGCCTGCCGGGTGCTCGACTCGAACACGCACTGGGGGCGGGACACCTTCGCCCCGGTGGCCCCCGGCAGCAGCTGCACCATGCTCTACGGCGGCCCGGCCACCGCCCACGTCACCGGCACCTGGGCGGGCCGCCCGGTCGACGCCTCGTACGACCGCAGCAACGGGTGCGAGATCGGGCGGTGGGACCGGATGGTGCCCCTGCTGCCGAGGGTCGGTTCGGCCTCGGGTTCGCCCTCGGATTCGCTCCAGTAGGGGCTTCGGTGCTCCTCAGGTGTTTCTTGGCGGAATCAGCGGCCTCGTAAAGGTCCCGCGAAGGTCCTGGGGAGCCGGAGCCGGAAGCGGGGTGCCCACCGGGCATACGGTCACATGTTCGCCGTCACTTCCTCGTGCGACCTCCCTCTCATCCGGCGTCGCGAGCGCAACCCGTGCCCTTAGACTCCCTCGCGTGACACGCTGCGGGCCGGTTGGCAAGATGGCCCGAGCGGTCGGAAAGCGGTAACAGGGAGGAAGCGTCTCGTGAGCAGCAGGCCATCCCGAGGCGCTGCTCGCCTCGCAGCCATACTCGACGCGCTGCCCGACGCGTTGGTGCTGGTCAACGCCAACGGAACCGTCGTCAACGCCAACACCATCGCCCTGGAGGCCTTCGAGGCCCCGGGCACCGCCCTCGTCGGGCGGGGGCTGCTCGATCTGCTGCCGCAGTTCGACTCCCGGCTCATCCCCGGCTCCATGCGGCGTCCCGATCACATGGATCCGCAGGGGCGGACCAAGCCCACGCGGATGATCGCGCGGCGGACCGACGGGTCGGAGTTCCCGGTCGAGGTCACGAGCGCGAACCTGGAGAACGGGCAGCAGGCGTACGACGGTTACGGCTACACCGGCGACGAGCTGCTCATGATCGTCGTGCGGGACCTGTCCGGGACCGTGGACACCGAGGCCGAGCTGGCCCGCTCGCAGCGGCAGACCGAGATGATCCTGCGGGCCGCGTCCGAGGGTGTCGTGGGCACCGACACCGACGGACGGATCGTGCTCGTCAATCCGGCCGCCGCCCAGATACTGGGCTACCGGGCCGGTGAGCTGGGCGGCAAGGAGCTGCACACCCTCGTGCTGCACTCCCGCCCCGACGGCTCCCCCTTCCCGTACGAGGAGTCCCCGCTCGCCGACACCCTGCGCTCCGGGCGCAAGCACCGGGTGCGCGGGCAGGTGCTGTGGTCCAAGGGCGACAAGAAGGTCGCGGTCGATCTGACCACCGCCCCCGTGCGCGACGGCGACCAGCTCGTCGGCGCCGTCATGACCTTCACGGATCGGCGGCCGTACGACGCCCTCGCCGAGGAGAAGGACGCGCAGGAGAAGGCGCACGCCGAGGAGCTGGAGCGGCTCTCCGAGGAGCACGCCTCCGACCTGACCGCGCTGCGCCAGAAGCACGTCACCGAGGTCGACGAACTGCGCGAGCAGCACCAGGAGGAGCTGGCGGCCGGCGAGGAGCGGTACGCCGCGCTCGCCGAGCGGGAGAAGGACCGGTACGAGGCCCTCTCCGGGCGGCACGAGCAGCTGCTGACGCTGCTCGGGCAGTCCCTGCGCGGACCGCTGGACGAGCTGCGGCGCGAGCTGTCCGCCCTGGCCGCGGACGACGCCGGGCAGCTGTGGCCCGAGGCCAACCAGGTGCTGCACCACCTCTCGGCCGGCTACTCGCGCATCACCACCCTCATCGACAACGTCCTCGGCTACCAGCGGCTGGACGCGGGCACCGAGGACATCAACCGTACGAAGGTGATGCTCGACGCCGTCGTCGCCGCCGGTGTGGACGGGGCCGTCGAGCTGATCGGGCCGGGCCGCGTCCAGTTCGCCGTGCACGCACCGCCCATCGAGGCCGAGGTCGACCCGCAGCGGCTCGCCACCGCGCTCGCGCATCTCGTCGCGGACGTGGCGGGCGTCGACGCCACCGGCAACACGCCCGTGTCCGCAGGCGGTTACCTGGACAACACCGTGGTGGTCGCGGCCGCGCAGCGCGGTGAGGTCGCGCGTATCGAGGTGCGCGGGCCGTACTCCGGGGGAGACCCGGTGCACGAGCCGATGGTGCGCGGGATCGTCCGGGCGCACGGCGGTGTGCTGCAGACGCACGAGGTGCCGGGCATGAGCGGCAGCGCGTACGTCCTCGAAGTGCCGCTCGGTGGTGGCGCCGGGGCGGTCGCCGGTCAGGCAGCGGACCCCGAGGACACCGCTGCCGACGCTGCCGGAACCGCCGAGCACACCTACGGAGGCGGTCGGCGGCGGGCCCGGCGGGCCTCCACCGACGCCTTCCTGGAGAGCGACACGCCCGCCGAGTCCGGTGACGGCGGGGCGGAGGCGTCCGTGCCGACCGGGCGGCGGCGCAGGCGTGCGGTGGCCGCCGTCGAGGCGGCTCCTCCGGTCATCGACGAGGCTGCGGAGAGCGCTTCCGGCGGGACCGGGCGACGGCGCGGACGGTCCGCCGAGACCGACACCGGTACGGAGCAGGACGGCGTGTCCGAGGGTGCCGTGATGACCGCGGCCGAGCATGCCGCGGGCACCGCAGCCACGGGCACCGGACTCGGCGGCGCCGTGCCGCCGCAGGGTGTGCCCGTACCCACGGGCCGCCGGGCCCGGCGGGACTCCGGCGCACCGCAGGCCGCCCTGCCGCCCGCGCTGCCCGCGGCCGGTACCGGGACCGCGCAGCCCGCTGCCGCCGAGGCGGCCGCGGACGAGCAGCCGACCGGGCGCCGCCGGCGTGCGCTGGCCGCCGCCGCGGAGCGGGCCGCCGCACAGGAGGCGGGAGCCCGTACGGTCTTCGCGCTGCCCCCGGCCGAGGCCGACCGTGCACCCGAATCCGCCGACTCGGCGGCCGGTGCGGGGACGGCCGTGGCCCCGGGCCCGGATGTCCCGCTTCCCGGGCAGGTGCGGGAGGCCGCGCAGGGAGTTCCCGGCGACGACGGCCGGCACGACGCCGTACCGCTCGACCAGGCCGAGGACCACACCCCGCCCCAGCCACACCCCACGACCGCACCGACCGGCCGACGTCGCCGGGCCGTGGCCCATCCGGGCGAGCCCATGGAGACGGCGGCCCCGGCGGCCGCTGCCGCTCCCGGTGCCCCCGGCCAGGCCGTTCCGGCGCTCCCGGTTCAGGCGACTCCCGTACCGACCGCTCCCGGGCAGCCGGTGCAGCCCGGCCAGGTTCCGCAGGCTGCGCAAGTCGCGGCGGGCCACCCGGCCCCGGGGCACGGGATTCCGGCGCAGGCCACGGGCGCGCCGGCGGGGGCCGCGGGCCAGCCCGGCGTCGTCGCTCCGGCCGGCGTCACGGCGCCCACCGGCGTCGTGGCTCAGCCCGGCGTCGTCGCTCAGCCCGGTGCAGCGGTACAGGCCGCCCCCGGGCAGCCGGTGGCCGTGCCCGCGCAGGGCACCGTCGGTCAGGGCGTGCCGGTTCCGCCTGGTCAGCCGGTTCCGGCGCAGGTGGCGCCGGGCCAGCCCGTACCCGCACAGCCGGCACCAGTCCAGCCCGTGCCGGCACAGGCGCAGCAGCTCCCCGCCGCCCCCACCCCGGCGGCACAGACCACCCCGTCCGCGGGCACCCCGGCCGCGCCCCAGCCCGGTCAGCCGCTCCCCGCGGAGGCTGTTCCCGGTCAGGTGCCGGCTGGCCAGGGTGCGCCGACGCCGGCCGCAGGCACCCCCGCTGCCGCCGCCGTCCCCGAGCAGTGGCCCGGCGCCGACGACACCTCCGGTGCGGGCGTCCCGGCACCGCAGACCGGCACCCCGGCACCCGGCACCCCGCTCCCGCCGGAACACGCCGGTGTCCGGCGGGCGGCGGCTCAGCCCCTGCCCGCAGAGGCCGCGGAGCCTGCGGTCGACCCCAACTCCACCCAGGGCCGGGCGATCAGTGTCCGCACGCTGGGGCAGGGCGTGCCGTTCGCGCGGCAGGCCGCTCAGGTGCAGCAGCCGACGGCGACCCCGCCCCCGCACGCGCCGGGCGGTTCCGGCCGCCGGCGGAAGCTGGGCACGCCGCCCGACCCGGCCGCGCGCCAGGAACCGCAGCCGGAGCAGGCGGCCCGTCCGCATCCGCCGGCCGAACCGGTGCCCGCGCAGCCCTCGCTCGCGGGGCAGTCCCGGCTCGCCCCGGCCACCGAGGGTGCCGGCCGGTCGTACGCCATAGGCGCTCCGGACGCGAACGCGGCCGAGGGGCCCGAGCCGCTGGACGGTCCCGGCGGGGCGGTCGAGATCGCGGACATGCCGCGGCCGCAGCCGATGGACGACGAGCTGCCCCCGGAGCCGCTGGACAATCCGCGCCGGCTGCTGGTGTGGCCCGCTCCGGACGTGACGACCCAGCAGGCGCTGAGCGACCGCGGCTACCGGCCGGTCGTCGTGCACTCCCGCGAGGAGGTCGACGCGCAGATCGCGGCTTTCCCGGCCGCGCTGTTCGTGGACCCGCTGACCGGGCCGATCACCCGTACCGCGCTGCAGTCGCTGCGCCAGGCGGCGGTCGCCGCCGAGGTGCCGGTGCTGGTCACGGCCGGGCTCGGGCAGGCGACGCGCGAGGCGGCGTACGGCGCCGATCCCGCCGTACTCCTGAAGGCGCTGGCGCCGCGCGACAGCGAGCAGCATCCGCCGCGGGTGCTGCTGATCGAGGAGCACGCGGAGATCGCGCTCGCGCTGACGTCGACGCTGGAGCGGCGCGGCATGCAGGTGGCGCGGGCCGCGAGCGACAACGACGCGGTGACGCTGGCGGGGCAGCTCAGGCCCAACCTCGTGGTGATGGACCTGATGCAGGTGCACCGGCGGCAGTCCGGGATCATCGACTGGCTGCGCACGAACGGCCAGCTCAACCGCACCCCGCTGGTCGTCTACACCGCCGCCGTCGACCCGGCCGACCTGCCGCGGCTGGCCTCGGGCGAGACGGTGCTGTTCCTCGCGGAGCGGTCGACCAGCAACGAGGTGCAGAGCCGGATCGTCGACCTGCTCTCGCGGATCGGGACCAACTAGCCCGTCCCCCGGGCGCCGGGATCAGCGTGCGATCAGCCGCCGGGCCGCTTCTCGGATCGAGGCGCGCAGGCGGTCCCGGTCGGTGTCCTCGGCGCCCACCACGATGCGCCGCATCTGGGGGACGACGGCGGCCCAGTTGGCCAGGGCGATGAGCAGGAAGAGCAGGTCGCGGGCCGGGATCGCGTCGGTGATCACACCCCGGTCCTGGCCGTCCCGCAGCGCGTCGATCTTCTTGCGGTAGTGCTCCCGGCGCGCGCTCTCGTCGGGCAGTTCGGCGTTCGCGCCGTACTCCAGGCCCTCCCAGAAGAGCAGGCGCAGCACCTCGGGATGGGCGGCGTGGTAGTCGATCACACGGTCGACCCAGCCCTCCATGTCATCGGGGTCGACGGGGACGGCGACGGCCAGATCGAGCATCGACTTCTGCAGGACCTGCGTGAACAGCTCCGCCTTGTTGCCGAAGTAGGCGTAGATCAGCTGCTTGTTGGCCTTGGCCTCGGCGGCGATGCGGTCGATGCGGGCGCCCGCGACGCCGTGCCGGGCGAACTCGGCGACCGCCGCGTCGAAGATGCGGGCCCTGGTGGCCTCGGGGTCCCTGACTGCTGCCATGCGGGCAGCGTACCGCCCTTGTAACCAACCGTTTGGTTGACAGGGAATTCCGGGAAGGCGCACTCTGTTGAGGCATCCAACCAACCAGTTAGTTGTTAGAGCCGGCTCAAAGGAGTAGCTCCGCCCATGCCGTCAGCGACCAGCACCACCCACCGGGCGCCCGAGGTCCGGGTCCCCGCCCCGGAACAGCCCGCCTCCGGGCGGCTCTTCCTCCTGCTCATCGCCGTCTGCACCGCCGTCACGGCCGCCAACATCTATCTCGCGGCCCCGCTGTTCCCCCTGATCGCCCACGACTTCGGCACGGTTCCCGCGGCCGTCACCTGGATCGCCTCGGTCGCCCAGTTCGGCTACGCGGCCGGCCTGCTCTTCTTCGCCCCGCTCGGGGACCGCGTCAACCGGCGCCCGCTGGTCGCCCTGCTCTCGGTGGCCACCGCCGCCGCGCTGGGGCTCGGCGCGGCCGCGCCCGGCACCGCCACCCTCGCGGTCGCCGTATTCGTCGCCGCGGCGGCGACCGTCATCCCCCAGCTGCTCGTCCCGCTGGTCGCCGAACGCGCCCCCGCCCACCACCGCGCCCGCCATGTCGCGGCCGTCATCGCCGGGCTGTTCACCGGCATCGTCGGCGCCCGGGTGGTCGGCGGACTCGCCGGGCAGGCCTTCGGCTGGCGCTGGGTGTTCGCCGGGTCCGGCGCGCTGACCCTCGTCCTGGGCCTGGCCACCGCACTGGCCCTGCCGTCGGAGCGGCGCCCCCGCACGGGAGCGCTGTTCTCGGGCATCGCCGAGCTGCCCGGACTCGTCCGCCGCTCGCCGGACCTGTGGCGGGCGTGCATACGCCAGGCCGGCATGTTCGGTGCCTGGAGCGCCCTGTGGACCTCGCTCGGCCTGCTGCTGACCGGCCCGGCGTACGGCCTGTCCACCGCGACCGCCGGTCTGTTCGGCCTCTTCGGCCTCACGGCCACCGCGGTGGCCCCGCTCGCGGGCGGTCTGGTCGACCGCTTCGGCGCCGCGAAGGTCGTACGGTCCGCGTATCTCCTCGCGGCCGTGTCCGTGCCGCTGTTCTGGCTCGGCGGGCAGGTACTGGCCGCGCTGTTCGTGGCCGCCGTCGCGATCCACGCCGCCCTGGTCGCCTCCCATGTCGCCAACCAGACGCTGGCCCTGACGACCACCTCCGCCCCGGCCACCGCCAACACCGCCTACGTCGTCGCCGGCTTCACCGGGGGCGCCCTCGCCTCGACCCTGGCGGGCCTGGCCTTCAGCCACTGGGGCTGGGGCGGGGTCAGCGCGGTGGCGGGGGTGTGGCTGGTGCTGGGATGGGCGACCACGGCGGTACGGCGCTGAGGCCCGCGCCTGCCGTACGGCCGCCCGTCCCTCGTCCGGTCAGCGGCCGGTGACCTCCTCGGTCAGCGGCCGCTGGCGTGCTCGGTCAGCGGCTTCAGAGGCTGGTGACGTCCAGCTCCCCCTCCGCGTACCGCCGGCGCAGCACCTTCTTGTCGAACTTGCCCACGCTCGTCTTCGGCACCGACTCGACGATCGTCCAGCGCTCGGGGAGCTGCCACCTGGCGATCTTCCCCTCCTCGGCGAGGAAGGTGCGGAGGGTCTCGAAGTCCGCGCTGGAGCCCTCCTTGAGGACCACCGTGGCCAGCGGACGCTCGCCCCACTTCTCGTCGGGTACGGCGACCACGGCGGCCTCGGCGACATCCGGGTGGGCCATCAGCGCGTTCTCCAGCTCGACCGAGGAGATCCACTCGCCGCCGGACTTGATGACGTCCTTGGCGCGGTCGGTGAGCGTCAGGAAGCCCTCGGCGGAGATGGTGCCGACGTCACCGGTCTTCAGCCAGCCGTCCTCGCTGAACTTGTCGGCGGGGCACAGCGGTTCGGCGTCGGGGCCGTTGTAGTAGGCGCCCGCGATCCAGGGGCCGCGCACCTCCAGCTCGCCCGCCGCCTCGCCGTCCCAGGGCAGGCGTTCGCCGCCGGGGCCGGTGAGGCGGGCCTCGACGCTCGCCGGGAAGCGGCCCTGGGTGACGCGGTACGCGAACTCCTGCTCGGTGCCGACCGCGTGGGCCGGCGGGCGGGCCACCGTGCCGAGCGGGGAGGTCTCCGTCATGCCCCAGGCGTGGCAGACCCGCATGCCGAGCTTGTCGAAGGCAGCCATCAGGGCGGGCGGACAGGCGGCGCCGCCGATGGTGACCTGGCCGAGGGTGGAGACGTCCCGGGGGCGGGCGGTGAGTTCGGCGAGCAGGCCCTGCCAGATGGTGGGGACGGCGGCCGCGTGCGTCGGGCGCTCCCCCTCGATCATCTCGGCGAGCGGGGCGGGCTGCAGGAAGCGGTCGGGCATCAGCAGGTTGACGCCGCTCATGAAGGTGGCGTGCGGCAGGCCCCAGGCGTTGACGTGGAACTGGGGGACCACGACCAGCGAGGTGTCCTGGTCGGTCAGACCCATCGACTCGGTCATGTTCACCTGCATGGAGTGCAGGTAGATCGAACGGTGGCTGTACACCACGCCCTTGGGGTCGCCGGTCGTGCCGGAGGTGTAGCACATCGCGGCGGCCTGGCGTTCGTCCAGCTCGGGCCAATCGTAGGCGGTGGGCCGGCCGGCGATCAGCTCCTCGTACTCGTGCACCCGTGCGGTCGCGCCGTCGAGCGGGGAACGGTCACCGGGGCCCGAGACGACGATGTGCTCCACCGTCGGCAGCTTGCCCAGCAGCGGCGCGATCAGCGGGATCAGCGAGCCGTTGACGATGATCACGCGGTCGGCGGCGTGGTTGACGATCCACGCCAGCTGCTCGGCCGGGAGGCGGAGGTTGAGGGTGTGCAGCACCGCGCCCATGGAGGGGATCGCGAAGTAGGCCTCGACGTGCTCGGCGTTGTTCCACATCAGCGTCGCGACCCGGTCGTCGCCCCGGACGCCGAGTTCGTCCCGCAGGGCGTGCGCCAGCTGGGCCGTACGGGCGCCGACCTCGGCGTAGGTGCGGCGCTGCGGCTCACCCTCGCCGGTCCAGGTGCTCACCCGCGACGTTCCGTGGACCGTCGCCCCGTGGGTCAGGATCCTCGAGATCAGCAGCGGTACGTCCTGCATGGTGCTCAGCACGGCGTCCTCCATGGCGACATTGCCTACGCGGGAGTAGAGGTTGCGCTGATTCTGCGCACATACCGCGCGGTATGTCACTAGGGGGAGCGAAACTGAGGCCCAGAGGCAGCCGGAATTACCTGACAGCCCCTCAGCGCACCAGTCCCAGCTCGGGATCCTCGCGCAGCTTGCCCAGGGCCCGGGAGACCGCGGACTTCACCGTGCCCACCGAGACTCCGAGCACCTCCGCCGTCTGGGCCTCGCTGAGGTCCTCGTAGTACCTGAGGACGACCATCGCCCGCTGTCGCGCGGGCAGCTTGGTGATCGCGCGCCACATGGCGTCGTGCAGCGCCTGCCGCTCGGCCGGGTCGTCCTCGCCGGGGACGGGCTCCGGCTCGGGCAGCTCGTCGCAGACGTACTCGTCCACTCTGCGCTTGCGCCACTGCGAGGTCCGCGTGTTCAGCAGGGCCCGGCGCACATAGCCGTCGAGCGCCCGGTGGTCCTCGATCCGCTCCCACGCCACATAGGTCTTGGCGAGCGCGGTCTGCAGCAGGTCCTCGGCGTCGCTCGGGTTCGCGGTCAGTGAGCGCGCGGTACGCAGCAGGACCGGCTGGCGGGCCCTCACGTACGAGGAGAACGACGGGTATGCGTGGGTCTGCCGCGCTGGTGCGGCGGCGGCCGAGGCGCTGGTGCAGACGAGTGTGGTCATGGCTCCACGCTAGGAGCGGACCGCACTCCGGCGGATCGGCCCCAGGTCCCGAAGCGGCGTCCCCCTCAGGTTGTAGGGGTGGGGTCGCCTACACCTACTGAAGGTGGACTGCGGGGTGACAGCGTCTGCGGGTTCCCCCCTGAGGACGCTCACCCGTCGGCCGCCAGGACCAGCCCCGACGTCGGCACCCCGGTGCCGGCCGTCACCAGGGTCCGGGCTGCCCCCGGTATCTGGTTCACCGCCGTGCCCCGCAGCTGACGCACCGCTTCCGCCACGCCGTTCATCCCGTGCAGGTAGGCCTCCCCGAGCTGGCCCCCGTGCGTGTTGATCGGCAGCCGCTCCTCGGCCACGAGATCAGCCGCCTCCCCCTTCCCGCAGAACCCGAACTCCTCCAGCTGCATCAGCACGAACGGTGTGAAGTGGTCGTACAGGATCGCCACGTCGATGTCGGCCGGGTCCAGTCCCGACGTCCGCCACAGCTGACGGGCCACCACGCCCATCTCCGGCAGGCCGGTCAGGTCGTCGCGGTAGAAGCTGGTCATCTGCTCCTGCGCGCGGCCGGCGCCCTGGGCCGCCGCCGCGATCACGGCTGGCGGATGCGGCAGGTCCCGGGCCCGCTCGACGGACGTCACCACCAGGGCCTGGCCGCCGTCGGTCTCCTGACAGCAGTCCAGCAGCCTCAGCGGCTCCACGATCCAGCGGGAGGCGGTGTGGTCGGCGAGGGTGATGGGGCGGCCGTGGAAGTAGGCCGCCGGGTTCGTCGCCGCGTACTTCCGGTCCACCACGGCCACGTGCCCGAACACCTCGGGGGTCAGCCCGTGGGCGTGCAGATACCGCTGGGCCGCCATCGCCACCCAGGAGGCCGGGGTGAGCAGCCCGAACGGCAGCGCCCAGCCGAGCGCCACGCCCTCCGCCGACGGCTCCCGGTGCTGCACGCCCGCGCCGAATCTGCGGCCCGACCGCTCGTTGAAGGCCCGGTAACAGACCACCACCTCGGCCACGCCGGTCGCCACCGCGAGCGCCGCCTGCTGGACGGTCGCGCAGGCCGCCCCGCCGCCGTAGTGGACGCGGGAGAAGAAGGACAGCTCGCCCATCCCGCAGGCCTGGGCCACGGTGATCTCCGGGCTGGTGTCCATCGTGAACGTCACCAGACCGTCCACGTCCGCCGGGGTGAGCCCCGCGTCGTCCAGCGCGGCCCCCACCGCCTCCACCGCCAGCCGCAGCTCGCTGCGGCCGGAGTCCTTGGAGAACTCGGTGGCCCCGATACCGGCGATCGCCGCCCGGCCGCCGAGGGAGTCCCGGGTGCGCACGCTCATGACGCGGCCTCCCCGCCCGGCACGAAGGACGGTGCCGGGAGGACGACCGTCACCGTGCCGGTCACATGCCGGCCGATGGCGTTGGCCCCGACCACGCGCACCGTCGCCGTGTCGCCGTCCACCGCCTCGACCCTGCCGGTCAGCACCATCGTGTCCCCCGGATAGTTGGGCGCCCCCAGTCTGATGGCGACCTTGCGGAGCACCGCGCGGGGGCCGAAGTGGTCCGTGATGTACCTGCCGACCAGCCCGTTCGTCGTCAGGATGTTCATGAAGACGTCGGGGGAGCCCTTCTGCCGGGCCAGCTCCGCGTCGTGGTGCACGTCCTGGTAGTCCCGGGAGGCGATCGCCCCGGCGACGATCAGCGTGCGGGTGATCGGGATCTCCAGCGGCGGCAGCTGGGCGCCCGCCACCGGCCGCGGTGTCCGCGTCTCACTCGCCATGTGCGATCAGCTCCCCCAGTTCCTGCAGTACTTCGGCCCCGCTTCCCAGGTGGGCGTCCAGCTGCCTGCCCCACAGGAAGTGCCGGTGCACCGGATGGTCCAGGTCGGCCCCGGCACCGCCGTGCAGATGCTGGCCGGTGTGCACGACCCGCTGCCCCGCCTCGGAGGCCCACCAGGCGGCGGTCAGCGCGTGCGTGGCGTACGGCAGCCCCGCGTCCCGGCGCCAGGCGGCCTCGTACGCCGTCACCCGTATCGCCTCGGTGTCCAGGTGGGCGTCGGCCGCCCGGAGTTGGACCGCCTGCCGGGTGGCGAGCGGGCGCCCGAACTGCTCCCTGGTGTTCGTGTGCGCCACCGCCCGCGCCAGCGACCCGGCGCACACCCCTGCCTGAAGTCCGGCGAAGGCGGTGCGGGCGGTGGCGAGGACGTCGGCAAAGGCGTCGGTGCCCGGGCCGCCGAGAGGTTCCGCCGGGGCGCGGTCGAGGGTGAGACGGGCCGCGGACCAGGGCGCCGTCAGCTCCACCGGGGTGAGCGCGGTGCCCTCGCCGAGCGGGGCCAGCCACAGGTGCCGGCCGGCGTCGGCGACCAGGACGTGGGTGGCGTCCCGGAGCCAGGGGACGACGGGGACGGAGCCGGTCAGCTCGCCTCGTGCTGCGGCCCGTACACCCGGTGCCGAGAGCGCCCCGGCGACCACCACCGAGCCGTCCTCGATGCCCGGCAGCAGCCGCTCCCGCTGCTCGGGCGTGCCGTGGGAGGCGACCGCCAGGAGGCCGTGCACGCATGTCGCCGCATAGGGCACCTGAGCCGTCGTGCGCCCCTGTTCCTCCAGGAGCAGCACGAGACCGAGCAGGCCCAGTTCGGTCACGGCGCCGACCAGGCCCGCCGTGCACAGGGCCTTGAACAGCTCGGGGTCGCTGCCGGTGCCGGCGGCCTTCAGCCGCTCGTGGCCGGCGAGGTCGCCGAAGATCCGCGCGGCCAGGTCACGGGCCTCGGCCTGGGCCTCGGTGGGGGTGAAGTCCATGTCACGCCTCGCCTTCGACGACCCGGAAGACCGGCAGGACCAGTGCTCCCCCGTCGTCCTCGCAGGACATGAACTCCGCCCGGACCGGCAGGCCGATGCGCACCTTGTCGTACGGCACCCCCACCACGTTGCTCACCATCCGCACACCCTCGGCCAGTTCGATCAGGCCGACCGCGTAAGGGGGATCGAAGGCCGGGAAGGGCGGGTGGTGCATCACCACGTACGAGTAGACCGTGCCCTCGCCGCTCGCCTCGACCGTGTCCCAGTCCGGGCAGCCGCAGGCGTTGCAGCCCGGCAGCCAGGGGTGGCGCAGGGTGCCGCAGCCCGTGCAGCGCTGGATGAGGAGCCGGTGCCCGGCCACGCCCTCCCAGAAGCCGGCGTTGTCCCGGTTGACCACCGGGCGGGGGCGCCGGGGGCGCTCGGCCGGGGGTGTGCGGCGGGCCGGGGCGTACTTGAGGATGCGGAAGCGGTGGGTGCCGGCGAGTTCGCCCTCCACCCGCACGTCCATGCGGGTCGTGACGAAGTACCCCGTGCCCAGCTTCGTCGTCTTGCGGTCGGAGACCGACTCGATCACCGCGTCGAAGGTGACCTCGTCGCCCGGGCGCAGGGGCCGCAGATACTCCTGCTCGCAGTCGGTGGCCACCACCGACGTACAGCCCGACTCGTCCAGCAGGGCGAGGAGTTCGTCGTAGGCGCCGGCGCGGCCCTGGTGGCCCGAGAGGCCGCCCATCGTCCACGCCTGGAGCATGGTGGGCGGGGCGACGGCGTCAGGTCCGCGGTACGCCGGGCCGGTGTCGCCCATCGCCTCGCACCAGTGCCGGATCATCGGCGCGTTCACCGGGTCCCTGCCCACGCCGGCGACGGCGGCAGGCCTGCCCTCGTAGGTCTTGAGCCGCCTGCCCACCTCGTCCGTCCGCTCGCTCACCTCCGCCCCCTCGTCATCCCGAGCCGCATCGTCGCGACGATCTCCCGCTGCACCTCGCTCACCCCGCCCCCGAACGTGTTGATCTGTGCCGCCCTGTTCAGCCGCTCCAGTTCGCCGCCCTCGAACGCCCCCGGTGATCCCGAGCGGACGAGTCCCGCATCTCCGACGATCTCCTGACACATGCGATACGTCGCGACAGCCGATTCCGTTCCCGCGACCTTCACCGCGCTGGCGTCGCCGGGGGCCGGCCGGCCCGCCCCCACGTCCCCCACCAGACGCCAGTTGAGCAGGCGCGATGCCGCCAGCCGGGCATGCACCTCGGCCAGCCGGGAACGCACCCACGGCTCGTCGATCCGGCGCCTGCCGGTCACCCGATCGGGGGTACGTGCGGCGGCGAGCGCCGCCGCGTAGAACTCCTCGGCCTGCATGCCGATGGCGGCGAGCGCGACCCGTTCGTGGTTGAGCTGGCTGGTCATCAGCGACCAGCCCTCGTTCTCGTCGCCGACCAGGTTCCGGGCCGGGACGCGGACACCGTCGTAGTACGTGGCCGTCGTCGTCTGCCCGCCCACGGTCTCGATCGGTGTCCAGGAGAAGCCCGGGGCGTCCGTGGGGACGAGGAGGAGGGAGATGCCGCGGTGCTTGGGCGCGTCCGGGTCGGTGCGGCAGGCGAGCCAGATCCAGTCGGCGTGCTGGGCGCCCGAGGTGAAGATCTTCTGCCCGTCGATCCGCCAGCCGTCGCCCTCCCGTACGGCCCGGGTCCGCAGCGAGGCGAGGTCGGTGCCGGCGGAGGGCTCGGTGTAGCCGATCGCGAAGACCAGGTCACCCGCGAGGATCCGGGGCAGGAAGTGGGCCTTCTGGCGCTCGCTGCCGTACTTCATCAGCGTGGGCCCGACGGTGTTGAGCGTGACCATGGAGACGGGGGCACCGGCCCGGTACGCCTCGTCGAAGAACACGAACTGCTCGTCCGCGCCCCGCCCCTGGCCGCCGTACTCGGCCGGCCAGCCGAGTCCCAGCCAGCCGTCGGCGCCGATGCGGCGCAACAGGGCGCGCCCGTCGGCCGGTTCACCCGCCTCGGGCATCACGGTGCGGAAGTAGGCGCGGAGTTCGGCGCGCAGCCGCTGCTGCCGCTCGGTGGGGGCGAGGTGCACGGCGGGCCCTCCCGGCCTCGCTTGCCTGACGGGACGATTTCTGACTGTCCGTCAGATGCTGCTCCCTGTCAAGGTCGCCCGCCCGGGACCGCGCACCGGAAAACGCCTGCGCGGCGGCACCGAAGCACCGCCGCGCAGACGCGTTACGACCCCGAAGCACACCCCACGAGGACCCTCAGCGAGAGGGGCCCCGCCCCCGGCTCACCACAGGTTGGTGAAGTGGACGGCGACGTTCTCGTTGCCCTGCTGGAGGGCTGTCCAGGCCGAACGGTTGACCTGTGCGGTGTTGCTCTGGTTCGAGGCACCGGAGCCGACCGCGTTCTGCTGGGTGGTGGACGAGTTTCCGCTGTTGTCGTGGCCGACACCGCTGCCGATGATGCTCGCCACGCCGGCGTTCGATCCGTTGTCCGCGAAGGCGCCGTTGTCCGCGGCAGCGACACCGGTGAAGAGGGCGGCTGCGAGCGGAAGAGCGGAGACGGCGGCGAGAACGCGGGCGGTACGGATGCTTGCCATGTTTGTTCCTCCAGAACAGAACATTCTCGGCGCCGAGGCCGAGGATGCGTCAATTGAGGCTTGCACCAAGGCAGTCGGCCGACCGCCTCGGGCTTTCGTGAACGACGTCGCGCATCCAGAGTTGCCCACCGAACCCTGGCGAACCACCTCGTAAGACCCGATTCGCACGCAAGCGTGATGACAAGTCGATAAACCCCTATCGCCATCTTTGGTCACCACACGCCACAACACGGCACAGACCAGACCTTCGCCCATCAAGGGCCGCAAGAGGTGAATCGTTCCGGCATGTTTCCGGCCAACCTTCCCGGCCCGGCGCGCCGACACGGCCCCCTCTTCCCTTTTTCGAACATGAGTACGAACATGGAGGCATGGCCACCACCGACCGGCAGGCCACGACGCTGGCCCTCGCGCACGCCCTGTCAGCCGCCGAACGCGGACTGGCCGTCATCCCCCTGTCCCGGACGAAACTCCCGGCCCTGCGCTCCCCGCACCGCGACGCCCCGGAACCGGTGGGGCCGCCCTGTCACGGCGAGTGCGGCCGATTCGGCCACGGCGTGTACGACGCCTCCACCGACCCGCTCCGCATCCGCGAACTGTTCGCCGCCGCGCCCTGGGCCACCGGCTACGGCATCGCCTGCGGGCTGCCCCCGCACCACCTCATCGGCGTCGACCTCGACACCAAGTCCGGCACGGACTCCTCGGCCGCACTGCGCGAACTGGCCCTGCGACACCTGTTCACGATCCCCGAGACGGTCGTCGTCCTCACCCCGAGCGGCGGCCGCCACCTGTGGCTGACCGGCCCGCCGGACGTCGTCGTCCCCAACTCGGCCGGCCGGCTGGCCCCGGGCATCGACATCCGGGGCGCCGGCGGCTACCTCGTGGGCCCCGGCTCCCGTACCGCCCACGGCGCCTACGCGGCCGCGCCCGGCACCGCGCACCTGGCCCCCGCCGTCTGCCCGCCGGCCCTGCTGCGCCTGCTGCTGCCCCCGCCCCGCGCCACCCACCCGGCGGCCACGACCACCACCGACCACGGCCGCGGCCTGGTCCAGTTCGTCCTGACCGCACACGCGGGCCAGCGCAACACCCGCCTGTTCTGGGCGGCCTGCCGCGCCTACGAGAACGGGCTCGGCCCCGCCCTGCTCGACCCCCTGGTCGAGGCGGCCGTGCACACCGGCCTGTCCGAGCGCGAGGCCCGCGCGACGATCGCGTCGGCGGCCCGGATGACGGGGCGCCGGGCGTGAGGCGGGGGCACCGGGGCGGGGGACGGGATGCCTACGGCGTGTAGACCTGCTCCAGCCGGTCGATGGAACCGTCGGCGCCGGTCTCGTACTTGAACACCAGGCCGGAGTCGGGATGCGCCTTGACCCAGTCCATCAGCTCCCCCACGCCGATGCGCTGGTTCGTGCTGCTGCCGGTGACGGGGTTGGTGGCGGTGACGTACGCGGCCTGGTCCATGGCCCAGCGGGCCTCCTCACCGCTGACGACGAACGGCTTGCCGTCACTGTCCTTGTCGGCGCATCCCCAGGCGCCGTGCTGGATGACGAGGTTCACCTTGCCGGTGCTGCCCGGGAGTTCCTCGATGCGGTACAGGGCGAACTCGTCCGGGTCGTAGTGGTCCGGGTCCGGCGCCTTGGTGACGCAGTCGGCGGCCGGCGCCGCGGTCTTGCCCGATCCGGTGCCCGATCCTGTGCCCGATCCGGTGCCCGTGCCCTTGCCGGCGGGCGTCGCGGCCGCAGTGGCGCCCGAACCCGCCGTGCTTCCGCCGCTCTTGCCGGTGCCGGTGCCCTTGCCGCTTCCGGTGCCGGTGCCCTTGCCGGTGCCCCCTGCCGTGCCGGGTGCCGTCGAACCGGCCGTGGCCCCGGCCTTCGGCGCGTCGGAGGCCCCCGCGGCGGTGTCGTCCCCCTGGCATCCGGTGAGTACGGCGGCCAGCGCTACGGCAGTGAGCGCGACGGCAACGGGTCTGAGGCGATGGGCATTCATCCGGGACGTCCCCCCTGATCACGGGCGGCCCGGTCGGCCGCTCCGATCGGGACCGTAACGCCCTGCCCGTGCTCACCGCAGCACCGGAGCAACCCGTGTCACGGACTCGGGACAGTGCCGTCACCACGCCCGGACCATGTGACGTGCACAGGCCAGGACCGAAGAGCCCCTCCCCGCGGCAGGACCGGGCCGCATGAACCGGCACGACGCTCCGCGCGAGGAGCCCGGCAGCGTCGTGGCGGAGAAAGTCAGACCGGCAGGGCAGTCGAACCCTCTTCCGTACCCGTCTTTACGGGGGAACGAGGGAGGGCACATTGAACGCCGACGAGGAACGCCAGTTCCGCGAGTTCGTGGCGGCGCGGTCGAGATCGCTGCTGCACACGGCCTACCTGCTGACCGGGGACTGGGAGCAGGGCCGCGACCTGCTCCAGACCGCGCTTGCCTCCACCGCTCGGCGTTGGTCGAAGCTGCGCGACCGGCAGCACCCGGAGACCTATGTGCGCCGGGCGCTCTACCACGCCCACGTGGACCGCTTCCGACTGCTCAGCTGGGGACGGGAGACGGTCACCGACACCCTGCCGGACCAGCCGTCCGCGCAGGCCGCCGACTGGGCCGACACCGTGGTCCAGCGACAGGACATCATGGCCGCGCTGCGGCGGCTGCCCAGGCGCCAGCGCGCGGTGATCGTGCTGCGCTACTTCGAGGACCGGCCGGACACCGAGATCGCCGCAATTCTGGGCGTCGCCCAGGGGACGGTCCGCAGCCAGACCCACAAGGCCCTCGCCTCCCTCCGCACCACCCTGGCCGAGGCAGGGCCGTCGGCCGCCGCCTCCTCCACTGCCTCCGGAAGGGGCGTCGTCGCATGACCGACTCGACCGAACACCAGCCGCATGAAACGCTGCTGCACGATGCCTTGCACTCCCATGTCCGGGAGAGCGGAGGTAATGCCGCCGGTGCCTATCTGGTCGGCCTGGCCGACGGCGCATTGCGGGACGCCCGGCGGCGGCAGCGGCTGGCCCGCGCCGGGGTGGGCATCGCCGCCGCCGCCGTGGCCGCCACCGCCTGGGTGACCGTCCCGGACGGCGCGACCCAGCGCGCGCACGAGGTACAGCCCGGCGCAGGGGGCACTGCGAACGCCGAGAAGGCGGCCCTGATGTCCATCCTGCCGGTCACCTCGTCCACGGAGCACGCCTGCACCCGTGGCAGCGGCGGCTACACCGTGCGGGCGAGCGCGACCCACCCGGCGTTCTGCGTCCGCGCCGACCGGTCCAGGGGCATGACCGACGTCCGTGTCACCTCCGCGAAGGCCGAGAAGAGCAGCATCGACGGCACCTGGCAGGTCGAGGTGTCCCTCAGCTCCACCGACCGGACCCGTTTCGCCGCCCTCACCGGCTCCATCGCCGCGGACCCGTCCCCGCGCAACGAATTCGCCGTCGTCATCGACGGCAAGCTCTGGGGCATGCCCTACGTGACCTCCTCGATCACCGGTGGCCGTCTCGAAATCGTCGGGCCCTTCGCCGGGGACCTCACCAGCGCCACCGCCCACGACCTCGCCCTCCGGCTGGATACCGGCAGGTGACCCCCGTGGCGGCACGAAGGCAGCGCCGCAACGCGCCTTCCCGCTCTTTCCGCTCTTTCGTTTCTGCGCCGAGATCCTTCAGGGCGGCCCAACGCACCTGTCGAAGCCGGGACTTGGACGAGTCGGGGTGAGACTGGGTGCACGCGGAAGGGGTGCCCCTCATCGGAGGGGCACCCCTTCTGACCAGCACGTCTGTTGACCTGCACAGCGGTGGGTGTGGGATTTGAACCCACGGTGACATCGCTGCCACGACGGTTTTCAAGACCGTTCCCTTAGGCCGCTCGGGCAACCCACCTCGCCTCCGCCCACCCGGGGTCGGAGCGGGTACAGCGTACCGGGAGCGGAGCGCGGCGTGGGGCGTGGTCCGCTCAGGAGGTGCCGTCGGCCGATCCTGTGCCGGGCCGACGGGACTTTCCCGAGGGGCCGCGCCCCTGCGCGCGCGTGCGGGTCAGCTGTCGCCCGCCCGCGAGCCGAGGGTGAGGTCCACCGTGTGCTCCTGGCCGCCGCGCGTGTAGGTGATCGTGACCTTGTCGCCGGGCTTGTGGGTCCAGATCTCGCCGATCAGGGTCGGACCGCTGTCGATCACGTTGTCGTCGAGCTTGGTGATGACGTCGCCGGGCTTGAGGCCGGCCTTGTCGGCCGGGCCGCCCGACTCGACCGGGGCGGCACCGCTCGCGCCCTGGTCGGTGATCTTCGCGCCGTTGGTGGACTCCTCCAGGGAGACGGAGGCGCCGATCTTGGCGTACACCGGCTTGCCGTTCTTGATCAGCTGCTGGGCGACGTACTTGGCCTGGTTGATCGGGATCGCGAAGCCGAGGCCGATCGAACCGGACTGGCCGGAGCCGAATCCGCCGCTGCCGGTGGACTGGATCGCCGAGTTGATGCCGATGACCGAGCCGGAGGCGTCCAGCAGCGGGCCACCCGAGTTGCCGGGGTTGATCGACGCGTCGGTCTGCAGGGCGCTCATGTAGGACGCCTTGCTGGACGAGTTGCCGTCGCTGGAGGCCACGGGGCGGTTCTTGGCGCTGATGATGCCCGTGGTGACCGTGTTCGACAGCCCGAAGGGGGCGCCGATGGCGATCGTCTCGTCGCCGACGGCCACCTTGTCCGAGTCACCGAGGGTGAGGGGATTCAGGTCGGAGGGGGCGTTCTTGAGCTTGATGACGGCGACGTCGTAGCCCTGCGCGTGGCCGACGATCTCCGCGTCGTACTTCTTGCCGTTCGGGAAGGTGGCCGTGAGCTTGCCACCGTCCACCGCGTCCGCCACCACGTGGTTGTTGGTGACGATGTGGCCCTGCTTGTCGAAGACGAAACCGGTGCCCGTGCCGCCCTCGCCGCTGGTGCTCTCCGCCTCGATGGTTACGGTGCTCGGCAGCGCCCTGGCGGCCACGTTGGCGATGGTGCCGGGCGCGCGCCTGACCTGAGAGGCACTGCTGTCGGAGGCGGAGACGGTGGTGGAGCCGTTGTCGTTGTCCTTGGCCAGGGTGTAGCCGAGGCCGCCGCCCAGACCGCCCGCGACCAGCGCGGCCACCAGGACCGCGGCGACCAGCCCACCGCGCCCGTTGCGGGGCTTGGGGGCGGGCTGCTGGTACGACGCACCCCAGACGGTGCCGGAGCCGCCGGAGCCGGCGTCGCCGTAGGCGGGCGCGGCCGGAGGCGGCCAGGAGCCCTCGGGGGCGGGGCCGGGGTAGCCGGCCGGGGGCTGGTGTCCGCCGACCGGACTCTGGTGGGCCGGTGCGGCCTGCGCCGTACCGTGCTCGGGCGCACCCGGGGTGCCCGGGGGCACCGGCGGAAGCTGGGCCGTCGGCGCTCCGTCGGGCACGGGGCCCTGCGGGGAGGCTGCAGGAGATGCCACCGGCACGGGAGGTACGGACGGCGCCGGGGGTACCGCGTTGCCCTCGTTCTCGGTGCTCACAGCTCTTCTCCTCGATCCACGGCTGTTGTCATAGGTCGCACTCGGTCACGCTCGTTCACGCTGTCGCCGGTCCGTTGCGAACAGCTGTGCATGGTCCTGCGTCGTGCTTGTATGCAGTCAGTTTTTCCCACGGGCCGTCAGAGCACCATAAGCGGTGGCTGTGGGTCCAGGGTCATCCTTTACATAGGACCTTTCTGGCAAAAGTTACATAAAAGGGCATGGCGGGTGCCTCCGTTCGCCGCACGGACCCCTCCCGCGCCGCCCCGCGTACCCCGCGCGGGTGGCACCATGACGCGGTGACCCACGCACCACAGCACCCCATCCAGGTCGTCGCCCACCGGGGCGCCTCCGAAGACGCGCCCGAACACACCCTGGCCGCCTACAAGAAGGCGATCGAGGACGGCGCGGACGCCCTGGAGTGCGACGTACGGCTGACCGCCGACGGCCATCTGGTCTGCGTCCACGACCGTCGGGTGAACCGCACCTCGAACGGCCGCGGAGCCGTCTCCGCCCTGGAGCTGGCCGATCTCGCCGCCCTGGACTTCGGATCCTGGAAGACGCGCGAGGCCTGGCGCGGACGCGACGAGGAGCCCGACTGGGAGCACCGTCCGGAGGATCCTGCGGACACCTCCGTACTCACCCTGGAACGACTGCTGGAGCTGGTCGCGGACGCCGGGCGGCGGGTGGAACTGGCCATCGAGACCAAGCACCCCACCCGCTGGGCCGGACAGGTGGAGGAGCGGCTGCTGCTCCTGCTGAAACGGTTCGGGCTGGACGCACCGGCCTCGGCCGCCGAGTCGCAGGTGCGGATCATGAGCTTCTCGGCCCGCTCGCTGCAGCGTGTGCGGGCCGCGGCACCGACGCTGCCGACGGTGTACCTGGTCCAGTTCCTCTCACCCCGGCTGCGCGACGGACGGCTGCCGGCGGGCGTGGGGATCGCGGGCCCCTCGATCCGGATCGTGCGCAACCACCCGGCCTACGTGGAGCGGCTGAAGCGCGCCGGTCACCAGGTCCACGTCTGGACCGTGAACGAGCCCGAGGACGTCGACCTCTGTGTGGAGCTGGGCATCGACGCCATCATCACCAACCGCCCGCGCGCGGTGCTGGAGCGGCTGGGTCGCCGAGCGGGAAGCGGGCCAACAAGAGCCGGGTAAGGACCGGTGCACACCCCTTGACCCGGCCGCCCGGCTCGACGATCCTCCAATCTCGGCCACACCGCTGAATTCCAGCCACACGATGACAGGCCCGTCACAGGGAGTGCTCCGGCGCATTCGTTCCGTATGCGGTCGTTGCGAATGCGTCACCGGAAGGGGATTGGCCGGTTTCCGGTACAGGCCAATGGGGCATCCACACCGTGGCGTGGGGCAAAGGAGGTCTCGGGGGTGGCGTTGGTGGTGGCACAGGAGGTGCCCACGTCGTCGAGCATGGCCGTACCCCATGGCCCTGCGGGCGTAGGTAGGGCCAGGCACCGGATGCGTGCGCAGTTGCGCAGCGGCGGGGTGTCGGAATCGGTCATCGACGATGCCGTACTGATCCTTTCGGAGCTGTTGAGCAACGCCTGCAAACACGGGCGGCCCCTGGGCGACGCTCCGCCCGGGGACGGCGACGTACGCGCCGCCTGGCGGGTGGACACGCGCGGGCGGCTTACCGTGGAGGTGACGGACGGCGGCGGCCCGACCCGCCCGGCTCCGGCCACCCCGTCGGTGACCGCGCACGGCGGCCGCGGGCTGAACATCATCACGGCTCTGGCGGACGACTGGGGCGTCCGGGACGACATCCACGGCGAGGTGACGGTCTGGGTCGTGGTCAACGAGGACGTCCATGATCCGGATGCCGGGTACCGCCCCGGCGGTTTCGCTACGCGCGTCACCTCCTCCACGGTCGCGGCCATGGCCGATCTGGACTTCGCGGACGCGTTCGACGACCTGGACTGAGCGCGCCGGGGAGCAGTGGAACCGGACCGCCCGAGCCGCGCGGAGACAGGTGAGCCGTCCACAGGTTCACCCTGTCGGCGTCGCCCAAGTGTCCGTTGTCCACAGGTTCCCGTCGGCCGTGGCGCGAACGGCTAGGCTCCCGCCCGTACCAGACGAGCCGTAACCGGGAGACCCCACGATGGCCAAGAAGCGACCCCAGACGAAGGCCAAGCCGCAGATCACGGACGGAGAGATCCCGGTTGTCGGCGCCCGCGAGCCCTGTCCCTGCGGCAGCGGCCGGCGCTACAAGGCCTGCCACGGCCGGGCCGCCGCGCACGCCGCGACCGAGCTGGTGCAGCGTCCGTTCGAGGGGCTCCCGGGCGAGTGCGACTGGGTGGCGCTGCGCGAGCTGGTGCCGGCCGCCACGGTGGAGCTGACCCTCAGCAGCGGCCTGCCCGAGGGCGTCCCGTCGGTCACGCTCGCCACGGTGCTGCCGATGGCCTGGCCCGCGCTGCGCCGCGACGACGGCTCGGTCCTGCTCGGCCTGCAGAACGACACGCCCTCCGGCGACATCAGCCGCGACCTCGCCGACACGCTCCAGCGTGCGCTGGAAGCCGCGCCCGGCACGCCGGTGGAGGGCCGCCGCGCCCCCGCCGGGGGTCCGCGCCTGCAGGACCTGCTCGAGCCGGAAGGCGCGTTCGAGCCAGTTGTGCACAGCGGCTTCGAGTTCTGGGTGCCGGACGCGGAGAACGCCACCCCGGACGTGGCCGCCTCCCTGGAGCGGGCCAACGCCGCAGCCATCCCGACCGTGAAGCTGTCCGGCGTGGACGCCGCCTACTGGTGCGAGACCCCCGAGAAGAACCACCTGCGCTGGGTCATGCCGCACCCGGAGGAGCAGCTTCTGGACGCTCTCGCCCGGCTGCACGCGGCCGGCCGCTCCAGCCTCGGCGAGGGCACCCGGCTGGTGGGCTCCTTCCGTGCTCACGGCCTCACGGTGCCGGTCTGGGACCTGCCGAGCGGGGTCACGGCCGACGACGTGGAGAAGCCGGCCGCCGAGTTCGCCGAGCGGCTCGCCGCCGCCCTCGCGGTCACCGAGCCGCTCACGGTCGACGAGCGCCGCGCGCGCGGCGGACTGACCAACCGGCAGGTCACCCTCAGCTGACCTCCCCCGGGGCACGTGTCACGGCTGAACGGTCGGTCAGCCGTGACAGCGGTGCCCGAAACAGGTGACTCCTGTCACAACTCCCCGTCGGGGCAGGGAAATCGTTGTCCGAATAGCCGAGATCGAATTTGCGAACCGCCGATCTCTTGTTACCGTTCCAGTAGCCCGGTTGCTGGTGCATCCCCCGTCGCCAGCAACCGGGCCTTTCCATGTCCGCATCCGGTGTACAGCGCGCCGGGTGGCGTCAACTCCCGTTCCTCTACTCGGAGTTGCTGCCCGAGTGCAGCAGCAGCCGCCCGTCGGCGCCGCGCGCCGAGAACTCGGCGACGGCGCTGTAGCCGTCCAGCGAGCCCCGGGTGCGTCCGCGGGGTGTCTCACAGGTGGCGGGCTCGTCGTCGGCGTCCGTGGCGCAGTGCGTCTGCACGGCCCGGCCGCCCGGCTGCAGCAGGCTCAGCACGGCGTCGACGGCCTCGCCGGTGGCGTTGCGGTAGTAGGTACGCGCCCAGGTGTCCTCGCCCTGGGTCAGCACACAGGTCTGCGCCTCGACGCCCTCGGGGGAGGAGAGCTCCGGCCCGCAGCGGGCGGCGGTGGCCAGGCCCAGGCCGAGCAGCAGCGGGGAGCGCGTGGGATCGACGGAGGGCATCTTCGCGTCCCCGTCCGAGGACGAGGCCCTGGACGACTTGGCCGACGGCGCGTGCGCGCCGGACCGGCCGCCCGCCGCCGGAGGTCCCGCGGCGTCGCCCACCTGCCCCGCGGACGCCACGGCAAGCGGCAGCACGACGGCGGCCACCACGACGCCCGCGAGGGCGAGCAGACGAAGCCTTCGGGGGTCCGGCCCGCCGCGGTGCGGCGAACGAGTGCCCTGGCCCCCAGAAATGCGCAGCATGTAGCGGAAGATAACGACCATGGACGGGCATCGGGCGGCGCCCGCGCCCGACACCCCTACAACTCGGGCGCGCTCACACCCGTACGAGTGAGGGCGTCGACCACCGCGTCCACCACTGCCTCCACGTCGGGCACCCAGGGCGAAGCCGACCCCGGCAGCGGCGCGCGCTCCCAGCGGACGGCGCCGTGGCCGGTCCCGGAGGGAGGCAGGGCGAGGTAGCCGCCCTCGCCGTGGAAGCGCAGCGAGCCGGGCACGAAGTCCTTGGCGTAGAGCAGCTCGCCGAGCTGCTCCATGGAGTACGGCTTGACGAGCACCGACCAGCGGGTCGGTGCGGCGATCACCGGGCCGAGACGCATGCCCCGCCGGTCGAGCAGGTCGAGGGCGTGGGCCGCCGCGGGCGCCGGCAGGCTGACCGCGCAGGGCGCGTTGCCGCCGGTGGCGAGGATGATCGGGGCGCCCGGCCGGTTGCTCCACCACCAGCGCACCATGCGCGCGTCGGTCGTGGCGGCGAGCAGGCCCGGGTCGAAGGGGTGCGCACCGGGCACCGTGCACTCCGGGTCGGGGCACGCGCAGCGGGCCCGTCCCTGCGGATCCGGGGCCACGCCCGGGAGCACGGGCCACTGCCATTCCGTCGCGAAGGTCAGAGCCGCGCCGATCAGCTCAGGCCTCCCGTCTTTCCGCCTGGACAGGAGCCTGCGTCGCCTTCCGAGGATCTCGCGCATGAGCGCTCGTTCCTTTCCGTTGCACCGCTGGCAACACCGTGGACCACATCACACCATGTGTCGATCACTTCACTGTGCGTACCTGTTGGCGCATCACACCCCTGCGCACAGCAAGGGGAACCCCAAACGGTCGAGCGTTGGCCGCGTCCTTAGTGCGTCTATCAAAAGCACGGGTGCGGCGTGGGGGTGGCGAAGTCTGGCGTTTTGCCGTCGCGCGTATTTCTCTCCGCCTCCGCCAGGGAGGATGGGGCTCGGCCGTCGGTGGCTATGACGCCCGGGTCCGTCGCCAGGTTCCGGGTGGCCCCCAACCACCCCTGGCCTTCACCGAGTACGTACCCATCACGACCGCTGTGACGCTCAGTAGAGCAAGGCCAGTCGACCGCAATGGACCGATACCTGAGGCAGTTTTAAGCCAACTTGGCAGTAAGGCAAGGGTTTCGGAAGAAACCCACATCAGACCCATGGACACCAGGAATCCCCGCAGGACAATGCTGGACATCCCCTCACGAGTGCGTGTACATGTGGAGACACTGCTAGCGGCGCAGAATGACATGGGGGTTTGCGATGCTTCTGAGCAATACGCACCGGTCTGAAAGCCGGACGCCATGAGCGCCCCGCACCCTCCGAAAGTGGCTGGAATCGATCCAGCGGTTCCCCCACCCGCACACACTGTCGCGCCCACACCCGCCGCCCCGGGCGCCGGCCCCTCCCCGGACACCGCACCGCCGGTCAGCAGCACCCCGGCCCCCGCCGGCCCCGCCCCCGGCACCCTGCTCCAGGACCGCCTGGCCACCTGGGTCTCGGACCTCACGACCCTCCACGAACTCACCGAACGCCTGTCCCGCACGGACGCACTCGAGCCCGCCCTCGAGGAGCTGCTGCGCGCCGGAGCCGCCCTCGTCGGCGCCCGCCGCGGTCTGGTCGTCCTGGAACCCGCCGGCGGACTCGGTCCCCGCACCTCCCTCGGCCTCGGCCTCGGCCGCGCCGACCTCGGCCACCTGGAGACCGTGCCGCGCGGCTCGCAGCCCTACGGCCCCCTCCTCGGCACCGGCGCCGGCACCGCCGAGATCGTGCACGCCGACCTGTTCGCCGAGGAGGGCCTCGACCCCCGCCACCGCGAGGTGGCCGCCCGCCTCGGCTACGCCGCCAGCTACGCCCTGCCCCTGACCGCCGAGTCCGCCGGCCGCCTCGGCGCCGCCGCGTGGCTGTACGACGAGGCCGCCGAGCCGGACGAGCACCACCGCCACCTGATCGGCCTGTACGTCCGCCACGCCGCCGAGCACCTCGCCCTGCTGGTGGAGGTGGAGCGCACGCGCGCGCGTGCGGCGACCCTCGCCGAGGAGCTGCTCCCCTCCCGGCTGCCTCGGGTGGCCGGCGTCCAGCTCGCCGCCCGGCACCGCACCGGTCCGCGCGGGGGCGGCGACTGGTACGACGCGTTGCCGCTGCCCGACGCCGCCCTCGGCCTCTCCGTCGGCTCGGTCACCGGCTCGGGCCCCAGCGCGGTGGCCGCCATGGGCCGGCTGCGCGCCTCCCTGCGCGCGTACGCCGTGATGGAGGGCGAGGACCCGGTCGCCGTCCTGTCCGACCTGGAGCTGCTGCTGCGCCTGACCGAGCCCGCCCGCTCGGCCACCGCCCTGTTCGCCTACTGCGAGCCGGCCCTGCGCAGGATCGCCCTGGCCGGCGCCGGGCACAGCCCGCCCCTGCTGATCGGCGAGCGCCGCACCGAGTTCGCCGAGACCTCCGTCTCCGCTCCGCTCGGCATGCTCGCCTGCTGGGAGGCGCCGAGCGTGGAGATCCAGGCCGAAGCAGGAGAAACCGTCCTGCTCTACACCGACGGGCTGCTGCACCGCACCGGCGACCCCATGGACCGTGCCTTCGCCCGGCTGCACGCGGCCGCCGCGAGCATCCCGCGCCCCATGCGCCGGGACCCGGGGGCCATCGCCGACCACGTGCTGCGCACCGTCCTGCCGGGCGGTCTGGACACGGCCGACAGCGAGGAGGACGTGGTCCTGCTGACGGCCCGCTTCGACTGAGAGCGCTCCCGCACCGCCTCGCATGGGTGGGCATAACAGGTCTTCCGGCCCGGGTCGCATTGTGTACGACCGTACGATGATGGAGGTCCCCGCTCGGCCACAAGCATGAGCGTCGCGGGCCCGGGGGGAGATCACATGCGTACCGAGGAGGATCACGTGTCCGACGAGCTCAACCCGGCTGTGCCCGATGAAGCTGCTACCGCAGCGGGCCCGGAAGCTGAGTCCGAGGAGCCCATCAAGCAGCGGAAGAACGGCCTGTACCCGGGCGTCTCCGACGAGCTGGCCGAGAACATGAAGTCCGGGTGGGCCGACACCGAGCTGCACGACCTGCAGCCGATCCCGCAGGCAGCCGAGACCGCCCGTCGCCGTGCCGCGCTCTCCGCGCGCTTCCCGGGCGAGCGCCTCGTCGTCCCCGCGGGCAACCTGAAGACCCGCTCCAACGACACCGAGTACGCCTTCCGCGCCTCGGTCGAGTACGCGTACCTGACCGGCAACCAGACCGAGGACGGCGTCCTGGTCCTGGAGCCGACCGCGGAGGGCCACAAGGAGACGATCTACCTCCTGCCCCGCTCCGACCGCGAGAACGGCGAGTTCTGGCTCTCCGGCCAGGGCGAGCTGTGGGTGGGCCGCCGCCACTCGCTGACCGAGTCCGAGGCGCTCCACGGCATCCCGGCCTCCGACGTGCGCGAGCTGGCCGACGCCCTGCGCGAGGCCACCGGCCCGGTGCGGGTCGTCCGCGGTTACGACGCCGGCATCGAGGCCGCCCTGACCGACAAGGTCACCGCCGAGCGCGACGAGGAGCTGCGGGTCTTCCTCTCCGAGGCCCGGCTGGTCAAGGACGAGTTCGAGATCGGCGAGCTGCAGAAGGCCGTCGACTCCACCGTGCGCGGCTTCGAGGACGTCGTGAAGGTCCTCGACAAGGCCGAGGCGACCAGCGAGCGCTACATCGAGGGCACGTTCTTCCTCCGCGCGCGCGTGGAGGGCAACGACGTCGGCTACGGCTCCATCTGCGCGGCCGGCCCGCACGCCTGCACGCTGCACTGGGTCCGCAACGACGGCCCGGTCCGCTCCGGCGACCTGCTCCTGCTGGACGCGGGCGTGGAGACGCACACGCTGTACACCGCCGACATCACGCGCACGCTGCCGGTCAACGGCACGTACAGCGAGATCCAGAAGAAGATCTACGACGCGGTGTACGAGTCCCAGGAGGCCGGTATCGCGGCCGTGAAGCCGGGCGCCAAGTTCCGCGACTTCCACGACGCCGCCCAGCGCGTGCTCGCCGAGAAGCTCGTCGAGTGGGGCCTGGTCGAGGGCCCGGTCGAGCGCGTCCTGGAGCTGGGCCTGCAGCGCCGCTGGACCCTGCACGGCACCGGCCACATGCTCGGCCTGGACGTCCACGACTGCGCGGCCGCGCGGACCGAGACGTACGTCGACGGCACGCTGGAGCCGGGCATGGTGCTCACCGTCGAGCCGGGCCTGTACTTCCAGGCCGACGACCTGACGGTGCCCGAGGAGTACCGGGGCATCGGCGTCCGCATCGAGGACGACATCCTCGTCACCGAGGACGGCAACCGGAACCTCTCGGACGGCCTGCCGCGCCGCTCCGACGAGGTGGAAGCCTGGATGGCGTCCCTCAAGGGCTGATATGACACTGATGGCCGGGCACCCGGAAGGTGCCCGGCCATCGGCGTGTCCGTACGCGTGCGCAGGATTCACGTGCCTAGGGGGAGGGTTTTCGTGGACGACTTCTGGTCCGGTGTGGGTGTGGACCTGCATCTCGAACCCGACGCGGCCGACGGCCGCCGGGTCGGTCTGGAACGGGCGCTCAGGGACGCCGTACGCGACGGGCGGCTCGCACCCGGCACCCGGCTGCCGGCCACCCGGCGGCTCGCGACGGAACTCGGCATCTCGCGCGGCACGGCGAAGTCGGCGTACGACCAGCTCGTCGCCGAGGGCTATCTCACGGCCCGGCAGGGGTCGGGCACCCGGGTCGCCGAGCTGCCGGCCCTGCGGGAGGAGGCGCCGGGAACGCCGCCGCACACGCGTGCGCCGCGTTTCGACCTCCGGCCGGGCAGTCCCGACGTGGGCGCGTTCCCGGCCGCGGCCTGGCTGCGCGCGCTGCGCCGGGCCATAGCGACGGCGCCCTCACTGGCGTACGACTACGGCGACCCGCGCGGCCGGATCGAACTGCGTACCGCGCTCTCGGGTTACCTCGGGCGGGCGCGCGGGGTGCTCGCGCCGCCGGAGCGGATCGTGGTCACCTCCGGGTACGTCCAGGGACTCGCGCTCCTCACCCGCGTGCTGGACGGCGCCTCGATCGCGATGGAGGACCCGGGGCTGCCATTCCACCGGGAGGTGGTGCGGCGCAACGGCGGGACCGTGCTGCCGGTGCGGGTGGACGAGCGCGGGGTCCGTCCGGCAGAACTGGGCGAGGCGGCCGCCGTGGTGGTCACCCCGGCCCACCAGTACCCGACCGGTGTGACCCTGCACCCCGAGCGGCGCCGCGCCCTCACCGACTGGGCACGCGCGCGCGGGGGGCTCATCGTCGAGGACGACTACGACGGCGAGTTCCGCTACGACCGCCAGCCGGTGGGCGCGCTGCAGGGCATGGCCCCGGGTCAGGTCGTCTATCTGGGCACCGCTTCCAAGACCCTCGGCCCCGCGCTGCGGCTCGGCTGGATGGTGCTGCCGCCGCAGCTGGTCGACGCGGTCGCCGACGCCAAGCTGCACAGCGACCACCACACCGAGACCATCGGGCAGCTGGCACTCGCCGAGCTGATCGACAGCCACGCCTACGACCGGCACGTACGCGCGTGCCGGCTGCGCTACCGGCGCCGCCGGGACCAGCTGCTGGACCGGCTGGGGGCGCGGCGGAACGTGCGCGGCATCGCGGCCGGGCTGCACGCGCTGATCGACGTCCCCGACGAGGCCGAGGCGGTGGCCCGCGCCGAGGCGGAGGGACTCGCCGTCGGCCGTCTGGGCACCCACTGGCAGACCCCCGCCGAAGGCCGGCCGCAGGGCTTGGTCGTCGGCTACGGCACCCCCCGCGAGCGGGCGTATCCGGAGGCGCTGGAGGTGCTGGCGAAGGTCCTGGAGGCCTGAAGTGGACCAGTGAAGCAGCCATGGATTGGGCCTGCTCATGGAGCCAATGAGTGCCTACCGTCATCGGTATGACGAACCGTCCGCAGCGCTTCCTGGCCCTCGCCCAGCTCGCCAACTCCGTCGGGGACGGCGCCTTCTACGTCACCTCGGCGCTGTACTTCACCCGCGTCGTCGGCCTGGCGCCCGCGCGCGTGGGGCTCGGGCTGACGCTCGCCTGGGCGGTCGGCTCGCTGGTCGGGGTGCCGCTCGGGCGGATCGCCGACCGGCGCGGGGCGCGCGGGACTGCGGTACTGCTGGCGCTGGGAACCGCGGCGGCAGTCGGGTCGTTCCTCCTGGTGCGGGGGTTCGTGCCGTTCGTCCTCGCCGCCTGTGCCTACGCCTCGGCGCAGTCGGGTCTGGCGGCGGCCCGGCAGGCGCTGCTGGCGGGGCTGGTGCCGGCCGGAGAGCGCACGGGGCTGCTGGCGCGGCTGCAGTCGACGCTGAACGCAGGGCTGGCGGTCGGCGCGGCGCTCGGCGGTCTCGCGCTGAACGCCGGTACGGCGGGGGCGTACCGGGCGGTGCTGATGCTCGACGCCGTGTGCTTCGTGGTGTGCGCGCTGATCCTGCTGCGACTGCCGGCGGTGGCTCCGGCGACGGCGGTGGCTACGCCGGGCGGGCGCCGGGAGCAGCGGTTCGCCGTCCTGCGCGACCGGCCGTACGCGCTGCTCGCGCTGCTCAACGCCGTACTGCTGCTGCGTCTGCCGCTGCTGAGCCTCGCGCTGCCGCTGTGGATCACGGAGCGGACCGGGGCGCCGGCCTGGCTGGCCTCGGCGCTGTTCGTCCTCAACACCGGGGTGGTCACGCTGTTCCAGGTGCGGGCGGCCCGTGCCGTCACCGGGCCGGCCACGGCGGTACGGGCGCTGCGCCGGTCCGGGGTGGTGATGTTCGTGTCCTGCGCGGTGTTCGCGCTGTCGGCGGGCCGGTCCGCGTGGCCCGCTGCGGTGATCCTGGTGGCCGGCGCGGTGCTGCAGGTCGTCGCGGAGATGCAGCAGTCGGCGGGCTCGTGGCAGCTGTCCTTCGACCTCGCCCCGGCCGACCGGATGGGTGAGTACCAGGGCTTCTTCGGCACGGGCGTCACGGTGGCCCGCACCCTCGGGCCGCTGGTGGTGACCTCGCTGCTGATGGGCTGGGGCACCCCGGGCTGGCTGCTGCTGGGCGCGCTGATGCCGGTGGCGGCCTGTGCGATGGGGCCGGCGGCCCGCCGGGCCGCCGGCCGTGCCGGGCGGAAGGTCACCGAGCCGGCCCTCGCGGGCTGACCGGCAACGCGTCCGGGAACAGCGCCCCCGCGAGGGCCCGGCGCCGGGTGATCGAGGTGTTTCTATGCTTTCCCGTCATGGCCGAGGAAGTCAGGAACGCCGCTCGTCGGTCCGCCGGGCGGCCTGGGAAAGCGCGGTGAAGGAAGGAAAGTCCGAGAAGAAGACCGAAAACGCACCCTTGGGCGAGAAAGTGCCTTACGGAACCGGAGCGTGGTCGTGCAGCACGCGCTGGAAGAGCCGGCAGTCCCGCCATTCCCCGTTGATATGGAGGTAATCGGGCGCAAGTCCGATCGTCTCGAATCCGCATTTCGTCAGAACCCGCTGCGAACCGGTGTTGTCGGTCAGCGTGGACGCCTCGATCCGGTGCAGTCCGATCGTGTCCCGGGCGATACGGCAGACCTGCTCCACCGCGGAGCTGGCCAGCCCCTGGTTCTGCTGGTCGGCGGCCACCCAGTACCCGAGATAGGAACTGCAGAAGGGGCCGTGCGAAATACCGGACAAGGTGATCGCCCCGACGATCCGGCCGTCCGGAGCCTCGAACACCCAGGGCACCAACGCGCCCTCGGTGAACTGCCGCAGCAGCCCGTCGATACGCTCCGCCTGACCCTCGGTGGTGAAGAAGGATTCCGGCCTGACCGGCTCCCAGGGTTCCAGGTGTTTACGGTTCTCCGTATAGGCGGAGGCGAGCGCGAAAGCGTCGGCCGCGGCGAGCGGACGCAGGATCACGCCGCCAGCTATTTTCTCGTGCTGCAATTCCAGGTCTCTGCCATGCATGCGCGCACCATAGCCGCGCGGACTCAGGGGAGGGACCGTCATGCCGTAAGCAGGGAAGGATCTTTCTTCCACTTGAGCATCTTGTCGAAGCTCACCACCGTCCCGCCCCGGCCCGGCTTGGCACCGATGTGCACGTGATCGGCGAGTTCCCGGATCAGACAGAGCCCGCGGCCGTGCTCGGCGTCCGCACGGGCGGGCCTGATGTCCTGGGTGCGGGTGAACCCGGGCCCGGCATCGGCCACCTCGATCCGGCACTTCTCGCCGTCGAGGTAGGCGGTCACCCGGTAGGCCTCCGAGGAGCCGTCGCGCGAGCCCCCGCCGTGCTCGACCGCGTTCGCGCAGGCCTCGCTGAGGGCGACGGACAGGTCGTAGGAGACGTCCGGGTCGACGCCCGCCGTCTCCATCGTGCCGATCAGCAGCCGCCGGGCGAGCGGGACGCTCGCAGCCTCGCGCCGCAGATGGAGTGACCACCAGATGCTCATGCTCCAGCCTCCTGGCCGCGGCTCGACATACAGTTACCTATTGCCGCCCGTACACGGCCGTAAGCACACCGTTGACGTGACTCCGCCCATACGGTCGATGCATCCCTGGAGGAATCGGTGTATGAGGGCAGGTCCCCGGGCGGAGGGTGATCTTCCATTCTTTTCGGTGATCTTTTTCGCCGGGGCCGGATTCCGCGCCCTGCCGTAGGAACCGGGTAAGGCCAGTGCGATGATGAGGCCGCCATGACTGCCCCTCACCCGCGCACGGCGCGCTCCGGAGCCGGACTCCGGTTCCTGCGGGCCGCGGTGTTCGCCGCGGTCTGTGTCGCGCTGGCCGCGGCCGGGCACACACTGGCCTCCTGCGCGCGCGTGCCGCTGTGGACGCTCGGCGCGGGATTCCTGGGCTCCCTGCTGCTCGTGGCACCGCTCGCCGGACGGCAGCGCTCGCTGCCCGGCATCGCGGCGCTGCTCGCGCTCGGCCAGACCGTGCTGCACACGCTGTTCGGGCTGGGGCAGCACGGGACGACCGCCGCGATGCCGATGAGTTCGGCCGACGGGTCGCTGAGCAGCGGTGTCCTCGTCGAACGGGCCGCCCGGCTCGTGTGCGGTTCCAGCCCCTCGGCGCTCACCCCCGGGCACGCCTACCGGCTCCTGCTCGACGCGCACCTCATCGACCCCTCGGGCCGGGCCGTGGGCGCCACGCCGGCCATGCACCACATGGCCGACGCCACCGGTTCCTCGGCGTCGCTGCTGCCCTCCCTGCCGATGCTGCTCGGCCACGTCCTCGCGGCACTCGCCGCCGGATGGCTGCTGCGCCGCGGCGACCTGGCCGTGCTGCGGCTGATCGCGCTGTCGGCGCACGGAGTCGCGGAGGGGGCGCTCGTACGATCCCTGCGCGGGGCGCTGGCACTGGTGTGCGCCCTGTGCGCCGGGCTGCTGCCCGGGGCCGAGCCCGGCCCGCGGGGCCGTCGTACCGACCGGGACGAGGAACCCGTCCCGCACACCACCGCACTCCAGCACACGGTGATCCGGCGCGGCCCGCCCGCCGCCGCGTTCCTCCTCGCCGCCTGACACGACGCGACCATCAACTCCACCGGAGCCGGAAACGGAGAACCGGACGGGAGCGGCCGCCGTCGTGCGGCACGCGCGCGTGCGCACCTCGGACCCACGGCACCACGAGTGGTGCCGCCACGCGCACGCGTACTCCTGAACACCACCGGAACTCACTCGGAGTGGAGTGCTCCCCGCCATGAAGACTTCTCGCATCGCCGCCGCCGCTGCCGTCGCGGGCACGGCCGTTCTCGCGCTGTCCGCCCCCGCCTTCGCGCACGTCAGCGTGCAGCCCGAAGGCACCGCGGCCAAGGGCGGCTACGCGGTCGTCGACTTCAAGGTCCCCAACGAGCGGGACGACGCCTCGACCACCAAGGTCGAGGTGAACTTCCCCGCCGACCACCCGCTGGCCTCCGTGATGCCGGAGCCGATCCAGGGCTGGAAGATCGAGGTCACCAAGTCAAAGCTGGCCAAGCCGCTGACCATGCACGGCGAGAAGATCGACGAGGCCGTCACCAAGGTCACCTGGACCGCCGACGGCGACGGCATCGAGCCCGGCTACTTCCAGAAGTTCCCGCTCTCGGTCGGCGCCCTGCCCGAGGACACCGACCAGCTCGTGTTCAAGGCGATCCAGACGTACTCCAACAAGGAGGTCGTGCGCTGGATCGAGGCGCAGAAGGAGGGCCAGGAGGAGCCGGAGAACCCGGCCCCGGTGCTGGAGCTGGCCGCCGCCACCGGTGACCACCACGGCACCTCGACCGCCGAGGACGCCTCCGACAAGTCCGACGCCAAGAACGAGACGACGGCGGCCGCCGACGCGGACGCGAAGGGCGACAGCGACACCACCGCGCGCGTGCTCGGCGTGGTCGGCATCGTCATCGGTGCCGCGGGCGTGGCCTACGGCGTCCTCGCCGGCCGGCGCCGGGCCGCCTGACCCACCGTTCCACATGCGCACCAGGGGTCGTGCGAGGCTGTCGTACGACCCCGGTGCGCACCGGAGTTCTCACATCTGGGACATTTTTCTATGCGCAAGAAGACCTTCGCCGCGGCCGCGCTGCTCGCCGCCGCCACCCTGACCCTCTCCGCCTGCGGCAGCGGTGGCGACGGAAAGTCGCCCGTCGCCGTGGTCTCCGAGGAGACCGACTCGGGCAAGGCCGCGACCGTCCTCGACCAGCCGTTCGAGAAGCCCGATCTGGTCCTCACCGACACGCACGGCAAGAAGTACGACCTGCGTGGCGAGACCAAGGGCCACCCGACCCTGGTCTACTTCGGCTACACGCACTGCCCCGACATCTGCCCGACGACGATGAGCAACATCGCCGTCGCCAAGAAGGCGCTGCCCAAGGCCGCGCAGAACGACCTGAGGGTCGTCTTCGTCACCACCGACCCCGACCGCGACACCCCCACCGAACTGGGCAAGTGGCTCAAGGGCATCGATACCCAGTTCATCGGCCTGACCGGCGACTTCTCCACCATCCAGGCCGGCGCCCGTTCCCTCGGCATCTCCATCGAGCCGACGAAGAAGGACAAGAACGGCAAGGCCGTCTCGGTGCACGGCACCCAGGTCATCGCGTTCTCGCCGAAGACCGACGGGGGTTACGTCCTCTACGGCGAGGACGCCACGGTCGACGACTACACCAAGGACCTGCCGAAGCTCGTCGAGGGAGCCAAGCCGTGAGGCGTGCCGTCCTGACCGCGGCCGCACTCGCGGGCGCCCTCGCACTCGCCGGCTGCGGCACCGGCTCCGGCTCCGGCTCGAGCTCCGCCAAGGCCGAGCTGTCGGTGCGTTCGTCCTACATGCCCCAGCCGGTCTCCGCCGACATGGCCGCCGGGTTCCTGACGATCACCAACAGGGGCGGCGCGAAGGACGAGCTGACCTCGGTCACCAGCGACGTCGCCGGCCAGGTCACCATGCACAGCACCGTCGGCGGGGCCATGGCGGAGAAGACCTCCTTCGCCGTCCCGGCGCACGGTCAACTCGTGTTCAAAAGCGGTGGCAACCATCTGATGTTCGAGAAGCTGAAGCGCAGGCCGGAGCAGGGGCAGAAGGTCACCCTGAAGCTCACCTTCGCCAAGTCCGGACCCCTCACCGTCGAGATGCCGGTGGAGTCCGCCACGTACAACCCGTCGACCGGCCACTGAGGGAGGGACCACCTTGACCCGGACCATCACCCCCCGTCTGCGGACCCTGGTGCTGCTGCTTCTCGCCGTCGCCGGCGCGCTGCTCGCGGGCGCCGGACCGGCCTCCGCGCATGCCGCACTGACCGGCAGCGACCCCGCTCAGGGGGTGGTGGTCGACAAGGCGCCCACCCAGGTGTCGCTCACCTTCTCCGAGAAGGTGGCGATGAACGACGACTCGCTGCAGGTCCTCGACCCCAAGGGCAAGAAGGCCCAGGTGGGCTCGCCCGCCAACGTGAGCGGGACGACGTACGCCGTGCAGCTGAAGAGCGGCCTGGCCAAGGGCACCTACACGGTCGCCTACCAGGTCGTCTCGGCGGACAGCCACCCCGTCTCCGGCGCCTTCACCTTCTCCATCGGGGCGCCCTCGCAGACCGTCGTCTCCGGGGTCGGGACCGCGGCGAACGACACGGCCGTCGGCTGGCTCTACGCGTTCGGACGGTACGTCTCGTACGCCGGCTTCATCGTGCTGGCGGGCGGTGCCGCCTTCGTACTGGCCTGCTGGCAGCGCGGCTCGGGCGTACGGGCCCTGCAGCGGCTCGTGGTCGGCGGCTGGCTCGCGCTCACCGCGGCCACCCTGTGGCTGCTGCTCCTGCGCGGCGCCTACACCTCCTCCGGGAAGTTCGGGGACGTCTTCGACCTCGACCTGCTCGGCCAGGTGCTGCAGACCAAGACCGGCGCCGCGCTGGTCTCCCGGCTGCTGCTGCTCGCCGCCGCCGCGCTGTTCATCGCCGTCCTCTTCGGCGCCTACAACCGCCGGGAGGAGGCCGAGGAGAAGCGTGACCTGACCTTCGGGCTCGCCATCGGCGGAGTGGTCGTGGCCGCCGGGCTCGCGGCGAGCTGGGCCATGGCCGAGCACGCCTCCACCGGGCTCCAGCCGGGCATCGCCATGCCTGTCGACGTCCTCCACCTGCTGGCCGTCGCCGCCTGGCTGGGCGGTCTGACCGCGCTGCTCGTCGCCCTGTACCGGGCCCCCGCGGACACGCCGGTCGAGACGGCCGCCGTCCACCGGTTCTCCCGCCTCGCGTTCGGCTCCGTCCTCGCCCTGGTCGCCACCGGCACCTATCAGTCCTGGCGCCAGCTCGGTTCCTGGTCCGCGTTCACCGAGACCCGGTACGGACAGCTGCTGCTGGTCAAGATCGGGCTGGTGGCGCTGCTGGTGGGGATCGCGTGGATCTCGCGGCGCTGGACGGGACGTCTGGCGGACGTCACGAACACGGTCACCGCCGCCAGGAAGGCGAGGCAGTCCGGGAAGGAAGGCGCCGAGGAGCACGAGAAGGTGCGCGTCTCCGCGTCGAAGGCCACCGCCGGCAAGGACAGCGAGAAGAACACCGGCAAGGGCGCCGTCCCCGGTGACGGCAAGCGCGCCGCCCAGCTCGCCCGGCAGCGGGCCGCGGTGGACACCGCCCGGCAGAAGCGGCTGCGGGACGCCGACGCGAACCGCTTCGGTCTGCGCCGCTCGGTACTCGCCGAGGCCGGCGTCGCGGTCGTGCTGCTCGCCGTCACCACCTGGCTCACCCAGACCGAACCGGGCCGCACCGAGCTGGAGGCCAAGGCGGCCACGTCGTCCTCGTCCTCCTCCGCGTCGAGTTCCTCGGGCACGCTGACCCTGGACATGCCCTTCGACACCGGCGGCACCGACGGCAAGGGCCTCGTGCGGGTCGACCTCGACCCCGCTCGCGTGGGCGGCAACGAGATGCACGTCTACGTCCAGCGGCCCAACGGGCGCGCCTTCGACATCCCCGAGGTGAAGGTCGCCTTCACCCTCACGGCGAAGAAGATCGGGCCGCTTCCGGTGACCCCCGACCACATCACCACCGGCCACTGGTCCGCGAGCAGCGTGCAGATCCCCATGGCGGGCGACTGGAAGATCGCCGTGACCGTGCGGACCTCCGACATCGACCAGGTGACCGTCTCCAAGAACGCGCAGATCGGCTGAACCACACCATGCCCGACCAGTCCCTTCCCCAGGCCCGTACGCCCGAGTCCGCGGTGCGGGAGCCCGCCGCCGACGGCGGCCACGGCATCACCCGGCGCGCGCTGATCGGCACCGCCGGGGCCACCGGGCTCGTGCTCGGCGCGGCCGGCGGAGCCGTGGGCTACGCGGCCGCGCCCGCCCAGGCCACCCCGCTGACCTCGGTGGGCTCCGATCGGGCGATGTTTCACGGGAAACATCAGGCCGGCATCACCGAGGGACTGCAGGCCCGCGGTCACCTCGTCGCCTTCGACCTGACGGCGGGCGCGGGCCGCAAGGAGGCGGCGGCCCTGCTGCGCCGCTGGTCGGCGACGGCCGAGCGGCTCATGGCGGGCGAGGCGGCGCCGCACGACGACACCGATGTGGCCCGGGACGCGGGCCCGTCCGCGCTGACGATCACCTTCGGCTTCGGTCACAGCTTCTTCGGCAGGACCGGTCTGGAGAAGCAGCGGCCGGGCGCCCTCGACCCGCTGCCCGACTTCTCCTCCGACCAGCTCGACAAGGCGCGCAGCGACGGCGACCTGTGGGTGCAGATCGGCGCCGACGACGCTCTGGTCGCCTTTCACGCGCTGCGCGCGATCCAGAAGGACGCCGGCAGCGCGGCCCGGGTCCGCTGGCAGATGAACGGCTTCAACCGCACCCCCGGCGCCACCGCCCACCCGATGACGGCCCGCAACCTCATGGGCCAGCTCGACGGCACCCGCAATCCCAAGCCGGCCGACGCCGACTTCGACAAGCGGATCTTCGTGCCCGCCTCGGGAGAGCCCGCGTGGATGGCGAACGGCTCCTACGCCGTCGTGCGCCGTATCCGCATGCTCCTCGACGACTGGGAGAAGCTGTCGCTCACGGCCCAGGAGGCGGTCATCGGACGCCGCAAGGCCGACGGTGCGCCGCTGTCCGGAGGCCGTGAGACGACCCCGATGGACCTGGAGAAGGCCGACGCCAAGGGCGAGTACGTCGTCCCGGTCAACGCCCACGCCCGGATCACCCGGCCCGACCGCAACGGCGGCGCGGCCATGCTGCGGCGCCCGTTCTCCTACCACGACGGCATCGACACGGACGGGACGCCGGACGCCGGGCTGCTTTTCGTCTGCTGGCAGGCGGACCCGCTGCGCGGCTTCGTACCGGTGCAGCGCAAGCTCGACCGCGGGGACGCGCTGTCGAAGTACATCCGGCACGAGTCGAGCGGTCTGTTCGCAGTGCCCGGCGGCGCGGCCGAGGGAGAGTACGTGGGACAGCGGCTGCTGGAGGGGTGATTCCGGGTTTCAAACCACCCGGTCGAGTGGCGTCCGTGAGACACGAGGGCCGCGTTCACCGGCGCCCATTAGGGTGAGGACATGCCAGCGAGCTATGCGTATCTCGGTCCCGAAGGCACCTTCACCGAAGTCGCCCTGCGCACGCTTCCGGAGGCGGCCACCCGCGAACTGATCCCGTACGTGTCGGTGCAGTCCGCGCTGGACGCGGTGCGGGCCGGCGAGGCCGAGGCCGCGTTCGTGCCGATCGAGAACTCCGTCGAGGGCGGCATCACCACCACCCTGGACGAGCTGGTCGCGGGCGAGCCGCTGATGATCTACCGCGAGGTGCTGCTGTCGATCACCTTCGCGCTGCTGGTCCGCCCGGGCACCGAGCTGTCCGACATCAAGACGGTCTCGGCGCATCCGGCCGCCCAGCCGCAGGTCCGCAACTGGCTCAAGAAGAACCTCCCGGACGTGCACTGGGAGTCGGCCGCCTCGAACGCGGACGCCGCCCGACTGGTCCAGGAGGGCCAGTACGACGCCGCGTTCGCGGGTGAGTTCGCCGCCGCCCGGTACGGCCTCGAGGCTCTGGAGACCGGGATCCACGACGCGGAGAACGCGCAGACCCGGTTCGTGCTGGTCGGCCGCCCGGCCCGGCCCGCCGCGCCGACCGGTGCCGACAAGACCTCGGTGGTGCTGTGGCAGCGGGACGACCACCCCGGCGCCCTGCGCGACCTGCTCGGCGAGTTCGCCACCCGCGGCATCAACCTCATGCTGCTGCAGTCCCGGCCGACCGGCGCCGGTATCGGCAACTACTGCTTCTGCATCGACGCCGAAGGCCACATCTCCGACCGGCGGGTGGCCGAGGCGCTGATGGGGCTGAAGCGGATCTGTCTGCAGGTTCGATTCCTCGGTTCCTATCCGCGCGCGGACATCAAGCCGGGCGAGGCCCGGGCCACCCTGCCGGGGACCTCGGACGAGGAGTTCGTCCGGGCCGCGGACTGGGTCGCGCGCTGCCAGGACGGCCGGTTCTAGCCAGTCGTACCTGCGTATCTTCGTTATCCACAGAAGTTATCCACAGGTCCGCTTCTCGACCTGGGGACAAGTCGACAAGGCAGTGCCATCCGGTCGACAAATCGTCCTGGACGTCCCAGATGCGGCCACCGCCCGGCAGGTCACCCTTCGTCCACTCGTTTCCTTTGGTTCATCTTTTGGAGCGACCCCTTTCCACCCGAAAGTGGGTGTCACCCCTGTTTGGACCGGGAATTCTTCAGTCCGGCCGGAACTTCCGGAGTGATCAATTCCGAAGTCCACAGACTTTCCGCACAGCCTGTGGATAACTCTCCCCGGAGTGCGGATTCCTGTGGACAACGGCCCAGCCAAGTCCCGCTCTTCACAAGGGAATCCGGTCAACCAGGGGTCGGCAGACTGCCTCGTTCCAGGGAATGAGACGGCCTTTATTGACACGACCCGACACTCTGCGTAATTGCCCCATAACGGCATGTAAGGCGCAAGTCGCAATAGTGGGTCGTGGCCCGGCAGCTCGCACCGGTAGCCTTGGCCTCGTGATTGACCTTCGCCTGCTTCGTGAGGACCCCGACCGTGTGCGCGCGTCCCAGCGCGCCCGTGGAGAGGACGTCGCGCTCGTCGACTCCCTCCTGTCTGCCGACGAGCGGCGCAGGTCCTCCGGCGTCCGCTTCGACGAGCTGCGCGCCGAGCAGAAGCAGCTCGGCAAGCTGATCCCCAAGGCCGGCCCGGACGAGAAGGCCGAGCTGCTGGCGCGTGCCGAGCAGCTGAAGGCCGACGTCAAGGCCGCCGACGCCGAGCGCGACGCCGCCGACACCGAGACCCAGCAGCTGCTGCTCCGGCTCGGCAACCTCGTCCACCCCGACGTGCCCGTCGGCGGCGAGGAGGACTTCGTCACGCTGGAGACGCACGGCACGATCCGCGACTTCGGCGCCGAGGGCTTCGAGCCCAAGGACCACCTGGAGCTGGGCCAGCTCCTCGGCGCGATCGACGTCGAGCGCGGCGCCAAGGTCTCCGGCTCCCGCTTCTACTTCCTCACCGGTGTCGGCGCCCTGCTGGAGCTGGCCCTGGTGAACGCGGCGATCGGGCAGGCCACCGAGGCCGGCTTCACGCCGATGCTCACCCCGGCGCTGGTGCGCCCGCAGTCCATGGCCGGCACCGGCTTCCTCGGCCAGGCGGCCCAGGACGTCTACCACCTCGACAAGGACGACCTGTACCTGGTCGGCACCTCCGAGGTCCCGCTGGCGGCATACCACATGGACGAGATCATCGACGCCGACCGGCTGCCGATGCGCTACGCGGGCTTCTCCCCGTGCTTCCGCCGCGAGGCCGGTTCGCACGGCAAGGACACGCGAGGCATCTTCCGCGTGCACCAGTTCGACAAGGTCGAGATGTTCTCGTACGTCGCTCCCGAGGACTCGCAGGCGGAGCACAAGCGCCTGCTGGAGTGGGAGAAGCAGTGGCTGACCTCGCTGGAGCTGCCGTTCCGCGTCATCGACGTCGCCTCCGCCGACCTCGGCGCCTCGGCCTCCCGCAAGTTCGACTGCGAGGCGTGGATCCCGACCCAGGGCAAGTACCGCGAGCTGACCTCGACCTCGGACTGCACCGAGTTCCAGTCCCGCCGGCTGCAGATCCGGGTCCGTGACGGCAAGCAGGTCAAGCCGCTGGCCACGCTCAACGGCACGCTGTGCGCCGTACCGCGCACGATCGTGGCGATCCTGGAGAACCACCAGCAGGCCGACGGCTCCGTGTACGTGCCCAAGGTGCTGCGTCCGTACCTCGGCGGCCGGGAGGTCCTGGAGCCGGTCGCCAAGTGAGCGCCGGCTTCCCGTTCCGACTCATCGCCACCGACCTCGACGGAACGCTCCTGCGCTCCGACGAGTCGGTCTCGCAGCGCACCCGTGAGGCGCTCGCCGCGGCCACCGCGGCGGGCGCGGCGCACATCGTCGTCACCGGCCGGGGGGTCCCCTGGACCCGGCACATCCTCGACGACCTCGGCTACGACGGCCTCGCCGTCTGCGCCCAGGGCGCGCAGGTGTACGACGCCGGGCGGCACCGTCTGCTGACGTCGGTGACCCTGGACCGGCAGCTGGCGGGCGTGGCCCTGGCGAAGATAGAGGCCGAGGTGGGCCCGCTGCGCCTGGCGGCGAGCCGGGACGGCCTGGACGGCGATGTGCTGGTGGGGCCGGGTTACGCGGTCAGGGGCGCCCTGCCCGCCACCCCCTTCACGGACGCGTCCGACCTCTGGGCCGCCCCGCTGAACAAGATCTACATCCAGCATCCGACGCTGGGCGACGACGAGCTGGCGGAGGCGGCCCGCCGGGCGGCCGGCGGATTCGTCACGGTCGCCATGGCGGGCGAGGGCATCGTGGAGCTGCTGCCCCTCGGCCTGTCCAAGGCCACGGGCCTGTCCCTGGCGGCCCGCCGTCTGGGGCTGAAGGCCGCCGACACCATTGCCTTCGGCGACATGCCCAACGACGTCCCGATGTTCGCCTGGGCATCCCGGGGCGTGGCAATGGCCAACGCCCACGAGGAGCTCAGGGCAGTGGCGGACGAGGTCACGGCCTCCAACGAGGAGGACGGGATCGCAGTGGTGCTGGAGCGGTTGCTGGGCTGAGCGTTCAGTCTTCTGCGCCGAGCTTTCGGCTTCTTCTGCGCTCGGCTTCTTCTGCGGAGGATGCACGGATCGAACGTGCGCGGGCTTTTCAGGCCCGACCACGGTTTAGCAAACCGGTGCCTTACCACTCGGCCAATCCTCCGGGTGGGCGGCCCACGCGAGAGACACGTCGCGTGCTCGAAGCGGCCGCCCCGGGCAGCTCCCATGAGCTCTACGGAGAGGTAGGGATCACTCCGGAGCCCGGCTCAGGCTGCCCTGAAGGGAGCTGGACGTACTGCCGTGCATGGACATCGCCCAACTCCTCTCCCAGAACGCGGCGCCGGGACACTCCCGGCGGACGGGGCACAACCACTGTGCCCCGCCGCCGAGTCGGGCGCCACTGAATTAACCGGGGGCCGCCACTACCGGCGGCGCCACCTGCGCCGGCGCGCCTTGCTGAAGAACCAGCCGGCCGGCGGTTCGTCGGACCGCCACGGCTGTGGCTCCGGCTGCTCGGCGCGCCAGCGGGCGGCGAGCATCCGGGCCCGGGCGGACGGCTCGGAGATGTCGGCGGCCCGTACGAAGTCCTGGTCCAGGACCAGCTCGTCCCAGACGTCACCGCCGGTCCGCCCTCGTCCCTCGTACCGCGGGATCTCCTCTGCCATCTGCGGCCTCCCAGCCGTGCACCGGCCTCCTAGCCGTACATCCGCCGCGCCCAGTCTGCCCGGACCGGGGTGAAGCCCCCGTCAAGGCCGTGACCTGTCACTCCTCGCCGGCCAGTGTCAGCGAGCGCAGCTTCTGACCCGCGTACCAGGTGGCGAGCACGGTGACCACGACCAGCAAGACCGTCGCCGTGGGCAGTCCGACGTCCGAGGTCACCAGGTCCCCGCCGGCCACCTTGTGGGCGACGGCGAGCGACCACTGCTGGACGCTCAGGGTGCGGGCGCCGGACACCAGGGAGCCGAACAGGGCCTCCCAGACGAGGGCGTAGACGAGGCCGAACACCACCGCGTGCCGGGACACCGTGCCGAGCAGCAGGAACATCGCCGCGTAGGCGATCGACGCGACCAGTGCGGCCACCGTGTAGGCAACGGCGATCTGCTGGCCGTTGCCGTTGAGGATGAAGCCCGCGACGAGCGTCGGCAGGGCCGAGAACACCATCGTCACGGCGATCGCCACGATCAGCTTGGTGAAGATGATCGTCGGACGCTTCACCGGCTTGGACAGCAGGTAGACGACGGAGCCGTCGTCGATCTCCGGGCCGATCGCGCCCGTGCCCGCGATGACGCCGATGATCGGCACCATCGTGGCGAGCGCGAGCCCGCCCAGCAGGTCGGAGGCCGTCTGGTCGTCGGCGCCCGCGAGGCCCCGGACGACGACGGAGATCGCGATCAGCAGGAGCGGCAGGGCGCCCAGGATGAGGGCCCGGCGTCGGCCGAGCAGGGCCCGGTAGGTGAGCCGGGCGACTGTGGGGTCGTACATCTTCGGCCTCCTACGCCGCGACCAGGTACGAGAACACGGACTCGAGGGACTCGTCGGACGGCGAGACCGTGAGCAGCCGGATGCCGTGGTCGCGGGCGACCTTGGGCAGCAGGACGGTGAAGCGGCCGAAGTCGACGGCCTGGATGCGCAGGGCGCCCTCGGTGACGTCGACCTCGATGCCGGACGTCGACGGATCGGCGATCAGCGCGGCCGCGAGCGCGCGGTCGTCGCTGGAACGCACCAGGTAGCGGTGCGGGCGGTCGGTCATCAGCCGGCGGATCTTGCGGAAGTCGCCGCTGGCCGCGTGCCGCCCGGCGACGACGACCTCGATGTGCCAGGCGAGCTGCTCGACCTCTTCGAGGATGTGCGACGAGAACAGCACCGTGCGGCCCTCGTCGCCCATGCGCCGCAGCAGCTCCATGAGCTGCATGCGCTGGCGCGGGTCCATGCCGTTGAAGGGCTCGTCCAGCAGGAGCAGCGACGGGTCGTGCACCAGGGCGCTGGCCATCTTCACCCGCTGGCGCATGCCCTTGGAGTACGTCGAGATCTTGCGGTCCTGCGCGTACTCCATCTCGACCGTGGCCAGGGCCCGCGCGGCGGCCTTCGCGCCGAGGCCGTGCAACTCGGCGTTGGCGACGACGAACTCGCGGCCGGTGAGGAAGTCGTACATCGCCTCCCGCTCGGGGACGACACCGATGTGCTTGTAGATGGCCTCGTTGCGCCACACCTGCTGTCCGTCGAGGGTGACGGTGCCGGTGGAGGGGGCCAGGAAGCCGCCCATCATGTTGATGAGAGTGGACTTTCCGGCGCCGTTCGGGCCGAGCAGGCCGGTGACGCCGGGGCCGATGGTCATGGTGATGTCGTTGACGGCGACCACGTTGCCGAACCAGCGGGAGACGTGGTCGATGGACAGTGTGGTCACAGTCCCACCTTCCGGTAGCGGCGCACGAGGAGGCCGTAGCTGGCGGCGATGAGGCCCAGGACGACGAGGACGTAGACCGCGCCCTCCCCGTTGGTGGGTCCGACCGCTCCGGGGAACGACGAACTCGCGCCGAGGAACGCGGACTGCACTCCGTCGATGAGCGTGACGGGAGAGAAGAGGCCGATCCAGGGGATGGCGCCCGTGCTGTTCTGCGCCTCCGCGATGGCCTGGAGCGTGGAGACCGCGCCGTAGGAGATCGTCATGACGGCGATGACGGCCGCGATGCCGAAGCCGCGCCGCGGGGTCACCGAGGCGATGACCAGACCGATACCGGCGAAGAGCAGCGAGAGCAGTGCCACGGAGACGATTCCCTGTGCGAATCCCTTGGTCTGGTCGGCGAAGTCCAGCTTGGCCAGCAGCGCGCCGACGTAGAGCACGAGCAGCGGGGCCGCGGTGAGGACGAACAGTGCCGAGGCCAGCGCCGCGTACTTCGCGCGCACGTAGTCGGCGGTCTCGATCGGCCGCGAGAAGTACAGCGGCACGGTCTTGAAGCGCAGGTCGCGCGAGACGGACTGGGGCGCCTGCGAGGCGACGTACAGGCTGATGACGGCCTGCAGGAGGATCGCGTAGCGCGTGTAGTCGACGGGCAGGTCCTTCGCCTTCGTGGCGACCGCGACGGCGACCATGATGGCCGCGGGCACGCACATCACCACGAACAGCAGCATCGGCAGCACCTTGGACTTGACCGAGCGGCCGAGGCCGTACGCGCCGCGCAGGGACTGCGAGTAGAGCGAGCGGGTGGCGTAGGAGCGGCCGAGGCGGGGGCCGTCGTAGTTGCGGTAGCCGATGTTGTGGATCCGGGTCTGGTCACCCGGCGGTGCGACGGTTGTCGGCATGGGCTGCTCAACTGCCATGGACGGCCGCCTCCTTCCGCTGTTCTTCCCCGCTCGTGAAGACCTCCGAGATGTGGTGCCGGCGCTGCTCCATGCGCACCAGCCCGAGGCCCAGGTCGGCGACGGTGTCCCGCACCAGGTCGTACGTCTGGTCGCCCTGCGCGGTGAGCAGCAGGATGTGCCCGGCGCCGGGGAGGCCGCTGCTGTCGTCGGTGTCCACCCCGCGCGCGAGGAGCGCCTCGCGGACCGCGCGGGTGCCGTCGGGGTGTTCGTCGCTGTCGGTGACCTCGATCGCGAGGGTCGTCGTGGTCTGCGTGAAGTCCGTGGTGGAGCTGGAACGCAGCAGCTTGCCGCCGTCGACGACGACGACGTGGTCGCAGGTGCGCTCGAGTTCGCCCAGCAGGTGGGAGGTGACCAGGACCGAGATGCCGAAGTCGGTGTGGATGCGGCGGATCAGACCGAGCATCTCGTCGCGGCCGACCGGGTCGAGGCCGTTGGTCGGCTCGTCCAGGAAGACCAGCTGCGGGTCGTGCACCAGGGCCTGGGCGAGCTTCACGCGCTGCTTCATACCGGTGGAGTAACCGCCGATGGGGCGGTAGCGCTCCTCGTACAGGCCGACATGGCGCAGGGTGTCCGCGGTGCGCTCGCGTGCCGCGGTGGGCGGCAGGCCGGACATGCGGGCCATGTGGACGACGAACTCGGTGGCCGAGACGTCGGGCGGCAGGCAGTCGTGCTCCGGCATGTACCCCACGCGCTCGCGGATGTCGCCGCCCTTGGTGGCGACATCCAGACCGAGCACCTCGGCACGGCCCTCCGTGGCGGGGGACAGACCCAGCAGGATCTTGATCAGGGTGGACTTGCCGGCGCCGTTGGCTCCGACGAGTCCGGTCACACCGGGTCCGATGTCCACGGACAGCCGGTCGAGCGCGGTCACCCGGGGGAACCGCTTGCTCAGGCTTTCGGTCGCGATCACAGTCACGTCATCGAAGGTAGTGATCCGGACCACGCCGGTCGTCAGACCTCAGAGCCGTCTTCGCGTCAGACTCGAGTATTACGGGACCCTGAGGGTTCCCCTGCCTGAGAGCTATCCACGGCAGCTCACCGAGCGTTGTCCACAGCCTCGATCCCGCCTATTGACGCCGCCTCTAACAACTGTCACATTCACCAGTGTCAAGTTACGGACGCGTACCGCAGTCGACGGGACGGGGCGGCATGGCGACGGCAGTGAGCAGCGAACTCTCCGTGGAGTTGCAGGGGTTCAGGCGTGTGCAGCGCCTCGCGTACGAGTGCGCGGAGGCGGTCGCGGCACGCCTGGAGCCGGGTGTGACCGAGCGCGAGGCGGCGCGGATGCAGCGCGAGTGGCTGCGCGAGCGCGGGGTGCGGGACTGGTTCCACCTGCCCTTCGCCTGGTTCGGCGACCGCACGGCGTTCGTTAACTTCCGCATCCCGCTGCAGTTCTTCCCGACCGACCGCGCCCTGGAGCCCGGGATGCCGTTCATCCTGGACATGGCCCCGGTCTACGAGGGGTACACGGCCGACATCGGCTACTCGGGCTCGCTCGGCGTCGACCCGGTGCAGGACCGGCTGATGGCCGACCTGGAGGCGCACCGGGAACTGCTCCTGCGCGAGGTGCGCGAGCGGCGGCCACTGCGGGAGATCTACGAGGACGTGGACCGCCTCATGGTCCGCCAGGGCTACGCCAACCGGCACCGGGCGTACCCGTTCGGCGTGATCGCCCACAAGGTGGACCGGGTGAAGCAGCGCCGCTGGTCACCCCATCTGTTCGGGTTCGGCACACAGTCCCTGAAGGGCCTGGCCGCCGACGCCCTGCACGGCCACCGCGAGGGCTGGTCGCCCCTGTGGTCGCCGTACCGCTTCTCCGACCACCCGCCGCAGCCGGGCCTGTGGGCGGTCGAACCCCACCTCGGCTTCCGGGGTACGGGCGCGAAGTTCGAGGAGATCCTGGTGGTCACCGACTCCCGGGACCCCGAGCAGAGCGCGTTCTGGCTGGACGACGATCTGCCGCACGTGCGGCGCTGGGCGGAGGCGAAGTGACGCTGAAGGGTGCGCGTGAGCGCCGGGTGCACACCGGCGGGGTGGAGCTGTGCGTGGCCGAGCTGGGTGCCCCGGAGCAGCCGACGGTCGTCCTGGTGCACGGCTACCCGGACAGCAAGGAGGTCTGGTCGCAGGTCGCCGGCCGTCTCGCCGACCACTTCCACGTCGTGCTGTACGACGTCCGGGGCCACGGCCGCTCCACGGCACCGAAGCCGCTGCGCGGCGGCTTCACCCTGGCGAAGCTCACGGACGACTTCCTGGCGGTCGTGGACGCGGTGAGCCCGGACCGCCCGGTGCACGTCGTCGGGCACGACTGGGGCTCGGTGCAGTCCTGGGAGTTCGTCACGGTGGGCCGCACGGAGGGCCGTATCGCCTCCTTCACGTCGATGTCCGGCCCCTCCCTGGACCATTTCGGGCACTGGATCAACGCGCGCGTGAAGCGACCCACGCCCCGCAGGGTGGGCCAGCTCCTCGGACAGGGCGCCAAGTCCTGGTACGTCTACATGCTGCACACCCCCGCCCTGCCGGAACTGGCCTGGCGCGGCCCGCTCGGCAAGCGCTGGCCGAAGATCCTCCAGCGGACCGAAGGGGTTCCCGCCGGCGACTACCCGACCCCCTCCCTCCCCTCCGACGCGGCGCACGGTGCCTGGCTGTACCGGGACAACGTCCGCGCCCGGCTGCTGAGGCCCCGCACGGACGCGTTCGCGCACGCGCCCGTGCAGCTCATCACGCCCCAGGGGGACGCGTTCCTGTCGGAGCGCCTGTACGACGACCTGGAGGAGTGGGTGCCGCAGCTGACCCGGCGCACGCTCCCGGCCAAGCACTGGATCCCGCGTACACGTCCCGACCAGGTCGCCGCCTGGATCGGGGAGTTCGTGACCGGCGTCGAGGGCGGCCGCCCGGCGCCCAAGGCCGCCGGCCGCCATGCGGACCGGTTCGGCGGGCAGTTGGTGCTGGTCACCGGAGCGGGCAGCGGCATCGGCCGGGCCACGGCGTTCGCCTTCGCGGAGGCGGGGGCGCGCGTGGTGGCCGTCGACCGCGATGCCGAGGCCGCCGCCCGTACCGCCGAGCTGTCCCGGCTCGTCGGCGCACCCAAGGCGTGGGCGGAGACGGCGGACGTCTCCGACGAACAGGCCATGGAGAAGCTCGCCGAGAAGGTGCACCGCGAGTACGGGGTGCTGGACGTGCTGGTCAACAACGCGGGGATCGGCCTGTCGGGCTCCTTCTTCACCACCACGACCGAGGACTGGCGCAAGGTCCTGGACGTCAACCTATGGGGTGTGATCCACGGCTGCCGCCTCTTCGGCGCGCGCATGGCCGAGCGCCGCCAGGGCGGCCACATCGTCAACATCGCGTCGGCGGCCGCCTACCAGCCGTCCCGCGCGCTGCCCGCGTACAGCACCTCCAAGGCGGCGGTCCTGATGCTCTCCGAGTGCCTGCGCGCCGAACTGGCCGGACAGGACATCGGAGTCACGGCGATCTGCCCCGGCTTCGTCAACACCAACATCACCTCCACCGCCCGCTTCACCGGAGTCGACGAGGCCGAGCAACGCCGTCGCCAGAAGCACTCCGCCCGCCTCTACGGCCTGCGCAACTACCCGCCGGAGAAGGTCGCCGAGGCCGTCCTGGACGCGGTGACCCACAACAAGGCGGTGGTACCGGTGACACCCGAGGCGAGGGGCGCACACCTTCTGTCGCGGTTCATGCCGGGGGTGTTGAGGGGGATCGCGCGAGTGGAGCCGAAGCTGTGACGCCTCCGGTGCCCCTCCGAGGGACCTCCGCATGACCGGTCCCCCGGCCCGACAGCCCTACCGCATCGAAGATCTGGCCCACCGCAGCCGCACCACCGTCAGAACCATCCGCGCCTACCAGGACAAGGGTCTCCTCCCGCGCCCCGAGCGCCGGGGCCGCGCCAACCTCTACTCCGACATCCACCTCACCCGTCTCCACCAGATCGCCCACCTCCTCGACCGCGGCTACACCCTCGCCTCGATCAAGGAACTCCTGGACGCCTGGGACACCGGCCGCGGCCTGGGCGGAGTCCTCGGCCTGGTCACCGAGGTGGAGGGCCCCTGGACCGACGAGGAGCCGGCCCGCATCACCCGCACCGAACTGGAGGCCCGCTTCGGCGGCGCCCCCGACGAGGACGCCGTGGCCGAGGCGGTCGAACTCGGCGTACTGGAACCAGTGGACGGTGCCCCCGACATCTTTCTGGTTCCGAGCCCCCAAGAGCTTTCCGTCGCAGCCGAGTTGCACGCCACCGGAGTCCCGCTCTCCGCGATCTCGGGCCACCTCAGGGAGTTGAGGGGTCAGGTGGAGCACATAGCCGCCCGTTTCCTGGAGTTCACCACCGAGTACGTCTTCGCCCGCTACCTCGACGATCCCACCCGCCGCACGGACGCCCACGCGGCGGAGGCGGCGTCGCTGGTACGCCGCCTCCGCCCCCTCGCCCAGCAGACCGTGGACGCCGAACTGGCGCGGGCCATGCGTGTGTTCGCGATCCAGCACCTGCGAACACGCCTCGGTGCCGAGGATCCGCCTGAACCGCCGGGCCGAACAGGTTCGGTCGACCTGCCCACGGAGACGATCACCGCTGTGGAGAACCTCGTTGGCCGCGCACACACGTCCGCGTTCATCGCACTGGCTGCCGAACGCGAAATCAGGGCAAGGGCGTTGGACGAACTGGCCTCATCCAATCGGTCCCGCAGCGAACTTGACGAATCACCCTGAACCGCACGCCAGTTGTCCACAATTTCTTCAATTCGCCTGTGGATAACTGCACTTGCTTGTGGATCAAACCCCGGAAAGAAAACAACCTGCGTGATCCGCGTCTCTCCAGCACTCTGGAGGCATGGAAGAAAGACGCACCGTGAAGGTGTCGAAGTACCTCTCGAAGCACCTCCGCCACCAGCCCGAGCGCATCGGCCTCGCACTCGACCCGGGCGGCTGGGTCGAGATCGACACACTGATCGCCGCGGCCGCCGCGCACGGGTTCCGGTTCACCCGTGAGGAGCTCGACCACGTGGTGGCCGCCAACGACAAGCAGCGCTTCGCGATCGAGGGCACGAGAATCCGCGCCAGCCAGGGCCACAGCATCGAGATCGACCTCGGCCTGCCCCCGGCGACCCCGCCGCCGTACCTCTACCACGGCACCGTGGCCGGCAGCCTGGACGCGATCCGTACCGAGGGCCTGCGGCCCATGAGCAGGCACGACGTCCACCTCTCGGCCGACCGCGAGACCGCGACCCGGGTCGGCGCCCGCCGCGGCCGCCCCGTCGTGCTCGCCGTGGACGCCGGCGCCATGCACCGCGACGGCCACGTGTTCCACGTCAGCGCGAACGGAGTGTGGCTCACCAAGGCGGTACCACCCCGCTATCTGCGGTTCTCTTGATCGCTTTCGGCCCCTGACGGCGGGCCCCGTACCCTCGGACTCATGAGTCTGCGTCTGAGCACCGTGATCCTGCCGTACCGCCGCTGGAGCGAAGGCGGCCGTTCGGCCTGGGTGCGGGCCGAGCAGCTCGGCTTCCACACCGCGTACACCTACGACCACCTGTCCTGGCGCAGCTTCCGCGACGGCCCGTGGTTCGGCGCCGTTCCGACGCTGACCGCCGCCGCGGCCGCCACCGACCGGCTCCGCCTCGGCACCCTGGTCACCTCGCCGAACTTCCGGCACCCGGTGACCCTCGCCAAGGAACTGATCTCCCTGGACGACATCTCCAGCGGCCGCATCACCCTCGGCATCGGCGCCGGCGGCACCGGCTTCGACGCGACCGCCCTCGGCCAGGAGCCGTGGACGCCGCGTGAGCGCGCCGACCGGTTCGCCGAGTTCGTGCCACTGCTCGACCGGCTGCTCACCGAGGACACGGTGACGCACGAGGGCCGGTTCTACTCGGCGCACGAGGCGCGCAACATCCCCGGCTGCGTGCAGCGGCCCCGGCTGCCCTTCGCGGTGGCGGCCACCGGCCCGCGCGGACTCAAGCTCGCCGCACGGCACGGCCAGGCATGGGTGACCACCGGCGACCCGAAGCTGTACGAGAACGGCACACCGGAGCAGTCGGTCGAGGCGCTGCGCGGACAGCTGGAGAAGCTGTCCGAGACGTGCGCGGCGATCGGCCGGGACGTGACCGGGCTGGAGAAGGTGCTGCTCACCGGCTTCACCCCGGACCGCGGCCGGCCGCTCGAATCCCTGGACGCCTTCGTGGACTTCGCCGGCCGTCACCAGGAGCTGGGCTTCACCGAGATCGTGATCCACTGGCCCATCCAGGACTCGGACTTCGCCGCGGACGAGAAGGTCTTCGAGCGGATCGCCATGGAGGCGCCCGCCCAGCTGGCGTGACCCGGTGACAGACGTCACCTGTCGGGCGTCTCCGATGTGTCTGTGGACTCATCTGTGCGGACTTCCGCACGGGCGTGCTGGCATATGCGCGAGAATGACCCGGTGACCTCAGCGACCAGACAGCCCGGTACCCCGGCCGCCGCTCTTCCGCCGCGGCTGATCGCCACCGACCTCGACGGCACTCTCCTGCGCGACGACAAGTCGGTCTCCCCGAGGACGGTCGCCGCGCTGGCCGCCGCCGAGGCCGCGGGCATCGAGGTCTTCTTCGTCACCGGCCGCCCGGCCCGCTGGATGAACGTCGTCAGCGACCACGTCCACGGCCACGGCCTGGCGATCTGCGGCAACGGCGCCGCCGTTGTCGACCTGCACGGCGGCCCCGGCGCCCACCGCTTCGTGAAAGTGCGCGAACTGGCCCGGGCGAACGCGCTGGACGCCGTACGAACGCTGCGTGACGCGGCACCCGGCACGGTGTTCGCCGTCGAGCAGACGTACGGCTTCCACCAGGAACCGGCCTATCCCAAGCTGCACATGGAGATACCGGACAACCTCCTGGCCGCCGAGGCCCTCCTCGCGGCCGACGGTCCGGACGCCGATCAGCCCGTGCTCAAGATCCTCGCCTACCACCCCGACCTCGACCCGGACGCCTTCCTGGCCCTCGCCCGCCTCGCGGTCGGCGACCGCGCCAACGTCACCCGCTCCAGCCCCAGCGCCCTGCTGGAACTCAGCGGCCCGGACGTCTCCAAGGCCAGCACGCTCGCCCTGTGCTGCGCCGAGCGCGGCATCACGCCCGAGGAGGTCGTCGCCTTCGGGGACATGCCCAACGACGTCGAGATGCTGACCTGGGCCGGCCAGTCGTACGCGATGGGCAACGCCCACCCGGACGTCATCGCCGCCGCCTCGGGCCGTACGGTCGCCAACAACGACGACGGCGTCGCGGTCGTGATCGAGCGAATGATCGCCGAACACGTCTGACGAAGGCACAGCCGGCAAGGAGCCGGGCGCGGCAGACGCATCCCGAGCGCAATCAGTCCACTCAGTCCACTCAGTCGCGAACGCTCGGGCGAGCCACTCGTGAGCCCGGGCGCGCCGCGGCGCGCCCGTCACCGCGCTCCCGCCGGCTCCTCCGCCGCCTTCTCTCGCCGCACCATGTCCCGCAGCGGCCCGTCCACGGCTGCCAGCTCCGCGTACCGCCCCCGCTGCACCACCTGGCCGGCATCGAGCACGACCACCTCGTCGACCGCGTCGAGCCCGGCCAGCCGGTGGGTGATCAGCAGGGTCGTACGGCCCTCCGTGGCGGCGAGCAGATCCACGGTGAGCGCGTCCGCCGTAGGCAGGTCCAGGTGCTCGGCGGGCTCGTCCAGGACGAGGACCGGGAAGTCGGCGAGGAGCGCGCGGGCCAGCGCGAGGCGCTGCCGCTGCCCTCCGGACAGCCGCGCCCCGTGCTCGCCGACCAGCGTGTCCAGCCCGTCGGGCAGCCCGTCCACCCAGTCCAGCAGCCGGGCCCGGGCCAGCGCGTCGCGCAGGTCGGCCTCAGTGGCGTCCTTCCGGGCCAGCAGCAGGTTCTCGCGCACGCTGCTGTCGAAGAGGTGCGCGTCCTGGGCGCACAGTCCGACGAGCCGTCGCACGTCGTCGTCGGCCAGGGAATACGCGTCCACACCGGCGAGCGTGTACGAGCCCGCTCGCGGGTCGAGGAACCTGAGGAGCACCTGGGCGAGGGTCGTCTTGCCGGATCCGGAGGGACCGACCACGGCGATCCGGCGGCCCTGCTCCAGCGTGAGGTCGAGACCGGCGAGCGCGTCCCGGTGCTGCCCCTCGTACCGGGCACCCAGGCCCCTGAGCACGACCGGGAAGGGCGAGGCGGGCGCCTGCCGGGGCCGCTCCGGCTCGCGTACGGGCTCCGGGGCGTCCAGCACCTCGAACACGCGCTCCGCGCTCCGGCGCACCCGCTGCCGGTAGCGCACGGCGAGCGGCAGCCCCAGTACGGACTCGAAGGCCGCCAGCGGGGTGAGGACCACCACGGCCATCGCCACGCCGCCGAGCCGGCCCGCGGCCACCGCCTGGGCGCCGAGCAGGGCTGCGGCGGTGACGGTCAGGCCGGAGAGCAGGGCGGTGAGCCCGTCACCGAGCGCGGTGACGGCGGCGGAGCGCGAGGCGATCCGGGTGAGCGTGCCGTCGGCCTGCCGGGCCGCGGCCGTACGCGCCGGCAGCGCGCCGGCGACGGTCAGCTCTGCGGTGCCGGTGAGCAGGTCGGTCACCCGGGTCGCGAGCTCTCCGCGGGCAGGTGCCAGCCGCCGCTCGGCCCGGCGGGCCGCGGCCGCGGTGACCAGGGGAACGCCGACGCCGGCCGCGAGGAGCCCGGCCGCGAGCGTCGCTCCGGCCTCCGGCAGCAGCCAGGCCGTGAAGGCGGCGGAGCCGGTCGAGACGGCGACCGCGACACCAGCGGGCAGCAGCCAGCGCAGCCAGTAGTCCTGGAGCGCGTCCACGTCGGCGACCAGCCGCGTGAGCAGATCGCCGCGGCGGGCCGTGCGCAGTCCCGCGGGCGCCAGTCGCTCCAGCCGCCGGTAGACGGCGACCCGGGTGTCGGCCAGCATCCGCAGCACGGCATCGTGCGACACCAGCCGCTCCGCGTACCGGAAGACGGCCCGCCCGATCCCGAAGGCCCGTGTCGCCGTCACGGCCACCATCAGGTACAGCACCGGCGGCTGCTGCGAGGCCCGCGAGATCAGCCAGCCGGAGGTGGCCATCAGCCCGACGGCACAGCCGAGCGCCAGACTCCCGAGCAGCAGCGCGAGCAGAAGCCGACCGCGCCGGGGCCCCGCGAGCCCTCGGACCCGGGCGAGTGCACTCCGCATGGGTGCTGCGGGCTGCCTGTGGGGGCCACTTGCCAAGTGACCGAGTCCGGAAGCTGGTGCGTCAGGACGGAGATCCAGGGTGCGGGCCCGGGGAGGGCGGCCGTCGGACCGCTGCGCCGAGGACTCCGAGCCCTCCAGCCGCACCACCCGGTCCGCCACTTCCAGCAGCGCCGGCCGGTGCACGACGAGCAGCACCGTGCGCCCCGCCGCAAGCCGCCGTACCGCCGCCACGACGTCAGCCTCGGTCGCGCCGTCCAGCGCGGCCGTCGGCTCGTCCAGCAGCAGCACGGGCCGGTCCGCGAGGAAGGCCCGGGCCAGCGCGAGCCGCTGCCGCTGCCCTGCGGACAGCCCGGCCCCGTCCTCGCCGAGCACCGTGTCGGACCCCTCGGGCAGCGCGTCCACGAACTCCAGCGCGCCCGCGTCCCCCAGCGCCCGGCGTACGGCGATGTCGTCCGCGTCGGGCCGGGCGAGCCGGACGTTCTCCGCGATGGTCCCGGCGTACAGGTGCGGCCGCTGGGGCACCCACGCGATCCGCGACCGCCACTTGGCCAGGTCGACGTCGGCGAGATCGGCTCCCCCGACCCGCACCCGGCCCTCGGCGGGCGGGACAAATCCCATCAGCACGTTCAGCAGCGTCGACTTGCCCGCGCCGCTCGGCCCGACCAGCGCCACGGTCTCCCCGTGCTCGACGGTGAACGACACCTCGCTCACGGCGTCCACCGACCGCCCCGGGTAGCGGACCGTCACCCCGTCGAAGGCCAGCGGGCCCTCGGGCACCGCCGCGGTGCCGCACGCCGGTACCGGCGTCTCCAACACGGCGAAGATCTCCTCCGCCGCGGCGAGCCCCTCTGCCGCCGCGTGGTACTGGGCACCCACCTGGCGCAGCGGCAGATACGCCTCGGGCGCCAGTACCAGGATGACCAGCCCGATGTACAGGTCCATGTCGCCGTGCACCAGACGCATGCCGATCGTGACGGCAACCAGCGCGACCGACAGTGTGGCCAGCAGCTCCAGGGCGAAGGAGGAGAGGAATGCGATCCGCAGGGTCCGCATGGTGGCCTGGCGGTACTCGCCGGTGATCCGGCGGATGGACTCGGCCTGCGCCTTGGCCCGGCCGAACACCTTCAGCGTGGGCAAACCGGCGACCACATCCAGGAAGTGGCCCGACAGCCGGGACAGCAGCCGCCACTGGCGGTCCATCCGGGACTGCGTGGCCCAGCCGATCAACACCATGAAGAGCGGAATCAGCGGCAGGGTACCGACGATGATCGCCGCCGACACCCAGTCCTCGGTGACGATCCGCGCCAGCACGGCCACCGGGACGACGACCGCCAGGCCCAACTGCGGGAGATAGCGCGAGAAGTAGTCGTCGAGGGCGTCGACCCCTCGCGTGGCCAGGTTGACCAGCGATCCGGTCCGCTGCCCGCTCAGCCACCCGGGGCCCAGCCGGGCCGCGCGATCCAGCAGCCGCCCCCGAAGCTCCGACTTCACGGCCGCGCTCGCGCGGTGTGCCGCGAGTTCGGTGAACCACGCGACAACCGATCGCCCCGCGGCCACCGCAGCCAACAGCAGCAGGGGAGTGCGCAGTTCGGCGACCGACTGCCCGTGCTGGAAGGCGCCGACCACCACCTCGGCGATGAGCATGGCCTGGGCGATCACCAGCCCGGCCCCGACGGCTCCGAGACCGACTACCGCCACCAGGAAGAGACGGGTGGCGCGGGCGTAGTGCAGGAGGCGCGGATCGATTGGTTTCACGTGGAACATGCCCTTCGGTCCAGAGGGTGTGTTTCACGTGAAACACACCCTCGGCGGACTCAGTGTGCGGCAGCGTCAGGAGCGATGTGCTGCGTGCCGATCCGCTTGCGGAACACCCAGTAGGTCCAGCTCTGGTAGAGCAGGACGAGCGGTGTGGCGATGGCCGCGCACCACGTCATGATCTTCAGGGTGTACGGGCTCGACGAGGCGTTGGTGACCGTCAGGCTCCAGTCCCCGTTGAGCGTGGACGGCATGACGTTCGGGAAGAGTGACAGGAAGAGCATCGCCACCGACGCCACGATGGTCACGCCGGACAGCGCGAACGCCCATCCCTCGCGCCCCGTCTGATTGGCCACCAGAGCTGCCACCAGGGCGGCGACCGCCACGATCAGGGCGACCAGGCTCTTGCCGTCACCGTGGTCGGCCTGCGTCCACAGCAGGAAGGCGAGCGCCAGGGCAGCCGTCACGAGACCGACCCACAGCGCCAGCTTCCGTGCCCGCAGCCGGATGTCCCCGACGGTCTTCAGCGTCGTGAAGACCGCCCCGTGGAAGGTGAAGAGCGTGAGCGTCACCATGCCGCCGAGCAGGGCGTAGGGGTTGAGCAGGTCGCCGACGCTGCCGACGTACTCGAAGTGCTGGTCGATCTTCACCCCCCGCACGATGTTCCCGAAGGCCACGCCCCACAGGAACGCCGGGATGAGCGAGGTCCAGAAGATGGCCGTCTCCCAGTTGCGCTGCCAGTTCTCCTCGGGTCGCTTCGCCCGGTACTCGAAGGCCACACCCCGGACGATCAGGCAGACCAGGATGACCAGCAGCGGCAGATAGAAGCCGGAGAAGAGGGTCGCGTACCAATCCGGGAAGGCGGCGAAGGTCGCACCTCCCGCCGTGAGCAGCCACACCTCGTTGCCGTCCCAGACGGGCCCGATGGTGTTGATCAGTACTCGGCGCTCGGGCCGGTTCCGGGCGAGCAGCTTGGTGAGGATGCCGATCCCGAAGTCGAAGCCCTCCAGGAAGAAGTAGCCGGTCCACAGGACGGCGATGAGGACGAACCAGACGTCGTGAAGTTCCATGACTGTTCCCCCGGCCTAGTACGAGAAGGCCATCGGCTTGTCGGCGTCACGGGTGTCGCCGCCGATCTTCGTGGGCGGGTTGAGGTCGGCCTCGGTCAGCTCGGGCGGGCCGGCCTTGACGTACTTCACCAGCAGCTTGACCTCGACGACGGCGAGGATCGCGTACAGCGCGGTGAAGACGATCATCGAGGTGAGGACCTCCCCCTGGGAGACACCGGGGGAGACCGCGTCCCGGGTCTGCAGGACGCCGTAGACGACCCACGGCTGACGGCCCATCTCGGTGAAGATCCAGCCCCAGGAGTTGGCGATCAGAGGGAAGGCCAGGGTCCAGATCGCGATGCGCCAGTACCAGATGGTCAGCGTCGGGCCGAGCGCCTTGCTCCGGAACAGCACCAGGTGCGGCACCTCGTCGTCACCGACCCTCAGGTGCTGCGGCAGCATGAACTTCTTCCGGGTGAGCCACAGTCCGGCGAGGCCGATGGCGAAGGAGGCCATGCCGAAGCCGATCATCCAGCGGAAGCCCCAGAAGGCCACCGGGATGTTGGGCCGGTAGTCGCCGGGCCCGAACTTCTGCTGCTCGGCCTTGTTGACGTCGTTGATACCGGGGACGTACGAGGTGAAGTCGTCGTTGGCGAGGAAGGACAGCAGGCCCGGGATCTCTATCGCCACGGTGTTGTGGCTCTTCTCGACGTCTCCGTAGGCGAAGATCGAGAACGGTGCCGGCTTCTGGCCGTCCCACAGCGCCTCGGCGGCAGCCATCTTCATGGGCTGCTGCTTGAACATGACCTTGCCGAGCACGTCACCGCTGACCGCGGTGAGCAGGCCGGCGATGACCACCGTGATCAGACCCAGCCGCAGCGAGGTCTTCATCTCGCGGATGTGCCGCTTACGGGTCAGGTGGTAGGCGGAGATGCCGACCATGAAGGCGCCGCCGGTCAGGAAGGCCGCGGAGAGGGTGTGGAAGGCCTGACTGAGCGCGGTGTTCTGGGTCAGGACGTGCCAGAAGTCCGTGAGCTCGGCCCGGCCCTTCACCTTGTTGATCCGGTAGCCGACAGGGTGCTGCATCCAGGAGTTGGCCGCCAGGATGAAGTACGCCGACAGGATCGTGCCGATCGAGACCATCCAGATGCAGGCCAGGTGGATCTTCTTGGGCAGCTTGTCCCAGCCGAAGATCCACAGTCCGATGAAGGTGGACTCGAAGAAGAACGCGATCAGGGCCTCGAAGGCGAGCGGGGCGCCGAAGACGTCACCGACGAAGCGTGAGTAGTCCGACCAGTTCATGCCGAACTGGAACTCCTGCACGATGCCGGTGACCACACCCATCGCGATGTTGATCAGGAAGAGCTTGCCCCAGAACTTCGTGGCCCTGAGGTACTTCTCCTTCTCCGTGCGCACCCAGGCCGTCTGGAGCCCGGCCGTGAGGGCGGCCAGGGAGATCGTCAGGGGGACGAACAGGAAGTGGTAGACGGTGGTGATGCCGAACTGCCATCGCGCCAGTGTCTCCGGCGCCAGAGCCAGGTCCACGTCGTCACTCTCCTTACTACGCCGTGGTACTGCGGCGGTTTGCCCCTCTTGTCACGCACATAGAGGAGCAAACGGGATGCGCTTGTGAACGCGTTCACATTCACAAGCCATTATGACCTACTGATTTTCGGCAACCAACGGGGGGTCCCCCCCTTCGCCGCACCGTCAAGGTCTTGGCAGGGACTTCAACATCTTGTTGAATTGCGCGCCATGCAGATACGGATCTCCTGGCCCGCGGGCAACATCACCGCGACCCTCGACGACACACCGACCACCCTGGCCCTCGGCAAGGCCCTGCCGCTCGCCTCAGCCGCCCGCACCTGGGGCGAGGAGGTGTATTTCGACACAGGCATCACCGTTTCACGTGAAACGGACGCCCGGCAGGTCGTGGAGCCGGGCACGGTGGCCTTCTGGACGGACGGCGACGCTCTCGCACTCCCCTACGGGCCCACGCCCATCTCACGAGGCGACGAGTGCCGGCTCGCGAGCCCGTGCAACGTCCTGGGACGCCTGGACGGGGACGCCGCGGTCCTGGCGACCGTGCGGGACGGCGACCCCGTACGCGTGGAACTGATCCACGAATAGGCGCTGAAAGACGAGTAGGCCCCGCACACGCGAGGCCCACCCGGAACCGCTTCGGCACTCCCTGCGGAGCCCGCTCAGATCTCCTTGTGGAACGCTTCCGCCACCTTCAGGAAGATGTCGTTCGCCTCGGTCTCGCCGATCGTCACCCGCACACCCTCGCCCGGGAACGGCCGGACCACCACACCGTGCTCCTCACAGGCCGCCGCGAACGCGACCGTGCGCTCCCCCAGCCGCAGCCACACGAAGTTGGCCTGGGTCTCCGGGACCGTCCAGCCCTGGGCGCGCAGCGAGTCGACCACGCGCGTGCGCTCGCACACCAGCGAGCCGACCCTGCCCAGCAGCTCGTCCTCGGCCCGCAGCGAGGCGATCGCCGCCTCCTGCGCGAGCTGGCTGACACCGAAGGGCACCGCCGTCTTGCGCAGCGCCGCCGCCACCGGGTCGTGCGCGATCGCAAAACCGACGCGCAGCCCAGCGAGTCCGTAGGCCTTCGAGAACGTACGCAGGACACAGACGTTGGGGCGGTTCCGGTACAGCTCGACGCCGTCGGGCACCTCGGGGTCGCGGATGAACTCCCGGTAGGCCTCGTCCAGCACCACCAGCACATCGCCGGGCACCCGGTCGAGGAACCGCTCCAGCTCCGCGCGACGGACCACCGTGCCGGTCGGGTTGTTCGGGTTGCAGACGAAGATCAGACGCGTCCGGTCGGTGATCGCCTCCGCCATCGCGTCCAGATCGTGCACATCGCCCGGAGTGAGCGGCACCTGCACCGACCGGGCGCCGCTGATCTGCGTGATGATCGGGTACGCCTCGAAGGACCGCCAGGCGTAGATCACCTCGTCGCCGGGGCCGCTGGTGGCCTGGATCAGCTGCTGGGCGACACCCACCGAGCCGGTGCCGGTGGCCAGGTGGGAGAGCGGGACACCGAAGCGCTCCGACAGCTCGTTCATCAGGCCCGTGCAGGCCATGTCCGGGTAACGGTTGAAGCTGGAGGCAGCCGCGGTCACGCTCTCCATCACGCCGGGCAGCGGCGGATACGGATTCTCGTTGGAGGAGAGCTTGTAGGCGACCGGCCCGCCGGCCGCGGCGGGCTTGCCCGGCTTGTAGGTGGGGATACCCTCCAGCTCGGCGCGCAGCTTCGGGCTCATCTCGCTCACCGCAGTCCTCCTCGCGACCACCGGCGGACCGTCGACGCCGCCGGCTTTCAATACTCCACACCTTATGAGGATTCGGCCTCCCTGCGAACAGATGCGGGGCACGAAGACGCGAACCTCATAGGCCCCACCGGCATCAGGGGCATCACCAGACGAAGGCGTACGTATCGGGGGGGCGCGCCGCACATATATCTACGCGCCGGTGGCTCGCGCCGTGGCGCGCATCACCCGTGCAGGTGAGTTGAGACCTCTTCGAGACATCGAGCACTTGGCAGGCTCATGCGCGTCGACACGTCAGGTCTTACCATCAGAGCCCCCAACTTCCTTTCTTTCCAAGGAAGTTGGCCCTTTATGACCATGCAGAAACGTACCTGTCAATGCGTGCATATGCGTCCGCACTACCCCACCGCATGAGCCCTACTATCGGCTCGCCATGACAGCAGCAGGGAAGCACCAGGTGAGCCGCGCGGAAACCTCACGTCGAGGCAGTCGGCCGGGCCGGGCGGGCATCAGAGACGTGGCCGCCGCCGCCGGGGTCTCCATCACGACCGTGTCCGACGCCCTCAACGGGAAGGGCCGGCTCCCGGATGCCACCCGGCGCCACGTCCGCGAGGTCGCCGACCGGCTGGGATACCGCCCCTCGGCCGCCGCCCGCACCCTCCGTACCGGCAAGTCGGGTCTGATCGGCCTGACCGTGACGACGTACGGGGATGAACCTTTCACCTTCACGGAGTTCGCGTACTTCGCCGAGATGGCGCGGGCCGCCACCTCGGCGGCGCTCGCCCGTGGCTACGCCCTGGTCATCCTGCCCGCGACCTCCCGCCACGACGTGTGGTCGAACGTGGCCCTGGACGGCACGGTCGTCATCGACCCCTCCGACCAGGACCCGGTGGTCAGCGAACTCGTCCGGCAGGGGCTGCCGGTCGTCTCCGACGGCCGCCCGGCCGGCTCGCTCCCGGTCACCGCCTGGGTCGACAACGACCACGAGGCCGCCGTCCTCGGCATCCTGGACCACCTCGCCGACGCGGGCGCCCGCCGGATCGGCCTGCTCACGGGCACGACGACGGACACGTACACCCATCTGTCGACCACGGCCTACCTGAGCTGGTGCGAGCGCGTCGGCCAGGACCCGGTCTACGAGGCCTACCCGGCGCACGACCCGTGCGCGGGCGCAGTCGCCGCCGACCGGCTGCTCGCCCGCCCCGACCGCCCTGACGCCGTCTACGGCCTCTTCGACCCCAACGGCACCGATCTGCTCGCCGCCGCCCGCCGCTACGGCCTGCGCGTCCCGGACGACCTGCTGCTGGTGTGCTGCAGCGAGTCCACGGTGTACGCCAGCACCGAGCCGCCCATCACCACGCTCTCCCTGAAGCCGCGGCGGATCGGCACCGCGGTGGTCCAGCTCCTCATCGACGCCATCGAGGGCGTCGAGTCGGACCATCCCGTCGAGCAGGTGATACCGACGGAGCTGATCGTGCGTACCTCGTCCCAGCGGCGTCCCCCACGCACGACCGTCAGCCCGCCGCGGACCCCGGAAGAGGGATAGCGGGGGGATCGCAGGCGGGTGACCGCGGTCGGCTCACCCGCTGCGGTCGGCTCGGGGGACCGGGCAGACTCAGGGGGAGCCGACTCCGGCCCACCACGCCTCGGCCACCGCGGCCGCCTCGCTGCACGCCGCTCCGCGGCTCTGTCGCCCGAAACGGGTCGGTCGACCGTCCAGCCGTGCGACCGGTGCGGACCGGTGCGGACCGGCAGCCGGTCGAACCCCTGCCCAAACGGGGCGAAAGCCGCGGCGAACTGGAGTCTTGCTCCGATTCACCACCCCTGGGTCATCACACGGCGCGACGCGCATTCCTATGATGGGCCCACGACACCGCGGGCCGCTGCGACCAGGCAGTCCGAAGCGGTGCAGCTGCGGCGCGATGGTGGAGGGGTCTGATGACTCAGGGGGCCGGTCAGGGACCCGAGGTGGAGCGGACGGCGACGTTGCGCGACTTCCGGGTACCCGCGTACGTCCACGAGACCGGTCCGTACGTCCATGCCCAGTCCGGCGACACCCTCCCGTCCGTGGACGAGGCCTACCCCGAGGGCTACACGCCCACCCAGCGCGACCTGCCCGTCATCAACCGCGGCGACACGCTCCAGGTCTCCGTGGAACCGGCCCCCGCAGCCCCCGCCGCGGAGGCCACGGCCGGCCCCGGCGCGCTGTACGTCGTCGGTGACGTCCACGGCTACCTGGACGAGCTGCTGGCCGCCCTGCAGGAGAAGGGGCTCATCGACGCCTCCGGCCAGTGGTGCGCGGGCACCGCCCGGCTGTGGTTCCTCGGCGACTTCACCGACCGCGGCCCGGACGGCATCGGGGTGATCGACCTGGTGATGCGACTGTCAGCCGAGGCGGCCGCGGCCGGCGGCTACTGCAAGGCCCTCATGGGCAACCACGAGCTGCTGCTGCTAGGCGCCAAGCGGTTCGGCGACACCCCGGTCAACTCCGGCGCGGGCACCGCGACCTTCCAGGCGGCCTGGCTGCTCAACGGCGGCCAGAAGACCGACATGGACCGGCTCCAGGACCACCACCTGCAGTGGATGGCCCGCCTCGACGCCGTCGAGGAGGTCGACGGCTACCTGCTCGTGCACTCCGACACCACCGCTTACCTCGACTACGGCGACTCGATCGAGGCCGTCAACGACACCGTCCGCGAGACGCTCACGCGCAACGACGCGGACGAGTGCTGGGACCTGTTCCGGAAGTTCACCAAGCGCTTCTCGTTCCGCGACGAGGGCGGCGCCGACGCCGTACGCTCCCTGCTCGACACGTACGGCGGCACCCGCATCGTTCACGGCCACAGCCCCATTCCGTATCTGCTCGGCGAGGTCGGGTCCGAGGACGGCGAGGAGAGCGACGACCCCGTCGTCGAGGGACCGCACGTCTACGCCGAGGGACTCGCCATCGCCATGGACGGCGGTGTGACCATGGCCGGAAAACTGCTGGTCCAGCAACTTCCCCTGGACAGCTGAGCGTTCGCGGGGCAGATGCGCCCCATACCGTATGAGCGCAGGTCGGCACGCAATTTCCGGCAACCCCCTGTCACCGCGTGCCGTCACGGCTCTACCATCGGCTTATCCGTAGCAGGCTCCCCTCCGTTTCTGCCCGACGGCTCGCCGGCGTGCGAGCCACAAGCCCTACGGAGCATCGGGGGATGCACATGAACAGCGTTCCGCAGCACCTGCTGAACGAGGACCGCCAGGAATTCGAGCGGATCCTCGATGAGGCGCTGCGCTCCGCACCAAACCGACCGGAACTGGCCGCTGTCGGACAGCGGCTGAACCCCGAACAGCTGCGCACCATGGCCCTCAACGCCACCGCGCTCATCACGGCGGCCGTGGCGGCCGAGTACCAGCACTACGTGAAGGTCCGCGAGGAACTGCGCCATCCGGCGCCGTCCACCCCCTCGGCCGCCCGCGATTCCGGTTCCGCCGAACCGGGTGCGGACGCGATGGGGCTCGCCACCAGCCTCGGCGAGGCCGCCGAGACGACCGGGGCGGGCGCCATCGCCGTGATCGCGGTGCTGGCCCCTGTCCTCGCCGGGACGGCCGCGGCGATCTTCCTGCTCGTCGGCTACATCCTGAGAATGCTGGCCCCCGGTCAGGCCTTCGCCCAGACCATGCTCACCGCGGGCTGGGTGTTCGGCGCCGTGGCCGCGGCCTCGATCCTCGTCGCCGCGGTCGGACTGCTGCTCACCGCCCTGCGCAACAGCGCCGCGGCGGAAGCCGGGACCCACGACGCGGCGAGCGAGGAGGTGTCCAGGGCCAGAGAGGCCTGGCGGGAGGCCCTGCTGGAGCGCGGCATACTGCCGTTCCTGCGGGACGCGCTCGCCCAGCCCGGCACGGCAGCCCTGCACCCCGCGGCCCCGCCGGCCCCTACCGGCCGCATGCCGCGCCTCGGTTACGGCCGCCCCGGCTTCAGCAGCCCCGACGACGGCTCCGCCTCCGACCGCCCGAGCTTCACCAGCCCCGACTACACGAGCCCCGACTTCGGCGGCCCGGAACACCAGCCGGAGTGAGGCGTCTGCCCCGCCCGGGGCACACGCCTCAAGCGGACCGGATCCTGCTACAGCCGTCGGACGATCTGCGCCTCGACGCGTTCGACGGACGTGCGGCTGTAGGCGTGCACGAGAGCGAGGTGGAACAACGCGGGCGCCAGCGGCGCCCAGCGGTGGATGCGGTCCTCCCGGAGCAGATATTTGATGACGGGCGCCGGACGGAAGGGCACGTAGTCGATCGTCTGGTGCTCCCAGCGGTCCGCCACGCCCCTGCTCATCCGCGCCTGGAGATCGGAACTCCTCAGTTCCTTGAGCCTGGCGAAGTAGTGACCGCTCCAATGGCGCTTGTCGACGTCCAGGACGAAGGCCAGAAGGTCGAGTGAGTACTCGTGCGCCTCCAGGGCCAGTTCCTCGCGCATCCCCCGACGGCACACCGCGTGCAGGTCCGGCGCGCTCCGCCCCGACGAGTCGATGTGCCGGGACAGGCCTTCGTTGACCGAGGAGTTCCACACGCCGGGCGCCATCCTGACCCGCTCGCTGCGACGGCTCACCACGAGCATGTCGTCGGCGGTGACCACGGCGACGTTGACGGCGAAGCTGCACTGGAGGAACGCGGGAGCGGCCAGGGGCTGCTCGGGATCCAGGTATCTCGACCGGGGGGTCGCACCGTCCGGCAGCCGGCGGTCGAGCTGCTGAGCCGCCAGGAACGTGTAGTAGTCGGTCGGCCGCAGTCGCAGATGCACCTCCGGCGTCTCGTCCAGCGACGTGCGGGAGATGTCGAACGACTCGACCGCATAACGCGGCCCGTTCCACAGAGGGGTACGTCCCTCGGCGCGCAGGCGTTCGCTCTCGGTGGCTATCTCGTCCCGCCAGGGCTCCATGTCCGCCGGGAGCCGGACATCTTCGTCGAGCACGTGCACGAAGATCGTCTCCGTCGGGATCGGGGTCTCCCCGTCTCCCTCCACGATCAGTGCCGAGGTCTGCAGGGGCCCGAGCGAGAATGTCCGCCACGCCGGTCCCGACTCCTCCCTGCTCCGCAGGCTCCGCAGCGCACTCGCCGAGCGTCTGCGTATCCGGAACCACGCGTCCTGCAAAGGCTGTTGGAACAGCACCGCGAACAGCATGCCGATGACCGCACCGACGACCCCGTTGGCAACATCGATCCCACCCACACGGGAGACCTTAGGGATCTTGTGTGCCCCGGGCAGCAACGTGTTCCTTCCGTTACGGTGCCTGTCCCTCGCCGGGATCCGGCAGCCGGATGACCGCGATGCTTCCCGTCTGGGCAACTGCCAGGCGAGTGCCGTCGGGATGCAGCGCCGCGACCGGGGTCGGGACATGGGTGACCCCGTAGGCTCCTTCCCTGCGTGCCACAGCCACCTCCGGCCATTCCGCCAGTACGACGCCGGTGGTGACGTCGATCAGTCGGGGATGCCCATGCAGCGAGACGACTCTGCCGCCTTCCGCGAGCAGCGTGCCGATCGTGAAATCGACCCTGCTCCGGTGCATCCAGCGACGCTCGGCCAGGGACCAGACACCCAGCTCCCTGGGCCCCAGAGCGGGCAGCTCTTCGTCATCGAGGAATTCCTCGCCGGTCGCGACCACCAGGCGATCGCCGTCGAGCCAGCACGCCGACTCCACCTCGGCGTCGATGCCCGGCTCCATCGGCAGCACTCCGGGCCCGTCCAGTGCGGCCGGGTCCGTCACCGTGGCTTCCAGATCGAAGACCTCGGCAATGCCGTACGGATGCCACACCCAGCCGGCCACGAGCAGATGCCTGCCGTCCTGGCTCACCGACAGCCGGGAGTGGAAGACGTCCCTGTCTCCGCGTGGACCCGAAGTGAGGCACTTGCCCGACTCCGCCTCCTCGACGTGGAGGACGTTGTACTCCTCCGGGCAGTGGACCAGGATCTCTCGCCCGTCCGGCAGAACTCCCAGCGCGACGGGGTAATCGAAGTCTTCGGCGTGATAGGGGCTGCGCGTCAGCTCACGGACGACGCGCGATCCCTGGACCAGCAGAGCCCTGGTCCCGCGCTCGGCGTAGACGACGCTGTGACGGCCGGAGGAGGAGACGACGCTTCTGTCGAACGCAGGTCCGTAACCCGTGACCGTCCGGTGCTCCCCGTCGGCCGGGTTCCAGACTCGGCCGCCCACCAGGTCAACCAGACTGTCGCCCTGCCAGACCAGCGACTGTGCCGGAGCCGTCGTCTCCAGCAACACAACAGGCCTCATCCCCAACCCCCTTCTCACCGACCGGCGCCGACGCTGCTCTCCGGGCATCGGACCCGAAGAGCAGCGCCCACCCGCGTGCGTCAGTCCGCCAGCGGCAGGTACACCCGGTTGCCCGCGGCCGCGAACTCCTTCGACTTCTGTGCCATGCCCTCTTCGATCTCGGACTTGGTACCGCCGTGTTCGCGGCGGATGTCCTGCGAGATCTTCATGCTGCAGAACTTCGGCCCGCACATGGAGCAGAAGTGAGCCGTCTTGGCGGGCTCGGCCGGCAGCGTCTCGTCATGGAACTCCCGTGCCGTGTCCGGGTCCAGGGCGAGGTTGAACTGGTCCTCCCACCGGAACTCGAAGCGGGCGTCGGACAACGCGTCGTCCCACTCCTGCGCGCCGGGGTGCCCCTTGGCGAGGTCGGCCGCGTGGGCGGCGATCTTGTAGGTGATGACGCCGGTCTTGACGTCGTCACGGTTGGGCAGGCCCAGGTGCTCCTTGGGCGTGACGTAGCAGAGCATCGCCGTGCCCCACCAGGCGATCATCGCGGCGCCGATGCCGGAGGTGATGTGGTCGTACGCCGGGGCGACGTCCGTGGTCAGCGGGCCGAGCGTATAGAACGGAGCCTCATCGCAGATCTCCTGCTGGAGGTCGATGTTCTCCTTGATCTTGTGCATCGGGACGTGCCCCGGGCCCTCGATCATGGTCTGTACGTTGAAACGCTTGGCGATGCGGTTGAGTTCACCGAGCGTCCGCAGCTCCGCGAACTGCGCCTCGTCGTTGGCATCCGCGATCGAGCCCGGCCGGAGACCGTCACCGAGCGAGTACGTGACGTCGTAGGCGGCGAGGATCTCGCAGAGCTCCTCGAAGTTCTCGTACAGGAACGACTCCTTGTGGTGCGCGAGGCACCACGCGGCCATGATCGAGCCACCGCGCGAGACGATGCCGGTCTTGCGGTTGGCGGTGAGCGGCACGTACGGCAGGCGCACTCCCGCGTGGACGGTCATGTAGTCCACGCCCTGCTCGGCCTGCTCGATGACCGTGTCCTTGTAGATCTCCCAGGTCAGTTCCTCGGCCCTGCCGTCGACCTTCTCCAGCGCCTGGTAGAGCGGCACCGTGCCGATGGGAACGGGGGAGTTGCGCAGCACCCACTCACGAGTGGTGTGGATGTTCCGGCCGGTGGAGAGGTCCATGACCGTGTCGGCGCCCCAGCGGGTCGCCCAGGTCATCTTCTCGACCTCCTCCTCGATGGAGGACGTGACCGCGGAGTTGCCGATGTTGGCGTTGACCTTCACCAGGAACCGCTTGCCGATGATCATCGGCTCGATCTCCGGGTGGTTGACGTTGGCCGGCAGCACCGCGCGGCCTGCCGCGATCTCCTCGCGGACCACCTCGGGGGAGACGTTCTCCCGGACGGCCACGAACTCCATCTCGGGCGTGATCTCGCCGCGGCGGGCGTACGCGAGCTGCGTGACCGCCGTGCCGTCACGGCCCCGGCGCGGCTGACGCGGACGTCCGGGGAAGACCGCGTCCAGGTTGCGCAGTCCGCCGCGCGGTGAGGTGTGCTTGATCCCGTCGTCCTCGGGGCGGACGGGACGGCCGGCGTACTCCTCGGTGTCGCCGCGGGCGATGATCCAGTTCTCCCGCAGCGGCGACAGGCCCCTGCGGACGTCGGTGTCGACGAGTGGATCGGTGTACGGGCCTGATGTGTCGTACAGCGTGACCGACTGTCCGTTGGTGAGGTGCACCTGGCGGACCGGCACGCGCAGGTCGGGGCGGGTGCCCTCGACATACGCCTTGTGCCAGCCGATGGACTTCCCGGCCTCCTGGGACTTCTCGTCCTGAACGGAGGCAGGCGTGCGTGCGTCCTTGTTGGTCATGAGACCTACTCCCTACGCCGGCATTACCCGGTAACAGGTTCGGCGGTCGACGCAGCGATTTCCGTCTGCCGATGTTTCCCGTGAAACCACGTTCCACGTGAAACATCGCGAATACGGAGGTCAGCGCCCTCTCAGCCCGGTGCTCCGAGCTCCCGCGTGTGCAAAGGTGCCTCCACGCTAGCGTCAATTCGGGCGCGGTGAACAGAGGGCCCCTGGCGTTCTTGCGATGATCTGGCGGTGACCACCTTGGAGCAGTACCCGTACCCGCCCTCCGAACCACCGCGCGGCGGCGGCTCCGAACAGGGCGGCGAACACGGCCATGACGGCCACGGCCACAGGCACAGGCAGGGGCACCAGCACGGCCCGGGCACCGGCACCGGTCACTCGCACGGGCACAGCCACAGCCACGGACCCGCCGCGCCCGTCTCGAAGCATCTGCGCAAGGTCATCGCGGCGGTCCTGATCCCGTTCGCGGCCGCGGTCGTCGTCGGCCTGGCGGTGCTCTGGCCCGGGGGAGCCCCGGCGCACGAGCGCACGGGCGTCGGTTTCGACCGCCAGACACAGCAGGCCACGGTCACCAAGGTGGTCGAGGTGAGCTGCAAGTCGGTGAACGCCTCCGGGGGTGCCTCGACCGGCGATGCCTCCACCGCCGGCGGCAACCCGGCCCAGCAGCAGGCGAAAGGCACCTGCAGGAAGGCGACGGTCCGCGTCGACACTGGCAACGACCAGGGCCGTACGTTCACCGAGATCGTGCAGCCGGACCAGTCACGGCAGTTGCGCGAGGGCGAGAAGGTCGTGGTCGCCTACGAGCCCTCGGCGCCGAAGGACCTGCAGTACTCCGTCACCGATGTGAACCGTAAGGTCCCGATGGCGCTGCTCGCGGGGATCTTCGCGCTCGCCGTCGTGGTGGTGGGCCGGCTGCGCGGTGTCATGGCGCTGGTCGCACTGGCCGTGAGCTTCCTGGTGCTGACGCTCTTCATCCTGCCCGCGATCCTGCAGGGCTCGAATCCGCTGCTGGTGGCCGTCGTCGGGGCCAGCGCGATCATGCTCATCGCGCTCTACATGTGCCATGGGCTGTCGGCCCGTACCTCGGTGGCGGTGCTCGGCACACTGGCTTCCCTGCTGCTGATCGGCATCCTCGGCTCCGAGTTCATCGACTGGGCCGCGCTCACCGGCAACACGGACGACAGCACCGGTCTGATCCACGGCTTGTACCCGTCGATCGACATGAGCGGTCTGCTGCTGGCCGGCGTCATCATCGGTTCGCTGGGTGTCCTGGACGATGTGACGGTGACCCAGACGTCGGCGGTCTGGGAACTGCACGAGGCCAATCCGGCGATGGGCTGGCGCGGGCTGTACCGGGCGGGTATCCGGATCGGACGCGACCACATCGCCTCGGTGGTCAACACCCTCGTACTCGCCTACGCCGGCGCCGCGCTGCCGCTGCTGTTGTTGTTCTCGATCGCGCAGAGCAGCGTGGGCACGGTCGCCAACAGCGAGCTGGTGGCCGAGGAGATCGTGCGCACGCTGGTGGGTTCGATCGGACTGGTCGCCTCCGTCCCGGTCACCACAGCGCTCGCCGCCCTGGTGGTGTCGGCCGACCGGCCGGCACCGGAAGCGGCGGCCCCCGCCGGAGCGCAGCCCGCTCCGGCGCGCGGCGGCGGCAGGGGCCGGCGCCGGAAGCGGTGAGGGAGCCCGGCGAAGGCCGGAACTCACTGAAGAAGCGTTCCTGCACAGCTGTACGCGGCGTTCAGCTGCGTTGGTCGCCCCGTTGCCGCAACGCCTCAGCCGGCGCTCTGTTCCTCGGCCAGGATGCGGTCCAGGGCCTCGTCGAGGTGGGCGTCGAAGTCGGCCAGCGCTCCCTCCTGCCCGAGCGGCACGAGCTTGTCCGTGCGGTCGAGGAATGCCACGAGCGGCGGAGCCGAGGAACGGAACAGGGCCTGGTCGCCGCCGACCTGAAGCCGGATCAGCACCTCGCCCAGCACCTCCGAGTCGACGGGCGCGATGTGCACGTCTCCCTCGCCGCACGGCCGTCCGACTCCGTCGATCAGCAGTTCGCGGCCGAAGGCCCAGGTCACCGGGGCATCACCGGGCAGATGGAAGGTCAGCCGCACCGCGTAGGGATCAAAGGTCTCGTAGCGCAACTCCACCGGAATGCGGAAGGAGAGCTCCTCCGACACGAGAAAGCTCATCATGACTTCTGCTTGTACGGATTCACGCATCGCCTACCCCGTCAAATGACATCGACTGGCCGGGATTGATCCCTCGACCGTACTCAGATCTTGCTGAAAGTACACAACAGATCACAAGGAGTGAGTTTTCAGATACTGATAGAGGGCATCAACGCGCCCAGATGGCGTCCGATCTCGGCCTGCAACCGCTGTGCGGCGGGCAGGAGACGGTCGGCCTGGTGGGCGGGGAGCGAGATGGCCATCGTGGCCGCCGTGGTGCCGACCGTGATGGGAATCGCCGCGCACACCGTGCCCAGGGCGTACTCCTGACGCTCCACCACCGGCTCCATCCGCGGCATCCGGGCCAGCCGGCGCAGCAGGGCATGGTTGTCACGCACGGTGTACGGGGTGATGGACTGCGCCGGATAGCGGGCCAGGTGGTCCCGGCGGGCGTCCTCGTCGAGCTGGGAGAGCAGACACTGGCCGATCGCGTGCGCGTGCCCCGTCTCGCGGAAGTCGGCCCACTCCTCGACCGCCGGGGCCTCCCGCGAGTCGGCGACGCACATGACCTCGATCTCGCCCTCCCGGTACATCGCGTAGTACACCGGCACACCGATGGAATCGCGCCAGTGCGCCAGGGTGTCGGCCACCGTGCTGCGACGTTTCTGCTGCGCTCCGCTGCTGCTCAGCCGCTCGGCCGCGTCGCCTAGGAAGAACAGCCCTTTCTGGCGGCGCAGATAACCCTCGTGCACCAGGGTGCGCAACAGGTGATAGGTCGTGGGCAGGGCGAGGCCGGTCTCGCGGGCGAGCTGCTTGGCGGGGGCGCCGTACTCGTGCGCCGCGACGGTCTCCAGCAGGCGCATCGCGCGCTGCACGGATCCGATGAGGGTCGCGGCGGACGGTTGCCCCGGAACGTCCGGGGGGTGCGGGGGTCCGGGCAGGGACGCGGCGCGTGGCTGTCCCGGGACGCCCGCCGAGGGCGGCCGCTGCAGCGGGGGTGTGCAGGAGTGCGGCGGGGCGAGGGGTGTGTGGGGTTCTGCCGGTGCGGTGTCAACCGTGGCCAAGGGTCACTCCCGTAGCGCGAGGGTGGGGCAACCCGTGCGGGGAAGCACGGGTGGGGGTGTACGCCGCCCGCGGGGCCCGGCCCCGCGTGGGGTTCCGGACTCTAACCGCCCGCCACCGCGTGCAGACGGCCTGCCGGGGAAACTTCCCTCGCCCGAGGGAACCGGTGATTTCCGTTACCGGTCACCGGCTCCCGCTCCCCTCACCAGTCGCTGCGCGACGAGGAGTTCGACATGAACTTGCGCACGACGTAGATCAGTCCACCGACCAGGGCGACGAAGATCAGCGCCTTGAAGAGCAGGCCGATCACGAAGCCGACCACGGTCGCGATCAGGCTGCCGAAGACCACCAGGGCGATGACCGGCACCGCGACCCACTTCACCCACCACGGCAGCCCCGCGAAGATCTCTCGCATTGCCCTCGTCCTTTGCGTTCCGGTGCGGCCACGGCGTACTGCGCGCTGTCGTGGACGCAGCTCTCGATGTCTGCACTCGATGCTAGGGCCGCCAGTGGGTCCCGCGGGGGCCTCGCACCCCTTGTCCTCCCCTGACCCTCCCCCTAGGGAACCCCGAGGGCCGGGCTCAGGCCTCAGGCGGAGAGAAGACCACCAGAACCCGCAGATCCTCGCTGATGTGGTGGAACTTGTGGGCGACGCCGGCCGGCACGTAGACCACGCTGCCCCGGGCCACCTGGGTGGTCTCCTCGCCGACGGTGATCGATGCGCGGCCGCTGACGACGAAGTAGACCTCGTCCTGGTTGTGCGGCCGCTGCGGGTCGTGTTCGCCCGCGTTGAGGGCGTACAGGCCGACCGACATGTGACGTTCGCGCAGAAACTGCAGGTAGGCCCCTTCGTTGGCGGCGCGCTCCGCCTCCAGTTCGTCCAGCCGGAATGCCTTCATCGCCGTTTGCCGCCCTCGCCCCACTGCTCGCCGTCGATCTGGTCTGCCACGATCAGACACATGAAGAATTTCGTAGTCAAGACGATCGCCAACGCGGGCGCCCTGGCGGTCGCCGTGTGGCTGCTCGACAAGATCACCCTCACGGGTGACAGCACGGCCAAGAAGGCCGGCACGCTGATCGTGGTCGCGCTGGTCTTCGGCCTGGTGAACTTCCTGGTCAAGCCGATCTTGAAGGTGCTCACCTTCCCGCTGTTCATCCTCACCCTCGGGTTGATCACCCTGATCGTCAACGCGCTGATGCTGCTGCTGACCTCCTGGGTGTGCGGCAAGCTCGACCTCAGCTTCCACGTGGAGGGGTTCTGGACGGCCGTGCTCGGCGGCCTGATCATCTCCGTCGTCTCGTGGGCGCTGAACCTCGTCCTGCCCGACGAGGACTGAGCCCGCCATGACCTACCGCGTCTGTTTCGTGTGCACCGGCAACATCTGCCGTTCCCCGATGGCCGAGTCCGTCTTCCGTGCGCGCGTCGACGAGGCCGGCCTCGCGGACCTGGTGGAGATCGAGAGCGCCGGCACCGGCGGCTGGCACGAGGGGGATGCCGCCGACCCGCGGACCGTCTCGGTCCTCGACGAGCACGGCTACGGCACCGAGCACGTCGCACGGCAGTTCCAGCCCTCCTGGTTCGACCGCCTCGACCTGGTGATCGCCCTCGACACCGGTCATCTCAAGGCCCTGCGCCGCCTCGCGCCCACCGAGGAGGACGCCCGCAAGGTACGCCTGCTGCGCGCGTACGCCCTTTCGCTCGCCCCTTCCGGATCGGCCGACGAAGACCTCGACGTGCCCGACCCCTACTACGGGGGCCGGGACGGCTTCGAGGAGTGCCTGGAGATGGTGGAGGCGGCGAGCACCGGTCTGCTCGCCGCCGTACGGGAGCATCTGGAGGGACGCGCCGCATGAGCGACACCGGCAAGGGCCCGGACCGCGTCGGCGACGGCACGCGGGCGGTACGGGCCGGCCTCCCCGAGCCCGTCAAGCACGAGCCGACGCTGCCCGGACCGGTGTTCGCCGCGCACTTCCACCTGCCGGGCGAGGTGACCGGACCGTACGCCTACGGCCGGGACGACAACCCCACCTGGACCCTGCTGGAGCGCGCCATCGGGGAGCTGGAGGCGCCGGGACAGGACGACGTCGAGACGCTGGTGTTCGCCTCCGGCATGGCCGCGATCTCCTCGGTGCTGTTCTCCCAGCTGCGCGCCGGGGACGCGGTCGTCCTGCCCTCCGACGGCTACCAGGCGCTGCCGCTGGTCCGCGCACAGCTGGAGGCCTACGGCATCGAGGTGCGCACCGCGCCCACCGGCGGCGACGCCCAGCTGGAGGTCCTCGACGGCGCGCGGCTGCTGTGGATCGAGTCGCCGTCGAACCCGGGTCTCGACGTGTGTGACATCCGGCGGCTGGCCCGGGCGGCACACGCGCAGGGCGCCCTGGTGGCCGTCGACAACACCCTCGCCACCCCGCTCGGTCAACGCCCGCTGGAGCTGGGCGCCGACTTCTCCGTGGCCAGCGGCACCAAGCAGCTGACCGGGCACGGTGATCTGCTGCTGGGCTACGTCACCGGTCGCGACGCCGAGGCGATGGCTGCCGTACGCCGATGGCGCAAGATCGTCGGCGCGATCTCGGGACCCATGGAGGCCTGGCTCGCGCACCGTTCCATCGCCACCCTCCAGCTGCGCGCCGACCGGCAGAACGCGACGGCTCTCGCGGTCGCCGAGGCCCTGCGGCAGCGGCCCGAGATCTCCGGGCTGCGCCATCCGGGGCTGCCCGGAGACCCCGCGCACAAGGTCGCCGCCCAGCAGATGCGCCGCTACGGCTGCGTGGTCTCCTTCACGCTGCCCACACGCGCGCGTGCCGAGCGTTTCCTCGAGGCACTGCACCTGGTCGAGGACGCGACGAGCTTCGGCGGTGTGCGCTCCACGGCCGAACGCCGCGGCCGCTGGGGCGGAGACCCCGTCCCGGAGGGCTTCATCCGCATGTCCGTCGGCGCCGAGGATCCCGAGGACCTGGTGGCGGATGTGCTGCGGGCCCTGGACGAGTCCGCCGACTGACCGGATCAGGGGCCGTCGGGCCTGGTCTGCGGCGGTCCGAGCCTCCCCCCTCGTGGCTCGGACCGCCTTCGGTTCTGTGCGCGAAGAACCGCGCGAACAAGGCTAGTTGACTCTCTGTCAGTGTCCAATCACGGTAGCGACAGAGACCTATCGACTTATTTATAGTTGGTGCCTGCCTCGGGGGCCGGAGAAGGGCAGGGAGAGGGAAGGGCGTGCCATGGACCTGGCCTTGCTGCGCACGTTCGTCACCGTGCACCGGGCCGGTTCCTTCACCCGCGCCGCTGCCCTGCTGGGCCTATCCCAGCCGGCCGTCACCTCGCAGATCCGCACCTTGGAAAGGCAGTTGGGCCGCCCCCTGTTCCTGCGGCAGGCCCGCGGGGTGACACCGACGACCATCGGCGACGAACTCGCCCACAAGGCCGCGCCGCACCTCGACGCCCTGGTGGAGATAGCGGAGAGCGGCCTGGACGACGAGTCCTCGTTGCGGACGCTGCATCTCGCCGGGCCGCCGGAGTTCACCGCCGAACGCGCGCTTCCTGTCCTGACGGAGCTGACCGGCGACGACGGCCAGGGTTTCGCCCTGCGTGCCTCCTTCGGCACCGCGGAGGAAACGCTGGAGGGGCTGGCCGCCGGACACCATGACCTGGCCATCAGTACGGTCCGGCCGCGCGGCGCCCTCCTGACCGCCACCGCGCTCTGCGACGAGGAGCACACGCTGGTCGCCGCCCCCCGCTGGGCCGAGCAGATCGGCCCCGGAGCGCTGCGCCTCAAAGGGGCGCCCGCTCTGGAGAACCTCCCGGTCGTCGAGGTCCACGAGTCTCTGCCGTTCGTGTCGCGCTACTGGGCCTCCGTCTTCGACTCGCGCCCGGCCGCGTCCGGCACGGTCATCGTCCCCGATCTGCGCGCGGTGCTCGCCTGTGCGACCGCGGGCGCCGGACTGGCGGTGCTGCCCCGCTATCTGTGCACCCCCGGCCTCGAGCGAGGGGAGATCGTGACGCTGCACGACCCCGCGGTGCCACCGCTGCGCACCTACTTCCTGGCGGTGCGCACGGGCACCCTCGCCATGCCGCACGTCGCTCGGGCGCACGAGTGGCTTCTGCGGGCAGCCACGGGCTGGGGCTGAGCCTGCCCCGGGTTTTACGCGGTGCGTTCGGATGGTGGCGCTCTGGGATGTTTCACGTGGAACCAGCCGGGCCACATTTCTCCCATGACCGTCCGACCCGTGGTCAAGCGCACCGCCCGTGCTGTTCTTCTGGACGGTGACGACCTGATCCTGATCAAGCGCACCAAGCCCGGTGTCGATCCCTACTGGGTCACTCCCGGTGGCGGGGTCGAGGCCGCGGACCCGACCGTCGTCGACGCCCTGCACCGCGAGGTGTACGAAGAGCTCGGCGCCAAGATCACCGACGTCGTGCCCTGCTTCGTGGACACCGTGGAGCACATCGGCGAGGACGGCGGCTCGACCGGCGTGAAGGTCCAGCACTTCTTCGTCTGCCGGCTGGAGTCCATGGACCCGTCGCTGCGACACGGCCCCGAAGTGGACGAGCCGGCGGGCGAGTACGAGATCGTCCGTGTCCCGTTCACCCGGGTCGGCATCGCCTCCGTCCACCTCGTGCCGCTGTCGCTGCGGCACTACCTCGACGGCAACATCGAGGGCGTCCGCGCCATGCACGCCCCCGACCTCGGATAGCCGGCCGGCACCGGTCAGTTCCCGACGACGACCAGCTCCTCGACCGAGTCGTGCCGTATGCGGTTCGAGGGAATGCCGATGTCCCGCAGAGCGTGGACCCCGCTGCGGATCATGCCGGGCGGACCCGAGACGTAGGCGTCGTACTCGTTCCAGGGGCCGTACTCCCGTACGGCGTCGGGCACCTGGAGATGGGCCAGCTGGTCGATGATCGCCCGTACGGAGAGCCACGGGTGGCTCTGCTGAAGCCTGAGCATGGTGTCGATGTCGTACAGGTCGTGGTCGGTACGGGCTCCGTAGAACACCTCGACCTGTCGACGCCGGCCATGCTCGGCCACTTCCTCGACGAGGGCCTTGATGGGCGCTATGCCGGTGCCGCCGCCCAGGCAGAGCAGCCCGCTGTCGGTGGTGTGGTCGACGGTCATCGAGCCGGCCGGCGGACCCAGGCGTATGACGTCTCCCGGCCGGGCGCGGTGCACCAGTGCGTTGGAGACCCAGCCGGCCGGGACGGCCTTCACATGGAACGTGAGCAGGCCGTCCGAGCGGGGTGCCGAGGCGAAGGAGTAGTGCCGCCAGACCCGTGGCCACCACGGCGTCTCCACACTGGTGTACTGGCCGGCGAGGAAGGGGTAGGGCTGGTCCGGGCGGATGGTGAGGACCGCTACATCGGGGGTTCTGAGGTCGTGCGTGACGATCTCGGCCTGCCACCAGGCCGGGGCGCGCAGTTCGTCCGCCGCCGCGGCGTCGATCATCACCTGGGAGATCGTGGTGTAGGCCCGCACCCAGGCGGCCTCGATCTCCGGGTTCCAGATATGGGACGCGTACTTGCTGAGTGCGCCGATGAGGCATTCCCCCACGGCCGGATAGTGCTCGGCGCGCGTGCCGTACTTGCGGTGTCCGCGGCCCAGGTTCTGCAGGTAATCGACGAGGACCGGCTTGTTGTCGATGTGCTCGGCCGCGGTGAGCAATGCCTTCAGCAGCCGGTCCCGCTGGGTGTCCATCGCCGGCGGGAACATCGGTCGCAGTTCGGGATACCGAACGAATAGGAGTGCGTAGAAATAGGAGGTGACCTTGTCTGCGGCGGGGCCGATCTCGGCCATCGTGCCCCGGATGGCGAGGGCGTCCGGGGATGCCTCCTCGACGACGGGCGGAGCGGAGCGCCGAGGGGGCAGGCGATCCGGCTCGGTCGACGCGGCGGCCGGGCCTGAAGGCGCGAAGGCGGCGGCGGGCTCGGGGATCGACGGGCTGCTGGGCGGAGCCTGTGCGAGCGGCTGTGCGGGCTGCTCGACGGGAGGGGCAGAAGTGGGGGGTGCGGCAGGAGCGTCGGACACGGGGCGTGCTGTGCCCTCCCGGGTCGGCCGGCCCACCGGGCGCACCACCGCGGGCCTGCGTCCCTCGGCCGTCTCCTGATCACCGCCCGATGGTGGGGTCGAAGGCGTCTGGCGCGGCGTGAACCAGCCGCCTCCGCCCGCTATGCCGTTCTCGCCCGACGTGGTGGTCGGAGCGTCCATGGGTGCCCTCGCCTCGAACATCTCTCGGTCGGTCTGCGCACCTCCTCGGGAGGCGCATGCTTTCCCCCGGCGGGCGGCCAGCCGTAGCACTCTTCGCAGCATCCCATCCTGGCCGGATGCCGCGGCCGTATACCCGGAAACGCGGGTCTTCGATCTTTTCGTCCCGTTAGGCTGCCTGCCCTGCTCTCGGCCCGCACGGGATGCGTGTACTCCATCCCGGACGTGAACCGGAGTCGACCCTACCGGCCGTCGCCATGCACACAAGTCCCCCCTTGCATCCCCATGGAACGAGCAAGGGGCGAACCATGAACTCCCTCAACTACCGGACGTGTACACCAATTCATAGGCATCCCACAGATCACGGCCGGTGTAGGAGTATGTGGCGAGTCCGGCCAGATGCCCGTCCGCGTTGACCGCAATGGAAACCGGTACGACAGCAAATAGTTCCCTGTCCGACAGCGAATCGCCGTACGCGACGCAGTCCGCACGGGTCACACCGAACTCCTGGCAGAGACGGTCCGCGATCGTCACCTTGGCCGCGGCGTTGAGCACTCCGCCCGGGTCCACGGGCGCGGTGAATGGCACGGCGGGAAAGCGCGATCCATAGGCCGCGTGTGCACCCCACTCCAGGAGGCGTTCCACGAAGAAGGACGGCGAGAGCGACACCACCGCGCAGTAGTCGCCCGTGGCCCTGATCTCCGCCCAGACCTCACGGATCCGGGCCAGCCAGGGAGCCGCTTCGAAGGCCGCACTCACATGCGCCTCGGTCAGCTCCGCCCACAGGTCGTACACCCTGGTCGCATACTCCGGCGGACCTATCCGCCCCTCCGCGATCTCCCGGTCGAGCGCCACCGTCTCCGCCTCCCTGCCCAACTGGCGGGAAATCTCCACAGGAGCGGTGGTGCCATGCAGCAAAGTGCCGTCGAGGTCGAAGAGATGAAGTCTCGCCATGGGCTGAGGCTAATGGGAGGCCCCGCCGCGTCCCTCGATGTTTCACGTGAAACACGCACGCCTGTCCACGGTCTGTACGAACGGCCACGGCATGGCCAAAAGCACCCGCGTCTGCATCGAAACAGGTGGACGTCAGGGGTGCCGGTCGGACAGCCTGACCTGCGTGCCGACTCCTTCCCTCGCTGCTCTGCCCATCCGCCGTCTGACGCTCCGCGATCTCACCGCCTGCGCTGACTTGTCCGAAGATCGGGGGTGGCAACGCGAGGAACACAAGTGGGGACTCCTGCTCACCGCCGGCAAGGGCTACGGCATCGACGACCCCGACGGAGGGCTCGTCGCCGCCTGCGTCGTCACGGAGTACGGCTCCTGGCAGCGGTCGGACCTCGGCGCCATCGGCATGGTCCTGGTGGCCGGGCGGCACGCCCGCCGGGGTGTCGGGCGCCGCCTGATGCAGCATGTCGTCGCGGCCATGGGCACCACGCCGCTGACCCTGCACGCCACGCCCTACGGGCGCCCGCTCTACGAGGAACTGGGCTTCAAGGTCACGGGCCGGGCGGAGATGCTGCTGGGCCACTTCGTACCCGGCGGTCCGGAACACGGGGTGGCGACCCGTGCTGCCACCGCGGAGGACCTGCCCTCGATGCTCCGTCTCGACGAAGAGGTGTTCGGCGTCGATCGCACTCCCCTCATCACCCGCCTGCCCGCCTTCGCCGATCAGCTGCGCGTGGCCGAGGACGGCGGCCGGATCATCGGCTACACGGCCGCATGGCCCAACATGGACACACATGTCGTCGGCCCGCTGATCGCCCGGGACACCGAGACGGCCAAGGCTCTCATCACCTCACTGGCGGACCGTACGGACCGGCCACTGCGCACCGACATCGACGTTCGCCATGAGGAGCTGCTGGCCTGGGCCAAGGCACGGGGGCTGGCGTCCGTGGCCTTCAACTCCGTCATGACTTACGGCATCACGGACCTGCCGGGGGACTGGACGCGCCGGTTCGCGCCGCTGACGGTCGCCGCGGGCTGAGCGGTCGCACGGCAGATGCAGGCCCTCACCGGTCCAGGGCGGTGAGGGCCTGCGTTGTCATGCCGCGGGGTGTGCGGTCAGGCGAGCGCCTGAACGGCCGCGGCGGCGAAGCCGTGGTCCTGGTCCGGGGCACCGCCGCCGACGCCGATCGCGCCGATCAGTCGGCCGTCCCGGTGGACGGGGAGACCGCCCGCGATGAAGAGCAGGGGCCGGTCGAGGGCCGTGGGAAGCGTGTGGAAGAGGCCGCCGGGCTGGACGGCGTCGATGAGGTCCGCGGTGGGCGCGTTCAGCTGGAGCGCGGTGTACGCCTTGCGGGTGCTGGTCTCCCCGGAGATCAGCACGGCCCGGTCGTCCCGGCGGAAGGCGAGCAGGTGGCCACCGGCGTCCAGGACGGTGACGCTGACGGTGACTCCGGCCTCCTCGGCAGCGCGGCGGGCCGTGGCGACGAGCAGCTCGGCTTCCTCGGTGGTGAGCGGGGCGACGGCGGTGGTGCTCATGGAGCGTTCTCCTTGGTGCGGTGTGTACGTGAGGTGAGGGGGTGCCGCACGGGCCGTGGGGCGGCTTGCGCCCCCATCGGTCCGGGTGACGGTCGAGTACGGGGGGTGATGCCCTGCGGTCGGGGCGGGCTCAGTGGTGGACGGGAGTCCGCTGCCCGGCGGGGCTTCCGGAGGCCACCACGGCGCTCCGGCCGCTGTCCCGGCGCTCCAGGGCGGCCGAGAGGACGGCGAGGACCAGGGCGGCCGCGGCAAGGGCGGCGCCGACCCAGTTGGGGGCGGTGTAGCCGAAGCCGGCCGCGATCACCATGCCGCCGAGCCAGGCGGCGAGGGCGTTGCCCAGGTTGAAGGCGCCGATGTTCACGGCCGAGGCGAGCGTCGGGGCGCCATGAGCCTGGTCGAGGACGCGCTTCTGCAGCGGCGGGACAGTCGCGAAGCCGAGCGCGCCGATCAGGGCGATGGTCAGGGCGGCGGCGATCTTGTTGTGCGCGGTCAGCGTGAACAGCGCGAGGACGGCGGCCAGGGCCCCCAGGGAGACGTACAGCATCGGCATCAGTGCGCGGTCGGCGAACTTGCCGCCGATGAGGTTGCCGCCGACCATGCCGAGGCCGAACAGGACCAGCAGCCAGGTCACGGACCCGTCGGCGAAGCCGGCGATGTGGGTCATCATCGGCGCGATGTAGGTGATGGCCGCGAAGACTCCGCCGAAGCCGAGCACCGTCATCGCCATGGCGAGCAGGACCTGGGCGTTCTTGAAGGCGGCCAGTTCATGGCGCAGGTGCACGCCTTCGGGCCTGGGTATCTCGGGCACCAGCCTGGCGATGCCGGCCAGGCCGACGAGACCGAGGACGGCGACGATCCCGAAGGTGACGCGCCATCCGACGTGCTGTCCGATGAGCGTGCCCAGCGGGACGCCGACGACGTTGGCGACGGTCAGACCCGTGAACATCATCGCGATGGCGCCGGCCTTCTTGTCGGGAGCCACCAGCTCGGCCGCGACGACCGAGCCGATACCGAAGAAGGCACCGTGGGCGAGGGAGGCGATCACTCGCCCGATCAGCATGACCGCGAAGGTCGGGGCCACGGCGGAGACCAGGTTTCCGGCGATGAAGAGGCCCATCAGGATCATCAGCATCCGCTTGCGCGAGACCTTGGTGCCGAGCACGGTCATCAGCGGGGCGCCGATCACCACGCCGAGGGCGTATCCGGTCACGAGCAGGCCCGCTGTGGGGATGGAGACCCCGAAGTCTCCGGCGACCTCGGGCAGCAGACCCATGATCACGAACTCGGTCGTTCCGATTCCGAAGGCCCCGATCGCGAGGGCCAGAAGCGCGAGAGGCATGTAGGGGTACACCTTCCCAGACGATTGCAGGAGCGCTTTGCGTGCGTTCACAATAGTTGCAGACGCGGGCTAAGTGCAACCGCCGACTATTGCGGGAGTGCTCTACTCTGGATCCAGCCGCTCCGGGACGGAGGAAAACGCCAATGACAGCGACGGACCCCGCGCTCACCGCCCTCGCTCAGGGCTGGTCCGCCCTTGCTCTCCTGCACGGGAGGATCGAGGCGCACATCGAGCGCGCCCTGCAGACCGGGCACGATCTGAGCGTGCGCGAGTACTCCCTGCTCGACGTGCTCAGCCGGCAGCACGAAGGTGAGGGCGGCCATCTGCAGATGAAGCAGGTCGCCGACGCGGTCGTGCTCAGCCAGAGCGCCACCACCCGCCTGGTGACCCGCCTGGAGGACCGCGGTCTGCTGGAGCGCTACCTGTGCCCCACCGACCGTCGCGGCATCTACACCAACGTCACCGAGGCGGGTCTACGGCTGCTCGAGGAGGCGCGGCCCACCAATGACGCCGCGCTGCGCGAGGCCCTGGACGAGGCGGCCAGGAACCCCGAGCTGGCGCCGCTGGTACGCGTCGTGGAGTCCCTGAACGTGCCCGCATAGGGTGCAGGTATGGGAGATCTTGAAATACGCCGTGCGGCCGCGGACGATCTGCCGGCGATCGTCGCCATGCTCGCCGACGATCCACTCGGTGCCCAGCGCGAGTCACCCGACGATCTGACGCCCTACCTAGTGGCGCTGGACCGGCTGAACGCGGACCCGAACCAGCAGCTCGTCGTGGCGGTGCGGGAAGGCCGAGTCATCGGCACCCTCCAGCTGACGCTCATCCACGGGCTCTCCCGCAAGGGTGCGACCCGCTCGATCATCGAGGCCGTCCGCATCCACGCCGACGAGCGCGGCAGCGGCCTGGGCACCCGGCTCATCGAGTGGGCTGTCGAGGAATCCCGGCGCCAGAACTGCCAGTTGGTGCAGCTGACCTCCGACAGGAGCCGCACGGACGCCCACCGTTTCTACGAACGCCTCGGCTTCACGGCCTCACACGTGGGTTTCAAGCTCCAGCTCTGAAAGAACGGCCGGGGGTGGGTGTTTCACGTGAAACACCCACCCCCGGCCGAAGAATCACCTACTCCGCGATCCCCCGCCAGCCCTTCGGATCCACCCCACCGGGCACCTCGACCCCCTCCTCGTAGGGCTGCCGAGTGAACACGAACGACCCGAGGTCCAGATGGATCAGGGAGCCGTCCGGGCGGTGTACGGGCCGCAGCAGCTCTCCGGCGTAGTACCCCTCCAGTCCCGTCCACGTCCCGTCTCCGTTCGAACAGAAGCGGGCGCGGCGGCCGCCGCCGGTCAGCGGTCCCAGCGCGAGGAGCCCGTCGGCCATCACCCGCAGGACGAAGGCATGCGTCCCCCAGTACCACTGACCCACCAACTCAAGGACGTCCGGGTCGACTTCACTGAGCGGACGCCACGGCTCGGGGATGCGCGGCTCCGCCTCCGCGACGATACGGACGAGATCGGCGCCCACCGCTCCCAGCAGAGGGCCACTGGTGCAGTTGGCCAGCACCACCGCCGCCACGTCGTCCTCCACGCTGATGGTGAGGTTCGCGAGGAAGCCGGGGAGCGAGCCGGAGTGGCCGACCAGGAGCCTGCCGTCACGCCGCTGTACCTGCATACCGAGGCCGTAGGCAGCCCCGTCCACCACATCCGCGGCCTCGGCCGGCGCCGCGGGCGTCCGCATCTCGCGCACCGACTCCGCGCTCAGCACCCGGTCGTCTCCCCCGGCCAGAAAGACGGCGAACCGCGCGAGGTCACCGGTGGTGGACCACAGCTGGCCGGCGGGGGCCATCCGGCCGAGATCCTCCAGCGGTTCGGGCAGCAGTGCGTCGGCCCAGGGGTGCACCGCCCAGCCGCCCGCATGCGGTGCCTGCGGCTGGGCGGTGGTGCGGTGGAGGCCGAGGGGTTCGAGCACCTCGCTGCGCAGCACCTCCTCCCATGGGGCGCCCCGAAGCTCCTCCACCAGTGCGCCGAGCAGGGTGTAGCCAGGATTGGAGTAGTGGTGGCGCCGGCCGACGGGGTGCAGGAGCGGCTGCTCGCCGAGGACGTCGCTCAACTCGGGGCGCAGTGAGCCCGGGGTCCGCTCCCACCAGGGCGCGGGCGACTCGGCGGCCAAACCGGCGGTGTGTGCGAGCAGTTCGGCGATCGTCGCCTCACCGGCTCCGGTGCCCGGCAGATACTTCTCCAGGGGATCACCGAGATCGAGGACGCCCTCGTCACGCAGCCGCAGCACGAGTACGGCGGTGAATGTCTTGGTGATCGACCCGATCCGGTACTGCACGTTCTCGTCCGGCCCGTGGCCGTCCACCGAGGTACGCGACCCGTGCCAGACGGCCCGCCCGTCCCGCACGACAGCGGCGACCAGCGAGGGCGCCCGTCCTTCGGCCTGCGCGACAGCGATCCGGTGCAGCAACGCCCGCCGGGTACCGGGGAGCAGCTCTTCTTGCGATGTCGTCATGGGCCCAGTCCATCCGCTGGGGCGCCATGCGTCGAATCCATTTCCCCGGCAGGAGTGCGTCAGCAAGAGCTGCAACCGGCCGGGTCAGGTCTGGGCCATGTCCACGAAGCGGGAGTAGTGACCCTGGAAGGCCACGGTGATCGTCGCCGTGGGGCCGTTACGGTGCTTGCCCACGATGATGTCCGCCTCGCCCGCTCGCGGTGACTCCTTCTCGTACGCGTCCTCGCGGTGGAGCAGGATGACCATGTCGGCGTCCTGCTCGATGGAGCCGGACTCACGCAGGTCGGACACCATCGGCTTCTTGTCCGTGCGCTGCTCGGGACCACGGTTGAGCTGCGAGAGCGCGATCACCGGGACCTCCAGCTCCTTGGCCAGCAGCTTGAGGTTACGGGACATGTCCGAGACCTCCTGCTGACGGCTCTCGGAGCGCTTGGAACCACCGGCCTGCATCAGCTGCAGATAGTCGATGATCACGAGCTTGATGTCGTTGCGCTGCTTCAGCCGGCGGCACTTCGCGCGGATCTCCATCATCGACAGGTTCGGGGAGTCGTCGATGTAGAGCGGCGCGGAGGAGACCTCGGGCATCCGGCGCGCCAGGCGGGTCCAGTCCTCGTCCGTCATGGTGCCCGAGCGCATGTGGTGCAGGGCCACGCGCGCCTCGGCCGACAGCAGACGCATCGCGATCTCGTTGCGCCCCATTTCGAGGGAGAAGATGACGCTGGCCAGGTTGTGTTTGATCGACGCCGCGCGGGCGAAGTCCAGCGCGAGTGTGGACTTACCCATGGCGGGACGGGCCGCAATGACGATCATCTGGCCCGGGTGCAGGCCGTTGGTCAGCGAGTCCAGGTCCGTGAAGCCCGTGGGCACACCGGTCATCTCGCCGCTGCGCGAGCCGATCGCCTCGATCTCGTCGAGGGCGCCCTCCATGATGTCGCCGAGCGGCAGATAGTCCTCGCTGGTGCGCTGCTCGGTGACCGCGTAGATCTCGGCCTGGGCGCGGTTGACGATCTCGTCGACGTCGTCGTCGGCCGCGTATCCCATCTGCGTGATGCGGGTGCCCGCCTCGACCAGGCGGCGCAGGACCGCTCGCTCGTGGACGATCTCCGCGTAGTACTCGGCGTTCGCCGCCGTCGGCACCGTCTGGACGAGGGTGTGCAGGTACGACGCGCCGCCGACCTTGTTGATCTCGCCGCGCTTGGTGAGTTCGGCGGCGATGGTGATGGGGTCGGCCGGCTCACCCTTCGCGTAGACGTCGAGGATCGCCTGGTAGATCGTCTCGTGCGCGGGCTTGTAGAAGTCGTGGCCCTTGAGGACCTCGACGACGTCGGCGATGGCGTCCTTGGACAGCAGCATGCCGCCGAGCACAGACTGCTCGGCGTCCAGGTCCTGCGGCGGCACCCGCTCGAAGGAGGAGCCGCCTTCCCAGTCGCCGTTCTCCCGGCCCCGGTCGTGCTGCTCGTCACGGCCCCGGCCGCCGTCGCTTCGGCGACGGGAGGCGGGCAGACGATCGCTGGGTCCGCTGTCGGCCCACGGATCGTCCAAGGGCTCGGAAATGCTCACCGAGCCACCTCCTCCCGTCCGCACGGCGGACCTCGCCGTGCCCTCTGTTGTACGGCACGACACTGACAATTGAGAGGCCCAACTCCGCTTCTGGCACGTCGGTTTTATGACGTTTCTTGAGCCGAGAGAAGGAGCGGGCGCCGGACAACGGTAGGCCTGTCGGCACCGTCAGCCAATCTGGTTATCCACAGGCCATGTGGACGACGGCCCGGATGCTGTGGAGAACCTGCCGAAACCTGTGCACGACGCGGTGGACAGCCCTGTGAACAAGCCCTCGCTCCCATCGAGCACAACGCTTTGACCTGGTCGTTTACCGTCCACCGGCTGTGCAGAAGAAAAACTTCCCCAGTCGGACCAAGATCGCCTCGAACGGTGCGCTCATGTGCACGGTTCGAGATCGCGAGTAAGGGTCAGTAGGCAATTGCATCTCTTACCTGTGGACGATTAGATTAGTGCTCATGACACAGGCTCCGACGATCCCCCAGGCCACCCGCCGCCGGCACGACCGAGAGATCATCGCGCTGGCCGTCCCGGCCTTCGGCGCACTCGTCGCGGAGCCTCTGTTCGTCATGGCCGACAGCGCCATCGTCGGCCACCTCGGGACCGCTCAGCTCGCCGGTCTGGGCGTGGCCTCGGCCCTCCTCACCACCGCTGTGAGCGTCTTCGTCTTCCTCGCCTACGCCACCACGGCCGCAGTGGCCCGGCGCGTCGGTTCCGGCGATCTCCAGGCAGCCATCCGTCAGGGCATGGACGGCATATGGCTCGCCCTGCTCCTCGGAGTCGCGGTCATCACCCTCGTACTCCCGCTCGCCCCGGACATCGTGGACCTCTTCGGTGCCTCCGCCACCGCCGCCCCCTACGCCACGACGTATCTGCGCATCTCCGCACTCGGCATCCCGGCCATGCTGATCCTCCTCGCCGCCACCGGCGTGCTGCGCGGCCTGCAGGACACCAGAACCCCGCTGTACGTCGCTGTCGCAGGCTTCGTCGCCAACGCCGCACTCAACGCGGGCCTCGTCTACGGCGCCGGACTCGGTATCGCCGGATCCGCCTGGGGCACCGTCATCGCGCAATGCGGCATGGCAGCCGTCTATCTGGTCGTGGTCGTGCGCGGGGCCCGCAAGCACGGGGCCTCCCTGCGCCCGGATGCCGCCGGCATCCGGGCCTCGGCTCAGGCCGGAGTCCCTCTGCTCGTCCGCACGCTGTCGTTGCGGGCGATTCTCATGATCGCCACGGCTGTCGCCGCACGTCTCGGTGACGCCGACATCGCCGCTCACCAGATCATCCTGTCCCTGTGGAGCCTGCTGGCCTTCGCCCTCGACGCGATCGCGATCGCCGGGCAGGCCATCATCGGCCGCTACCTCGGCGCGAACGACGCCCACGGCACCCGCGAGGCCTGCCGCCGCATGGTCCAGTGGGGCATAGCCGCCGGTGTCGTGCTGGGCCTCCTCGTGGTGGCCGCCCGGCCGCTGTTCCTCCCGCTGTTCACCAGCGACTCCGTGGTCAAGGACGCGGCACTTCCGGCACTGCTGATGGTGGCCCTCTCCCAGCCCGTCTGCGGAATCGTCTTCGTGCTGGACGGTGTCCTGATGGGCGCCGGGGACGGGCCGTATCTGGCCTGGGCCATGGTGGCGACCTTGGTGGTGTTCGCCCCGGTGGCGTTGCTCGTCCTCACGCTGGGCGGAGGCCTCACCGCACTCTGGGCGGCCATGACGCTCATGATGACGGTCAGGATGCTGACCCTCTGGCTCCGCGCCCGTTCCGGCCGCTGGATCGTGACGGGTGCGACGCGCTGACAGTTTCACGTGAAACATGCAGCGCCCGGCGCACAGCCACACCGAGACCGAATGCGAAGAGGGGCCGCCTCGTAGGAGGCGGCCCCTCTCAGCTGCTCAAGACGAGCGCAGCGTCACGCCGCGACGACCTCGATGTTGACCTTGGCGGCAACCTCGGGGTGCAGACGCACGGACGTCTCGTGGGCGCCCAGGGTCTTGATCGGGGCGGACAGCTCGATGCGACGCTTGTCGACCTCGGGGCCACCGGAAGCCTTGATCGCGGAAGCGATGTCGGCCGGGGTGACGGAACCGAAGAGACGGCCGGCGTCGCCGGAGCGGACGGCCAGGCGGACCTTGACGCCCTCGAGCTGGGCCTTCACAGCGTTGGCCTGCTCGATGGTCTGGATCTCGTGGATCTTGCGGGCGCGGCGGATCTGCTCGACGTCCTTCTCGCCACCCTTGGTCCAGCGGATAGCGAACTTCCGCGGGATGAGGTAGTTGCGAGCGTAACCGTCCTTGACGTCAACGACGTCGCCGGCGGCACCGAGGCCGGACACCTCGTGGGTGAGGATGATCTTCATTAGTCGGTCACCCTTCCCTTAGCGCGCGGTGGACGTGTAGGGCAGCAGCGCCATCTCACGGCTGTTCTTGACGGCCGTGGCGACGTCACGCTGGTGCTGCGTGCAGTTGCCGGTCACGCGGCGGGCACGGATCTTGCCGCGGTCGGAAATGAACTTCCGCAGCATGTTCGTGTCCTTGTAGTCCACGTACGTGACCTTGTCCTTGCAGAAAGCGCAGACCTTCTTCTTAGGCTTGCGCACAGGCGGCTTCGCCATGATGTTTCTCCTGTGTGATCAAGAAGTGGGGATTCGAGCCCTAGAAGGGGGGCTCGTCCGAGTAGCCGCCACCGCCGCCGGAGCCTCCGCCCCAGCTGCCGCCGCCCTGGTTGTTGCCACCGGCGGGAGCGCCGGTCGCCCACGGGTCCTCGGCAGGAGCGCCGCCGCCCTGCTGACCGCCGCCGCCGGGGCCTCCGCCCCAGCCGCCGCCCTGCTGGCCGCCACCGCCGCCGTAACCACCCTGGCCACCGCGACCGCCGCCGGCGGCGGTCTTGGTGACCTTGGCCGTGGCGTTGCGCAGGCTGGCGCCGACTTCCTCGACGTCCAGCTCGTAGACCGTGCGCTTGACGCCCTCGCGGTCCTCGTAGGACCGCTGCTTCAGCCGGCCCTGCACGATGACGCGCATGCCTCGCTGGAGCGACTCGGCGACGTTCTCCGCCGCCTGACGCCAGACCGAGCAGGTCAGGAACAGGCTCTCGCCGTCCTTCCACTCGTTCGTCTGACGGTCGAAGGTGCGGGGAGTGGACGCGACGCGGAACTTCGCGACCGCCGCACCGGACGGGGTGAAGCGCAGCTCGGGGTCATCGACAAGATTGCCGACGACCGTGATGACGGTCTCGCCTGCCATGGGGGAACCTCTCGGCGGGTTTGCTGCTGGCTGCTTGGTGCTACTCGAATCCCGAGATCAGCTGAGCGGGAAAGCTCAGTGAGTCTCGGGGCGGAGGACCTTGGTCCGGAGGACCGACTCGTTCAGGTTCATCTGGCGGTCGAGCTCCTTCACGACCGCAGGCTCGGCCTGCAGGTCGATGACCGAGTAGATGCCCTCGGGCTTCTTCTTGATCTCGTACGAGAGACGACGACGGCCCCAGGTGTCGACCTTCTCCACCTTGCCGTTGCCCTCACGGACGACGGAGAGGAAGTTCTCGATCAGGGGGGCGACAGCGCGCTCCTCCAGATCGGGGTCGAGGATGACCATCACCTCGTAGTGACGCATGTGGAACCCACCTCCTTTGGACTCAGCGGCCACGGTCGTTCCGTGGCAGGAGGGTTGTGATGCGTACGCAACGGTATCGGCCACCACTGACAATCGGGGGCTCCTCGGCGGGATCCCCGCAGCGGCCTGGGCAGACACCGGTGCAGACGGTACAGACTACCCGCACACGTGCTTCCGGTTGAAATCCGGCGGCGGGGGCCCTTCAATCTGTACACATCGGGTGTGTATGGCGCTACAGTGCGCCGCGATCCGCAGGAGGTGCCTCATGGCACAGCAGGCATTGCGACCCAACACCGCCGGATCCTTCTTCGCCACCGACGGCAAGCCCCATCCGCTCCAGGACGCCCTGATGGTGGCGACGCTGGTCCTGGGCCTGATCGCCTTCATCACGTCCTTCTTCGGCGGCCTTCACCTGCTCGCGTCCTGGACCGGCCTGGTGGGGATCATCACCGGCCTGTACGGCCAGTGGATCTCGGAGACCACGCGCGAGCGGACCGGTCTGATCCTGGGTCTCGGTGCCTCGGGAGTCGGCTTCATGCTCGGTATGGCGAACGGCGGACTGTTCGGCGGCCTCATCTGATCCGTCCGGCCGCCGGTCCGGCATCTTCCCCGACACCGTGAAAACGCCTCGGCAGCCAGAAGCCGGGGCGAAGGTGCCGTACGCCCCAGTCGGGGTGCTCGCAAGGCGCAGTAGGCTTCGGCGCGAGAGCCGGAGCCCCTGAACCCATGGGGACACACCAGCCCGAGGAGCGCCCCGACATGAGCCTGACCCTGAGGACCATCAGCCGCGAGCAGCATCTGGCATACATCCAGAGCCTGCCGTCGGCGAGCCACATGCAGGTCCCGGCCTGGGCCGATGTGAAGGCGGAGTGGCGCTCGGAGCACCTCGGCTGGTTCGACGAGCGCACCAGCGAGATGGTCGGCGCCGGTCTGGTCCTCTACCGTCAGCTGCCCAAGATCAAGCGCTACCTGGCCTACCTCCCCGAGGGCCCGGTCATCAACTGGTTCGCGCCGAACCTGGACGACTGGATCCAGCCGATGCTGGCGCACCTCAAGCAGCAGGGTGCCTTCTCCGTGAAGATGGGCCCGCCGGTGATCATCCGCCGCTGGAACGCGGAAACCATCAAGCGGGGCATCCAGAGCCCGGACGTGAAGCGTCTGCGCGACATGGAGGCCGACCTCATCGAGCCGCGTGCCTTCGAGGTGGCCGACAAGCTGCGCCGCATGGGCTGGCAGCAGGGGGAGGACGGCGGAGCCGGCTTCGGCGACGTGCAGCCCCGCTACGTCTTCCAGGTGCCGCTGGCCAACCGTTCCCTGGAAGAGGTCCACAAGAACTTCAACCAGCTGTGGCGCCGCAACATCAAGAAGGCCGAGAAGGCCGGCGTCGAGGTCGTCCAGGGCGGCTACCAGGACCTCGCCGAGTGGCAGCGGCTGTATGAGATCACGGCCGTGCGCGACCACTTCCGGCCCCGCCCGCTGTCGTACTTCCAGCGCATGTGGACGGCCCTCAACACCGAGGACCCCAACCGGATGCGGCTGTACTTCGCCCGCCACAACGGCGTGAACCTGTCCGCCGCGACCATGCTGATCGTCGGCGGTCACGTCTGGTACTCCTACGGCGCCTCCGACAACATCGGCCGCGAGGTCCGCCCCTCGAACGCCATGCAGTGGCGGATGCTGCGCGACGCCTACGCGCTCGGCGCCACCGTCTACGACCTGCGCGGCATCTCCGACTCGCTGGACGAGACGGATCACCTGTTCGGCCTGATCCAGTTCAAGGTCGGCACGGGCGGGCAGGCCGCCGAGTACCTGGGCGAATGGGACTTCCCGCTGAACAAGCTGCTCCACAAGGCGCTCGACATCTACATGTCGCGCCGCTGAGCAGCCGGCGTTTGATTCCATAGGCTTCACAGCCTTCGCACCTCTGATTCACCGCAGCCACCAGAAAGGTTCCAGGTCCGGCCATGGCGCTCACGCTCTACGTCGACACCGCGCGCTGGCGGGCGCACCACAAGCACGTGCAGGAGCAGTTCCCGGGCCTCGTCCCGGTCTGCAAAGGCAACGGCTACGGCTTCGGGCACGAACGACTGGCCGAGGAGGCCACGCGCCTGGGATCGGACATCCTCGCCGTCGGCACCACGTACGAGGCCGCGCGCATCAAGGACTACTTCAGCGGTGACCTGCTGGTGCTGACGCCGTACCGGCGCGGTGAGGAGCCCGTCCCGCTGCCGGACCGGGTGGTCCGCTCGGTGTCGTCGATCGACGGCGTGTACGGCCTCGTGGGCGCCCGTGTCGTCATCGAGGTGATGTCCTCCATGAAGCGGCACGGCATCAGCGAGCAGGACCTGCCGCAGCTGCATGCCGCCATCGAGAACGTCCGGCTGGAGGGCTTCGCCATCCACCTGCCGCTGGACCGCACCGACGGCTCGGACGCCGTCGAGGAGGTCATCGGCTGGATGGACCGGCTGCGGGCGGCCCGGCTGCCGCTGCACACCATGTTCGTCAGCCATCTCAAGGCCGAGGAACTCGCCCGGCTCCAGCAGCAGTTCCCGCAGACCCGGTTCCGCGCCCGCATCGGCACCCGGCTGTGGCTGGGCGACCACGAGGCCACCGAGTACCGCGGTGCCGTCCTGGACGTCACACGCGTGGCCAAGGGCGACCGTTTCGGCTACCGACAGCAGAAGGCGGCCTCTGACGGCTACCTGGTGGTCGTGGCAGGCGGTACGTCGCACGGGGTGGGCCTGGAGGCCCCGAAGGCCCTGCACGGCGTCATGCCGCGGGCCAAGGGCGTCGCACGGGCCGGCCTCGCCACGGTGAACCGGAACCTTTCTCCGTTCGTCTGGGGCGGCAAGCAGCGCTGGTTCGCCGAGCCGCCGCACATGCAGGTGTCGATCCTGTTCGTCCCGTCGGACGCCCCCGAGCCCACGGTCGGTGACGAGCTCGTGGCCCATCTGCGGCACACCACCACGCAGTTCGACCGGATCATGGACCGCTAGTCCGGGCTGCCGAAGCGAAAAGGCCGTACACGACGTTCGTGTACGGCCTTCTTCGTGCCCGCCGAGGGGCCCCACAGGGTGCCGAGGGGGGTACCGAAAGGGTGTTCGCTCAGAGCGAACGCCCCCTGTGCGATGGCGTATCCGGCCTTCCCCAGTCCACCTGAGGTGCGTCGAAGTGGGCGGCGTGCCGCGGGGGACGGGTCGCCGCCCCGAGTACGAAGACGTCCTCCGCGCCGTCGAGCACCCCGCCCGAGGGGTCGTCGTCGCCCGACCGGCGCACCACGTCCCGCTCGGGCATGAGGATGTCGCGTACGACGACGACGCACAGGTACAGCGTGCCCAGCAGGTGCAACATGATCGCCCAGTGGTAGCCCTGCGTCGGCAGACCCTTGTGGGCGTCTCCGCTGGTCGTGTAGGCGAGGTACATCCAGATACCCAGGAAGTACGCCACCTCGCACGCCTGCCAGATCAGGAAGTCCCGCCACTTGGGCCGGGCGAGGACGGCCAGCGGTACCAGCCACAGGACGTACTGCGGGGAGTAGACCTTGTTGGTGAGGATGAAGGCCGCCACCATCAGGAAAGCGAGCTGGGCGAAGCGCGGCCGGCGCGGGGCGGTGAGCGTGAGGGCCGCGATGCCGAGGAAGCACAGCACGACCAGCACCGTTGCGGCGGTGTTCACGAAGTCGGTGGTGGGCGGGTTGCTGGAGTTCTGCGCCCAGATCAGCCAGAAGGAGCCGAAGTCGACACCCCGGTCGTGGCTGAACGTGTAGAACTTCGACCAGCCCTGGAAGGCGAAGAGCATCACCGGCAGGTTCACGACGAACCAGGCGACAACGGCTCCGCCCACGGCCTGGAAGAACTCCCGCCACTTGCCGGCCCGCCAGCACAGCACCAGCAGCGGGCCGAGCAGGAAGACCGGATAGAGCTTGGCGGCCGTGGCGAGCCCCAGGAGGACTCCGAAGGCCAGGGCACGGCCCCGCGACCACATCAGCATCGCGGCGGCCGTCAGAGCCACCGCCAGCAGGTCCCAGTTGATGGTGGCGGTGAGGGCGAAAGCGGGCGCCAGAGCGACCAGCAGGCCGTCCCAGGGGCGCCGGCGGTGGGTGCGGGCCACACAGACGGCGATGGCGGCCGCACAGGCCATCAGCATCCCGGCGTTGACGAACCAGTACCACTGCTCCTGGTGCTGGATGGTGCCGCTGCCGGGCGTGAGCCAGGCGGCCACCTCCATGAACACACCGGTCAGCACCGGGTATTCGAGGTAGTCCATGTCGCCCGGGAGCTTGTCGAAGTACGGCACCAGGCCATCGGCGAAGCCGCGCCCCTGATAGAGGTGCGGGATGTCCGAGTAGCAGGCGTGCGTGTACTGCGAGCTCGCGCCGAAGAACCAGGCGCTGTGATAGCACGGCGCCTTCTGGACGAGGCCGAGCGCGAACATGCCGATCGCGACGAGCGCGACGACCCGTACGGGGGTCCACCAGGTCGTCCCGAGCAGGGCGCGCCGCCCGATGGGACCACCGATCAGTTCACTCCCGGCCGCGGCGACCTCGTCCTCCCTGGTCGGCCGCACCGGCTCCGCACCGGCAGGCCGCACGGGCTCGGGCTCGTGCACGCTCGCGGGCGTCATCTCTGCACTGGGCATGGGCCACATCCTGCCGTACCTGTCTAGGAATACGCCGAGGGCCGCCGCACCTCCTGGGTGCGACGGCCCTCGTTTCACGTGAAACACCCTTGGCGGGCGATATGGCCGCCAATCGGTCAGACTGCCTGGCTAGCCATTCTGACCTGCGAAGATGCCTCCGTTGCCATTGCCTCTGCTGCTGCCGCCGGTACCGGTGGTGTCGGTGACTGTCGGCGTGGGTGTCGTCCCACCGTCCGTGCCACCGTTGCCTGTGCCGCCGCCGTTGGTGTTACAGCTGTTGCCCCAGCCGAACTGGCAGGAGTCGCTCGGCGTCGGAGACGGGGACGTGACCGTCGCGCTCGGCGTCGGGCTCGGCGAGTCGTCCGGCGTCTGGCTCGGCGTGATCGTGACCGAGGGGGTCGGGGTCGGCGCGCCCACCTCGTCCTGGACCTTGCCGATCTCTGTGGCGGGCGGGAAGCCCGAATCGTTGCTCCCCTGCAGCGCGGCCTTCATGTACTCGGTCCACACCGACGTCGGGATGTCACCACCATGGATCGACGGGACGCCCGCCGTGCCGTTCATGGACAGCAGCTTGTGGTCCTTCGGGTTCTCGCGGAACATCGCCACCGAGGTGGACAGCTGCTGGGTGTAGCCGACGAACCACGCCGACTTGTTGCTGTCGGTGGTACCGGTCTTGCCCGCCGCCGTACGGCCCAGGGCCTTGGCGTTCTGACCCGTACCGTTCTGGATCACGTTCTCCAGGACGTCCGTGACGTTGTTGGCGATGTTCGCGTCCATCGGCTGCTTGACCTTGGGCTTGGTGAAGCCGGGCTGGTCCTCGCCGTCCTTCTTGACGCGGATCACGGAGTACGGATCCGCCTGCTTGCCGGACGCCGCGAAGGTCGCGTAGGCGTCGGCCATGCGGATCGCGCTGGGGGTGGAGGTACCGATGGCGAACGACGGGTTGAGCGTCGACATGGTCTGGTCGAGAATGCCGGCCGACTGCGCGACGTCCCGCACATGCCTCATCCCGACATCCATGCCGAGCTGGACGAACGGCGTGTTGACGGACTGCTCCATCGCCTTGCGCAAGGTGATGTACCCCCACTTGTGAGGGCTCTCGTTGTTCTGGAAGAAGTTCGTGTTGTCCTTGTTGAGGTAGGGCGTCCCGTCCGGGTTCATCACCTTGAGGTGGTCGTTGCCGTTGTACTTGCTCAACGGGGAGATGCCCACACCGTTGGACTTGTAGGTGCCGTACTCCATGGCCGCGGCCAGCACGAACGGCTTCCAGGTCGAACCGACGGGGACACCCGAGGTGTCGGCGTTGTTGGTGAAGTGCCCGTTCTCGTAACCGTCACCGCCGTAGAGGGCGACGATCGCGCCGTCCTTGGGCACCACCGACGCCGCACCGAACTGGACGTACTTGTCCAGGTCGCGGCGCTTCGGGTCGATGCGCGCCTTCTGGATCTTCTTCACGGCCGCAGCCAGGGCGTTGACCTTGTCCTTCTTGAAGGTCGTGTAGATCTGGTAGCCGCCCTTGTCGAACTGCGCCTCCGTGATCTCGGAGTGGTTCAGGACGTACTTCTTCGCCGTGTCGGCCAGGTAGCTGATCTGGCCGGTCATGCCCTTGGTCGCCTTGCGGCCCTGGGGCATGGGGTACTTCTTGATGGCGTCCTGGTACTGGACGTCGGTGAGGTGATGGTCCTTGTGCATCTCACCGAGAATCCAACGCCAACGCTCCTCGGAGCGCTTGCGGTTCGCATCCTGGGTCGCCGACTTGTCCAGGTCCGGGTTGCCCGCCGGGTCGTAGTAGGTCGGGCCCTTCAGCAGCGCCGCGAGGACGGCGCACTGGCTCGGCTTGAGCTTGACCGCGTCCTTGCCGTAGTAGGTCTGGGCGGCGGCCTGGATGCCGTAGGCACCGCGGCCGTAGTACGAGGTGTTCAGATAGCCCTGGAGGATCTGCGGCTTCGAGAGCTTGGCACCCACCTTTATGGAGATGAACATCTCGCGGAACTTGCGGGTGACGGTCTGGTCCTGGCTCAGGTACGTGTTCTTGACGAACTGCTGGGTGATGGTCGAACCACCCTGCGTCTGACCGCCTCGCGCCATGTTGGCCAGGGCCCGGGCGATACCCATGGGGTCGACACCCGAGTCCTTGTAGAAGCTCTTGTTCTCGGCCGAGATCACCGCGTACTGCATGGCCTCGGGGATCTTGTCGATGGTGACGTTCTGCCGGTTGACGCCGGTGCCCGTGGCCACCATCTGAGAGCCGTCGGCCCAGTAGTAGACGTTGTTCTGCGACTGGGCGGCGATGTTCTCGCTGGGGATCTGCACCATCGCGAAGCCGATGCCGACCGCGGCGACGAGAGCGCCGACGAAGCCGATGAACAGCCCCGAGACGAGCTTCCAGGACGGCACCCAGCGGTGCCAGCCGTACTTGCCCGACCGCGGGTAGTCGATGAACCGCTTCTTCCCCGGCGCTGCCGTGGCACGACCTCTGCCGCGCCCGGGACCGGTCGGTCCGCCCGGACCGCCGCGCCGGCCACCCGGACCTCCGTTGTCGGCCGCACGGCGCCTGCCGCCGCCTCTCTGCGCCGCCCGACGGGCCTCGGCACGGCTGCCGTAGGGGCGCTCCTCACCCCCCGAGCCGTAGGGATCCGACCCCTGGGAACTGGAACCATAGGAGTCGGCAGAAGACCCGGTGGCGCCTCGCGGTGCCGCACGGCGGCCGGAGGACGGGCCGGGCTGGCCGCCTCGGGCCGCGGCACGTCCGCCTCCCTGCGGCTGCGGCGGTTTGCGACGGTGCTCGCTCATCGAACGATTACTCCTCGGGCAGGCGCACCCTTGCGCGCCTGGAACGGCGGCTGGTTTCCGGTCCCCCCGAAGTACGGATGTGGTCGGTTCTGCATTCACCCGTACTGCACCGAGGACGACGACGCCCCCCAGGCGTCACTTGGTTCCCGGTGGCGTGCATGCCGCACAGACTACGCACCGCCAAAACCTGCCGAGCCCCGAAGTTCACCCCAAAACAGGCAACTCGCTTCCAACGAATCGGTGATGTGATCCCGTTCACCGTCCTCCCTCTTGTCGCATACGGAAGGCCGCTCTATCGTCTGGATGTATCGAGTCGATACATCAGCGCGAGATAAAGACGCTGCGGACCGAGAGGAGGCGATCATGAGCCGGCGTTCCGGCATCCTTGAGTTCGCCGTGCTCGGGCTGCTGCGCGAGTCCCCGATGCACGGCTATGAGCTGCGCAAACGACTCAACACGTCTCTGGGTGTGTTCCGGGCGTTCAGCTACGGGACCCTCTACCCCTGCCTCAAGACGCTGGTCGCCAACGGCTGGTTGATCGAGGAAGGCAGCACCCATGAGGACGCCCTCGCCGCTCCCCTCGCCGGACGCCGCGCGAAAATCGTGTACCGGTTGACGGCAGAAGGTAAGGAGCACTTCGAAGAGCTTCTTTCACAAACCGGTCCTGACGCGTACGAGGACGAGCACTTCGCCGCACGGTTCGCCTTCTTCGGGCAGACGTCGCGCGATGTGCGCATGCGCGTGCTGGAGGGCCGGCGCAGCCGCCTGGAGGAGCGCCTGGAGAAGATGCGCGCCTCCCTGGCGCGCACCCGGGAGCGCCTCGACGACTACACGCTTGAGCTCCAGCGCCACGGTATGGAGTCCGTGGAGCGCGAAGTGCGCTGGCTGAACGAGCTCATCGAGAGCGAGCGGGCCGGTCGGGACCTGAAGGGTTCCGCACCCGGGGGGTCCGCTCAGCAGGACACCACAACTGGAGCGACGGGCGGCCTGCCCCGTCCCGGGGAAACCCCCCGGACGGATACGCCCGGCGACACCGCCACGTGAGACCCACTCAGGGCCTCACTCGTACACACAGGGAGCAACCGGAATGGGTTCGGTTCGCGTAGCCATCGTCGGCGTGGGCAACTGCGCCGCGTCGCTGGTGCAGGGAGTCGAGTACTACAAGGACGCCGACCCGGCGTCGAAGGTCCCCGGCCTCATGCACGTGCAGTTCGGCGACTACCACGTCGGTGACGTCGAGTTCGTCGCTGCCTTCGACGTGGACGCCAAGAAGGTCGGCCTCGACCTCGCGGACGCGATCGGCGCCTCCGAGAACAACACCATCAAGATCACCGACGTTCCGAGCACCGGCGTCACGGTCCAGCGCGGCCACACCCTCGACGGCCTGGGCAAGTACTACCGCCTCACCATCGAGGAGTCCGCCGAGGAGCCGGTCGACGTCGTCCAGGTCCTCAAGGACAAGCAGGTCGACGTGCTCGTCTGCTACCTGCCCGTCGGTTCCGAGGATGCGGCGAAGTTCTACGCCCAGTGCGCCATCGACGCCAAGGTCGCCTTCGTCAACGCCCTTCCGGTCTTCATCGCCGGCACCAAGGAGTGGGCGGACAAGTTCACCGAGGCGGGCGTCCCGATCGTCGGTGACGACATCAAGTCCCAGGTCGGCGCCACCATCACGCACCGCGTCATGGCGAAGCTGTTCGAGGACCGTGGTGTGCGCCTCGAGCGCACGATGCAGCTGAACGTCGGCGGCAACATGGACTTCAAGAACATGCTCGAGCGTGACCGCCTCGAGTCCAAGAAGATCTCCAAGACGCAGGCCGTCACCTCCCAGATCCCCGACCGGGACCTCGGCGAGAAGAACGTCCACATCGGCCCGTCCGACTACGTCGCCTGGCTGGACGACCGCAAGTGGGCGTACGTCCGCCTCGAGGGCCGCGCCTTCGGCGACGTCCCGCTGAACCTGGAGTACAAGCTCGAGGTCTGGGACTCCCCGAACTCCGCCGGCATCATCATCGACGCCCTGCGCGCCGCGAAGATCGCCAAGGACCGCGGCATCGGCGGCCCGATCCTGTCGGCGTCGAGCTACTTCATGAAGTCCCCGCCGGTCCAGTACTTCGACGACGAGGCCCGCGAGAACGTCGAGAAGTTCATCCGCGGTGAAGTCGAGCGCTAGTCGGCACCACGCGGTGCGCTAGCCCGACAGGCAGGCGCACCGCACAGAACGCTCCTGCCAGGGCTGTGAGGGTCCCCGGGTTTCCTGACCCGGGGACCCTCGGCATATGTGAGGCTTTGCTCCATGCCCGTCGTCCGTGACCTGCGCGTCCTGCTGCGTCTGCGGGACTTCCGACGCCTGCTGTCCGTACGCCTCCTCTCGCAGGGCGCCGACGGCGTCTACCAGGTCGCACTCGCCGCATACGTCGTCTTCTCCCCGGAGAAACAGACCTCGGCCGTGGCGATCGCCTCGGCGATGGCGGTCCTGCTGCTCCCTTACTCGCTGGTCGGTCCCTTCGCAGGCGTCCTGCTGGACCGCTGGCGGCGCCGCCAGGTCCTCGTGTACGGCAACCTGCTGCGGGCGCTGCTGGCGGCGGCCACCGCGGTACTGATGGTCAGCTCCGTGCCGGACTGGCTGTTCTACGTGTCCGCGCTGTGCGTCACGGCCGTCAACCGCTTCGTCCTCGCCGGGCTGTCGGCCGCCCTGCCCCGCGTGGTCGACGCCGAGCGCCTGGTGATCGCCAACTCCCTGTCCCCGACGGCCGGAACACTGGCCGCGACCGCGGGCGGCGGCCTCGCCTTCCTCGTACGGCTCGTGGCGTCGGGCTCCGATGCCGCGGTGGTCCTGCTCGGGGCCTTCCTCTATCTCTGTGCCGCGCTGAGCTCCCTGAGAATGGCTCCCGCACTGCTGGGCCCCGACCGGGCGCCGGCGCAGCCCCACCTACGGACCGCGGTCGCCGACACCGCACGGGATCTCCTCGCGGCCGTGCGGCATCTGGCCGAGCCCCGGCGCCGGGAAGCAGTCTGGGCGCTGGCCTCCATGACGCTGATGCGCTTCTGCTACGGCGCGCTCCTCGTCCTGCTCCTCATGCTGTGCCGATATGCCCTCGCCGCGACCCCCGACGAAGGACTGCGGTTGCTCGGACTCGCCGTGGCGGTCTCCGGCGCGGGCTTCTTCGCGGCCGCCGTGGTGACGCCGTGGGCGGTGGGGCGGCTCGGCCCCGGTCGTTGGATCGTGGTCTGCTCCGGCGCGGCCACGGTTCTGGAGCCTGCGCTGGGTCTGCCCTTCGCCACCGGCCCCCTGATGGTCGCGGCCTTCGTCCTGGGGTTGATCACCCAGGGAGCCAAGATCGCCACGGACACGATCGTCCAGTCCTCGGTCGAGGACGGTTTCCGGGGCCGGATCTTCTCCCTGTACGACGTCCTCTTCAACATCGCTTTCGTGAGTGCGGCGGGAGTGGCAGCCCTGATGCTCCCACCGGACGGCCGTTCGGTGGTGCTGGTGTTGTTCGTCGCCCTGATCTACGGCGGGGTCACGGTGGCCATGGCCCGCTGCGAGGCGCGCCGGGACAGCAGAGGGGGCGATGTTTCACGTGAAACATCGCCCCCTCGCTAGGGCCTCGGTCATGTTTCACGTGAAACATGACCCGGTCCGCGGTCTCAGCTCTGGTCGGACCACCACTCCTTGAGGGCCGACACCGCCGCATCGTGCTCCATCGGACCGTGCTCCAGGCGCAGCTCCAGCATGTGCTTGTACGCCTTGCCGATGACGGGGCCAGGACCGACGCCCAGGATCTCCATGATCTGGTTGCCATCGAGGTCCGGGCGGATCGAGTCCAGCTCCTCCTGCTCCTGGAGCTGCCCGATGCGCCCCTCCAGACCGTCGTAGGCCCGTGACAGCGCGGCCGCCTTCCGCTTGTTGCGCGTGGTGCAGTCGGAGCGGGTCAGCTTGTGCAGACGGTCCAGAAGCGGGCCCGCGTCACGGACGTAGCGGCGCACCGCCGAATCCGTCCATTCGCCGGTGCCGTAGCCATGGAAGCGCAGGTGGAGTTCGACCAGACGTGAGACGTCCTTCACCAGGTCGTTGGAGTACTTCAGGGCCGTCATGCGCTTCTTGGTCATCTTCGCGCCGACCACCTCGTGGTGGTGGAACGAGACCCGGCCGTCCTTCTCGAAGCGGCGGGTGCGCGGCTTGCCGATGTCGTGCAGCAGGGCGGCCAGGCGCAGCGTGAGGTCGGGGCCGTCCTCCTCCAGCGCCATCGCCTGCTCCAGCACGATCAGCGTGTGGTCGTAGACGTCCTTGTGCCGGTGGTGCTCGTCACGCTCCAGATGCAGGGCCGGCAGCTCGGGCAGGACGTGGTCGGCGAGCCCGGTCTCGACCAGGAGGCTCAGACCCTTGCGCGGGTTCGCGGAGAGGATCAACTTGTTCAGCTCGTCCCGGACCCGCTCCGCCGAGACGATCTCGATCCGCCCGGCCATGTCCGTCATCGCCGTGACGACCTCGGGAGCGACTTCGAAGTCCAGCTGGGCGGCGAACCGGGCGGCCCGCATCATCCGCAGCGGATCGTCCGAGAACGACTCCTCGGGCGTGCCGGGGGTCCGCAGCACCCGGGCCGCGAGGTCCTCCAGGCCGCCGTGCGGGTCGATGAACTCCTTCTCCGGCAGCGCCACGGCCATCGCGTTGACCGTGAAGTCCCGGCGGACCAGATCCTGCTCGATGGAGTCGCCGTACGACACCTCGGGCTTGCGTGAGGTGCGGTCGTACGCCTCGGACCGGTAGGTGGTCACCTCGATCTGAAAGCGCCAGTCAGTGTCTCCGACACGGGCATCCTTCTGCGCCCCGACCGTGCCGAAGGCGATCCCGACCTCCCAGACGGCGTCCGCCCAGGGCCGCACGATCTTCAGTACGTCCTCGGGGCGCGCGTCGGTGGTGAAATCCAGGTCGTTGCCGAGCCGGCCGAGCAGCGCGTCGCGGACCGAGCCGCCCACCAGGGCGAGCGAGAACCCGGCCTCCTGGAAACGGCGGGCGAGGTCGTCGGCCACGGGGGCCACCCGTAGCAGCTCGCTCACAGCGCGTTGCTGCGCCTGGCTCAGGGCAGAGGGATTGTCATCGTTGGGGTTCGGCACAACAGAAGAGGGTACGTGGCCCCGGCACCCTGGGGCGCCTCGATTGAACGGGCGCGGATGCCTCCTGCCATAAGCGCACAAGGGCTGCGCTTACGGCGTACATCCGCTCTTCCCTCGATACTGGATATAGAGGACGCGTCGCTACTGTCTTTCGATCTTGTGAAGCAGACCGCGGCACTTCCCCTCAGCGCGCCTCGTTACCATGCGTGGACGCACATTCCGACGACCACTGACGACGACGAGGGACGGGCGAGCGCGTGGCCGAGGCGGCTGACTTCCAGGGGACCAGTGCCTCACCTGTGCGCCGGTGGCTGCGGCGCACCGGAGGACTGCTCGCCGGGGCACCCCTGCTGGCCGGCCTCCTCCAGCTTCCCGCCGCGGGACCGGCACAGGCCGCCTCCTCGGACCCCGTGTCCGTCTCCGTGGACTCGCTCAGCCCCAGCGCCCCCACGGACGGCGACACGCTGACCGTGTCCGGCACGGTGACCAACAACGGCAAGCAGGCCGTCACCGGCGCCCACGTGGGCCTGCGGGTGGGTCGCATGCTGAACACTCGCTCGGCGATCGACGGGGTTGCCCAGCACTCCGACGACCTCCAGGGCGGGACCGGCACCGAGGTCGGCGGAAAGTACGAGGAGAAGTTCTCCAAGCTGGCTCCGGGCGTCGCCGAGCACTTCAGCATCTCGGTCCCGGTGGACAAGCTCGATCTCGGCGACGACGGCGTCTACGAGTTCGGCGTCGCCCTGTCCGGCCAGACCTCCGCACAGCCCTGGGACCAGGTCCTCGGCGTCCAGCGGACGTTCCTGCCGTGGCAGCCCGCCGAGGCCGACACGAAGACAAAGACGACATTCCTCTGGCCGCTGATCTCCACGGTCCACATGACGGCCAGGACGGGTGCCGGCGAGCTGCAGACGCCGGTCTTCCTCAATGACGACCTGGCCAAGGAGATCGCCCCGGGCGGTCGGCTGGCGCAGATGCTGGAGCTGGGCAAGGACCTCGACGTCACCTGGGTGATCGATCCGGACCTGCTGGCGTCGGTGGACGCGATGGCGGGCAACTACCGCGTCCAGGGCGACGGCAACACCACCACGGCCGGCACCCACCAGGCGGTCGCCAAGCAGTGGCTGGCGGGCCTCCAGAAAGCCGTGGCGGGCAAGGAGGTCGTCGCCCTGCCCTTCGCCGACCCGGACCTGGCCTCCCTCGCGCACAGCGGCACCAGCGTCACCGGCTCGCTCAGCCACCTCAAGGACGCCACCGACGTCGCCGCCACCACCGTGAAGACCGTGCTTCATGTCACACCGGACACGGACTTCGCCTGGCCGGTGGAAGGCGCCGTGGACCCGTCGATCATGAAGGTCGCCACCTCGGCCGGTGCCGACCGGGTGATCGCCCGCAGCGACAGCCTCCAGGAGACAGCCGGGCTGTCCTACACCCCCTCCGCCGCCCGCCCCGTCGGCGGCGGCACGACGGCGGTGGTGGCCGACGCACGGCTGTCCACCGCCTTCGACGGCGATCTGACCAAGGCGGACTCGGCCACACTCGCCGTGCAGGAGTTCCTGGCGCAGAGTCTGGAGCTGAACGCTCAGACGGACGAGCAGCGCAGCATCGTCGTCGCTCCGCAGCGCATGCCGTCGGCGAGCCAGGCCCAGGCGATGGCGACGGCGCTGAAGGCGCTCCAGGACGAAACCTGGTCGCAGTCGCAGAACCTCACCGCGGCCGCCAAGGCCAAGCCCGACCCGGACGCCACCACGCGCATCCCGTCCACGTCCGCCTACCCCTCCTCGCTGCGCAAGCAGGAGCTGCCCAGGACGGCCTTCGAGCAGATCGCGCGCACGCAGGACAAGCTCGACAACTTCAAGGTGATCCTCAGCGACCAGTCCCGCGTGGTCACCCCGTTCGGCAGGGCCATAAACCGTGAGATGTCCACGTCGTGGCGCGACCGCAGCACGGAGGCGGACAGCTTCCGGGGTGACGTGGAGAACTGGCTCGACGAACTCGCCGACCAGGTCAAACTGATCGACAAGTCCGAGACCAAGCTCTCCGGGCGCAGCGCCACCATCCCGGTGACCGTCCAGAACAACCTCGTCCAGCCCGTGAACCACCTCGTGCTGCGGCTCACCTCGACGAACCCGACCCGCCTGAAGATCGGCGGCAAGGCCTACTACGAGCAGCGCGTCGAGGTCTCCGGCGGCCACAGCCAGTCCGTGAAGTTCACCACCTCGGCCAACGCCAACGGCCGGGTCTCGGTCTACGCCCAGCTCTACACCGAGGACGGCCAGGAATACGGCGACCCCGTCCAGTTCGATGTGAAGGTCACCGAGGTCACGCCCACGGTCATGCTGGTCATCGGCGGCGGCGTGCTCCTCCTCGTCCTGGCCGGCTTCCGGATGTACACCCAGCGCAAGCGCGCGGCCGCCCGCCAGGCCGAGGACGACGGCCCCGACGCCGCGGGGGAGGACACCGGTGAGAAGCCCGGGAACCCCGGCGCCCCCGGGGATCGTCTCCCGGAAGAGTCCGACGCCCCCTCCGGGGAAGACGACCCGGAGCAGCCGAGTGACCCTGCACCGGACACCGCACCGGAAAGCGCCGACCCGTCCGGGACGGGTGAGAGAGTGGACCGTTGAGCGATGTCGTGGCCGGTGTGGCCCGGGACGATGAGGTGGGGTAACCATGAACGCGCCGTACGACGGTGACCGCGGTCAGGGCGCGGCCGGCTCCGGCTACCCCGAGCCGACGCCCGAGCCCGGGCAGGTGCCGCCGCAGCACGCTGCGGACATGTACCTCCAGGACGCCTACGACCAGGACCCCTACCGGGACCACGATCTCGCTGCCCAGGACCCGGTCGCCGAGGCGCTCTACGACCGTGCCGCGCACCCCCCGCCGCCGCCGGGCACGTACGAGCAGCAGCAGCCTCTGTACGGTCCGCCGGCCCAGTCGCCGTACGCCCCCGACCCGCGCGTGTGGGCACAGACCCCGGCGCCGGAGCCGGAGGGCGCGGCTCAGTACCTGCCGTACGGTGACGACCCCCGTACGACCCAGTTCGTGGGCGTGGACGACCTGGTGTCGCACTCCGGCGAGGAGTACCACCAGCCCGACGCCTTCGCGCACCTCTTCCGGGACCAGCAGCAGGGCGGTGCGCCCGCGCCGATGGAGCCTCCTGCCGGGCCGGGCACGGCTGCCGTGCCGGGCCCCGGGCAGGGCCCGGCGGCTCCGTACCCGGCGCCGCCGCACGCCCAGAGCCCGCAGTACGCGAACCAGTACGCCGAGACGCCGTACCAGGCCGGACAGCCGGTCCAGCCGCCGGTGCCGGCCCCGGCCGCGGCTCCCGAGCCCGCCGGTCCGTCCGCTCCCGCGGCGGCCTCCGCGCCCACGGCTCCCGCCCCGAAGAAGGGCGGGAAGGCCGGCGGGCTGCTCAAGTCCAGCGCGGTCATGGCGGCGGGCACGATGGTGTCCCGGCTCACCGGTTTCATCCGCTCCGCGCTGATCGCCGCCGCGCTGGGCCTCGGCTTCCTCGCCGACTCCTTCCAGGTGGCCTACCAGCTGCCGACGATGATCTACATCCTCACGGTCGGTGGCGGTCTCAACTCCGTCTTCGTGCCCCAGCTGGTGCGCTCCATGAAGGAGGACGAGGACGGCGGCGAGGCCTTCGCCAACCGGCTGCTGACCCTCGTGATGGTGGCCCTGGCCGCACTGACCGGTCTCGCGATGCTCGCGGCGCCGCTGCTGGTGCGGGCACTGTCCCCCACCATCGCCGACAACCCTGCGGCCAACGACGTCGCGGTCACCTTCACCCGCTACTTCCTGCCCTCGATCTTCTTCATGGGCATCCACGTCGTGATGGGGCAGATCCTGAACGCGCGCGGGAAGTTCGGCGCGATGATGTGGACGCCGGTCCTGAACAACATCGTCATCATCATCTCGCTCGGCGCGTTCATCTGGGTCTACGGCACCGCAGCCAACTCTCACCTGGACGTCGCCAGCATCCCGCCGCAGGGTCAGCGACTGCTCGGTGTCGGTGTGCTGCTCGGCCTGGTCGTCCAGGCCCTCGCGATGATCCCCTACCTGCGCGAGACCGGATTCCGGATCCGGCTGCGCTTCGACTGGAAGGGCCACGGCCTGGGCAAGGCCGCGATGCTCGCCAAGTGGACGATCCTGTTCGTGCTCGCCAACCAGGTGGGCGCCATGGTCGTGACGCAGCTCTCCACCGCCGCCGGCGACGCCTCCGGTGTCAAGGGCACCGGCTTCGCCGCCTACGCCAACGCCCAGCTGATCTGGGGTCTGCCGCAGGCCATCATCACGGTGTCTCTCATGGCCGCGCTTCTGCCGCGCATCTCGCGGTCGGCCGCCGAGGGCGACAGCGGGGCCATCCGTGACGACATCTCCCAGGGCCTGCGCACCACCGCGGTCGCCATCGTGCCCATCGCCTTCGGCTTCCTCGCCCTCGGCATCCCCATGTGCACCCTGATCTTCGGCTCCGCAGGCACCGGCTCGGCCGTCAACATGGGTTACATGCTGATGGCCTTCGCCCTCGGCCTCATCCCGTACTCCGTGCAGTACGTGGTCCTGCGCGCCTTCTACGCCTACGAGGACACCCGGACGCCCTTCTACAACACCGTCATCGTGGCGGCGGTCAACGCCAGCGCCTCCGGGCTCTGCTACCTCCTGCTGCCGGCCCGCTGGGCGGTCGCGGGCATGGCCGCCGCGTACGGCCTCGCCTACGCGATCGGTGTGGGCGTCGCCTGGCGGAGGCTGCGCAAGCGGCTCGGCGGTGACCTGGACGGCGCACGGGTGCTGCGGACGTACGCGCGGCTCGGCATCGCCTCGGTACCGGCGGCCCTGCTCAGCGGTGCGGTCTGCTACGGCATCGGGCACACTCTCGGCCAGGGCGTCATCGGCTCCTTCGCGGCGCTGGTGGTCGGCGGTGCGGTCCTGCTCGGTGTCTTCTTCGTCGCCGCCCGCCGGATGCGGATCGACGAACTCAACTCGCTCGTGGGCATGGTCCGCGGGCGTCTGGGTCGCTGAGTCGGGGGTAGGCGCACAACCATCGTCCGCAGCTGTGTGTCGTGCATAGCGTCGGACTGTGGGCACAATTGGATTCGGCGTCGGACAGCGTGCAACGGATGGGGAGGCAGGGACGACGGTGGCGGAACGGAGCACGGCTGCCGTCGACGTGGCAGACAACAGTGGCGAGCAGCCGCTGACCGCCAAGGCGGACCAGTCCACGGCCGACGGGGTGGCCCAGAACCCGGAGCGGGACACGGACAGCGAGGGGCAGGGGAGCGGCGGGACGGACGGTCACGGAAAGAAGGCCTCACCGCCGGAACTGCACAGCGGTCACAAACTCGCCAGACGCTACCGTCTCGAGGAGTGCGTCACCCGACTGGACGGATTCAGCAGCTGGCGTGCGGTCGACGAGAAACTCCGTCGCGCCGTCGGCGTGCACATCCTGCCCGCGGACCATGCACGGGCCCGGTCGGTACTGGCCGCAGCGCGTTCCTCGGCGCTGCTCGGCGATCCACGCTTCGTCCAGGTCCTGGACGCCGTCGAGGAGAACGACCTCGTCTACGTCGTGCACGAATGGCTGCCCGACGCCACCGAACTGACCGCGCTGCTGGCGGCCGGCCCACTGGAGCCGCACGACGCCTACCAGATGGTCAGTCAGGTCGCCTCCGCCATGGCCGCCGCACACCGCGAGGGGCTCGCCCACCTGCGGTTGAACCCGAACGCCGTCCTGCGCGCCTCCACCGGCCAGTGGCGCATCCGCGGCCTGGCCGTGAACGCGGCGCTGCGCGGCATCAGTTCCGACACCCCGCAGCGCACCGACACCGAGTCGATCGGTGCCCTCCTGTACGCCGCGCTGACCCAGCGCTGGCCGTACGAGAACGATGCCTACGGCCTGTCGGGCCTGCCCAAGGACATCGGCCTGATCGCGCCGGACCAGGTACGCGCCGGTGTCCACCGCGGGCTGTCCGAACTCACCATGCGCGCCCTGGTGAACGACGGGGCCACCGCGTCCCGGCACGAGGCTCCTTGCACGACGCCGGAGGAGCTGGTCAAGGCGATCGGCGAGATGCCCCGCATCCGCCCGCCGGAGCCGGCGTTCACGGCCCCGCCGGAGTACCAGCGCACGACGTACCAGCAGGGCACGTACGGACGCCCCGCAGCGCGTCCCGGTGTCTCTCAGCCGATCGCGGCCCCGCCGCCCCCGCTGCAGAGCCGTACCGGCAAGGCGCTGAAGTGGGCTGTCTCGGCGCTCCTCATCGCCGCGCTGGGCCTGGGCAGCTGGCAGCTGGCGGACGCCCTGATGGGCCAGGGCGACAAGTCGGACGACACCAACAAGACGCAGATCCAGGACGGCGGGGACAAGAACGGCGCGAAGCCGAAGGCAGCGCCGATAAAGATCGCCAATAGCCGGGAGTTCGTCGCCGTCGGCGACCCGCAGCACCCCAACGATGTCTCCAAGACCTACGACCACAACGCGTCGACGTACTGGCGGACCAAAACCTTCACCGAAGGCCCCCCGATCGCGCCGCTCAAGCCGGGTGTCGGCATCGTCTACGACCTCGGTTCGGCGAAGAATCTCAGCACGGCCACCCTGGACCTCCGTTACGACGGCAACCACACGACCGTCGAGCTGTACGCCGCCGACACGCTGGCGCCGGCGTCACTCGACTCGATGAAGAAGATCGGCAGCGTCACAACCTCGGGTAATACCGCTACGGTGAAGGTCACCAAGTCGGTGAAGACGCAATACGTCCTCGTGTGGCTGACCGCTGTGCCGTACTCGGGTCCGGACTCGGTCACGTATTCCCAGGCCGGCTTCAAGCAGGCCATCGGCGAAGTGCGGTTCACGGGCTGACGTCTCACCCGAACCGGAGGGGGCAGATGGCGGAGGGCGCCGGATACGACGGAGTGAGCGACCAGGACCTGCTCGCCCGCCATGTGGAAGGCGACCCCGATGCCTTCGGTGAGATCGTGCGACGGCATCGGGACCGGCTCTGGGCGGTGGCGCTACGGACGCTGGGGGACCGGGAGGAGGCCGCTGACGCGGTCCAGGACGCGCTGGTGTCCGCCTACCGGGCCGCGCACACCTTCCGGGGGCAGTCGGCCGTCACGACCTGGCTGCATCGCATCACCGTGAACGCCTGCCTGGACCGGGCCCGCAAGGCCGCCTCCAGGAAGACCGCTCCGGTCGACGACACCGAGCGGCTGGAACAGCTGCTGGAGCCGCACGAGGCGGCTTCCGCTCCGGCCGAGCGGAACGATGTGCACCGTCAGCTCCTCGAGGCCCTCGCCACGCTTCCGTATGAGCAACGAGCGGCTCTGATCCTCGTGGACATGCAGGGCTACCCCGTGGCCGAGGCCGCCCGGATCCTCGATGTACCGACGGGGACCGTGAAGAGCCGTTGCGCCCGAGGCCGGGCCAGACTTCTTCCGCTGCTCACCCATCTGCGGCCCGGCAATACCGATGACGAAAAAGAACCCGGGCCGGGACGGAACCGGGTGCAAGGGAAATCCGTCCCACCTGCGACGGATCCCCATGACAAGGGTCCTGGGGGTACGGGTCCGAGCGATTCAACCGTAGTGAAGGGCGGAGGTGGGCGAGCGTGACTTCCTCGACAGACACGGCCGGGCACCCGGACGTCGCCGAGATCTCCGACCTCACCGAAGGCCTCCTCCCACCGGATCGAAGCACGGAGGTACGGCGCCACCTGGAAGGGTGCGAGCTCTGCGCGGACGTGCATTCCTCGCTGGAGGAGATCCGGGGGCTGCTCGGCACCATGCCGGGACCGCCGCGGATGCCGGCGGATGTCGCGGGGCGTATCGACGCCGCCCTTGCCGCCGAAGCGCTGCTGGCCTCCACCGCACCTGAAGCTCTGACCGCGCCCCTCCTCGTTTCCGAAGAGCCGGCCCGCACCAGTAGTCGTGTTTCACGTGAAACATCGGTCCCGTCGGACCGCCCCCTCGGGCGCCCCAGCGGATCCACCGGCCCGGGGAGGAAGGGACGCGAGCGCGCTCGGCGCCGCAGGACAGTCGCCCTGGGTGCCGTTCTCACCGCCGCCGTCCTGGGAGCCGGGTCCCTCGTCCTCCAGTCGCTCATGGGTGGCGGAGCCGATACGACCGCTCACGGCCGACCGACACCGGCCACCAGCGCGTTCTCCGGGGACAGCGTGCAGAGCCAGGTGAAGGACCTGCTCGCCACGAAGAAGGACACAGAGCCGGACTCACGCTCCGGCATCGACTCCCAGCAGAACAGCCCCGGGTCCACCCAGAGCGCGAACACACTGATCCAGACCCAGCCCTCGGTTCCCGACTGCGTCCGTAAGGCAATCAACAGCAGCGAGGCAGTCCTCGGCGCCAAGACCGGTACCTATGCCGGCAGGAGTGCCTATCTCGTCGTGATGCCCGACGTCGGCGACAGCACCCGGGTCACGGCCTATGTTGTCGACGCGGACTGCGTCCACCAGGCCACTTCGTCCGTCGGCAAGGTCCTGCTCAAGCAGTCTCTCCCTCGGACCTGAGTCGGTAGAGGATTCATCTCCGGCTGTGCGGTCATCCGTACCGTGGGCGATCCCCGTGTGCCCGGACACAACGGGAATGCGCGCCCCTTAGGATCCGTTGGGTGGGGTGAGAGTTCTGAAAGGGGCTCCCACCGGTCGACTGACACAGACCAGAGACGAGGAACCAAGCCGTGAGCGACGTCCGTAACGTGATCATCATCGGCTCCGGGCCGGCAGGCTACACGGCGGCGCTCTACACCGCGCGCGCGTCGCTGAAGCCGCTGGTGTTCGAGGGGGCCGTCACCGCCGGTGGCGCGCTGATGAACACCACCGAGGTGGAGAACTTCCCGGGCTTCCGCGACGGCATCATGGGTCCTGAGCTGATGGACAACATGCGGGCGCAGGCCGAGCGCTTCGGCGCCGAGCTGATCCCGGACGACATCGTCTCCGTCGACCTGACCGGTGAGATCAAGACCGTCACCGACACCGCGGGCACGGTCCACCGGGCGAAGGCCGTGATCGTCACCACCGGCTCCCAGCACCGCAAGCTCGCCCTCCCGAACGAGGACGCGCTCTCCGGCCGGGGTGTCTCCTGGTGCGCCACCTGTGACGGGTTCTTCTTCAAGGACCAGGACATCGCCGTGATCGGCGGTGGCGACACCGCGATGGAGGAGGCCACCTTCCTCTCGCGGTTCGCCAAGTCCGTGACGATCGTCCACCGCCGTGACACCCTGCGCGCCTCCAAGGCGATGCAGGAGCGTGCCTTCGGTGACCCGAAGATCAAGTTCGTCTGGGACAGCGAGGTCGCCGAGGTGCAGGGCGACCAGAAGCTCTCCGGTCTGAAGCTGCGCAACGTCAAGACCGGCGAGCTTTCCGACCTGCCGGTGACGGGCCTGTTCATCGCGATCGGCCACGACCCGCGCACCGAGCTGTTCAAGGGCCAGCTGGACCTGGACGAGGAGGGCTACCTGAAGGTCGCCGCCCCGTCCACCCGCACCAACCTGACCGGTGTCTTCGCCGCCGGTGACGTGGTCGACCACACCTACCGGCAGGCGATCACCGCGGCCGGCACCGGCTGCTCCGCCGCCCTCGACGCCGAGCGCTTCCTCTCCGCCCTCGCGGACGAGGACAAGGCCGAGGCCGCCGCCACCGCCACCGCCTGACCTTCCCTTCCCCGCCTCACCGCAGAAGATAAGGAGCCCACCGTGGCCCTGAAGAGCACGACCGACGCGTCCTTCGACGAGGACGTCCTCAAGAGCGACAAGCCCGTCCTGGTGGACTTCTGGGCCGAGTGGTGCGGCCCGTGCCGCCAGATCGCTCCGTCCCTCGAGGCGATTGCCGCCGAGCACGGCGACAAGATCGAGATCGTCAAGCTGAACATCGACGAGAACCCGGGCACGGCCGCCAAGTACGGCGTCATGTCCATCCCGACCCTCAACGTCTACCAGGGCGGCGAGGTCGTCAAGACGATCGTCGGTGCCAAGCCGAAGGCTGCGCTGGTGCGTGACCTCGACGAGTTCATCGCCGAGTGACGTTTCACGTGAAACACGAATGGGCCAACCCTTCTGGGTTGGCCCATTTGCATGAGGCCCTCAGCTGACACCGACCTCTACAGCGGCCGCAGCACCGGTTCCTTCTGTACGGCCCCCAGCAGCCGGTCGAGCGCCATCTCCACGTCTTCCTTCCAGGAGAGCGTCGAGCGCAGCTCCAGCCGCAGACGGGGGTGCGTGGGGTGCTGCCGGACCGTCTTGAAGCCCACGGCCAGGAGATGGTCGGCCGGCAGCAGACAGGCGGGTTCCCTCCAGCGGGCGTCACCGAACGCCTCGACCGCCTTGAAGCCCCGGCGCAGCAGATCCTTGGCGACCGCCTGGACCATCACTCGACCCAGCCCCTGCCCCCGGTAGCCGGGCATGATGAACGCCGTCATGAGCTGGACGGCATCCGGTGAGACCGGACTCGTGGGGAACGCCGTGGAGCGCGGGACATAGGCCGGCGGCGCGTAGAGAACGAAGCCCACGGGGATGTCGTCCACGTAGACCACCCGGCCGCACGAACCCCAGTCCAGCAGGACAGCGGAGATCCAGGACTCCTTCTCCAGCGCGGAGGTGCCCGCCTTTACCGCGGCTTCGCCGCTGACGGGGTCGAGCTCCCAGAAGACGCACGAGCGACAGCGCTTGGGAAGGTCCTGAAGGTTGTCCAGCGTGAGCGGTACGAGCCGACGCCCCATGAAGGCTGTTCCTCGCTTCCTTCGCCCGCTGCGTCGCGAGCGGCTGTCAGAACGCTCCGTTCCCTGAGCAGGCTGCCGACAAATCCGCCGACGGCCCCAAGGCCCAAGCCAGCGCTCACCAATCCGGTGCGGCTCATCGATCGCATGGCCCCTGTCTCCCCACTCAGAGATCCGCCAGGTGGATGCGCCTACCCCATCCGCATCGTATCCACGAAGCGATTACCTCGATACCTGCCTCAAAGCAAAGAGCGAACCGCTTTCCGGTACACACCGGATGCGATCCGCTCCCCTGCCCCCCCTCCGGCGGGACCGCCGGAGGTTCAGTCGTCCTGTTCCTCGGAGTCGCCGTCGTGGAGACCCTTCTGCAGGACCGGCCCCTCGCCCGGGGCGAGGCTGCCGAGAATCCGCTCAAGATCCTCCATGGAGGCGAACTCGACGGTGATCTTGCCCTTCTTCTGACCGAGGTCGACCTTCACCCGGGTTTCGAAGCGGTCCGACAGACGGGTTGCCAGCTCGCTCAGCGCCGGGGAGACCCGGGCACCGGCCCGCGGGCCCTTGGAGCGCTGGGTCGTCTGGGGCCGCGAACCCATCAGAGTCACGATCTCCTCGACGGCCCGCACCGAGAGGCCCTCGGCCACGATGCGATGCGCCAGCCGGTCCTGCTCGTCCGAGTCCTCGACGGACAGCAGCGCCCGGGCGTGACCGGCGGAGAGAACCCCGGCGGCGACCCTGCGCTGGACCGCCGGCGACAGCTTCAGCAGCCGCAGGGTGTTGGAGACCTGCGGGCGGGAGCGCCCGATGCGGTCCGCCAGCTGGTCGTGCGTGCAGTTGAAGTCCTTCAGCAGCTGGTCGTAGGCGGCCGCCTCTTCCAGCGGGTTCAGCTGCGCCCGGTGCAGGTTCTCCAGCAGGGCGTCCAGGAGGAGCTTCTCGTCATCGGTGGCCCGGACGATGGCCGGGATGGCCTCGAGGCCGGCCTCACGGCAGGCCCGCCAGCGGCGCTCACCCATGATGAGCTCATAGCGGCCGGGACCCAGCTGTCGTACGACGACGGGCTGAAGGAGACCGACCTCCTTGATGGAGGTGACCAGCTCCTGCAGCGCGTCCTCATCGAAGACCTCACGCGGCTGGCGCGGGTTCGGCGTGATGGCATCGAGGGGCAGCTCGGCGAAGTGGGCGCCAACCGGAGGCACGGGAGCCTCCGCGGCAGGGCTCACCGACGGCTCCTCGGTTTCATGTGAAACAGGCGGCAACGTGGCCACCTTCGCCGCCGCCACCCCGCGGTCGGTCGTCAGCACCGGAACCGCTGCCGGAGACGTGGACGTTCCACTCCCCATCGCGGCCGGAGCCGGGTTCTTCTCGGTCGGGGCAGCAGGGATCAGCGCGCCGAGTCCACGGCCCAGCCCCCTCCGTCGCTCGCTCACTGGATACCCTCCACCATGCTCGGGTCGTTCTGGGCGCCGATGTGGGCCTGGCTGGCGTCATAGCTGACGCCGATGCCCTTCAGCGCGATTTCTCGGGCCGCCTCAAGATAGGAGAGGGCACCGCTCGATCCAGGATCGTAAGTCAGCACCGTCTGCCCGTAGCTCGGCGCCTCGGAGATACGGACTGAGCGGGGAATGCTCGTCCGCAGCACCTCGTCGCCGAAGTGAGTGCGCACCTCTTCCGCGACCTGCGAGGCGAGACGCGTCCGGCCGTCGTACATGGTGAGCAGGATGGTCGACACATGCAGGGTGGGGTTGAGGTGCCCCCGCACCAGGTCGACGTTGCGCAGCAGCTGACCCAGTCCCTCCAGCGCGTAGTACTCGCACTGGATGGGGATGAGGACCTCCTGGCCCGCGACGAGCGCGTTGACCGTCAACAGGCCCAGCGAGGGCGGGCAGTCGATGAGGATGTAGTCCAACGGCTGCTCGTACGCTTGGATCGCCCGCTGCAGCCGGCTCTCACGGGCCACCAGGGACACCAGCTCGATCTCCGCACCGGCGAGATCGATGGTGGCAGGGGCGCAGAAGAGGCCTTCGACGTCAGGGACGGGCTGGACAACCTCAGCGAGCGGCCGGCTCTCCACCAAGACGTCGTAGATGGAAGGCACTTCCGCGTGATGATCGATACCCAGCGCCGTGGACGCATTGCCCTGGGGGTCGAGGTCGATCACCAGAACGCGGCCACCATGCAGAGCCAGCGAAGCGGCAAGGTTGACGGTCGTCGTGGTCTTGCCCACGCCGCCCTTCTGGTTGGCGACCACGATGACTCGGGTCTGCTCGGGGCGCGGCAGGCCTTCGCCGGCTCGGCCCAGAGCCTCCACCGCCAGTTGGGCAGCGCGACCGATGGGAGTGTCGTCCATCGGGGGCGGTGTTTCACGTGAAACATCCGCCCCCATCGACTCGGTACGGGGACCGGGGACCGGATCGGTCATCGGTCCCGCGATGTTGGCGTCGGACCGCACGGATTCACTCTCCTCGACTTCAGGCTCGCAATGAACAGAGCCTCCCATGTCTTCGGGGTCGTGAACCAGTGAGGCCTGGTGTTCTGTGGAGAAATCCACCTCTGTGGACAACTCCGGTGCCTCCCCGAGTGAACCGAGAGGCTTCCGGTCGCGAGGTTCGGCCGCGGCGCGGCCGCGACTGATGATGCCGTGCAGCAGTGAGCGACGTTTCACGTGAAACACGATGCACAGCGACGGCGGCCGGACCTTCGCGACACTCCGGCTTGCGCACGTTTGGCAGCTTGTGTGGAGTACGTCTCGTCGTCAGGGCGGATCAGAGATGCCTGCCTCCAAGGCCGACAACACCGATCTCGCATATCAGCGACGTCGCCGTACCCGCCCCGTCCGGGCCGCCTTGGCCCGCTTGGCCGCGAAACGCACACCGCCCGGGCTCTCTCCCACCTCGACCCGCACGACCGTGGACGGGGGATCCACCACGCCCTCGCCCACATGCAGGATCGAGGTCGACACCGCACCGAGCTTGCTGAGCGCGGTGGCCGCCGCCTTCAGCTCCTCCTCGGCGGTGTCCCCCTTGAGCGCGAGCATCTCGCCGTACGGGCGCAGCAGCGGGATGCCCCAGGTGGCCAGACGGTCCAGCGGGGCCACGGCACGGGCCGTCACCACATGGACCGGCGGCAGCTTGCCCATGACCTCCTCGGCCCGGCCGCGCACCACGGTGACGTGATCCAGGCCCAGCAGCTCGACGACTTCGGTGAGGAAGGTCGTGCGCCGCAGCAGGGGCTCCAGCAGGGTGATGTTCAGGTCGTCCCGGACCAGGGCCAGCGGAATACCCGGCAGGCCGGCGCCCGAGCCGACGTCGCACACCGTCACCCCCTCGGGGACCGCTTCCGAGAGCACCGCGCAGTTCAGCAGGTGCCGCTCCCACAGGCGGGGCACTTCGCGTGGGCCGATCAGGCCACGCTGCACGCCCGCCTCGGCGAGCAGCTCCGCATAGCGGACCGCATCGGCGAAGCGATCACCAAACACTTCCCGCGCCTGCTCGGGCGCGGGGGGAAGCGCCGCTGCCTCCGTCACGGGGACCGTCCTTCCGTACAGCGCCGGCGCTTCGCGCACCGACCACCAGAACTACCAGGCTGACAAAGTTCGGCCCCGTCTGCGGGCAGACGGGGCCGGTGAAACGTGAGGGACCGATCAGGCGGGCAGCACGACGACGAACCGCTGCGGCTCCTCGCCCTCCGACTCGCTGCGCAGCCCGGCGGCCTTGACCGCGTCGTGCACGACCTTGCGCTCGAACGGGGTCATCGGCTTGAGCTTCACGGGCTCGCCGGTGTTCTTCACATCGGCGGCGGCCTTGGCACCCAGCTCGGACAGCTCAGTGCGCTTCTTGGCGCGGTAGCCCGCGATGTCCAGCATCAGACGGCTGCGGTCGCCGGTCTCCCGGTGCACGGCCAGGCGCGTCAGCTCCTGCAGTGCCTCCAGCACCTCGCCGTCACGACCGACCAGCTTCTGCAGGTCGCGGCTGTTGGTGTCGCTGATGATCGACACGGAGGCGCGATCGGCCTCGACATCCATGTCGATGTCGCCGTCGAGGTCGGCGATGTCCAGCAGACCCTCCAGGTAGTCCGCCGCGATCTCGCCCTCCTGCTCCAGGCGGGTGAGGGTGTCTGCACCCTCGGCAGCGGCGGAGGTGGTGCCTTCCGTCACGGGATGGGCTCCTTCTTACTTCTTGGACGGGGACTTGGGCCGCTGCGGGCCACCCTTGCGCTGGCCGGACTGGGCCTTGCTGCGGGTGCCGGAGCCGGGCTTCTCAGGCTGCTTGGCAGCGGCGGGCTTGGCGTCCTGCGGCTCGTCGGCGTCGGACTTCTCCAGGGAAGTGGCCGATGTCTCGTCGCCCGCCTGCTTGGTCGGGCCGGACTGGCGCTGAGCCTTGGTCTGACGCTTGGGCTGCTGGCGCCGGGCGGCGGCGGTGGTCGCCGTCGTGCCGTCCTCGGTCTGCGCCACGGCCTGGCTCTCGCTCTTCACCACGGTGCCGTCGGTCTGGGCCGCGAGGCCCGCCTTGCTCAGGCCGTTGATGAACTTGCGCTCGAACTCGTTGCGGTCGCGGCCCTTGGCGACGATCGCCTTGACGATGGTCTTCTCGCTGCGGCGACGGATCTTGCCGTGGTGCGTGACGTGCTTGGTGAGGCGCTCCAGGTAGGCGGCCTGGGCCTTGGAACCCGGGGTCGGGTTGTTGTGGATGACGTACATCTGCTGGCCCATGGTCCACACGTTGGTGGTCAGCCAGTAGATCAGGACACCGACCGGGAAGTTGATACCGAAGACGGCGAACATGATGGGGAAGACGTACATCAGCATCTTCTGCTGCTGCATGAACGGCGTCTTCACCGTGGTGTCGACGTTCTTCGTCATCAGCTGGCGCTGCGTGTAGAACTGCGACGCCGACATCATGACGATCATGACCACGGTCACGACGCGGACGTCGACGACCGAGGCGCCCAGCGCGTGGATCGTCTCGGCGCTGTCCTTGAACTTCGCGGCGAGCGGGGCGCCGAAGATGTGTGCCTTACGGGCGCTCTCCAGCAGCGGCTGGTTGATGACGCCGATGGTCTCGCCCGACGCGATGCCGTTGAGCACGTGGTACAGGGCGAAGAAGAACGGGGACTGCGCCAGGATGGGAAGGCACGAGGAGAGCGGGTTGGTGCCCGACTCCTTGTACAGCTTCATCATCTCTTCGGACTGACGCTGCTTGTCGTTCTTGTAGCGCTCCTGGATCTTCTTCATCTCGGGCTGGAGCGTCTGCATGGCCCGGGTCGCCTTGATCTGCTTCACGAAGAGCGGGATCAGGCAGATACGGATCAGGATCACGAGGGACACGATCGACAGGCCCCAGGCCCACCCGGTGTCGGGGCCGAAGATGGCGCCGTACACCGTGTGGAACTGGACGATGACCCAGGAGACAGGTGTCGTGATGAAGCTGAAGAGGCTGGCAATCGTGTCCACTAATCATGCTCCTTGGGCATGGGACGAGGTCTCTGCGGCCGGGCTCGAGGAGAGCTCGGAGTGCGGCTTCTCCTCGATGGCCGGTTCGGCGGCGGAGGTCCCGCCCTTGCGTGCGCGCCAAGCGTTGCGCAGCAGTTCGTGCCACCGCGCGCGCTTGCGCGGCGGAACATGGTCCACACCGCCGAGCGACCACGGATTGCACCGGAGGATGCGCCAGGCGGTGAGTGCCGTTCCCTTGATCGCACCGTGCCGGTCGATGGCCGTGTAGCCGTAATGGGAGCACGACGGGTAGTACTTGCACACCGGCCCCAACAGCGGACTGATCGTCCACTGATACAGCTTGATCAGAGCCAGCAGCGGGTACTTCATCGCGCGCCCCCTCCCAGCAGCCGCTCGAGGGCGGCATCCAGGTCTCGGGCCAGCTGTGCGTGGTCTGCGTCGCCCGCTCCGGGCAGCGCTCGTACGACTACCAGGCTACCGGGGGCAAACAGGACGACTCGGTCACGCATCAGGTGGCGAAGTCTGCGCTTCACTTGGTTGCGCACGACCGCTCCACCCACAGCCTTGCTCACGACGAAACCCGCACGCGTCGGGGGAGCGCTCTCCCCTGGCGCGTGCGGGTCCGTGGCACCGCTACGAAGGTGGACGACGAGGGTCGGGCGACCTGCCCGACGACCTCGCCGTACCGCGGTCGCGAAGTCCTCGCGCCGCCTCAGCCGGTTCTCGGTGGGCAGCACGACGTCATGACCTGATCGGGATCAGGCGGACAGGCTGGCGCGACCCTTGGCGCGACGGTTCGCGAGAATCGCGCGGCCCGCACGGGTACGCATCCGCAGGCGGAAGCCGTGGGTCTTCGCGCGACGACGGTTGTTCGGCTGGAAGGTGCGCTTGCTCACTCGGGGGCTCCAGAGATCAAATCGGTGGTGGCGGGTGCCGTCCTGGCTGTCACCGTGCGCCCACGAGTAGCTCGCGTCACGCCCGAGTGCACCGCTTCCCGATCACCTGACGTGACCTGTGCCCTTCGGAGGCAGGCGGCAGCAGCCATCGACAACTCGACCTGGTTACGGTACGCGGGGCTACGCCATCCGGTCAAACCGGGGGTCGCCGGGAGACACTATCCACAGGCTGGGGACAACAACTTGAACCGTAGCCGCCGCGCTGACTACCGTGGCTTGACTCCGATTCGTTCCCTTATCCCCGCCCGACCCGATTTTCATCCCGACCCGTCCCACAACCACACGTTCGTGGGACCTGTGAGAGAGCGTGCCCTGTGGCTGACGTACCTGCCGATCTTGCCGCAGTGTGGCCACGAGTACTCGAGCAGCTCCTCGGCGAAGGCCGTGGACAGGGCGTCGAGGCGAAGGACGAGCACTGGATCCGGCGCTGCCAGCCGCTCGCGCTGGTCGCGGACACCGCCCTGCTCGCCGTACCGAACGAATTCGCGAAGAACGTACTGGAGGGCCGTCTCGCGCCGATCGTCAGCGAGACCCTGAGCCGCGAGTGCGGCCGGCCCATCCGCATCGCGATCACCGTGGACGACTCGGCCGGCGAGCCGCCGGCCCCGCAGGCACCGCCCGCCCAGCCGCAGCGGCAGCAGCGCTACGAGGAGCCGGAGCTGCCCTCCGGACCGTACGAGGGCTACGGCCGGCACCGTGCCGCCGAACCGCTCCCGGGCAGCGAGCCGGGCCCCCGCGGGGACCAGCTGCCGACCGCCCGGCCCGCGTATCCGTCCGAGTACCAGCGGCCCGAGCCCGGCGCCTGGCCGCGGCCCGGACAGGACGAGTACGGCTGGCAGCAGCCGCGCCTCGGCTTCCCCGAGCGCGACCCGTACGCCTCGCCGTCGCAGGACTCCTACGGCTCCTCGGGGCAGGACACCTACGACTCGCCGCCCCAGGACTACCGCCCGAAGGGCATGGAGCGCCCGTCGTACGACCAGCAGCGCGGCGACTACGACGCCCCGCGCCCGGAGTACGACCGTCCGGACTACGAGCGCCCGAACTACGACTCCCGCCCGGACTACGACTCTGCGCGCGCGGAGTACGACCAGCGCGACCCCGTCCGCCGTGAACGGCCCGACCAGTCGGCCGGAGCCGGCCCGGTGCACCGCGGCGGTCCCGGCCGCCCGGACCTGCCGCCGGCCGGCGGGAGCGGTGCGCCCGGTCCGCTGGCCGCGAAGCCCTCGCCGGCGAGCGGTCCCGGTGAGCCGACCGCGCGGCTGAACCCGAAGTACCTGTTCGACACGTTCGTCATCGGCGCCTCCAACCGGTTCGCGCACGCGGCCGCGGTGGCCGTCGCCGAGGCACCCGCGAAGGCCTACAACCCCCTCTTCATCTACGGGGAGTCGGGGCTCGGCAAGACGCACCTGCTGCACGCGATCGGGCACTACGCCCGCAGCCTCTACCCGGGCACGCGGGTGCGGTACGTGAGCTCCGAGGAGTTCACCAACGAGTTCATCAACTCCATCCGCGACGGCAAGGGCGACAGCTTCCGCAAGCGCTACCGCGAGATGGACATCCTGCTCGTCGACGACATCCAGTTCCTCGCGGACAAGGAGTCGACGCAGGAGGAGTTCTTCCACACCTTCAACACCCTCCACAACGCGAACAAGCAGATCGTGCTCTCCAGCGACCGGCCGCCCAAGCAGCTGGTGACGCTGGAGGACCGGCTGCGGAACCGTTTCGAGTGGGGTCTGATCACCGACGTCCAGCCGCCCGAGCTGGAGACGCGCATCGCGATCCTGCGCAAGAAGGCGGTGCAGGAGCAGCTCAACGCCCCGCCGGAGGTACTGGAGTTCATCGCCTCCCGGATCTCGCGGAACATCCGTGAGCTGGAGGGCGCGCTGATCCGGGTGACGGCGTTCGCCTCGCTCAACCGGCAGCCGGTGGACCTGGGCCTCACCGAGATCGTCCTCAAGGACCTGATCCCCGGGGGCGAGGACTCGACCCCCGAGATCACCGCGTCGGCCATCATGGCGTCCACCGCGGACTACTTCGGCCTCACGGTCGACGACCTGTGCGGTACCTCGCGCGGCCGCCAGCTGGTCACGGCCCGCCAGATCGCCATGTACCTGTGCCGTGAGCTCACGGACCTGTCCCTGCCGAAGATCGGCGCGCACTTCGGCGGCCGTGACCACACGACCGTCATGCACGCGGACCGGAAGATCCGCGCGCTGATGGCCGAGCGGCGCTCGATCTACAACCAGGTGACCGAGCTGACCAACCGCATCAAGAACGGCTGACGGCAGCCACAGACCGACGCTGAGGGCGCCCTCGGGAGGACATCCCGGGGGCGCCTCTTCGCGTCCGGGTGCGACGACCCTGGCGGTCGCTCCCCGCGTCCGCAGCCGGCCGTCCTCCGCGTCCTCAGCCGCCCGGCGTCAGCGTCCCGGGCGGCCTCCGGCACCCCTCATCGCGCCCTGCCGACGGCTCGTCGCGGCGCCGCGGGTGTTCCTCACCGGCCACCGAGTGTTCGATTAAGTGCCTGGTTACGGCCGCTCTCCACAGATTCGGTGAGTTTCTTCCGTCCACATCCTGGGGACTGTGGAGTTGTCCCGAACTGCGTCCACAGGGAGCTTGGGGAAGCGGCGTCCGCCCAGCTCAGCTGCCTGTGGAATCGTGGACGAACGATCTCCACAGGCTGTGGACGAAACGGAGATCCACAGACTGTGGACGAAGTTTTCCACGGGAAGCCCACAGGCTGAGGCCGGTTGTCCCCAGCGAATCCCGGCTTCTCCACATGGCTGTCCACTGTTCGGCAACGCGGCGCACCCTCTCACCGCGCCGAGTGAAAGCCGTCACACGAAGCTGCCGGATTGGGGTGTGGGAAACGTGGGTAAACCTGGGGACACAGCTGGGGAGAACTGCCCTCGAGCTGTGGGCGGTGTGTGCAGAACTTTCTGTTCTCCACAGAGACCCCTGGTTGTCCACCGCCTCCACCCACAGGGTCAGTGGACAAAATTCGTGCTCTGAGCTGGGCAAACGTGGTTATCCACGGTATCCACAGCCCCTACTACTACTCCCGACTAGAGAGAGCTCGGAATCCGTTTCGAAGCGGGACCTGTGCACAACTCGCGCTCTCGAGCCCGGCTGCCCCTCGGAGCGACTTGACCCCGACAGGCACCTACTGTCAGTGCGGTGCGTCAGACTGGTCCCCGGTGTCCCGCCCTTCGCAGTGGGCGGTGACACCGAGTCGGAGGACTCAGTAGCAACAGCAGGAGGCGGCTTACGGTGAAGATCCGGGTGGAACGCGACGTACTCGCGGAGGCAGTGGCGTGGGCAGCACGCAGCCTCCCGGCCCGTCCGCCGGCGCCTGTCCTCGCCGGCCTCCTGCTGAAGGCCGAGGACGGCCAGCTGAGCCTGTCGAGCTTCGACTACGAGGTCTCCGCTCGGGTGAGCGTCGAGGCCGAGGTCGAGGAGGAGGGCACGGTCCTCGTCTCCGGCCGGCTGCTCGCCGACATCTCCCGCGCTCTCCCCAACCGCCCGGTGGAGATTTCCACAGACGGTGTACGGGCGACCGTGGTCTGCGGCTCCTCGCGATTCACACTCCACACCCTGCCTGTGGAGGAGTACCCGGCGCTGCCGCAGATGCCGACCGCCACGGGCACCGTCCCCGGCGAGGTCTTCGCCGCCGCCGTGTCCCAGGTGGCCATCGCCGCCGGCCGCGACGACACGCTGCCCGTCCTCACCGGTGTGCGCATCGAGATCGAGGGCGACACGGTCACCCTGGCCTCCACCGACCGCTACCGCTTCGCGGTCCGCGAGTTCCTGTGGAAGCCGGAGAACCCCGACACCTCCTCGGTCGCCCTGGTCCCGGCCAAGACGCTGCTGGACACCGCCAAGTCGCTCGGTGCGGGCGACAGCGTCACCCTGGCGCTGTCCGGCTCGGGCGCGGGCGAGGGCCTGATCGGTTTCGAGGGCGCGGGCCGACGTACGACCACGCGTCTGCTCGAGGGCGACCTGCCGAAGTACCGCACGCTGTTCCCGACCGAGTTCAACTCCGTCGCCGTGATCGAGACCGCCCCCTTCGTGGAGGCCGTCAAGCGTGTGGCCCTGGTCGCCGAGCGGAACACCCCGGTGCGGCTGAGCTTCGAGCAGGGCGTGCTGATTCTGGAGGCCGGCTCCAGCGACGACGCACAGGCTGTGGAAAGGGTTGACGCGCAGCTGGACGGCGACGACATCTCGATCGCCTTCAACCCGACGTTCCTGCTCGACGGTCTGAGCGCCATCGACTCCCCGGTGGCCCAGCTGTCGTTCACGACGTCCACCAAGCCCGCGCTGCTCAGCGGCAAGCCGGCCCTGGACGCCGAGGCGGACGAGGCCTACAAGTACCTGATCATGCCGGTGCGGCTCAGCGGCTGAGCCGCGGCCGCCGGTATCCACAGGACAAAGCCCCAGGTGAGGGCATACGTATGAGCGCGTATGCCCACAGCTGTGCGTGAGGGTCCGGGACTAGGCTCGGACCCGGGTACGCAGGTGCCCCACACGCCACACAGCAACCTAAGGAACACAACTGATGGAGCTCGGTCTCGTCGGCCTCGGCAAGATGGGCGGCAACATGCGCGAGCGGATCCGCCGCGCGGGCCACACCGTCCTCGGATACGACCGCAACGCCGACCTCGCGGATGTCCACAGCCTCGAAGAGCTTGTGGGCAAGCTCAGCGGTCCGCGTGTCGTCTGGGTGATGGTCCCGGCAGGCGAGGCCACGCAGTCCACGATCGACCGGCTCGGCGAGCTGCTGGAGCCCGGCGACGTGGTCGTGGACGGCGGCAATTCCCGCTGGACGGACGACGAGAAGCACGCCGAGGAGCTGGCGGCCAAGGGCATAGGCTTCGTCGACTGCGGTGTCTCCGGCGGCGTCTGGGGCCTGGAGAACGGGTACGCGCTGATGTACGGCGGCGACGCCGAGAACGTCGCCAAGGTGCAGCCCGTCTTCGACGCGCTCAAGCCGGAGGGCGACTTCGGCTCGGTGCATGCCGGCAAGGTCGGCGCGGGCCACTTCGCGAAGATGGTCCACAACGGCATCGAGTACGCGATGATGCAGGCCTACGCCGAGGGCTGGGAGCTGCTGGAGAAGGTCGACTCCGTGGAGAACGTCCGCGAGGTCTTCCGCTCCTGGCAGGAGGGCACGGTCATCCGTTCCTGGCTGCTCGACCTCACGGTGAACGCGCTGGACGAGGACGAGCACCTCGACCAGCTGCGCGGTTATGCACAGGACTCCGGTGAGGGACGCTGGACTGTGGAAGCCGCCATCGACAACGCGGTGCCGCTGCCCGCGATCACCGCGTCGCTGTTCGCCCGGTTCGCCTCCCGCCAGGAGGACTCGCCGCAGATGAAGATGATCGCCGCGCTGCGCAACCAGTTCGGCGGCCACACCGTAGAGAAGAAGTAATCCACAGGGTCGCTCCGCGATCCACAACCCTGGGGGAGGTCGGCGAACGACCATGCACCTCACGCATCTTTCGCTGGCCGACTTCCGCTCGTACGCCCGGGTCGAGGTCCCGCTCGACCCGGGCGTCACCGCCTTCGTCGGCCCCAACGGGCAGGGCAAGACCAATCTGGTCGAGGCGGTCGGCTATCTCGCCACCCTCGGCAGCCACCGCGTCGCCTCCGACGCCCCCCTGGTCCGCATGGGCGCCGAGCGGGCCGTCATCCGGGCGCAGGTCAGACAGGGCGAGCGGCAGCAGCTGGTCGAGCTGGAGCTGAACCCCGGCCGGTCCAACCGCGCCCGCATCAACCGGTCCTCGCAGGTCAGACCGAGGGACGTGCTGGGGATCGTACGGACCGTGCTGTTCGCTCCGGAGGATCTCGCGCTGGTCAAGGGGGATCCCGGTGAGCGGCGGCGGTTCCTGGACGAGCTGATCACCGCGCGTTCGCCGCGCATGGCGGGCGTGCGTTCGGACTACGAGCGGGTGCTCAAGCAGCGCAACACGCTCCTCAAGACCGCGGCGCTCGCGCGCCGGCACGGCGGCCGCTCCATGGACCTGTCCACGCTCGACGTGTGGGACCAGCACCTCGCGCGCGCGGGCGCCGAGCTGCTCGCCCAGCGTCTGGACCTGGTCGCCGCGCTGCAGCCGCTGGCCGACAAGGCGTACGAGCAGCTGGCCCCGGGCGGCGGTCCGGTCGCGCTGGAGTACAAGCCGTCCGCGCCCGGCGAGGCGCACACCCGCGAGGACCTGTACGCCCAGCTGATGGCCGCGCTCACGGAGGCGCGCAAGCAGGAGATCGAGCGGGGCGTCACCCTGGTGGGCCCGCACCGGGACGATCTGGTTCTCAAACTCGGTCAGCTGCCCGCCAAGGGCTACGCCTCCCACGGCGAGTCGTGGTCCTACGCCCTCGCCCTGCGCCTGGCCTCGTACGACCTGCTGCGCGCGGAGGGCAACGAGCCCGTGCTGATCCTCGACGACGTGTTCGCCGAGCTGGACGCCCGCCGCCGTGAGCGGCTGGCCGAGCTGGTCGCGCCCGGCGAGCAGGTGCTGGTCACCGCCGCTGTGGACGACGACGTACCGCATGTACTGGTCGGCGCCCGCTACGCGGTGGCCGACGGGACGGTGGAGCGCGTATGAGCACCGACGAACCCACCCCGAAGAACCCCGGGAAGTCTCCGGAGCCCTCCGGTGTCGACCTCGCGCGCGTGGCGTTGCGCGCCGCGAAGGAGCAGGCGCGCGCGCGTGGCGACGCGGCGCGGCAGAAGAAGCAGGCGCGGCGCGGCGGCGGTCTGCGTTCGGGCGCGCGCGCGGACGGACGCGACCCGATGGCGCTCGGCGCCGCGATCAACCGGCTGCTGAACGAGCGCGGCTGGGAGACGCCGGCCGCGGTGGGCGGGGTCATGGGCCGCTGGCCGCAGATCGTCGGCGAGGACCTGGCGAAGCACTGTGTGCCGCAGCGGTACGACGAGGACGAGCGGGTGCTGTCCGTGCAGTGCGACTCGACGGCGTGGGCGACCCAGCTGCGGCTGCTCGCCCCGACCCTGGTCGCCCGGCTCAACGAGGACCTCGGACACGGCACGGTCCGGCTGCTCAAGGTCAACGGTCCCGGCGGTCCCGCCCGGCGCTACGGCCCGCTGCGGGCTCCTGGGAGCACGGGCCCGGGCGACACCTACGGGTGACGTACCTCACGTCGTGAGGTCGGCGCGTGGTGCCGTCGTACCCCTTGGCGCAGCGCTGTGCACAGGTGTGGATCGCGAGCTGACCCCCCAGTAGCCAAGGGTTGACGGCCCGAAGCGCTGAGTGGCGCTGTGAGCCCCTTGGAGCCCCCATCCGTATATCGGTACCCGGCCGAGACCGGTTCAGGGCGGCACATGAGGACTCAGGTACCGGCAAACCCCCATCACTGTCGGCGCTACCGGTAGACTGGAAGCCAATCCCGCCCCAATCGTGGGGACCGCCCGGGAAAAGCTGAGCAACTGATCAAGGCTTACCAACGCAACATGCCGCAGCCGCTCCGGCAACCCGCCGACGAGCCCGGCTCGTGCTGTGCCAGAAAGGGCGCTTCGTGGCCGATTCCGGCAACCCCAACGAGAACATCCCGTCCACCGACGCAGGCGTGACTTCCGAGGCCACCGCCTCCGCGTCGTACGACGCCAGCGCCATCACCGTGCTCGAAGGGCTGGACGCGGTCCGCAAGCGGCCCGGTATGTACATCGGCTCCACGGGCGAGCGCGGTCTGCACCACCTGGTGTACGAGGTCGTCGACAACTCGGTCGACGAGGCGCTGGCCGGGTACGCGGACACCATCGACGTGACGATCCTCGCCGACGGTGGCGTGCGCGTCGTCGACAACGGCCGTGGCATCCCCGTGGGCATCGTGGCCTCCGAGGGCAAGCCGGCCGTCGAGGTCGTGCTGACGGTCCTGCACGCGGGCGGCAAGTTCGGCGGCGGCGGTTACGCCGTCTCCGGCGGTCTGCACGGTGTGGGTGTGTCCGTCGTGAACGCGCTGTCCACGAAGGTCGCCGTCGAGATCAGGACGGACGGCCACCGCTGGACGCAGGACTACAAGCTCGGCGTCCCGACGGCCCCGCTCGACAAGCACGAGGCGACGGAGGAGACCGGTACCTCGGTCACCTTCTGGGCCGACCCCGACATCTTCGAGACCACCGAGTACTCCTTCGAGACGCTGTCCCGGCGTTTCCAGGAGATGGCCTTCCTCAACAAGGGCCTGACCATCCGGCTCACCGACGAGCGCGAGTCGGCGAAGGCGACCAGTGGTGCGGACGAGGCGGGCGCGGACGAGAAGGCCGAGGTCAAGACCGTCACGTACCACTACGAGGGCGGCATCGTCGACTTCGTGAAGTACCTCAACTCCCGCAAGGGAGACGCGGTCCACCCCACCGTGATCGACCTGGAGGCCGAGGACAGGGACAAGAGCCTGTCCCTCGAGGTCGCCATGCAGTGGAACAGCGGCTACAGCGAGGGCGTGTACTCCTTCGCGAACATCATCCACACCCACGAGGGCGGTACGCACGAGGAGGGCTTCCGCGCGGCCCTCACGAGCCTGATCAACAAGTACGCGCGCGACAAGAAGCTGCTGCGCGAGAAGGACGACAACCTCACCGGTGACGACATCCGTGAGGGTCTGACCGCGATCATCTCGGTCAAGCTCAGCGAGCCGCAGTTCGAGGGCCAGACGAAGACCAAGCTGGGCAACACGGAGGCCAAGACCTTCGTGCAGAAGGCGGTCTACGAGCACCTCAACGACTGGCTGGACCGCAACCCGGTCGAGGCCGCGGACATCATCCGCAAGGGCATCCAGGCGGCCACCGCGCGCGTGGCGGCCCGCAAGGCCCGCGACCTGACCCGCCGCAAGGGCCTGCTGGAGAGCGCGTCCCTGCCGGGCAAGCTGTCGGACTGCCAGTCCAACGACCCCACCAAGTGCGAGATCTTCATCGTCGAGGGTGACTCCGCCGGCGGTTCGGCCAAGTCCGGCCGCAACCCGCAGTACCAGGCGATCCTCCCGATCCGCGGCAAGATCCTCAACGTGGAGAAGGCCAGGATCGACAAGATCCTGCAGAACCAGGAGATCCAGGCGCTGATCTCCGCCTTCGGCACGGGTGTGCACGAGGACTTCGACATCGAGAAGCTCCGCTATCACAAGATCATCCTGATGGCGGACGCCGACGTCGACGGCCAGCACATCAACACCCTGCTGCTGACCTTCCTGTTCCGCTTCATGCGGCCGCTGGTCGAGGCCGGGCACGTGTTCCTGTCCCGTCCGCCGCTGTACAAGATCAAGTGGGGCCGGGAGGACGTCGAGTACGCGTACTCGGACCGCGAGCGCGACGCCCTGCTGGAGATGGGCCGTCAGCGCGGCAAGCGGGTCCGTGAGGACTCCATCCAGCGCTTCAAGGGTCTCGGCGAGATGAACGCCGAGGAGCTGCGCGTGACCACCATGGACATCGAGCACCGTGTCCTCGGTCAGGTCACCCTCGACGACGCCGCCCAGGCCGACGACCTGTTCTCGGTCCTGATGGGCGAGGACGTCGAGGCCCGCCGCGCGTTCATCCAGCGCAACGCCAAGGACGTCCGCTTCCTCGACATCTGAGTCGGTCTCAGCTGACCGCACCAGAAAGGATCTTCACCAGCAATGGCCGACGAGAACACTCCAGTCACCCCTGAAGAGGGCGGCGACAGCACCGTGCGCATCGAGCCCGTCGGGCTCGAGACGGAGATGCAGCGCTCGTACCTGGACTACGCGATGTCCGTCATCGTGTCCCGCGCGCTGCCCGACGTCCGGGACGGTCTCAAGCCCGTCCACCGCCGTGTGCTGTACGCGATGTACGACGGCGGCTACCGCCCCGAGCGCGGCTTCTACAAGTGCGCGCGCGTGGTCGGCGACGTCATGGGCAACTACCACCCGCACGGCGACTCCTCGATCTACGACGCCCTGGTGCGCCTCGCCCAGCCGTGGTCGATGCGGATGCCGCTGGTGGACTCCAACGGCAACTTCGGCTCTCCGGGCAACGACCCGGCGGCCGCCATGCGCTACACCGAGTGCAAGATGGCGCCGCTGTCGATGGAGATGGTCCGCGACATCGACGAGGAGACCGTCGACTTCACGGACAACTACGACGGCCGCTCCCAGGAGCCGACCGTCCTGCCCTCCCGCTTCCCGAACCTGCTGATCAACGGCTCCGCCGGTATCGCGGTCGGTATGGCGACCAACATCCCGTCGCACAACCTGCGCGAGGTCGCGGCCGGCGCCCAGTGGTGCCTGGAGAACCCGGAGGCCTCGCACGAGGAGCTCCTGGACGCGCTGATCGAGCGCATCAAGGGCCCCGACTTCCCGACCGGCGCCCTGGTCGTCGGCCGCAAGGGCATCGAGGAGGCCTACCGCACCGGCCGTGGCTCCATCACCATGCGCGCGGTGGTCGAGGTAGAGGAGATCCAGAACCGCCAGTGCCTGGTGGTGACGGAGCTGCCGTACCAGGTCAACCCCGACAACCTCGCGCAGAAGATCGCCGACCTGGTGAAGGACGGCAAGATCGGCGGCATCGCGGACGTCCGCGACGAGACGTCGTCCCGTACGGGCCAGCGCCTGGTGATCGTCCTGAAGCGGGACGCGGTCGCCAAGGTCGTCCTGAACAACCTGTACAAGCACACCGACCTGCAGACGAACTTCGGCGCCAACATGCTGGCGCTGGTCGACGGCGTGCCGCGCACGCTGTCCCTGGACGCGTTCATCCGCCACTGGGTGACGCACCAGATCGAGGTCGTCGTCCGCCGGACGCGCTTCAGGCTGCGCAAGGCCGAGGAGCGCGCGCACATCCTGCGTGGTCTGCTGAAGGCCCTGGACGCCATCGACGAGGTCATCGCGCTGATCCGGCGCAGTGAGACCGTCGACGTCGCGCGCACCGGCCTGATGGGCCTCCTGGAGATCGACGAGATCCAGGCGAACGCCATCCTCGAGATGCAGCTGCGCCGGCTGGCCGCTCTGGAGCGCCAGAAGATCGTCCAGGAGCACGACGAGCTCCAGGCGAAGATCAGCGAGTACAACGAGATCCTGGCCTCCCCGGTCCGCCAGCGCGGGATCGTCAGCGAGGAGCTGACAGCGATCGTCGAGAAGTACGGCGACGACCGTCAGACCAAGCTGATCCCGTACGAGGGCGACATGTCCATCGAGGACCTGATCGCCGAGGAGGACATCGTCGTCACCGTCTCGCGCGGCGGTTACGTCAAGCGGACGAAGACGGACGACTACCGGGCGCAGAAGCGCGGCGGCAAGGGCGTGCGCGGCACGAAGCTGAAGGAAGACGACATCGTCGACCACTTCTTCGTGTCCACCACGCACCACTGGCTGCTGTTCTTCACCAACAAGGGCCGGGTGTACCGGGCGAAGGCGTACGAGCTGCCCGAGGCCGGCCGGGACGCGCGCGGCCAGCACGTGGCGAACCTGCTCGCCTTCCAGCCGGACGAGGCGATCGCCGAGATCCTCGCGATCCGCGACTACGAGGCGGCGCCGTACCTGGTCCTGGCCACCAAGTCCGGCCTGGTCAAGAAGACGCCTCTGAAGGATTACGATTCGCCCCGCTCCGGCGGTGTGATCGCGATCAACCTGCGCGAGCGCGAGGACGGCTCGGACGACGAGCTGATCGGTGCCGAGCTGGTCTCGGCCGATGACGATCTGCTTCTGATCAGCAAGAAGGCACAGTCGATCAGGTTCACCGCCTCGGACGACACCCTGCGCCCGATGGGCCGCGCCACCTCCGGCGTCAAGGGGATGAGTTTCCGTGAGAGCGATGAACTTCTGTCGATGAATGTTGTTCGACCCGGTACGTTCGTGTTCACTGCCACGGACGGCGGGTACGCGAAGCGGACCGCTGTCGACGAGTACCGCGTCCAGGGTCGCGGCGGCCTCGGCATCAAGGCCGCCAAGATCGTGGAGGACCGCGGTTCTCTCGTCGGCGCGCTGGTTGTCGAGGAGAACGACGAGATCCTCGCGATCACCCTGTCCGGCGGTGTGATTCGTACGCGAGTCAACGAGGTCAGGGAGACGGGCCGTGACACCATGGGCGTCCAACTGATCAACCTGGGCAAGCGCGATGCCGTGGTCGGTATCGCACGTAACGCCGAGGCGGGGCGCGAGGCGGAGGAGGTCGACGGCGAGGATGCCGTCGACGAGACCGCCGAGGGTGCCGCGACCACCGGCACGGACGAGGGTGAGGCGCCCTCGGCCGAGTAGGCACGAGGAGTGAGTCATCGTGAGCGGAGCCACGGGCGCGGGATCGGCCGGTACCCCTGTGGGTACGGAGACGGACGGCGGCCGTGGCTCCGCCGCGCGTGCGGCGGACCCGCACACGACCCAACTGCGCAAGATCGAGGCAGGCACGACCGACTCGCCCTCGACCGACACGCATGCATCCCAGGGGGGAACTGTGACGGACACCCGCGGTCCGCAGACCCAGCCCGGCCCGGCCGAGCGGCAGCAGGCGTCCCCGCTGCCCGGTGAGCGGCGCCCCGAGTCCGCGGAGCAGCCCTACCACCCGCCGCAGGCCTATCCGGCGCAGACTCCCACCGGGGCCGTGCGCCGGCCGCGCACCGGCGCGAAGACCGCGCCGCGCACCCGCAAGGCCCGTCTGCGGGTGGCGAAGGCCGATCCGTGGTCGGTGATGAAGGTCAGCTTCCTGCTCTCCATCGCGCTGGGCATCTGCACGATCGTCGCCTCGGCGGTGCTGTGGATGGTCATGGACGCGATGGGCGTGTTCTCCACGGTCGGCGGCACGATCTCGGAGGCCACCGGTTCCAACGAGGCGAACGGCTTCGACCTCCAGGCCTTCCTCTCGCTGCCGCACGTCCTGACGTTCACGACGATCATCGCGGTGATCGACGTGGTCCTCGCGACGGCGCTGGCCACCCTCGGCGCGTTCATCTACAACCTCTCCGCGGGCTTCGTGGGCGGTATCGAGCTGACGCTGGCCGAGGACGAGTGACTCCACCTGCCGGGCTCTCCTGACAGTCCCCGGACAACCGATTTTGGGACTGCCGCCCTCGTGCGCTAATCTTCAGGAGTCAGCGCGCGGGACACACACCGCAGAGCGCGGCGGGGCTATAGCTCAGTTGGTTAGAGCGCATCCCTGATAAGGATGAGGCCACAGGTTCAAATCCTGTTAGCCCCACAGAAAGAAGACCCCCGGTCCACTTGGACCGGGGGTCTTCTGCATGTCCGGGTCCCTCTACGGGTTTCACGGTACGAAAAAAGGCCCGACCGCTGGCGACGGGGGATGCACCAGCGATCGGGCTATGGCCAAGGGTAACAAGGTTGAGCCGCTTGCGGGAGATAACGGGCCTGTTGGTTGGGGTAGTTGGCTGATCTTGATCGGTCAGTCGGCGCACGGAGGGTCGTACGACAGCCGCGGGAGGTACTCGTGCCACCGCTGCGGGGTCAGAACGTTCCTGGTCACCGCGCAGATGTGCTGGATCGCCGCGTCGGCGTCCAGGCGCCACAGGCGGATCGTGTCGGCGCCGCTGGACACCCCGAGGACGTGGCTGTCGGGGCTGAAGGACAGCCAGTTGCCCGTCTTGGCATAGGGGCTCATCGACTGGCCGATGGGCGTGGCCGACGAAGGGCGGGCGACGTTCCAGATCCGGACCGTGTTGTCGTCGCCGCCGCTCGCCAGGGTCCGGCCGTCCGCGGTGAACGTCAGCGAGGTGACCGCCTCGGTGTGGCCGGTGAGGGGGGCGCCGAGCGCGGTCGCCGCCCGGGGGTCGGTGACGTTCCAGAGCCGTACGGTGTCGTCGTCGCTGCCGCTGACGAGGGTGCGGCCGTCGGGGCTGTAGGCGAGAGCGTTGACGGGGCCGGTGTGCCCGGTGATCGGATGCCCGATCCGGGTGACGTGGCCGGGGTCGGTCACGTTCCACAGCCGGATGGTGAGGTCCGCGCTGCCGCTGGCGAGGGTGTGCCCGTCCTGGCTGAACGCGAGGGCGTTGACGTAACCCCGGTGGCCGGTGAGCGGCTTGCCGAGCGGGACGGTACGGGAGGGGTCGGTGACGTTCCACAGCTGGATGGTGCGGTCCTCGTAGGCGGTGGCCAGGGTGCGGCCGTCCGGGCTGAACGCCACCGTGTGGAAGCCCGCGAAGCGGGTGCGCAGGGCGATGGGCCGCCCGGCCAGGACCGGACGGGCCGGATCGGTGACGTTCCACAGGTACAGCGTTCCCGTCCCGTTCAGCACGGCGAGGGTGCGGCCGTCGGGGGAGAACATCATCGAACGGTGCCCGCCGTCCGTGCCCATGAACGGCTTGCCCAGCGCCACGGGCCGGTCGGGCGCCGCCACGTTCCACAGCCGGACCCTGCCGTCGCGCGCAGCCGTGGCCAGCACCTTGCCGTCCGGGCGGAAGGCCCCGCTGCGGCCGGTCATGTCCCGTGTCGGTACCGACCACAGGCGGACCTTGCTGTCACCGCTGCCGGTGGCGAGGGTGCGGCCGTCGGGGCTGAACCCCAGCGCGAACATCTCGCCGCTGCTGCCCGCGAGCGGAGCGCCGACCTGCGAGGGGGACGCCGGATCGCTGACGTTCCACAGGCTCGCCGTGCTGTCCGCGCTGGCCGCGGCGAGCCGGCCGCCGTCGGGGCTGAAGGCCACCGACCAGATGGGGCCGGTGTGCCCGGTGAGCGGTGAGCCGATCGCTGCCGCGTGCGCGGGGTCGGACACGTTCCACAGCCGGATGGTGTCGTCCGCGCTGCCGCTGGCGAGCGTGCGCCCGTCGGGGCTGAAGGCCACCGAGTGCACGATGTCCGTGTGTCCGCTCAGCACTGTGGGCAGGGCCTTGGGGTGACCCGGATCGGCGGTGTTCCACAGCCGGACCGTGTTGTCGTCGCTGCCCGCCGCGAGCGTGCGCCCGTCGGGGCTGAACGCGACGCAGCGCACCGCCGCCGTGTGGCCGGCCAGTGTGCGCAGCGGCTTGGGCCGGCTCGGGTCCGCCACGTTCCACAGGCGGACGGTGCGGTCCTCGCTCGCCGAGGCCAGCGTGTGTCCGTCGGGGCTGAAGGCGACCAGGTAGATCGTGCCCGTGTGGCCGGTCAGAGGCCGGCCCAGCGGCACCGGGTGGGCCGGGTCGCGCACGTCCCACAGCCGGATGGTGCCGTCGTCGCCGGCGCTGGCCAGGGTGTGTCCGTCCGGGCTGAAGACCGCGCTGCTCACCCAGCTGGTGTGTCCGGTGAGGGGTTTGCCGAGCGGCTTGGGGCGGCCGCGGTCGGCCACGTTCCACAGCCGGACGGTCCGGTCGTAGCTGGCCGTGGCCAGCGTCTTGCCGTCGGGGCTGAAGGAAGTGAGGTAGACGGCGCCGGTGTGGCCGAGCAGGGGCGTGGCCAGGGGCGCGTTCACGATCGAGATCAGACGGCTGTACGTCCCCTCGTCGCCCGGCCGCAGCCGGTGGGCCACCAGGTCGAGCTGGGAGGCCAGCGAGGGGTCCGTGTGCTGGACCCGGTCCGCCTCCGCGAGCACCTGTTCGAACACGGCGTCGTCCCGCTGCTGCCACGCCACCACCGCCGAACCGGCGGCCAGCACGGCGAGGACGACCAGTGCCGCCACGGCCCCGCGGCTGATCAGGACCGTCCGCCTGCGCAGCCGGACCGAGGCGGCCAGGAACTGCACCGCGCTGCGGGTCAGATAGGTGTCACCGGCGGACTTCGCCCAGCCGCGGGCCTGCTCCAGGCGGGAGCCGCGGTAGAGCAGCGAGCTGTCCCGGTTCGAGGCCTCCCAGGCGCGGCCGTCCTCCTCCAGCCGCTGGCGCACCAGATGATCGCTGCGGTCCTCGTCGATCCAGTGGCGCAGCCGGGGCCAGGCGTGCAGCAGCGCCTCGTGGGTGATCTCCACGGTCTCCGCGTCGAGCGTCACCAGCCGGGCGCGGACCAGGGCTTCGAGCGACTCCTCGGTCTTGCCGGGGTCCGCCGACTCCTGCGCCAGCTGGCGCCGTGTGCCGCGCCTGCGGGTGGCCTGGGTGTCCTCACCCAGCCGGACGAGCCGCAGCAGGAGCAGCCGGGCGGCCGTGCGGGCGGCCGGATCGAGGCCGGACCAGGCGCGCTCGGCGGTCGCCGCGACCGCGCCCTGGATGCCGCCGGCCGCACGGTATCCGGCCAGGGTCAGCCGCCCCGACTTGCGGCGCTGCCAGGTGGCGAGCAGGGCGTGCGAGAGGAGCGGGAGCACTCCGGCGTCGTGGGCGCCGCGCGGGCCGTCGGCGCTCACCTCCCGCACGATCAGCTCGGCCAGCCCCGGCTCCAGCTCGAGTCCCACCGCCTTGGCGGGCCCGGTCACCGCCTCGCGCAGCTCGGCCGTGGTCAGCGGTCCGAGCACCATGTGCCGGTGCTGCAGCGCGTCGGCCAGCTCCGGATGCACGAGGCACTGCTCGTAGAAGTCGGCGCGGATACCGAGGACCACGACGGCGGGCGCGGGACCGGGCGAGTCCGCAGGCGGGGTGCAGGCCGCGTGCAGGAACTGGAGGAAGGTGCGGCGGCCGGGCTCGTCGGGGCAGAGGGTGAAGGTCTCTTCGAACTGGTCGACGATGATCACCGGGCGGGTGGCCGGGCCCACGTCCGAAGGGGGCGCGGGGGATGTGTCCGCGGAGGTGGCCGTGGGGGCGGCCCCGGACGAGGTGCCCGAGGTGCCCGCCGCGTCCGGGGGTGTCCCCCGGTGTGCCCACACCGTGACGGCCTCGCGTACCGCCTCGGCGAAGTCCGGGGTGTCGGATCCCGGTGCCGCCGGGTTCCGTGCGGCGTCCTCCTCGGCCTGCCGCGCCTTCGCGGCGAGGGAGGCGAGTTCCGGTATGCGGCGGGTCAGTTCGCCGAGCGGATCGGCGCCCGGCACGAGCTGGAGCACGGCGTTCGGCCGGCCGCCGTCCCCGAGCGCGCCGCTCTCCACCGCCGGCACCAGGCCGGCGTTCAGCAGCGACGACTTCCCCGCGCCGGAGGCGCCGACGAGCATGATCAGGCCGCCCGGCCGCTCCGTCGCACGCAGCAGGGCCACGAGGGCCTCGGTGCTCCGCTCCCGCCCGAAGAACCAGCGGGCGTCCTCCTGGCGGTAGGGGGCCAGTCCCCGGTAGGGGCACACACCGCCGGCGACGGGCGGGGTCTCGGCCGGTGCCTGCCGGTCCTCCTGCGGGGGCGCCGAGGGGCGCTCGCCCGCCGGGTCGGCCAGCGCGCGCTCCCACAGGCGCTGCCACTGCGCGAGGTCGTACAGGCCGCCGGAGACGGGAACGGGCCGGGAGCGCCGGGCCTCCGGGATCAGGATCTGCAGGACGGCCGCGAGGGCGGCGAACTGCGCCGGTACGTTCTTGGCCCGCCGCCAGTCACTGATGCGCTGGGCGGACACCCGCACGGGGCGCCCGCGCTCGTCCACCCGCTGCAGCCGTACGACCGCCTCGGACACGCTCTTGAGGGGAGGGTTGCCCGCCTCCTTGTAGAGCAGAGCGAGACGCTCGGCGAAGGCCACGCGTGCCCCTGAGTCGGAACCCAAGGTCCCACCCCTTACTCCCCCCGTGTCTGGACGTCCGGACCGGAAAACTCACCCTATACGGCTGACCTGCGGTTACACCGTGGTCCGGAGACCGGAACCTCCTCGTCGTGGACGACAAATGGCAGGATCACGACGCGGTATCCGCCTCATCGCACACCGTCCGGACAGGCCACCTGCCCAGCGCTCGGAAAGACACCCGGGGCGCCGAACGTTCTCGGTCAACTTCGCCGGGAGCGCCGGCGACACCGACGCCACCCAGCGACCTCACGGACACGCACTTCGATCCGCGCCGACACGCCGACGCGGCACGGATCGACGACACCCGCTCCGTCCGGCACCGGCCTCCACGTGGGGAGAGGCCGGTGCCGGACGGGCCGGGTACCGGCACCTCCTCGACCGGCACCTGCCAGGCCTCGACCGGGTACCTCCTAGGTCCTGTCGTCAAATTCCCGTCGTCGCCCGAAGGGCGGCCTCGCGGCGTCTGGTGCGTGCTCTCGGTGTGCCGGGCGGAAGTCCTCGTACTGGACGTACTTGGGCTTTCGCCCGGTGCGGCGAGAGTGCGTGCCAGGCGTCGTGGGGCAGACGGGAATTTGACGACAGGGCCTAGGCGATCCACCCCGCCGCGCGGGCGGCGCCGACGGCCTGGTGTTCGGCCTCGTCGGCCGCGGCGTTCAGTGCCGGGTCGCGGCCGGGTGCCGTACCGCCCGCGGCGGCAGCCGCCGCCCGGGAGGCGGTCAGGGCGGCGCGCAGGGCCGGGGCGGCGCCGGCGGTGTCGTGCGCGGCGGCCACCTGGGCCGCCAGGGCTGCAGCCGCCGCGGCGTTCCGGGCGCAGCGGGCGTCCGCCGCGGGATCGGGCGCGCTCGCGGCCAGCGCGTCGAGCGACCCGGCCGACAGCCGCAGCGCGGCCGCGGCCCTGCCGACGGGGCTCGTCGGCACGAGCTGGGCGGCCTCCTGGGTGACGCCGGCGTGGCGGCAGACGGCGACGGCCCGGTCGTACGCGCTGCGGGCGCGGTCGGCGTGGATCCTTCTCAGCGCGGCCGGCGCCGCGGTCACTGCCTCTTCGAGTCCGCTCATCTTCGGTCTCCCTCTGCCGAGACGGCTTCGTGGCTGTCGGGGACGGGGCGCGGGCAGGGTGCCATGCCGGCCGTGAAGAGGCCAGAAGCGTGCCGGGGATCGCCCTGGAAACCTGACGGCCCGTCAGTTAAGGTCGGCCCGCCTGCCGTTCTCGAAGGGGTGAGTGCCTTGGTGAATCGTCCTGACTGCCCGCAACCTCCCGGTACCCCGCGCTGGGTCGCGATGTTCTACCAGCCTTCCCAGGCCTCCTGGCGGGTGGGCGCGGAGTCCCCCGACCGAACCCCTGTGCTGTACGCCGTGGGAGACATGGCCCAGACCGTAGGCGCGCGCGGGGACGACATGACGGTCGCGGTGTGGGGTCCGCAGAACGGCGCCTGGCACCGGTTCGACACCCCGGCGGCCAGGCCGTCCGCACCCGAGGCGTCCCCGGCACGCCCCGGGGAGCCGGCCAAGCTCGCCGAGCGCATGTCGGACCGCCGCCACCAGGTGCTGATGGCGGGCCTGAGCAAGGCGGGTCTGTACGACCTCTCCGCCGAGGACGCCGAGGCGGTGCGGGCGCTGGTCGACCGGCTCGACGAACCGACGGTCCGCCGGGTCGCCCACTGGCTCGCCGCAGCGGGCGGGCCGCAGCGCGGCCAGGGCGGCGTCCACCGGTTCACTGGGCGGCCCGCGGGGCAGTGACGTCCTGGAAGTCACCCGAGGCTGGAGGACGTATGAAGGTCTCCGTCGACCGCACCGTGTGCTACGGCTCCGCCGAGTGCGCGCACCGGGCCCCGTCCGTGTTCGCGTTCGAGGACGAGTACGGCGTGGTCCGGCCCGGCAGGGAGGAGTCCGGGGACGATCCACAGGTGCGCGAGGCCGCCGAGAAGTGCCCCTCGCAGGCCATCGTGCTCACCGGACGGGACGGAGGAGCCCCGGTCGGCTGAGACGGAGGGGTTCCGGTCAGCCACCGGCCGGGTAGGTCCACCCGAAGTCCGCCAGCGACCGCGCTCTGGCCTCCGCCACGGCCATGCGCGCCTCCCGCTCGGCTGGGTCGGCATGCGAGGCCTGCCCGGTCGCCTGCCCCTCCCACTTGCGGTAGAGCAGCCCCACCTCGGCGGAGAACCAGCCGCGGCTGACCGCGTTCAGTGCCAGCAGCAGGCCGGTGTCCTCGGAGGCGGGCAGGGCCATCCAGCCGCCCAGCGCCGTCAGCAGGTCCCGGCGGACGAAGAGCGTCGCCGGATGCACCTGGGCCAGGAACCCGTTGTCCTTCCAGAAGCGGAGGACCGTCCCGCGCTCGAGGGGGCCTTCGTCCGGATCGCCGGGGAAGCCGGCCGTGGAGCCGTCGGGCAGCAGGTCCAGGACCCGGGAGGTCGTCCAGCCGATCGTGCGGTCCGCCTCCAGCGCGGCCAGGTCGCGGGCGAGGGTGCCGGGCGGGAGCTGGTCGTCGGCGTCCAGGACCTTCACGTACTCCCCGCCGGCGTGGGCCAGCGCGATCGTGCGGGCGATGCCGGGCCCGCCCGGCCGGCCCTGACGGAAGCTCACCCGCTCGTCGTCCGGGACGTACGGGCGGACCGCGTCCGTCGTGCCGTCCTCCTGGATCACCCAGTCCCACTCCCAGCCGTCCGGAAGCCACTGCTCGCACAGGGACTTGTAGGCCTCCGGCAGGAAACGGGCGGACGGGGCGTGGACAGCGGTGACCACGGTGATGCGCCGGGACACGGCGGCATTCACCACCTTTCCAGACGAGTGGTGAAGAGCAGTTCCGTACGGTCGCCGGGCAGCACGACGTCGCAGACCTCCACGACCCGGTCGTTGATGTCGTACGAGGTCTTCCGGACCAGGATCACCGCCGTGCCGTCCGGCAGCTCCAGCTCCCGGGTCTCCTGCGGGGTCGGCGGACGCGCGGTGCAGCGTTCCTCGACACGGTCGATCTCCACGCCCACGGTGGCGAGCTGGTGGTGGGTGCCGCCGGGCCAGGGCTCCTTGGACACGTCCAGGAGGTCGGGGTCGGCCGCCGCCACGGCGTGCAGGAGATAAGAGGTGACGAGGCCGAAGGGGGCCGTCTCCGCCGCGCACCGCGTGCGGTAGCCGCGTTCGAGGAGGGGCGTCCCCTCCGGCACGCCGAAGGCCTCGGCCAGCGGTGCGGGTGCCTCGATCGTGCGGTACCGCGCGAGGAAGACGAGGTCCGCCGCCACCAGACCGGTGTCGTGCTCCGTGGCCCCGGTCGCGGCCCGGGTGGTCCGGGGCTGCCGGGCCCGGTCCTTCTCCCACTGGTGACGGCCGCTGTCGCGCACCACCCGGGTGCGAGGACGCCGTGCACGCGTGTCGCGCCCGTGCGGCCTGTCGTCCGCGATCTCCTCGTAGGCCCTGGCCACGCGTCCAGGCTACGACTTCTCAGGAGGACCCGACGACCTGGCGGTCGTGGCCCGTGGAACGCGCAAGACCCCCGGCCGTCCCGGCCGGGGGTCTGTCCGTGTCGACTGGTGGGTACGCAAGTCGCCGTCATGTCGAAACGTCTGCGGTCCTGCGTGCTGCCGTGCGGCTCAGCAGTCGAGGGGGGCCGTGGACTGGTCCGCCGGGTCCGTCTGCGCTTCCGTCTCGTCGAGGGGCCGGTGCCGGCAGCTGGGGGACTTGCCGTGGGCCTCGGCCCGGATCCGCTGCTTCATCGTGGGGGGCAGTGACTTGCCATGGGACCAGGCCCAGTGGTGCATCGCCGGGATCGTCGGGGCCGTCCGCTCCGCGACGGTGTTCTGCGGGCTCTCGGTCCGGGGTGCGGCCGTCGCCGTGGTGGCGGTGGCGGTGGCGAGTCCGAGCGCCGAGCACAGTGCGAAGAAGGCGGTGACGATGGCGGTCCACAGCTTCATGACCTTGTTCTGGGTCATGGCCCCTCACTTTCGGGTTGGGCGATTTGCGTACTTTCCTCATGATGTGTATGAGGTTCGCGAAGTGGTGGACCTCCGCCCGTGGCGCGTCGATGTTCCGATGAACACCACTCGGATGGCCGTAAGAAGGTCGGAAAACCGCCAAAACCAGGTGAGGGAGTGCGAAGGGGGAGCAAAGTCACGTTCCGTGGGGGTGTGATCACCCTCCGATCGGAGCGGCGCCGACCTGGTCTATTGCGCTTCCGGGGGCGGGAGTTGGGGGCCGACGCAGGTCACCGATCGATATCGGTCGGTGTGTATAGTCGGGCGCCAGAGGTCCCCTACGTCAAGGAAAGACGAGGTCGCGCGGTGAAGAAGCTGCTCCTGGTCGCACTGGCCGCCATCGGCGGGCTCCTCGTGTACCGCCAGATCCAGGCGGATCGCGCCGAGCAGGATCTGTGGACGGAGGCGACTGACTCCGTGCCCACGGGTTCGTGAGTACCGATCCAGAATCTGATCAGACCCCGGCCGCCTGCGCGGTCGGGGTTTTGTGTTGTCCGGGCGGGTCCCCCGGTACGACTCGTGTTGCGCGTCCTCGACAGGTGGTGTAGCCGCTCCGGCAGGACGCGCGGACGCGGGGACGGACGGGGCGTTCGTTTCGGACGGCCGTACGGATTCCACGGATGGCGCAGGGGCACCCGGGGCAGGATGGGCCACGGTCGGGTACGCGGCGGCAGAGGGGTGGCACGTGCGGGGGCGAGGGCGTACGAAGTGGTGGCCTCGGGGCGCCCGAGCGGCTGTCGTGACCGCCGTCCTGTGCGCCGTGGCCGCGCTGCCGGGCGGGATCGCGGCGGCAGGCGGGCCGGGGGCGTACGCCTTCGCTCCGGATGCCCTGCCGGTCACCGGCGCGGCGAGTCCCGCCGACGCCCCGCGGCTGGAGCCCGGCCGGACCTACCGCAGCTCCCTGCCCAGGAACGGCAGGCGCTTCTACCGCCTCGACCTCGCCGCCGCGACCACCACGGCGTACGTCCCCGTCACCGCCGTACCCCCCGCTCACGCCACGGTCACGGCCACCGACGGCATCCGTGTCTCGGTCCAGGACGCCGCGGGCGGCTCCTGCTCCAACGCCTCCGCCCGCTTCGGCGCCGCGCTGAGCCCCCGTCCGGTCACGGCCCTGGCCGAGCGCGAGCCCGGCCGGACACTGTGCCCGGACGCGGGGACGTACTACGTGCTCGTCGAACGCGTCGACTCCGGTACGGCGGGCCAGGCGCAGCCATGGGATCTGGAGATCAAGCCGGTCACGGAACCCCGCCTGGCGAAGGCCGGGCCCACCACCGCGCCGCGTGCCTGGGACTCCGCCTCCCCCGAGCCCCTCACCGGCGACCCCCGCGACCGGACCGGCGGCACCGGCTTCACCACCGCCCGCCCGCTGGGTGGGGGAGTCTGGCGGAGCCGCGTCACCCCGGGGCGGACCCTCTTCTACAAGGTGCCGGTCGACTGGGGCCGCCGGGTGCACGCCGTCGCCGAACTGGACGGCTCCCCGAACGGCCACGGCTATGTCGGCGGAGCCCTGACCCTCTCGCTCTACAACCCCGTCCGCGGACTCGTCGACGACGCCTCCCTCGGCTACACCGGCACCCGGAAGCCCGTCGCCCTCGCACCGCTGCCGCCGGTCGAGTACGCCAACCGGTACGCCGTGCTCAGCGGGGAGAACGCGATGCGCTTCGCCGGTGACTACTACCTGGTCGTACACCTCAGCGAGCAGATGGCCGGCACGTTCGGGCAGGGGCCGTTCGGCGTGACGCTGCGGGTACGGCTCGACGGACAGGCGCAGAGCGGGCCCCGGTACGCCGGGCGTCCCGTGCCGGACGACGTCTTCACGATCACGGAACAGGACCGGGTCGCGGCGCCGACCGGGAGCACCGGCGGTGGTGACACCGCGATGCGGGCGCTGGCCGTCGGGGGGATCGGCACCGGGACCGTGCTGCTGCTGGTGCTGGGGGTGTGGACCGTGGCGGCCCGGCGGGCTCAGACGCGGGTCAGCGCCCAGAAGCCCACGGCGTAGCAGACCAGCGCGAGAAGCAGGATCGGGATCGCGGCCTTGGCCGGGGGACCGGGGCGGCGGGCGGCGCGGCGGGCCCGCCGGCCGTGCGCACGGGGTCTCCCCGCCGGCCGTGCGAGAGGCGGAACCCGCGGGTCCTGAGCGGTGTACGAAGCGGTGGAGGTGTCGACGCGCGGCTGCGCCTCCGGGAAGACGCGCGGCTGCGCTTCCGGGACCGGGGGCGGAGGGGTCGCCGGGGCGGGGGGCATGCCGTACCGGGCGCCGGGGTGCGCCTGCTGGGCGTACGGCTGGGGGCTCGGGGTCTGCTGCGGGGGCGGGAGGTGGAAGCTGCCGGTGTCCGACATCGGGGGAAGCGCGGAGTGCTGCGAGTCGCCGCCGCTCCGGCGGGGGTCGGCCGCCGGTCTCTCGGTGCTGTCGGTGTCCGTGCCCGGCCGGGCTTCGCGTACCCGGACTCCGGACGCGCGCTTGAGCGGGCCGTCGGGGCTGAATCCGGAGGGAAGCGGACCGAGTTGGTCGAAGATCTCGATCAACTCGTCGTCGGGGCCGGGCTCCGGCAGGAGTTCCGCGGCGGAGGCGAGCGCCTTGCGCGCTCCCGTGGCGGTGCGGAAACGGGCCGTCGGATCGGGCTGGAGCAGGGTGGCGACGACCTGCCAGAGCGGCTCGGGAACTCCCTTCGGCGGGCCGGGAGTTCCGTGTTCCATGAAGTACTGCACCAGCGCCTTGGCGTCGGGCTTGGCGCCTTCGAGCAGATACAGCGCGACCAGGCCCACGGCGAACAGGTCGGCGGGGAAGTCCGGTTCCGCTCCCAGCATCTGCTCGGGCGCCAGGTAACCGGGCGTGCCCACCACGAGGTTGGTCTCCGTCAGCCGTGGTTCACCGAACCGCATGGCGATGCCGAAGTCGGACAGCCTGAGCCGCGGCCGGCCGGTGCCGGTCACTTCGAGCAGCAGGTTGGCGGGCTTGATGTCCCGGTGGACGACCCCTTCCGCGTGCACCGCGGCGAGCCCCGACAGGAGCTGGTCGAGCAGGACGCACACGTACGCCGGCGGCAGTGGTCCGTAGTCGCCGACCAGGTGGACCAGCGAGCCGCCCCCGACCAGGTCCATGGTGAACAGGACCTTGTCGTCGTCGGCGGCCCAGCTGGCCGGGGCGAGGACATGGGGATGGTCGATGCGCAACGCCTGTTCCCGTACGAAGCGCAGCAGCGAGTGGGCGTCGCGCTGCTGGAGCACCTTGGCGGCCACGTAGCGCCGGCGCCGGTGGTCCCAGGCGCGCCACACGGCACCCGCACCGCCGCGCCCGATCGGGTCGGCCAGCTCGTACCGGCCGGCGAAGACCTCACCCATGACAGTCCGCCGCTCCTCCCCCTAGCCTCGCGTACCCCTCTACCCCCTCTACCCCCTCTACCCCCTCTACCCCCTCTGTCCCCCGTGTCCCCCCTCCGACGCTCCTGGGCCCGGCCCCGGACCCCCTCCGAGGAACCGGGCCCCGAGGTCAGTTCTGGTGGGACTGGTAGTGCGCGACCGCGTCCGAGGTGCGGCCTGCGCCGTAGACCCGGAGGAACTCTGCCAGTTCGGGGTGGCTCGGGGCGAGGGTGTCGGCGGCCTCGATGATGTCGCCGGCGGCGGCCACCGAGCGCAGCAGCGACTGGATCTCGCGCACCACGCGCTTGACCGTCGGTGCACCCGAACCGCTCGTGGTCTGAGTGGTGTTGTTGAGCACGGATCCCCCCTGGGACTTCTTGATCTCGTCCATGCGGTCGGTCGCCTCGGCCGCGCTGACGCTGCCGTCCGCGACCTGTGCCGCCAGCTCCTGCAGCAGCTGCACCCGCTGGACCACCGCGGGATTGCCGATCTTGGCGCGCTGGCCGCTCATCAACTGCGACAGCATCGGGGCCGACAGGCCCAGAACCGCCGCGAGACGGGCCTGGTTGAGCCCGAGATCGTCGATGAGCTTACGGAAGAGCGCCCCCAACGGCTCCCCGTACCAGTTCCGCTGCAGCTCCCGCGCTCTCGCGGTCGCTTCCTGCTGTGCGGCGTCCATTGCGTCTCCCCATCGCTTCCCCATAAAAACCGCGGTTCGCTGTAGCGAACCACGACGAGCATCTTACGGAGAGTGGTCATCCGCGGGGACCCCCAATCTTTTTGCGGGATACGGGGGGTGACCCGGTACTCTGGTCTGCGGCGCCCGCCGGAACGCAAGATCCGGCTGACGCTTCCCTTTCCGGGGCCTTAGCTCAGTTGGTAGAGCGCCGTCTTTGCATGGCGGATGTCAGGGGTTCGACTCCCCTAGGCTCCACACTGTATGACCCCTCTGAACTGCGGAAACGCGGTCGGAGGGGTCTTTTTTGTGCCGAGGCGGTGCCGCGGTGCGTCAGTACCCGGTGCGGGCCGTGAACGGGCAGGCCCAGCTCTGCTCGGTCATGCGGCCGCTGTAGTGGCGGGCCTCGTCGCGATACGTCAGCAGGCTGGGGTTGGCCGAGCCGTGCAGGGTGTCGTCGCGCTCCCTGATCTTCTTGCGCATCTTGAAGAAGGTGCGGCCCAGGGCGTTGAACTGCAGATGCGAGTTGAACACCAGGGCGGGCAGGGCGAAGCGGCGGCTGGGGCGGGAGGCGCCGGGGTGCAGGCCCACCACGAAGAAGGGGTGGCCGAAGAGGGAGAGGGCGAAACGGGGGGAGGCCGGGTCGGAGTCGTAGAGGCCGGTCCAGGGGTGGTGGCGGCTGTCCTCGTCGTGCAGGGCCTGGAGATGGCGCCAGACGGTCTGCTCGAAGGTCTGCTCCGAGGTGTCCGGGAGGCGGTCGAAGGTCATGACGAACGACGAGAAGCTCTGTGCGCCGGGTTCGAAGGAGTCCAGGAAGGTGCGCAGGGCGTCCAGGTTCGTGCGGACGGCCTCGGGGGACGCCGGTTCGCCGCCGTGCCGGTGGGTGATCCGGTCCCGGCGCAGCGCGGCCTTGGCGCCCAGGCAGACGAAGTCCTCCCGGCCGATGAGTTCCGCCAGCGCCGCGCGCACGGCCTCCCCGGCCAGCGGCCGACGGGACAGGATCCGTGCCGTGGACACGGTGACGGCGGAGCCTGCCCGGTCGGTGACCGTGACCTCCACGGTGACCAGGCCGCCGCCGAGGGCCTCGCGGGCCTCGACCAGGCGGCCGCGGGCCGTCAGGACGTCCCCGGCGCGGATCGGGCGGAGGTGGCGGTAGTCCTGGGACAGATGGGTGGCCGAGGTGTAGTCGTAGCCCAGCGGGTGCCGGTTCAGCACCGGCAGCTCGGCCCCGGCGGCCAGCCGGACGGCGAAGGTGGGCGGTGCGACGACGTCCGGGTGGCCCAGCGCGCGGGCCGCCGCCCGGTCTCGGTAGACGGGGTTGGGGTCGCCTGTCGCGTCCGCGAACTCGGCGATGCGGGCCGCCGTGACCTCGAAGGGTCCGACCGCCGCCGTGACGCCCGGTCCGGTCGGGGCCAGGATGTCAGCGGGCACGGAAGCCCCCGTCCCCGACCGCGTGGGCGCCGCCGTCGACGTGCAGGATCTCGCCGGTGGTGGCCGGGAACCAGTCCGAGAGGAGGGCCACGCAGGCCCTGCTCACCGGGTCGAAGTCGACGGAGCGCCAGCCCAGTGGCGCGCGTCGGTCCCACTCCCGCTCGGCCTGGCCGGGGTCGGTGTCCTCGCCGTAGGTGGCGTGTCCGGCCGGGGTGCGCAGGGGGCCGGCGGCCACCAGGTTGACGCGGATGCCGCGGTCGCCGAGGTAGGCCGCGAGGTAGCGGGCGCAGGCCTCCAGGCCCGCCTTGGCGACCCCCATCCAGTCGTAGCCCGCCCACACCTGGCGGGCGTCGAAGTCCAGGCCGACCACCGAGGCGCCCTCGCGCAGCAGGGGGAGCAGGGCGGTGGTGAGGGCCTGGAGAGAGACGGTGGAGACCTCGAAGGCCGTCGTGGCCTCCTGCCGTGACGTGGTCAGGAAGTTGCCGCCCAGGGCTCCGGGCGGGGCGAAGGCCACCGCGTGCAGGACGCCGTCGAGACGGGCGGTGTGCTCACGGACCCGGTCGGCGAGCGTGGTCAGGTGGTCGTCGTCGGTGACGTCCAGCTCGATGACCGGGGCGGGCCGGGGCAGCCGGCGGGCGATCCGCTCGACCAGGGAGAGGCGGCCGTACCCGGTCAGGATGACCTCGGCGCCCTGTTCCTGGGCCGCGCGGGCCACGTGGAACGCGATCGAACGGTCGGTGAGCACCCCGGTGACCAGGACGGTCCTGCCCGCCAGCAGGCCCGACGGGCCGGCCGTGAGCCCGGTGGCGGGTGCGGCCGGGGGTGCGGTCGAGGGGGGCACCGGTGTCACCTTCGGGTCGTCCTTTCAGAAGTGAGGGTGCGCACTCTCAGGAAGCGAGGGCGCGCACGCGGGTGCGCAGGGCCGCGGTGGTGAGGTCCGGCTCGTGGGCGCTGGCCTCGACCACGGCCGTGACCGTGTCCAGCAGCGGCCGCGGGTCGGGCAGCGCGCGGGTGTCGTAGGCGAGGGTCGCCTCCACGCAGTCCGGCCGGTCCATGTAGTAGTTGAGCCAGATCGCCGCCGTGGCCGGGCCCACCGGGCGCTCGCCCTGCCACAGCGGGGCGAGGAAGTCGCGGGTCGCGGTCGTCGCCCTGGTGCGCGGGCCGAGGGCCAGGGGACGGGCCGGCGGCAGGATGTTCACGCCGATGGTGCGCGGGGCCAGCGGGGCGACCTCGCGGATCGAGCGGCCGTAGGTGGGCGGCAGGTCCTCGTTGGCACGGGCGTGTGCGGTGATCCAGTCGCCGACGGTGGCCGGTTCGGGGCTCGGGGGCAGCAGGACGACGGGCTCCACCAGAGGGCCGACGACCAGGACGTCCTCCGGCCGGGTGTGGCCGTGGCGCAGGCTGAGCAGCGGCTGGGGGCCGTCGGACCACAGGCCGGCCGCCAGGGAGGTGGCGGCGAGCAGGACGGCGGCACGGCTCAGACCGCTCCGGGCGGCCGCCTCGGACAGGGCACCGGGCAGCCGCTCGGACAGCGGGCCGTCGAAGTGGCCGTCGTCCTGGAAGGCCGCGGGCGGGGTGCTGCCCGGCAGTTCGAGCGGCGGTCCGGGCAGCGGGTAGGGGGCGAGCAGGTCCTGCCAGCGGGCGAGGCTGCGCGCGCGGACCGACTCCTCGGGCAGGTCCCGCAGGAAGCCGGCGAAGTCCCGGCCGCGCGGGGTGTGGCCGGGACTGCGGTACGCGCCCGCCACCGCCCGGGTGATCAGGCCCAGCGCCCAGCCGTCCAGCACGGAGTGGTCGAAGGAGAACGCCAGCAGCGGCTCCTGCTCCTCCCCCGCCTGCGTCGCGCGCACCAGGACGACCCGGCCGACGGGGTCGGCGCGCAGGTCGGGCTTGTCGAACACCACCGGGGCGACGACGGCGGCCGCCTCGGTGGAGAGCCGGCCCTCCGTCACGGTCACGGGGACGTCGACGGTCTCCAGCTTCAGCGGGACCGGCTCACGGCGCTCCAGGCGCGGCCCGGCGTCCGTGGCCCGCAGCCGCAGGTGCAGCACGTCGGTGGCGAGGGTGACCCGCTCGACGGCTGTGGCCAGCCGCTCCTCGTCGAGCGGACCGTGGATCCGGAACACGTTCCACGGCAGCTCGGAGGGGTTGCGGCGCAGATAACCGTCGGCGTCCACCTCGCCGTTGGCGAGTGCCCGCACCGGCATGCCGTACGCCGGAAGCGTCGCGCCGCCCGCGTTCACAGACTCACTGCTCACGGTCCGCCTCCCAGGAACGCAGGACGAGTACGGCGTTGTGGCCGCCGAAGCCGAAGGAGTTGCTCATCGCCACGTCGACCCGGTGTTCCTGGGCCTGGTGCGGGACGAAGTTCAGGGCCTCGTCGATCGGGCGGTGGCAGTTGATCGTCGGCGGCACCACGCGGTCGCGGACGGCCAGGCCGGCGACGATCGCCTCCACGGCGCCGGCGGCGCCGATCAGATGACCGGTCATGGACTTGGTCGAGCTGATCGGGATGCGTTCGGCGTGACTGCCGAAGACCGCCCGGATCGCCGCGACCTCCGTGCTGTCGTTGGCCTGGGTCGAGGTGCCGTGGGCGTTGATGTAGTCGACGTCCGCGGGCTCGAGACCGGCGTCGGTGAGGGCGCCCGCCATCGCGGCCCGGGCGCCCCGGCCCTCGGGGTGCGGGGCGGTCCAGTGGTGGGCGTCGGAGGTGGACGCGTATCCGGCGACCTCGGCGAGGATGTGCGCGCCGCGGGCGCGGGCGTGCTCCTCGGACTCCAGGACCAGGACACCGGCGCCCGCACTCATCACGAAGCCGTCCCGGTCGGTGTCGAAGGGGCGGGAGGCCTCGGCCGGTGCGCCGCCGCGGGTCGACAGCGCGCGGGCGTTGCCGCTGGAGGCCAGGTCCAGCCGGTTCAGGATGTGTTCGGCGCCGCCCGCGAGGGCGATGTCGACCGTGCCGTGCCGGATCCAGTGGGCGGCCTCGCCGATCGCGTCCGCGCCGGAGGCGCAGGCCGTGCTCAGGGCCCGGGTCGGCCCGGCCGCCCCGAACCGGAAGCCGATCTCGCAGGCCGCGCTGTCGATGGCACCGGTGATCTGCGCGAACGGGCTGACCTTGCGCGGGCCGTGCTCCGCCAGGGCGGCGAAGTGCCGGCCGTGGGCGGCCATGGCGCCGTAGCCGCTGCCGATGAGGACCCCGGTACGGGCACCGCGCTCCTCGTCGAGGACGAGACCGGCCTGCTGCATGGCCTCGCCGGCCGCCGCGTAGGCGTACTGGGCGTAGGTGTCCATGCGCCGGATCTGCGGGGGCTTGAGGTGGTGGGCGGGGTCGAAGCCCTTGACCTCGCCGCCGAAGGTGATGGCCAGGCCGGTGGTGTCGACACCGGTGAGCGGGGCGATGCCGCTGCGACCGGCCCGCAGTGCGGCCCAGGTCTCGTCGACGGTGAGGCCGAGCGGGGTGACCGCGCCCCAGCCGGTGACGACCACCCTGCGGCCGGCCGCCGCCGTGCGTGTCGTGGACATGGGTTCTCCCCTCTACTTCGCGCCCGGCTCGGGGAGCACGGGGAAGTCGCCGCCGGCCACGTCCGCGCCGAACATCGCATCGGTCAGCCGCACCGGCACATTGAGGACGACGACCTCGCCGGCGGCGGCCTTCTCCCAGGCCAGCGCGACGTCGCCGGGCAGGGAGGCCTTGTCCCGCACGGTCACCTGGTGCAGTCCCGGCAGCTGCGGCGCCTGGGCGCCGACCGCCTCGGGGTCCACGAAGGCGTGGTCGCCGACCGGGTGTTCCCGCTGGTCCAGCTGGACCTGGAGCCAGCCGTAGCCGCCGTTGCGCAGGACGACGTAGATCAGTCCGCCGCTGTGTGCGACCGCGGTGGGCAGGTCGGCGGCGGCCATCGCGAAGGCGCCGTCGCCGACGAAGGCCACCACCGGCCGCCCGGGCGCGGCGATCTTGACGCCGAGCGCGGCGGCGGCACCGAAGCCGAGGCTGGTCTGCTCGGACGGGACGACGCTGCCGGCGCCCGAGTGGCAGGAGTAGAGCGGGTACCTGTACGACCACATGTCCTGCAGGCCGTTCTCCTGCACCAGGATCCGGTCGGCGGGCAGGGCGGCGTCGAGCGCCCGCAGCACCTCGGCGATGTGCAGGTCCGGCGACCCGGCCAGCTCGTCGAGCAGCGCCCGGCTGTCGGTGTGGATCTCGTCGTGCACGGCGCGTACGGCCGTCGCCCAGCCGTCGTCGGCGGGTTCGGCGGGGAGCGCCGAGAGCCAGGACCGTACGGTCGCCCCGGCGTCGGCCAGCACCTTCGGTCCCCGCAGCATGGTCTGGAAGTCGGCCGCGGCCAGGTTGACCTGGATCACCGGGATCTCGCGGCCGAGTGCGGCCGGCCACTGGAACGTGGCCGTCTCCTCCAGCCGGCTGCCGAGGGCGACGACACAGTCGGCCTCGGCCCACAGCCGTACCGCCTGCTCGGGGGTGTACAGGCCGGCCAGTCCGCAGAACTGCGGGTGCGCCTCGTCGACCGCGCCGCGGCCGGAGGCCGTGCAGACGATCGCCGCGCCGGTCCGCTCGGCCAGCCGCTCGACCTCGCGGCCCCCGTTCGCGTGCCGCATGCCGCCGCCGACCAGCAGGACCGGCCGGCGGGCCGCACGCAGTGCGTCGAGCGCGGCGGAGCCGGCGGGCAGGGCGACCTCGTACGGCGTCTCCGCCGCCACCGGCGCGGCCAGGGCCCCGGCCTCGGCGGGTGCGGCCTCGGCGAGCAGGTGCTCGGGGAGTTCGACGTAGACCGGACCGCGCTCGTGGCGGGCGACCAGCAGGGCGCGCTGCAGGGTGGGCACCAGCCGGTCGGGGTGGTCGACCCGGGCCGCGTACTTGACCAGGGAGCTCACGACGGCGAGCTGGTCGAGCTCCTGGAAGGCGCCGCTGCCCCGGTGCCGGGCGCCGGTGCCGCCGCTGAGCAGCAGCAGCGGCACGGCGGAGGCGGAGGCCTCCAGCAGGCCGGTGACGGTGTTGGTGACCGCGGGTCCCTTGCCGACGACGGCGACGCCGACCTCGCCGGACTGCAGGGCCCAGCCGGTCGCCATGAACAGGGCGTTGCGCTGGTCGCGGCTGAGGACGAACCTGAGGCCCGCCTCGTGCGCGGCCTCCAGCGCGTACATGTCGTCGCCGGGCAGTCCGAAGACGGTACGCGTCCCGGAGGCGGCCAGCACCGCGGCGGCCGTCGTCCAGGCAGCGGCGGCGGTGGCCTCGGCGGAGGTGTCGGGTGTGTTGCTCATGACCTTCCCGGCAGGTAGTCGGCGACGGCCTTCGACAGCAGCAGCGGCTCGGTGTGCCGCTTGCGGTCCACGGCGATGTAGTTGGCGCGGATGCCCCGGCCACCGAAGGGCTTGTTGCCGTCCTCGATGTCGATGAGGGTCTCGTCGACGCTCACCATGTGGCGCTCGCGCAGGGCCTCCACGGTCTTCGGCAGGGAGCCGAACACCGAGGCTGCCATGGCGCGTTCCGCGTAGTAGGGGTGACGCAGCACCTCGTTCAGCCAGTCCTCGGAGGAGAAGGGCACCACGTTGAAGACGGGCGCGAACATCTCCGGCGGCAGGAACAGGGTGTCCGTCGGGTGGATCAGCACGGTCGGCCGCACATGGCGGTCCGCGAAGTCGATCCGGCCGCCCGCGGCCACGAACTCCCGCTTGCCTCGCAGGTAGTCCAGGGTCGTGTCGAACGCCTCGTCGTAGAACATGGCGCTGTAGTCGGCGGTCGAGTCGTAGGGGGCGCCCAGCCGCAGGGCCTCGACCCGGCGGGAGAGCAGGTTGCAGAACTGGGCGCTGACGGAGGTGTGCACGAACACCGCGTCCGGGCCGAAGCAGTCCTGCCCGGAGTTGAGCATGCGCACCCGGATCAGGCCGTCGACGGCGCGGTTGAGGTCGGCGTCGGCGCCCACCACGTACGGGTTGATGCCCTGCCCGAAGAAGCAGAACACCGTCTCGCGGGGCAGCTGCTCGCGGATCGTCTCGGCGTTCTCGTACGACCCGGTGAAGACCAGGACGTCGGACTTCTTGCCGACGTTGTCCAGGAACTCGCGCTGGCCGCTGTCGTCGAGCACCAGCGGCAGGTCGTGCACGGTGCCGATCAGCTTGTGCAGGGCGCGGGTCTGGGAGTCGATCATCCGCGACGGCCGGAAGACGATCCGCCGGCTGTACAGGCTGGGGATGACGACGTACAGGATGTAGCCGTACAGCGGGATGTTCGACGGCATCAGCACGCCGATCTGTCCCGCCGCCGGCGGGCGGAAGCGGGAGACCTCGGCGACCGCGCCCTCCAGTGCCTCGATGGAGGCGTCGATCTCGTCGGCCGCGGTGCGGTGGTTGGAGACCTCGGTGAGGATGCGCAGCACCTCGGGGCGGCGCTCGGCGAGCAGCCGGGCGACGTCCTGGAGGACGGTGATCCGGTCGGTGAAGGGGATCGCGGGACCGGTGGGCTTCGCGGCCCGCTCGGCCTCCTTGGCCTCCTCCGCGCGGCCGCTGCGCAGCGCCGCCTGAGCCATGTAGCCCAGCGCGGTCAGATTGGCCTTGCCGTTGGTGTGCTCCGGGAACTCGGACACCACGAGCACCTTGTTGGGCTGCTCGTACTCGGCGACCAGGTCCGCGAAGACGCGCCGCCAGTGGGCGGCCGGGCGCTCCTCGGGGTCGGCGACCACGAAGACCAGGTCGGTGCCGAAGCGGCCGTTCTCCACCGGCACGACCCGCACCGGGCGGCCGCACTCGCTGGCCTTGGCGGTGATGGCGTCGGGGTAGAGGGTGTTGCCGAACCGGTGGACGGCGGCCTTGCGGCCCAGGATGCGCAGGTTGCCGTGCTCGTCGAGGAAACCGAGGTCCTGGGTGCGGTGGACGGTGCGCTGGTTCTCCCGGACGCGGCCGCCCGGCTCCAGCACGCCCACCATCAGGTCGGGCGTGTGCACGACGACCTCGCCGACCTGGCCGGCCGGCAGCGGGCGGTCCTCCTCGTCGACGACGGTCACCGTGATCCCGTCGAGGGGGCGTCCGCAGTGGTGGGGGTTGTCGGGCGCGGCCAGCGCGATGTTGCCGGCCTCGGAGCTGCCGTAGCCGTCCAGCAGGGGCCGGCCGAGGCGCTCGGTGAAGCGGCGCTGCAGGTCGTCCTGGAGCGGCTCGCCGCCGACGCACCACATGCGCACCGACTCCAGCAGCGCGGTGGACGCGCGGCCGCGGTCGAGCAGGCGCAGGATGCCCTCGTACACGGCCGGTACGGAGTCGACGACCGTGACGCCGAGATCGACGACCGCCTCCAGGGCGAGGTCGGTGCGCCGGCTGGGCAGCAGGACCAGGCCGGCCTTCGCCTGCCACCACAGCAGCAGGATCGACAGGCCGTACTGGTGCGTGAACGGCAGCAGCGGCAGCAGCACGTCGGACTCGGTGTACTTCATCCGGTCCTGGGTGCGCGAGACGTTGGCCAGCACCGAACTGCCGGAGCGGACCACGCCCTTGGGGCGGCCGAGGCTGCCGGAGGTCCACACGATCAGGGCGTCGGGGCGGCGGGCCCAGCGGTCGAAGGACAGCTCGGCCTGCTCACCGTCCTCGGCGGCCGCCGTGTCGAGTTCGTGCAGCGGGATCCACGGGGCGTCCGGCTTGGCGAAGGCGGGGGCCTGTTCCTCGTGGTCGGAGATGAAGAAGTCGGCGTTCGCCTCCTCCACCAGGCGGGCGAACTGGTTCGGGGTCACCCCGCGGTCCACCAGACCGACCGAGACGCCCATGTCCATCAGGGCGAGGGTGGTGAGCACCGAGGCCGTGGAGTTCGCGGCCGAGAGCAGGACGCGATGGTCGCCGTCGACCCCGCGGGACCGCAGAGCGCGTGTCACGCTCGCGCAGGAGGCCCTGACCTCGCGCCATGAGCGATTGCCTTCATTGCGGCTGATCAGCACCAGAACAACACATCCAATCTTCGAACCGGGTCGCCACGACGCTAAAAGGGGCTGCTCAAGCGGGAATCAAGCGGAAATCCGCTCGGATTCCAGGGATTTCGGGGACTCCGTCTCCGCGGGTGTCACGGGCTCCGTGACGTAGCAGCCGGCGGACTCCAGCGCGCGGATCGCCGCGAGATCGCGGTCGAGTTCCGCCTCGGTGTCCGCGACGAGCGAGACGTAGCCGGGCGAGGTCGCCATGTCGACGGTCCGGCGCACGGGCCGGCCCTCGCGGACGCCGGTGACCAGCCGCTCGAACGCGGGCAGGGCGGTGAAGCGGTCGTGCCAGGCCGTGGCGGTGCCGGCCCGGCCGTTGATCAGCCAGACGTTGCGGACGGTCCTGCTCCAGCGCACCTCGGTGTCCCGGAAGGTGCGGAAGCCCTCCGGGTCGGTGAGGGCGAGGGCGAGCAGTTCCACGTGCGAAGTGCCCGAGTGCCGCTCCAGGACGTCGGGCAGCATGGCCCCCATCAGCCGGGCCCCGGTCTCGATGAGCACCGGCCCGTCGGCGGTGAGCATCACCTCGCTGTGCGCGGCCCCGTCGGTGATGCCGAGGGCGGTGACCGCCGCCACGACGTACTCGACCAGTCCGGCGACGTGCGGGGCGGTGAGCGGCAGCGGCTGCTGGTAGTCGTACAGCGGCGCGCCCTCGGGTCCGTGCGTCTTCGCCGACAGCCAGACGTCCGACACCTTCTGCACACCGTCCACGGCGACCGTGTTGACGATGTACTCGGTGCCGACCAGGTACTTCTGCACCACGGCCGACGGGTTGGGGTTGCCGAAGTAGTCGGTGCCGGCCATGACGGCCGCGGCGGCCGAACGGACGTCGTCCTCGGTGGTGCAGATGTGCACGTTGTCGGTGCCGGCGCTGGCGGCCGGCTTGACCACGACCGTGCCGCCCGCCGCCCGGAACCAGTCCACGGCGGCCTCGGGGTCGGTGGTGCTGAAGCCGACCGGTGCGGCCAGGCCCGCCGCGGCCAGGCGCCGGGCCATGGCGTACTTGTTCCGCCGGGCCTCCACGCCCTCGAACCGGTTTCCGGGCAGGCCCAGTTCGTGGGCGAGGGTGTCGGCGAGGACCACCCCGCACTCGGTGCCGGCGACCACCCGGTCGACGCCGGCCTCCTTCAGGGCGCGGACGGCGTCGGCCGGGTCGGGGAAGTGGCCGAAGTCGTGGCTGTAGAGGGCGGGCCGGAAGGAGGGCAGCAGCCGGGGCGGGGGGATCTCCTGGCTGCGCAGGTGGACCACCTCCACACCCCGCTGCCCGAGCTTGTCGGCCAGCAGGCTGCCGGTCGAGTAGCCGTCGACGATCGCGATCTTCACTGGGTCACCCCCGCCTTCTCCAGATCCTGGTCCGCCTGCGCGGTGCGCTCGGTGTGCTCGGTGTTCTTCTGACGGGAGCGCAGCCGCGCGTCGCAGACGTGGGCGAGGGCGGCGACGGCGGCTGCGGTCGCGCCGAACACGGCGAACGCGGCCTTGGGGCCGCCGTGGTCCAGGCCGGCGCCGGCCAGCGGGGAGCCGATCACGTTGCCGACGAGGATCGCGCTGGCGTAGGTGCCCATCGCCACGCCCTTGGTGCCCTCCGGTGCGATCCCGCTGACCGCGCCGGCGCTCGCGGACAGGGCCGGGGCGACGAACAGGTTGGCCGGGACGGCCAGCAGGCACAGCCAGTACCACTGGGTGGCCAGGCCGATCGGCATGCACAGCAGGCCGAGCACCGCGGTCAGCACGAACACCGACGGCGGACGCTTCATGGCGCCGTAGAGGAAGCCGCCGGCCACGGAGGCGACGCCCGCGAGGACCAGCAGCAGCCAGCTCCAGGCGAGCTGGCCGTGGCGCTGGAGCGTGCCGACGGCCGCGACCTCGAAGCCGACGACGGCGATGGAGGTGGCCACCGTGACGCCGAGCGCGCACACCATGCGGGCCGTCAGCCAGCTGCGCAGACCGGGGGTGGGGCCGCCGGTGGGGCGGGCCTGCTGCAGCGGCGGGTCGAGCACCAGGTAGGCCACGCCCACCAGCAGTTGGAGGCCGCCCATCACGAGGAACGCCACGGTCGGGGAGGCGGTCGAGGCGAGCAGGATGCCGATGGTCGGGCCGGCCATGTAGGCGATGTCGGTCGTCATCGCGTCGACCGCGTAGGCGGTGTGCCGGTTCTCATCGGTGACCAGGCCGGCCAGGGCCAGCCGGATCACCGTGAAGGCGGGCAGCGTGGTCAGGCCGCCGAGGAACGCGGCGCCCAGCAGGACGGGGTAGGGCAGGAAGTGGGCCAGGCTCCAGAACACCGCCTGGGCGGTCACCAGCAGGCCGAAGACCCGGCGCAGTCCGTAGCGGTCCAAGCCGCGGCCCTGGAGCGGGGCGCCGAGGCCGGCGCCCGCCGTCCAGCAGGCGGCGACCAGGCTGCCCGCGGCGAAGCCCCGGTGCAGATGGCCCACGATGTGCAGGATGAGGACCGTGGAGATGCCGAGGCCGGGCATCTTGGCCAGCAGTCCGATCACCATCAGCGACCGCAGGCCGGGTTCGGCGAGCAGCCGTCGGTAGGTCGAGAACATGTCGTCTCCTAGGCCTTGGCGGCCGGTTCGTCCCAGGGCCAGTCCACCTGTCCCAGGAGGTCCATCTCCGAGAGCAGGCCGCGCAGCCCGCTGAAGTCGCGCACCAGGTTCCGGCGGCCCGCGTCCTGCTGCACCTCGGCGATCATCCGGTCGGCGCCGGTGACCCCGTGCAGGGCGAGGATGTGCTGCCAGGTCCGGTAGTCGTTGGCGACGAACGCCTCCAGGCCGGTGAGCATGGTGTCCACGAAGAACCTGCGCTGGTCGGCGGAGAGGAAGTCGTAGACGGTCTTGGCGAGTTCGCCGGTGATGGCGGAGTGGCAGATCTCGTCGCGGTTGTGCAGCTTCACCGTGGTGGAGTTGATCTCCTGGATGTCCGGGTCGTCGGACAGCAGGTGCAGATAGGCGCTGATCGACGTCTCGGAGACGGTGGCGAAGGCCAGCGTGGTGAGCTTGCGCTGCCACTCCTCGCTGCAGGCGGCCCGCAGTTCCTCGTGCCGGTGCACGATGTGCGGGGCGGGCAGCACCGTGTCCGGCAGCGTGATGCCCCGCTTCTGCCGCGTGATCGTGCTGGCGTTGAGGTGCATCAGCGTGTGGTACTGCTCGTCGACCATGGCCTGGGCCAGCGACGTCTCCAGCGCGGGCCCGCCCAGGGAGGGGAACTCGCCCTCGATGACGTAGGCGAACGCCGGGTTGGCGATGCGCTGTTCGGCCATGATGGTGTGCCGGTTGTAGGCGAGCCAGGACCAGCTCAGCATCGACCGGCGCACCTCGGGCGGCAGCCCGTCCCAGACGGGGTGGCCGACGAACGGGACGATCCGCTCCGGGTAGTCCGGGCGCGCCGCGTCGAACAGGTCCTCCAGCTCGGGCTCCTTGCGCTTGACCGCGGCACGCCGCTGCCAGTTGCCGGCCAGGCGGGTGATGACGGCGTTCTCCACCGGGTCGGCGGGGTCGTACGGCGGGAAGCCGGGGATCTCGACCAGGCCGCCGGTGTGCGGGGCGTCGTTCAGGGTGATGGTGGTCATCGGGTCTCCTCGCCCCGCTCGATGTCGTAGAACTCGGGGCCGTCCAGGTAGCAGAGGGCGTTGACGTCGCGTTCCACGACCTCGGCCGACGGGTGGGCGAAGCCGATCGCGAGGGTCTTGGTCGAGTCGTCGACGGTGCGGACGACGGCGTCGCCGGGCCGCACGAACATCTCCACGTTGTTGAAACTCTCCATGCCGCGGACGACGTCCAGCAGGGGGTAGGAGCGCAGGGTGCCCGCGACCGGCGCCGTCGGCCAGCACACCGACACATGGCGCTCGAGCCGGTAGGGGCGCTGGTGGGTGGCGAGGAACCGCTCGGGGTGCAGGTACGCCTCCACGGTCCAGCCGATCTGCGACTCCCCGGCGCCGAGTTCGGCGTAGTAGGGGGTGTTCGCGCCGGCCATGCGGGCACCGACCTCGACCAGGCACGGCCCCTCGGCGGTGACGATGACCTCCAGGTGGGCGGGGCCGTGCCGGATGCCGAGGGCGTCGAGCACCTGCTGCGCGTACTCGGTCAGCTCGCGGCGGACCGGGGCGTCGTGGGCGATCAGGTGGCCGCCGGCGATGCGGTCGCGGACCCCGGGCACCGACATCTTGCTGTACTTCCAGATGTCGGTGACCCGGTGGTGGCCGTCCCGGCTGACGGTGTCGACCACGTACTCGGCGCCGACCAGGTACTCCTGGGCCACGGCCGCGGTGTTGGACTCGGAGAAGACGGTGGTGCTCGCGAGGATCGCCTTGAGCGCGACCGCCGAGTCCTCCGGGGTGTCGCAGACGGCGACACCGTCGTTGGCGGCGCTGCGCAGCGGCTTGACCACGATCCGGCCGCCGACCTCGCGGTGGAAGTCCATCAGCTCCCGCGGGTCGCTGACCAGCTTCTGCCGGGCGCCGCGCACGCCCGCCGCCTTGATCGTCTCGATCATGACGAACTTGTCGCGGCGGGCGGGCGAGAGCCGGGTGCCGTTGGTGGGGACGCCCAGCGCCTCGCTGAGCGCGTCGGCCAGTTCGACGCCGTACTCGCCGGCCGCGACGACCGCGACGGGCGCGTGCCGGGCGACGGCCCGGACGGTGTCGGCCGGCACGCCCCGGTGGACGATGTCGTCGCTGAAGGCACTGGTGTCGAAGGCACCCCGGTAGCACTGGGGAACCTCCTCGGTGCTCTGTACGCGTACGACGTCGCAGCCGCTGTCCAGGAACGCCTGGACGAGCGCGTAGCTGGACGGGTACGCGTCGACCAGGACGACGCTGGGGTTGCTCATGTTCGTCTCTCTCTGTGTGCTCACGCTCTGTGTGCTCACGCCGCCGCCTCGACGGCCTTCGCGAGGCCCGCGACGGTCGGATTGCGGAAGACCAGGACCGGGGAGACGCGGTGGCCGAGCCGCTCGCTCAGCCGGGCCGCGACCGCGGTGATGGCCAGCGAGTTGCCGCCGACGTCGAAGAAGTTGTCGTCCGGCCCGAAGACCCCGTCGAAGCCCAGGCACTCCTGCCAGACCTCGGCCACCAGCGTCTGCTCCTCGGTGGTGTGCTCCCGGCCGGTCGCGGGCGCGCCGGCCGGCCGCGGGTCGGGCAGTGCGTCCCGGTCGACCTTGCCGTTCGGGGTGAGCGGGATCTCCGCGACGACCGTGAAGCCCTGCGGCAGCATGTACGGCGGCAGCCGGTCCGCCAGGTGCGCCCGCAGCCCGGCCGCGTCCGCGTCCCGCACCGGCGGCTCGGGGATCACGTAGGCGGCGAGCTGCTCCACCCCCGTGCTGGTCCGGCGCACCGCGACCGCGCAGTCCGCGACCGCCGGGTGGTCGCGCAGCGCCGACTCGATCTCGCCGAGTTCGATGCGGTAGCCGCGCACCTTGACCTGGTGGTCGTTGCGGCCGAGGAAGACCAGGTTGCCGTCGGGCAGCAGCCGTACGACGTCACCGGTGGCGTACATGCGGGCGCCCGGCTCCTCGGCGAACGGGTCGGGCAGGTACGCCTGCGCGGTGCGCGCCGGCTTGCCCAGGTAGCCGCGGCCGACCGCGCTGCCGCCGACGTACAGCTCGCCCCGGCAGCCCGGGACCACCGGGCGCAGCCGGTCGTCCAGGACGTACAGGCGGGCGTTGTCGGTGGCCTGGCCGAACGGGACGCTCGGCCGGTGCGCGTGCCGGTCGACCAGGTCCTCGGTGATCGGGCAGAACGCGGAGGTGACGGTCGCCTCGGTGGGGCCGTACTCGTTGAAGACGCGGCAGCCGGGGCGGGTGACCTCCAGGATGCGCCGGGCCACGTCGTGGGGGACTGCCTCGGCGCCGGTGAACACCAGCCGCACGGAGGCCAGGTGGGCCGTGCAGTCCGCGCCGGACTCCAGCAGGATGCGCATCTGCGAGGGTGTCGCGTTCAGCGTGGTGATGCCGCGCTCGGACACCTCGCGCAGGAACGCCTCCGGGTCGTAGGCGGCCGTGGGGCCCGCCAGGTGCAGCTGGGCGCCGGAGACCAGGCACTGGAAGATCTCCCACACCGAGTTGTCGAACGCCACCGAGTGGTTCAGCAGCGCCCGGTCGTCGCCGGTCAGGCGGCACAGCCGCTGGTTCCAGGCGAGGAAGCCGGTGATGTTGGCGTGGGTGATGGCCACGCCCTTGGGCTTGCCGGTGGATCCGGACGTGTAGATCACGTAGGCCAGGTGGTGGGGCTGCGCCTCGTCGGCCGGCCCGGGCTCGGGCAGGCCGCCGGGCTCCTGGGCGACGGGGACCACCCGGACCGAGCCGTCGAACAGGCCCGCCGAGGGGTGTCCGGGGTCGGCCACCACCAGGCGTACGCCGGAGTCCTCCAGCAGGTACTGCAGGCGGTCCGCCGGGTAGCCGGGGTCGAGCGGCACATAGGCGCCGCCGGCCTTCAGGACGCCCAGCAGGGCGACCACCAGTTCCACCGATCGCTCCAGGCACACACCGACCAGCTGCTCGGGCCCGACGCCCTGCGCGCGCAGCGCACGGGCCAGCGCGGCGGCCCGCCGGTCGGTCTCGGCGAAGGTCAGCGAGGTGCCGTCGCCCGCCACGCACACCGCGTCCGGGGTGGTGCGCACCTGCCGCTCCCACATCCGCACCAGGGTGCTCGGCTCGGGCAGCGGCTCGGCGAGGTCACCGGCGGCCAGGGCGCGCAGTTCCCCGGCGGAGAGGATCTCCAGCTCCGACAGCCGGGCGCCGCGGTCCGCCACCATCTGCTCGATCACCCGCAGCAGGTGCCGGCCGAGACCCTCGACGAAGTCCTCGTCGAACAGGTCGGTCGCGTACTCGACGGAGATGCTGAGGCCGCCGTCGCCCACCGCGTGGTCGGTCACGTCGAACGCCAGGTCGAAGCGGGCGGAGCCGAGGCGGCCCTCCAGCTCCTTGCGGTCGTACACCTCCGGCAGGGCGCCCGCCGGGGGCTCCTCGTGCAGGGCGAACAGCACCTGGAAGAGCGGGTTGCGGCTCAGGTCGCGCTCCGGGCACAGCTCCGCCACCAGCTTCTCGAACGGCAGCTCCTGGTGCGCGTGGGCGTCCCGGGCCACCTCCCGCACCCGGCCGAGCAGTTCGGACCAGGTGGGGTCGCCGCTCAGGTCGGTGCGCAGCACCGCCGTGTTGACGAAGTAGCCGCACATCCCGGCGGTCTCCGGGCGCGGCCGGCCGCCCATCAGGGTGCCGACGGCCACGTCGGTCTCGTCGGCGTACCGGCCGAGCAGCACCTGCAGCGGGGCCAGCAGACCCATGAACAGGGTGACGCCCTCGGCACGGCAGGCCGCCCGCAGTTGTTCGGCCTGCCCGGCCGGGACGCGCAGGAACGTCCGCCGGCCGCGGTGGCTCGCGACGGCCGGGCGGGGCCGGCTGGTGGGCAGTTCCAGCGCGGGCACCCCGGCCAGCCGCTCCCGCCAGTGGGCGAGCAGCCGCTCCAGTTCGGCGCCGCTGATCCGCTCGTGCTCCCACTGGGCGAAGTCGGCGTAGGTCACCGGCAGCGGTGCCGGGGACGGCCGGCGACCTGCGCGCAGGCCGGCATAGAGGTCGCCGAGTTCGCGCACCAGCAGGTCCACCGAGGTCCCGTCGCAGGCGATGTGGTGGATCGTCAGCAACAGCACGTCCCGCCCGGGGGTGCGCAGCACGTCCGCGCGCAGCAGGGGTGCCCGGTCGAGGGCGAAGGGCGCGCGGATCCGCTCGGTCAGCAGCGTCCGGAGCTCCTCCTCGGTCACCTCCGTGCACGGCACCCGGACGTGCGCGGTCTCGCGGAGCTCGGGGCGGACCCGGCCGTCGGCGGGGACCAGCGCGGTGCGCAGCGTCTGGTGGCGGTCGACCAGCGCGGTCAGCGCCTGCTCCAGTGCGGGCAGCTCGGCCCGGCCGTCCGGGAAGGACAGCGCGACGGGCAGGTGGTAGGCCGGGACGTCCTCGTTGACCTGCTCGAAGAACCAGATGCGCTCCTGACCGAAGGACAGCTCGGCCCGCGTCGCCGGACGGATCGGTTCCTCGTCGACCGCCTCCAGTTCCTCGAGCGCGGCCGCCAGGGCGGCCGGTGCCGGATGCGCGAAGACCGACTGGACGCCGACCGGCACCCCGAGCACCTCGCGTAGCCGCGCCACCGCGCGCACCGCCGCGAGCGACTGGCCGCCCAGAGCGAAGAAGTCGTCGTACGGCCCCACGTCCGTGAGTCCGAGGATCTCCGCCCACACCGCGCGCACCGCGTCGGTGTGCGCCGGCAGCGGACCGCCGGTGTTCTCCCGGCCCGGCTCGCGGACACGGTCGTAGCCGAGGGCGAGCACGGCGCCCCGGTCGGCCTTGCCCGCGGGCGTGCGCGGGAGCGCGTCGAGGACGGCGTAGCCCTGGGTGACCATGTGGGCCGGCAGGTGTGCGGCGAGGTGGTCGCGGACCCGGCCGGGCAGCCCGGCCGCGGCGTCGCGGGCGTCCGGCGCGGCGACCAGGAAGGCCACCAGCCGGTCGCCGCCGGCCGCCTCGCGGTCGACGACCACCACCGCGTCCGCCACCTCGGGGTGGCTGCGCACACAGTCCTCGATCTCGCCGAGTTCGATGCGGTAGCCGCGCACCTTGACCTGGTGGTCGTTGCGGCCCAGCAGCTCCAGGTCGCCGTCGGTGCTCCAGCGGGCGAGGTCGCCGGTGCGGTACAGGCGCCCGGTGCCGTCCCCGAAGGGGTCCGGGACGAAACGCTCGGCGGTCAGCGCGGGCCGGCCCAGGTAGCCGCGGGCCACGCCCTCGCCGCCGATCCACAGCTCGCCGGTGACGCCCGGCCCCGCCTCACGGCCGTGCTCGTCGACCACGTACAGGCGGGTGTTGGACAGGGCGGTGCCGACCGTGACCCGGTCGCCCGCCTCGTCGATGCGGGCCGCGGTGGCCCACACGGTGGCCTCGGTCGGCCCGTACAGGTTCCACAGGGTGCCGCCGGTGGCCACCAGATCGCGGGCCAGCTGCGTATCCAGGGGCTCGCCGCCGGACAGCAGGACCCGGCCGTGGCCGGCCCGCCAGCCGGAGGCCACCAGCATCCGCCAGGTCGTCGGCGTCGCCTGGACCACGGTCACCCGGCCGTCCTCGATGGCGGCGGCCAGCACCTCGGGGTCGGTGTTGGCCGCCTGCGGGGCCATGACGACGGTCGCACCGAGGGTCAGCGGCAGGAACAGCTCCAGCGTGGAGATGTCGAACGACAGCGGGGTCAGCGCCAGCACCCGGTCGCCGGGGGCGAGCCCGGGGCGCTCGGCGACGCTGCGCAGGAAGGAGGAGATCGCCGCGTGCTCGACGGCCACCCCCTTGGGCAGGCCGGTGGAGCCGGAGGTGTAGATGACGTACGCGAGGTGGTGCGGCCGCGCCGGAGAGGTGAACGGCGCGGCCGGTTCGGTGGGTACGTCCTCCATGAGCAGCAGGTCGACCGACCCCGGTACCGCGCCGCGGATCCGCTCGCGGTGCGCGCGGTCGCACAGGACGAGACCGGCACCGGAGTCCTCGGTCATGTGCCGCAGCCGGTCGGCGGGGTAGCTCGGGTCCAGCGGCAGGTACGCGGCGCCCGACTTCAGGATGCCGAGCAGGGCCACGGTCATGTCGACCGAGCGGCCGAGGCAGACACCGACCAGGGACTCCGGGCCGATGCCGCGGGCCCGCAGGGCGGCGGCGAGCGCCGTGGCCCGGCGGTCCACTTCGGCGTAGGTGGCCTGTCGCGGGCCCGCGACGACGGCGACCGAGTCGGGAGCCGAGGCGACCCGCTGCTCCCACAGGGCGACCAGGGTGGTCGACATGAACTGATCCTTTCTCAGCCCCACGCGGGGGCGGTGCGCGTGATCGTTTCCGCCAGCTGCTGTTCCGCGCCGCGTACGTAGAGGTGTCCGCCCGGGAAGCGGCGCAGCTCGAAGCCGGCCGTGGTGTGCTCGCGCCAGCCGGCCAGCTCCACCGCGTCGACGGTGTCGTCGTCGGCGCCGGCCAGGACGGTGAGGGGACAGGGCAGCGGCGCCTCGGCCCGGTGCGCGTACGTCTCGCACACGGTCAGGTCGGCGCGCATCAGCGGCAGCAGCAGCTCCTGCAGCTCCGGATCGAGACCGGCGAGTTCGACATCGTCGAGGCGGGCGAGCAGGTCGGCGTCCGGCAGCTGGTGCAGCGGGTCCCGGTCCGGCAGGCCGGGGGCCCGCAGCGCGGACAGGAACAGGCGGGCGGGCAGGGCCGCGCCCAGGGCCCGCAGCGCGCGGGTCACCTCGAACGCCACCAGCGCGCCCATGCTGTGCCCGAAGAAGGCGTACGGCAGCCCGGTGTGGCCGGCGATCAGCGGCGCCAGCCGGTCCACGACCGTGTCCAGGGAGGTCAGCGGCTCCTCACCGAACCGGTTCTCCCGTCCGGGCAGCTGTACGGTGCACACCTCGACGGTGTCCGGGAGGTGCCGGGCCAGCTGGTAGGCGGAGGCGCCGGCACCGGCGTGCGGGAAGACGAACAGGCGCTGCCGCGCGGTGTCCTCCCGGCTGCCGAGGCCGCGCAGCCACAGCCGGTCGAGGGCGGGGGTGGTCTCGACGGTCATCGCCGCGCCGCCCGTTCGCGGCGCACGGACAGCGGGGTCAGGTCGGTCCACACCGCTTCGATGTGGTCCAGGCACTCCTGCTTGGTGCCCTGCCGGCCGGCCGGGGTCCAGCCGGCGGGCAGCTCGCGGCCGGCGAACCAGATCGAGTACTGCTCCTCGTGGTTGCGGACGACGAGGTAGCGGTCCTGGGTGTCGCTCGCGGTCATGGTCACACCCCCACACCGTCGAAGAAGCCGGCCTGCGGGTGGCCGCCGCCCGCGGCGACGACCCGGTCGTGCACCCACTTGCCGACGGCGAGGTCCAGCACGCCGAGGCCGAACGGGGAGAAGACCGCCGGACGGCCGGGATGCCGGCGCAGCCGCTGCCGGAGCAGGTCGCCGAGGGTGCCGTCGACGAAGTCCCGGTTCCCGGTGCGCTGTTCGGCCAGATGCAGCGAGGTGCGCTCGCGCACGGCGTGGTCGACGTCGTCGGTGAAGTTCTGTGCGGCGAGGATCAGCTCGGGGGCGAGGTCGCGCAGCGACAGGTGCAGCACCACCGGGTTGTGGGCGAGCAGCCGCGCATCGTGCAGGTGGGGCTCGCCGGCCACGGTGGTGAGGACCACCAGGTCGCAGTCGGTGAACGCGTCCTCGACCCGGTCGGCGATCACGACCTCGGCGTCGGTGTGCTCCGCGACGACGGCGGCGTAGCGCTTCGCGGCGTCCCTGTCGAGATCGAACAGGCGGAAGCCGCCGATCTCCCAGTCGAGGTCGCGCAGGAACTTCCAGACGTGCTGGGCGATCAGGCCGGTGCCGACGATGCCGACCCGGCGGGCGCGGCGCTCGCCGACGAGCGTCTCGGCGCCCAGGACGGCGGAGGCTGCGGTCCGGGTCGCCGAGATGATCGACGACTCCATGCAGGCGAACGGGAAGCCGGTGGCGCAGTCGTTGAGGATCAGCGTGGCGGAGGCGCGCGGGATGCCGTGCCGGGTGTTCTCCGGGAAGCTCGCGATCCACTTGTTGCCTGCCACCTCGAACTCGCCGCCCAGGTAGGCGGGCAGGGAGATGATGCGGGCGCGGCTGTTGTGCGGGAAGCGCAGGAAGGAGCTGTGCGGGTTGGCGCTCTGCCCGGCGTCGTGGGCCAGGTAGGCGGCACGGACGACCTCGACGAGCTCCGGGCGGTTGTGCTCGACCTGGGCGGCGATGTCACCCGCGTCGATCACCGTCATGGGCGGTGGGGTCACGATGGGCACGGGAGAGTCCTCCTTCAGTTGGCGGCCAGCGCGGCGACGGGCGAGGCCAGGGCCTCTTCCGCGAGGAGCTGCTGGAACCAGCCGGGGTTGTAGATGGTCTTGGCGTAGGCATGGCCCCGGTCCGCGGCGATGAAGGCGACCTTGGGGCGGCGAGCGCCGGGAGGGTTGCGGGCGAAGTAGCTCTGGACGGCGGCGTAACAGCTTCCGGTCGAACCACCCGCGTACAGGCCGTACTTGGCGGTCAGGGCGCGGCAGCCCTCGACCGCACGCACCTCGGAGACGATCTCGACCTCGTCGATCAGCGCCTGCTCGCACAGGGGCGGCACGATGCTGGAGCCGATGCCGGGGATGCGCCGCTTCTTCGGCGGACCGCCGAAGATCACCGAACCCTCGGTGTCCACGGCCACCACCACGCAGCGGGGGAAGGCCTCCTTGACCCGATGGGAGACGCCGGCGATGGTGCCGCCCGTCCCCACCCCGACGAACAGGTAGTCGATCGGGCCGGCTTCCGCGATCAGCTCGGCGGCCGTGAAGCGGTAGTGGGCGTCACGGGCGTCCGGGTTGGCGTACTGGTTGGGCCAATAGGCCTGCCCGAGTTGTACCAGGAGTTCCTGTACCCGGGCCAGGCGGGTGCGCAGATATCCGCCCGCCGCGTCCCGGGTGGAGACTTTCTCCACTCTCCGGCACAGCAGGCGCAGGTGTGCTTCGGTGGCCTCATTGCAATTGGGGTCGATCACCGGCACGAAGGAAATTCCCAGCATGCGGCAGTAAAAGGCCAGCGCCAGGGCGAAGTTGCCCGACGAGGACTCGACCACCGTGGTGTTCCGCGTGATCTCCCCACGGGCGATGGCCCGTTCCAGGATCCACAGTGCCGAGCGGTCCTTGGTGCTGCCGGTCGGATTGCAGAACTCCAGCTTGGCGACAATGTCGCATTCGTCGTCCGCCAACGGAATCAGCGGGGTCCCCGCGAGACCGGAACGGAGCCGTCCTATCCGGTCGATCAGGGTTTGGTCAGCACGCCTTTGAAGCATGCGGCGACTTTGGCACGCGGTTTCCAACCCCGGCTCAACCGCGACTCAAGCGAGACGCGAGGAGGGGGAACGGCGAAGAACGAGTCCGGAAAGGGGGGCTCAGGAGGCGGCGGGCGGGCCCGTTCGACCGCACCCCGTGGACAGTTGGACGGGGTGCGGTCGGGTGGCCCTCTCGTCAGTCGTCGGCGGCGTGCAGATAGCCGCGGCGCACCGCCTGCACGCCCGCCTGGAAGCGGCTGCGCGCGTCCAGCAGCGTCAGCAGCGCGGACATGGTGCGGCGCACCGTCCGGTCCGACACCCCGAGTTGGTGTGCAATCGCCTCGTCGGTGAGCCCTTGCGCCATAAGACGAAGCACTTCAGCCTGATGCGTGGTGAGTGTCTTGCGGCTGCGCTCGGGACGCGTTCCGATGGGTCGCGCGGACTGCCACACGGTCTCGAACAGCGCGTGCATCAGAGCGATCGTGCCCGGGTTGTCCACCAGGACCGCACCGGCTCCGGTGTTCTTGCTGTCGGTCGCGATGAGCGCCGTACGTCGGTCGATGAGAATGAGGCGATTGGGAAGTGTGGGTGTGGTGCGGACCTGTGCGCCCTGGGCGGCCAGCCATTCGGCATGGGCGACGGTGGGCGGATCACGCCGGATGCTGTCCAGATAGACCGTGCGCATCCGGACGCCCCGATTGAGCAGCCGCAGATTGAGCGGGCGTGAGGCGTCCATGTTCTCCGGGGTCTGCGGACCTCCGGGAGCGAATGTCAGGAATTCCTCCCGGACCTCCTTGGTGAGGATTTCCAGATGCTCCCGGATGGCTTCGACACCGGACAGGAAATGGAATCCCGCGCCGGCGCCGGGGGTGTACTGGTCCGCGAACTGGGCGATGGTCTCCGCGACCACCGCACGGCTCGCCTCCACCCGCTGCTGGTGCGCGGCCAACTCCGCCTGCTGCTGGGCCAACAGCGCCTCCAGGGCGAGCATCGGGTTCACCGGGCGCACCCGGGACTCGTTCTCCGCCGAGGTTCTGACCAGCGCCAGCTCGCTCAACCGGTCCAGTGACTCCCGTACCTCGTGCTCGGACAGACCGAGATCGTCGGCCCACTCGCCGACATCACCGTCCGGGCGCGCGAGCATCGTGCGATACACAGCCTCCGAGGCCGTGTCTATCCCGAGTCCAGAAAGCAATGGGATCTCCTCCTCGGACACCCTGGTCCCCCTTGCTAGGGCTCTCTGTGCGGAGACAGAAATGCATGTGGAGATTACACGAATGGGGGGACCGCAGCCGTGACGGAGATCGCTTTCGCCTATGCCGTCCTGGAAAGCCTTGTCCCGGGTGGCAAAGCCACCGTCTTACCGTGGAGTTGTAATTGATGTACCTCGTCCACCTTCACCTGGGGCCGCATCCGGCCGGCCTGGAGCTGCCCGAGGACACCGCACGGGCCATCGCCGACGCCGCACCGCCGGCCTCGGCGCTCCGCCATGTCACCGTGCACGCCGCCGACGAGCCCGCCGTCGGCCTCTACCTCGCCGCCGGCGGACCGGAACAGGCCGAGGTGACGGCCCGCCTTCTGTGGTGGAGCACGGTCGCCGCGCGGCCGCGGCTCGGCGGCTGGCCGCTGCTCGGCACCCGGGTCACCATCTCCCTGCCCACGGCCCGCTGACCCGGCCGCCGCCCGCCGCCCGCCGCGCGCGACCCGGGCCCGGCCCCGGACTTGTCCGCCAGCGGACATGTCCGCTCTGCCCGCCCCAAAACCCCTTCTCCTGGCCTGCGACCCCGGGTGAAATGCAGTTGTCGGACCGATCACAGACCGGATCGGTCACGACACGAACGATCACGCAACTGTTGAAGGGGAGACGACGATGCGTCGAATTGCTGTTCTGGGGGCTGCGATCGCGGCGGCACTGGCGATCGTGACGGGGGCGACGCACCAGCAGGAGCACAGGGCGCAGCAGGCGGGAGACGCCGGCTGGCAGCGGGCGGCCTCGCCCACGGTCCTCGCCGACGCGCAGGCCGCCCCGGGCGACGCGGGCTGGCAGTAGGAAACCTGGACGACGAGGGCGCCCGCGAATCCCGCTTGGAGGCTGCCATGGCCGCAACCGACTGCCGCAACGACGCCGAGCACCTGCTCGCACTCCGCGGTGAGCTGCTCGAACTGCCGGTGCAGGACATCCCCGTCGACACGCTGCGGGTGACGGACTCACCCCGCAGCAGGGTGGAGGACCCGGGCCACTCCCGGGTCCTGGCCCAGGCCGGGGACGCGCTGCCGCCGGTGGTCGTGCATCGCGCGACCATGACGGTCGTCGACGGTGTCCACCGGCTGCGGGCGGCACAGCTACGAGGCCGCACCACCATCCCCGTCCGCTTCTTCGACGGCAGCGCGGAGGACGCGCGCCTGCTGGCGGTCGCCCTCAACGTCACCCACGGCCTGCCGCTGACCCTGGCCGAACGCACCGCGGCCGCGGAACGCGTCCTCACCGCCCGGCCGGACTGGTCCGACCGCGCGGTGGCCTCCCTCGCGGGACTGTCCGCCGGCAAGACGGCCGAGATACGGCGCCGGGTGCTCGACCCGGCGGCCCCCGGCGCCAAACGGATCGGCCGCGACGGGCGCGCCCGCCCACTGGACGCCTCCCACGGCCGCGCCCTGGCCGCCGCCCTGCTCAGGGAGGACCCGACGGCCTCGCTGCGCGCGATCGCCCGGGAGGCCGGGATCTCACCGGCCACCGTCGCCGACGTCCGCGCCCGGCTGGCCCGCGGCGACGACCCGGTCGGCACCCGCGGCTCCGCCCGCCGGACCCCCGCGCCCGCGGCACCCGGGCCCGCACCGGACCTGGGCGAGATACACCGCCGCCTGCGCCGTGACCCGGCGCTGCGCTTCAGCGAGACCGGACGGTCCTTCCTGCGGCTGCTGGAGGCGGGCGCCGCACTCGCCCGGCACCGGGAGGGGATCGCCGCCGGCCTGCCCCCGCACTGCAGGGCCGCCGCGGCCCACCTGGCCCAGGCCTACGCGCAGAGCTGGGAACTGTTCGCCAACGAGCTGCAGTGACGCACTGCGGCACCGCGCCGGCCGCACGAACCGCGGCCCACACCGGCAGAGCCGGACACCGGGCCACCGCCCGGCCGAGGTCCGCCGGACAACGGGGAGAACCAATGCGAGTCAATCTTCTGGGACCACTGGAGATCTACACCGGCGAACCCGGCGTCAACGCCGTCCCGGCAGCGCAGAAAGTACGCCAGACCCTGGCCGTACTGGTGCTGAACGCCAACCGGGTGGTGCGCTTCGAGCAGCTCATGGAAGAGCTGTGGGAGGACAACCCGCCCGCCAGCGCCCACACCGCCCTGCAGACGTACGTGTACGAGATCCGCAAACGCTTCGCCCTCGGCAACCCGAGGAGCGGCGGACCCGACCGCGGCACCGGCCGGCCCGTGCTCGGCACGGCGAGCGGCGGCTACCAGCTCAGCCTGCCCGAGGACCAGGTGGACGCCTACCGGTTCGAGCCGCTCGTCGCCCGGGCCCGCAAGGAGTTCCGCGCCGGAGACCACCGGCGCGCCCGCGAATCGGTCGCCGCGGCCATGGCGCTCTGGCGGGACGCGGCCCTCGTCGACGTCCGTAAAGGACCCCTGCTGCAGGCCGAGGCGCTGCGCCTGAACGAACTCCACACCAGCGCCACCACCCTGCGCATCGAGGCCGACCTCCAGCTCGGCCGGCACCACGAGCTGATCGGCGAACTGACCTCCCTGGCCGCCCTCGAACCCACCAACGAGACCGTCCAGCGCAACCTGATGACGGCCCTGTACCGCACCGACCGCCGTGCCGACGCCCTCCGCGTCTACCAGCGCGCCCGCTCCCAGATCGCGGACGAGTTCGGACTCGACCCCTCACCCGAACTCCAGGCCCTGCACACGGCCATCCTCCAGTCCGACACCAGCCTGCTGCGACCGGCCGAACCGTCCCCGGCACCGGCCACGCCCGCCCCCGCCCCCCGCGTGCCGTGCCACCTACCCGCACCGCAGGAACGGCTGACCGGCCGCGGCGGCCAGCTCGCCCGCGCCATCGGCGCACTCACCGCCAAGGCCGCGCCCGGACCGGCGCTCGTCGTGGTGAGCGGCGCCCCCGGCACCGGCAAGAGCGAACTGTGCCGGCACGCGGCCCGCCGGGCCAGCGGCCACTACCCGGACGGCCAGCTCTACGGCCGCCTCCTCGACGACACCGGACGGCCCGTCGGCCACGCCGAGATCCTCCGCTCCTTCCTGCGCGGACTCGGCGCGACGGAGGACCTGCTGCACCTGGGCACGACCGACCTGAGCCTGATGTACCGCACCTGGACCGCCGACCGGCGCGTCCTGGTGGTCCTGGACGACGTGACCGGCCCGGACGACCTCGGCCTGCTGCTCCCCTCCGGCTACGGCTGCGGCGCGGTCATCAGCAGCCGACGGCGGCTGTTCGTCTCCTCCAGCACCGAACACATCGAGCTGGACCGGCTGCCACTCGACGACTGCCTGCACCTGCTGGTCTCCCTGGTGCCCGAGCACCGCATCACCATGGACCCGGACGGCGCCCGGCAGCTGGCCGAGCTGTGCCACGGCCTGCCCACCGCCCTGTTCGCCGTCGCCGCCCGACTCCGCCTGCGCCCGCACTGGACCGCCCGTCAGGCGATCACCTGGGCGACGACCGCCGCACAGGCCGGTGAGGACCCGCTGGGGCTGCGGGCCGCACTGGAACGCACCCTCGCCACACTCCCCGCCCACCTCCGCCGCGCGGCACACACCCTGCTCACCCCGAGCGCCCCCGACCGGCCCGCCCCCGCCCCGGCGGCCGCCCTCCTCGGCACCGGCGAGCAGCAGGCCGCGACCCTGCTCGAAGAACTGGTGGACGCCTACCTGCTGAGCGCGACGACCCCTCCGTCCACGGACGGCTGCTACAGCTGGGAGCCGGCGGCCCGCGCGCTGCGGGACTCGATGAGCCGCGCCGTTCCGGCGGCACCTGCCGGCAACGCCGTCCGGCATCCGATGGCGGCCTGACAGCAGCGGGCGCCGCAGACCCGGGCCGGATCAGCCGAAGCGCACGTCACGCGCGCCCCCTCACCGCTTGTTGAGGCGCAGCGCGGTACGCGCGACGAGGTCGCTGACGCCGGCGGGGGCGAGGCGCAGCAGGGGGGCCGACACCGCCCCGGGACCCACGCGGTAGCGGCGGTGCGGCTTCTGCGCGAGGAGAGCGCGGCGCACGGTGCGGGCGACGGTCTCCGGACCGGGCGGCGACCACGAGGCGACGCGCCGGCGGGCGGCCATGTAGCCGTGCGCGTACCGCGACTCGGCCGGAAAGTCCGCCAGGCCCTTGGAGAGCAAGGGCGTGTCGATGAAGCCGGGCTCGACCAGGCAGGCGTGGACACCGCTGCCGGCGATCTCCATGCGCAGGCTGTCGGTCAGGGCCTCCAGCGCGTACTTGCTCGCGCAGTACCAGCCGGTGAACGGGACGGAGACCAGCCCCCCGAGCGAACTCACCTGGACGATCCGCCCCTCGCCCCTGCGCCGCATGCCCGGCAGCACCAGCCGGGTCATCCGCGCCACGCCCAGCAGATTGACCTCCAGGGCGTCCCGGGCAACCTCCTCGGACACGTCCTCGAAGGCGCCGACCGGTGCGACTCCCGCGTTGTTGACCAGGGCCCAGGGTCCCCCCTCCGTCACCTCGTCGATCTCCGTGACGGCGTCCTGGCAGGAGCGCCGGTCCGTCACGTCCAGGAGCACGGTGCGCACGGTGAGCCCGACTTCGGCCGCGGCGGCCACGAGCTTCTCCGCCTTGTCAGGGGTGCGGGCGGTGCCGATGACGTTGAAGCGGCGGGCGGCCAGGTCGAGCGCGGTGGCCCTGCCGATACCGCTGGTGGCTCCGGTGACGACGACGGTCTTCAAGGGGCGGTCCTTGTGAGAAGGGTGGGGCGGGCCGGGCCGCCTCTCCGGATTCTTGATCACCTTCTGCACAACTATGTCGCACATGGGAGCAGATATCCGTTCAAGGCGCGTCCGGGGCGGACGACCCGCACGTCGTCCGCCCCACGGCCCCGCCGGCACTCGGGTCGGCACCCGGACGGTGCCGACCCCCTCAGCCCTCCTCAGTCCTTGTCCTCCCGGTCGGCCGCGTCCTCCTCGGCCTGCTTCGCCCGCACGTCCGGGTCCAGCGCCGAGGGACCCGTGCCGTCCACCGAACTCAGCCGGCCGGACTCGGGCACCTCCGTCGCGGCGGGCGGCTCCACCAGCCAGTCGGGATTGGCCTGCTTGTCCCACCACTTCCAGGCGCAGAACGCACCACCCGCCACCAGGCCGAGCAGCGCCAGCACCTTCAGGGAACGGCCCCTGCGGGAACGCCGCTCGTTCCTTCGGGCCAGCTTCTGGATCTCCTGCGCCGAGACCTGGCCGCGCAGCGCCACCAGCGCGGCGGCACCCCGCGCGGCGGCCTCGTCCGCCACCGGAGCGGCGGCGGCCATCGCATGCTCGATCTTCGGACGCGAGTACTCGGCCGCCTGCCGTGCGGCCTTCCGGGTCAGGTCAGCGGCCTCCTGCGCCGCCAGGTCCACCTTCGGCGGCACATGCGCGAGGGCCTGCTCCAGTCGCGGAGCGAGCCGCGCGTCGTACTGCACACGGGCCTGTTCGGCGGCCTGGGACACCACGGGCGCCAGCCGTACGCGTGCCTCCTGTGCGTAGTGCGAGGCGCGCTCCTTGGCTGTGTCGGCGTAGGGCGCCACCACTTCCGCGGCGTGCAGCACGCTGTCCTTCGCCGAGCCGGTCGCGGCGCGCACGCTGTCGATGCGGGTCACGGGTCTCCTCCTCCTCGGTGGCGTACGGTAATTCGCCTTTCCACCCTTTTAAGGATCATGCCTGCCCGCAGCCCGCGCGTCATGCGAGGGCGGGCATATGGGTGCAACAAGGGCTCCCTGTCGACCCTGCCACGAATCACGGCCGGGCGCTCCCCTCGCGGCGGAACCCAGGCCGGCCGGGCGTCAGGGGCCCCGCACCGTGCGAGGATCGGGGAGTCACACGAGGACAACGGAAGGCGGATCGTGGCCGAGCAGCTCTACGCCACCCTGAAGACCAACCACGGCGACATCGTCATCAGGCTGTTCCCGAACCACGCGCCCGCGACGGTCAGAAACTTCGTCGAGCTCGCCCAGGGCGAACGGGAGTGGACGCACCCGGGCACCGGCGCCGTGAGCCACGACAAGCTCTACGACGGCACCGTCTTCCACCGGGTCATCGGCGGCTTCATGATCCAGGGCGGCGACCCCCTGGGCAACGGCATCGGCGGCCCCGGCTACGAGTTCGGCGACGAATTCCACCCCGACCTGCGCTTCGACCGCCCCTATCTGCTCGCCATGGCCAACGCGGGTCCGGGCACCAACGGCTCCCAGTTCTTCATCACGGTCAGCCCCACCCCGCACCTGAACCGCAAGCACACGATCTTCGGCGAGGTCGCGGACGTCGCCGGCCAGAAGGTCGTGGACGCGATCGCCGCCGTACCGACCACGCTCCCGAACAACCGGCCGGTCAACGACGTCGTCATCGAGACGATCGTCGTGGAGAAGCGCGAGGGCTGAATCCGGGCGCGCCCCGGCATCCGCCCCAGAAAACCGCAGGGAACCAAACGTCCCGCTCGTCCGTAGGGAAGAACGGGGCGGGGTATGGGCCGGGGGACAGGCCACGACCAGCAAGGGGATCTCATGGAACAGGCCGAAGGCAGTACGCAGGACGCCCGCAGCCTGCCCGGGTGCTACCGGCACCCGGACCGCGAGACCGGCGTGCGCTGCACCCGCTGCGAGCGCCCCATCTGCCCCGAGTGCATGGTCAGCGCCTCGGTCGGCTTCCAGTGCCCCGAATGCGTACGCAGCGGTTCCGGCACCGGACACGCCCCGGCCGCGTCCCAGCCGCGCACGGTGGCCGGCGGGACGGTCACGGCCGACCCACGGCTGGTCACCAAGATCCTCATCGGGATCAACATCGCCGTGTTCATCGCGGTCCAGGCCAAGAGCTCGCTGCTGAACGACCTGGTCCTGATCGGCCAGTGGCCCCCGAAGCCCTACCAGCCGACGATGGGCGTCGTCGAGGGCGAGTGGTACCGCTTCGTGACGTCGATGTTCACGCACGAGGCGCCCTGGCACATCGGCTTCAACATGCTCAGCCTGTGGTGGATCGGCGGCCCGCTCGAAGCGGCCCTCGGCCGGGCCCGCTATCTCGCGCTGTACTTCGTCTCCGGGCTGGCCGGCGGTGCGCTGACGTATCTGCTCGCAGACCCGTCGCAGGCCTCGCTCGGCGCCTCCGGTGCGATCTTCGGCCTGTTCGGCGCGACCGCGGTCCTGATGCGCCGGCTGAACTACGACATGCGGCCGATCATCGCCCTGCTGGTGATCAACCTGATCTTCACCTTCGGCTTCCACAACATCGCCTGGCAGGCCCACATCGGCGGCCTGGTCGCCGGTGTCGTCACCGGCTACGCCATGGTCCACGCCCCGCGCGAGAAGCGGACGCTGGTCCAGTACGGCACCTGTGTGCTCGTCCTGGCCGTGGTGGTGGTCATGGTGCTGCTCAGGACCGCTCAGCTCACCTGATACCGAACCGTTGTCCACAGCGGGTGCCGGATCTTGTGCACGCTGTGCGGAAACAGCTGTGCCCCCTGCCGCTCGGATGCGTTTCCGCAGGTCGGGCAGGGGGCGAACGGATGTATGAGGGCCGGTAGGGCAGTCACACCGGCGTCAACGTCCGATGGGTTATCCACAGATCGTAGTCTTTTCCCCAGGGGGGTGTGGATATTGGACCAGGCTGTGGATAACTCAGTGAACAACCCTGGGCAGAGCTAGCGCGGACCCGCTACTTCCACTGCGTGGAGACGCCGAACCCGGCGGCGATGAAGCCGAAGCCGACCACGATGTTCCAGTTGTCCAGGCTGTCGATCGGCAGCGAGCCGTTGCTCACATAAAAGACGACGATCCAGGCCAGGCCGATGAGGAACATGGCCAGCATGACCGGCGCGACCCAGGCGCGGTTGGCGAGCTTGATGGCCTGCCCCTGCTTCGCGGGCGGCGGCGTGTAGTCGGCCTTCTTGCGGATACGTGACTTCGGCACGAGGGTCTCTCCTGTCGATGCGCTGCGTGGCCGCGCAGGTAACTGGGTCGGTCCGGGGCAGCGTACAAGGGGACACTGAGTGCTCCCCCGGGCGTCCGTTAGCGTAGTGCTTCCGCGGCGCCGAAGGAGATAAGGGTACGTTGAGCAATTCTGCCGACTCCCCCGGGACGGGATCAACGGGTTCCGGCCCGTCTCGTGGACCCCGCTTCCGCCCGGTGCGGATTCTCACGATCGCTGTCTTCGCTCTGGCCGGGCTCATCTTCTTCACCAGCTTCAACACGGCCAAGGGCACCGACATCCGGCAGGACGGCTCCCTGCTGAAGCTGTCCGACCTGATCCAGGAGCGCAGCCGCAAGAACAAGGGGCTGGACGAGTCAAACGCCACGCTGCGTGACAGCGTGGACGCGCTCGCCGAGGGCGACGACGGGAGCACCAGGGCCCAGGACGAGAAGCTCCGGGGCCTGGAGGACACGGCGGGCACCCAGAAGCTCACCGGCAAGGCGATCAGCGTCACCCTCAACGACGCCCCGCCGAACGCGACCGCCAAGCTCCCCGGCTACCCCGAGCCGCAGCCCGACTACCTGGTCATCCACCAGCAGGACCTGCAGGCCGTGGTGAACGCCCTGTGGCAGGGCGGGGCCAAGGGCATCAAGGTCATGGACCAGCGGCTGATCTCCACCAGCGCGGTGCGCTGCGTCGGCAACACCCTGATCCTCCAGGGCCGTGTCTACTCGCCGCCGTACAAGATCACCGCTGTCGGGGACCCCGGAAAGCTGCAGCAGGCGCTCGCCGCGAGCAAGGCGATCCAGACCTACATGGTGTACGTCAACGTCTACGGTCTCGGCTGGAAAGTCACCGAGGACGGGACGGTGACTCTGCCGGGCTACTCGGGCACAGTGGATCTGCACTACGCGAAGCCAGTGGAGTAGGTCCCCCGTCAGGAGCCGCCGGTGCGCGTGATCGTCCGGACCGTCAGCGAACTGTGCATCACCGTCGGCACCCTGATCGTGCTCTTCGTCGTCTACGTGCTGTTCTGGACGGGCGTCGAGGCCGACGGCGTCATGAGCGACCAGATCGACCAGTTGCACCAGCAGTGGTCGAGGGGGAGCGGCGGGGCCGCGCCGAGCGCGGCGGATCCGGCGGCCTACCACTACGGCAGGCCGTTCGCGATCATGTACGTCCCGCGGCTCGGTTCCACGTGGAACAAGCCGGTGCTGGAGGGCACGGGCACCGACGTGCTGAAGAAGGGTCTCGCCCACTACACCGGGACCGCGCGGCTCGGGCAGGAGGGCAACTTCGCGGTCGCCGGTCACCGGCGCACTTACGGAGACCCCTTCAAGGACTTCCCGCGGCTGCGGTCCGGTGACGCGGTGGTGCTCACGGACGGAACCACCTGGTTCACGTATCGGATCGACAAAGGGCCCTACAAAACCGTGCCGACGGACGTTGAGGTGATCGACGCTGTGCCACGTAAGTCGGGGTACACGCGTCCGGGCCGGTATCTGACGCTGACCACGTGCGATCCGGAATGGGGGCACAGTCACCGGCTGATCGTGTGGGCGCACCTCGATTCCACCCAGCCCGTGGAGTCAGGCGAACCGGAGGCGTTGCGCCGTTAGTCTGGTGCAGTACGGCGTGAGTCAGGTGCCGTGGTGGAACGGAAGGGACGGCATGTACGGCTGGATCTGGCGGCATCTGCCGGGGAACGCGTGGGTGAGGGCGCTGATCTCACTCGTACTGGTCCTGGCCGTGATCTACGTCCTCTTCCAGTACGTCTTTCCCTGGGCCGAACCGCTGCTGCCCTTCAACGATGTGACGGTGGACAACCAGTGAGTGCGCGGATTCTCGTCGTCGACAACTACGACAGCTTCGTCTTCAACCTCGTCCAGTACCTGTACCAGCTGGGTGCCGAGTGCGAGGTGCTGCGCAACGACGAGGTGTCGACGGCACACGCCCAGGACGGCTTCGACGGCGTGCTGCTCTCGCCCGGGCCCGGGACGCCGGAGGAGGCCGGGGTGTGCGTGGACATGGTCCGCCACTGTGCCGCGACCGGTGTCCCCGTCTTCGGTGTCTGTCTCGGCATGCAGTCGATGCAGGTGGCGTACGGGGGTGTGGTGGACCGTGCGCCCGAGCTGCTGCACGGCAAGACCTCCCCGGTGGAGCACGAGGGCAAGGGCGTCTTCGCCGGGCTGCCCTCGCCCTTCACGGCGACCCGCTACCACTCGCTGGCCGCCGAGCCGGCCACCGTCCCGGCGGAGCTGGAGGTCACGGCCCGCACGCACGACGGCATCATCATGGGCCTGCGCCACCGCGAACTGCCGGTCGAGGGTGTGCAGTTCCACCCCGAGTCGGTGCTGACCGAGCACGGGCACCGGATGCTGGCCAACTGGCTGGTGGAGTGCGGCGACCAGGGTGCCGTGGCGAGGTCTGCGGGGCTTGCCCCGGTGGTGGGCAGGGCCACGGCGTGACCGCGCTGCGCCCGGAGCGCGAGGACTTGTACGGGGAGACACCGTACGAGTCCTATCGCTCTGCGCCGTACGCGGCCGCGGGCGACCCCCCTACGGCGCCGATGCCTCCGATGGCTTCGGCGGCTTCGATGGACGAGCAGGCGACCACGCTGCTGCCGCCGGTCGACGACGAGACGGTGGCGCTGCGGATCCCCGCTCCGCCGCAGAGCCCGGAGAGCGGGTTCCTGCGCGCCTCTGCGGCCTCCTCGGCCTCCTCCGCCACCGGAACCACACCGGGGGGCCGTGCGGCCCGCAGAAAGGCCGCCAAGCGGCGCGGCGGCCGCCACGGCGGGACCCGAGGGCCGGCGGGCGGGCCGGACACCTCCTCGGAGTCGTCGCCGCAGCGGCCGCTCTCCCGTGTCGAGGCCCGGCGTCAGGCGCGGCTGCGCAAGCCCGGCCCGGCCGTCGTCGCGAGCCGGGCGATCGGCGAGGTGTTCATCACCACCGGCGTGCTGATGCTGCTGTTCGTCACCTACCAGCTGTGGTGGACGAACGTCCGTGCCCATGCGCAGGCGGGCAGCGAGACACACCAGCTGCAGGACGACTGGGCCAGCGGCAAGCGGGCCCCCGGGGTGTTCGAGCCGGGGCAGGGCTTCGCCATCCTGCACATCCCGAAGCTGGACGTGCTGGCGCCGATCGCGGAGGGCGTCAGCAACAAGAAGGTGCTCGACAAGGGCATGGTCGGGCACTACGGCGAGGGTGCGCTGAAGACGGCGATGCCGGACGCGAAGACCGGCAACTTCGGACTGGCCGCGCACCGCAACACCCATGGTGAACCGTTCCGTTACATCAACAGGCTCACGGCGGGCGACGCGGTCGTGGTCGAGACGCAGGACACGTACTTCGTGTACAAGGTGACCTCGACGCTGCCGGTGACCCCGCCGTCCAACACCAGCGTGCTGAACCCGATCCCCAGGGGCTCCGGATTCACCGAGCCGGGCCGGTACATCACGCTCACCACCTGTACGCCGGAGTTCACCAGCAAGTACCGGTTGATCGTCTGGGGCAAGATGGTCGAGGAACGCCCGCGCAGCAAGGGCAAGCCGGACGCGCTCATCGAGTAAGGCAGAGGGAACAAGTGGCAGCGACCGCCGACGAGACCGAAGAGCACACCGACGCTTCTGACGCGGCCCAGGCCCCGCGCCGCCGCCCCGGCAGGATCGCGCTGGCGGTCAGCGTCTTCGGCGAACTCCTCATCACGGCGGGCGTGTTGCTGGGCCTGTTCGTCGTCTACTCGCTCTGGTGGACGAACGTGATAGCGGACCGCAAGGCGGACCGGGAGGCCGACAAGGTCCGCGACCACTGGGCCCACGCCGCCGACTCCGGGCCCGGTGCGCTGGACACCAAGGACGGCATCGGCTTCCTGCACGTGCCGTCGATGCGCAACGGCGAGGTCCTGGTCGAGAAGGGCACGGGCACGGACGTCCTCGACGACGGCGTGGCCGGCTACTACACGGACCCGGGCAAGGCCACGCTGCCCATGACCGGAAAGAAGGGCAACTTCACCCTCGCCGCCCACCGGGACGGCCACGGCGCGAAGTTCCACAACATCGACAAGGTGGAGAAGGGCGACCCGATCGTCTTCGAGACGAAGGACGACTGGTACGTCTACAAGGTGTACTCGATCCTCCCCGAGACCTCGAAGTACAACGTCAAGGTCCTCTCCCAGATCCCCGAGGAGTCCGGCAGGAAGAAGCCGGGCCACTACATCACCCTGACGACGTGCACCCCGGTCTACACGTCCGAGTACCGCTACGTGGTCTGGGGCGAACTGGTCCGGGTGCAGAAGGTGGACAGCAAGCGGACACCGCCGGCGGAGCTGCGCGGCTGACAGAGGTTGTTGAGGACCCCGGTCGTCTAGCATGGCGAAGGCCCGAAGCCGCAACTTCCTCTTGCGGCTTCGGGCCTCTTTGCGTCAGGCCGTACCTACTCCAGGACCCTCAGCGGTTCCCCGGCGCCCCACTCCTCCAGCACCCCACGGTGTACGGCGGTGATCCCTGCCTCGGCGGCGATGTGCAGGGCCTCAGGGGGTGAAGGGGCACGTCGCCACGTAGAGCGCCACGTCCGCGCTGTACAGCACCTTGGCCGACCCGACGAACTTCTGGACTTCAGGACTGGTGATGGAGAGGTAGGGCGCGAACCTCTTGCACTGGACGACGAGGCGTCGTCCGTCGGCCGTGAGCCCGATGATGTCGACGCCCCGGTCACCGTGCCCGCCCTGTACGACGACGTTGGTGCAGCCGTCCCGGCGCAGCAGTTTGGCGATGTGCTGCTCGAACGTGCGGCCGTTCATGGCGTCCATGGCGGCCACGACTCCGACGGCGGGCCGGTCGGCTCGGGTCCCTTCGAGCCTCTGCAGCCGTGCGTGGTGCTGGTGGAGCCGCCGCTCGATGCGCTGGACTCCCGCCCGCAGGGCCACCAGCTCCTTGCGATGCTCGCCCGACGTCTCGATCAGGGCGTTGAACATCGGCACGACGGTCTTGCCGAGGATGTGGGTGATGCGCTGGTCGATGCGGTCGTCGAGGGAGGTGGGGTCAGTGGGAGCGGAGTTATCCACAGGCTGTGTGCGTGCCAGGTACTCCATGTCCAGGAGGTACACACGCACCTGACGCGCCACTTCACTGTCCCGGAGCAGCATGGCGACGTTGAGGACGGCGCGGCGCGGGTACAGCGCGAGGGATCGGGAGCGCGATTGGATCCCACTGACCTCCTTGAAGGAGGTCAGTTCTGTACCTGCCAATACGCGGTAGCCGGTGGCCACCAGTTCTTCTCGGTGATCCAGCACCAGTGACTCGATGGCCTTGCGACTCACCTCGAAGTACGCCGCCACCATCGCCGTCGTCACATGCATCCCGTCCGGCAGCAGCGACAGCGCCTTGACTCTGTCGAGTACGTCCGTGCGGTCCAGCACGCTGTCGCGCAGGGATTTCGATTCCAGCAGCGCCGATTCGTTGATCACGTTCTGCCCCTTACTCGTCTCGTGGCCGAATGGCCGGGACAGAGACTCTCCGATTCCCCACCCCACCCGATCAACGAGTCGTGACATATGAAGACACGATCGACAGGCGCACTGCAGTTCAGGCCGCAGACATGAAGTGGGCCCCTGCCGGAACTTCCCGGCAGGGGCCCATCCACGTGTGTGCGGGGTGTCAGCCGCTGGTGCCGCCGAAGATGTTCGTCCCGCCCTGGTTGCCGTTGCCGCCCTGGTCCACCGTGAACAGGGTGACAGTGTCGCCCTGGTTGACCGTGGTGCCCGGGGTCGGGTTGGAGGTGACGACGATGGCGTTGTCGTCCTGGGAGCCCTGGACGGCGACCTGAAGACCCGCCTGCTCGAGCATCTTCCGGGCGTCCTTGAGCCTCTGGTTCTGGACCTGCGGGACCTGCGTCTGCTGCTGGCCCTGCGCCTTGCCGACGTTGATCACCACGTTGGTGTTCTTGGAGACCTGCTCGCCCGCCTGCGGGTTGGTCGAGAGGACCTTGCCGTCGTCGTCGGGGTTGTTCGTCGGGGTGTCGTTGCAGCTGGGCACCAGGCCCAGGTTCTGCAGCTCGGTCTTGGCGTCGTCGCAGGACTTGCCGACGAGGTCGCTGGGGATCGTGATCTTCTCCTCGGCCTTGGCGACCGTGAGGGTGATCGTGGAGCCCTTCTCCTTCTTCGTGCCGCCGTCGGGGTTCTGGGCGGTGACGACACCCGGGGTCTGCGTGGAGACCTCGACCTTCTTGTCGACCGTGAAGCCCTTGTCCTTCAGCTGGGACTCGGCGTCGTCGAACTGGATGCCGCGGACGTCCGGCACGGTGACCTTGGGGGCTCCCGTCGACACCACCAAGTTGATCGTGTCGCCCTTCTTGACGTCCGTACCGGCCTGGGGGTCCTGGGAGCAGACGTTGCCCTTCGGCTGGTTGTCGCAGGGCTTGAAAGTGGGCTTTGCCAGTTTCAGGTCCCGGTTGACGGCCATTTTCTGGGCGGTGGCGTAGCTGTTGCCGACGAAGTGCGGGGCTCCGAAGGTCTCGTCCGTGTTCTTCTGGCTGAAGACCCACTTCCCGATCAGGATCGCGCCGATCAGGACCAGGACGGCCGCGACCACGAGGAGGATCGTGGAGGTGTTGTTCTTCTTCTGCTGACGGCGCCGGTCGGGGCGGTCGTCGTAGCCGAATCCGCCCTCGTCCGGGTTCATCGGCGGGAGCATGGTCGTCGCTCCCGCGTCGGCGCCCGGACGCAGTGCCGTCGTCGGCTGGTCGTCGGGGTAGCCGCCGTAGCCGACCGCGCCCATCGCGGCCGTCGCCGCGACCGGCTGGCCGTCGAGACAGGCCTCGATGTCGGCGCGCATCTCGTCGGCGGACTGGTAGCGGTAGTCCGGGTCCTTGACCAGCGCCTTCAGGACGATGGCGTCCATCTCGGGGGTGATCTCGGGGTCGAAGACGCTCGGGGCCTGCGGCTCCTCGCGGACGTGCTGGTAGGCCACGGCCACCGGGGAGTCGCCCACGAAGGGCGGCCGCACCGTCAGCAGCTCGTACAGCAGGCAGCCGGTCGAGTAGAGGTCCGACCGGGCGTCGACCTGCTCGCCCTTGGCCTGCTCCGGGGAGAGGTACTGCGCCGTGCCGATGACCGCCGCGGTCTGGGTCATGGTCATGCCGGAGTCGCCCATGGCCCGGGCGATGCCGAAGTCCATCACCTTGACCTGGCCGTTGCGCGTCAGCATGACGTTCGCCGGCTTGATGTCACGGTGGACGATGCCGCTGCGGTGGGCGTACTCCAGGCCCTGGAGGATGCCGATGGTCATCTCCATCGCACGCTCGGGCAGGAGCTTGCGGCCGGAGTGAAGCAGCTCACGGAGTGTCGACCCGTCGACGTACTCCATCACGATGTACGGGATCGAGACCCCGTCGATGTAGTCCTCACCCGTGTCGTAGACCGCGACGATCGCGGGATGGTTGAGCGAGGCGGCCGACTGGGCCTCCCGGCGGAAGCGGGCCTGGAAGGACGGATCACGCGCGAGGTCCGCGCGCAGCGTCTTCACCGCCACGGTGCGGCCGAGCCGGGTGTCATGCGCGAGGTAGACCTCCGCCATGCCACCACGGCCGAGCACCTGGCCCAGCTCGTACCGGCCGCCGAGGCGACGCGGCTCTTCCATAGCTACCTACCAGCCCTCTCCGTCGGTCTCGGCCGCGCACGTCCGTGTGCGGCCGAAGGCTGCCGTCCGGGCCTACCGTACCCGGCTCGCGTTGTGTGACCTGGCCAAGCCCGTAACCCGATACAGGACCGGTATCGCAACGTGCAACGATGTGAAGGGGACGTGTGCAGGGTCACTTCTTGGTCTTGATGACCGCCTCCATGACGTTCTTCGCGATCGGGGCGGCCAGGCCGCCGCCGGAGATGTCGTCGCGGTTGGCGTTCTCGTCCTCGACCACCACGGCCACGGCGACCGGCGAGCTGCCGTCGCTGAGCTTGGCGTACGAGATGAACCACGCGTACGGGTTCGCGCTGTTCGCCACACCGTGCTGGGCGGTACCCGTCTTGCCGCCGACGACGACACCGCCGCCGATCTGCGCCTTCTGGCCCGTGCCGCTCTTGACGACGGTCTCCATCATCGACTGCAGGATCTGCGCGTTCGTCGGCGACAGCGGTCGGCTCAGCTCCTTCGGCTCGGTCTTGGCGACCGGGTCGACGTTGGAGGACTGCAGCTCGTCGACCATGTACGGCTTCATCAGCTTGCCGTCGTTGGCGACGGCCGAGGCGACCATGGCCATCTGCAGCGGGGTGGCCGCGGTGTTGTACTGGCCGATGGAGGACAGGGCGGTCTGCGAGGAGTTCATGTCCTTGGAGAACACCGAGGCATTGGCGCGGACCGGGGTGAACTGCTCGGAGTCGAAGCCGAACTTCTGGGCCTCGGCCAGCATCTTGTCGTTGCCGAGGTCGGCGCCGATCTTGCCGAAGACGGTGTTGCAGGAGACCCGCAGCGCCTCACGCATGTTCGCGTTCTTGCAGGGGAGGTTCCCCTCGTTCTTCAGCTCGGTCGTGGTGCCCTTCATGATGTAGGGCAGCGGGGAGTCGGTGTTCTCGTCCGCCGACTTGTACAGCCCGTTCTCCAGCGCGGCCGCGGCAGTGACCACCTTGAAGGTGGAGCCCGGCGGGTAGGTCTCGCGCAGCGCCCGGTTCAGCATCGGGTCGGCCGGGTTGTTCTTCTTCTGGAGCTTGGTCCAGTTCTTGGAGTCCACGTCGGTGGAGTTGCCCGCGAAGGACGAGGGGTCGTACGACGGGTACGAGGCGAGCGCGAGGATCTTGCCGGTGGACGGGTCGAGGGCGACCACGGCGCCCTTGCCGCCCTGACTCTTGAGGCCCTCGTACGCCGCCTTCTGCGCGGCCGCGTTGAGCGTGGTGACGACGTTGCCGCCCTGCTTCTGCTTGCCCGTGATCATGTCGAGGGTGTTGCGGAAGAAGAGCCGGTCGTCGTTGCCGGTGAGGATGCCGTCGTTGATCTTCTCCAGCTGGCTGCTGTCGAAGGCCTGCGAGGAGTAGCCGGTGACCGGGGCCCACATGGGCCCGTTCTTGTACGTGCGCTTGTACTTGAAGTCGCCGCTCTTGGACTCGACGGATCCGGTTATCGGGTCGCCGTCGACGATGATGTCGCCCCGCGGGTTCGCGTACCGCTCGATGGCGACCCGGCGGTTGCTCTTGTCGGTGCGGAGCGAGTCGGACTTGACGTACTGGAGCCAGTTGTCGCGGATCAGCAGAGCCAGTACGAGGAGTCCGCAGAAGATCGCGATCCGGCGCAGGGGTTTGTTCATGACGGGCGGACCACCTGGGTCATCTCGGCGTCGGGGTTGGCTGCGGGCGTGGGCGCCGGCCGGCGGGCGGTGTCGCTGATGCGGATCAGGATGCCGATCAGGGCCCAGTTGGCGATCACGGAGGAACCGCCGTAGGCGAGGAACGGCATCGTCATACCGGTCAGCGGGATGAGCCCCATCACACCGCCGGCCACGACGAAGACCTGGAGGGCGAAGGCCCCGGACAGACCGATGGCGAGCAGCTTGCCGAACGGGTCGCGGGCGGCGAGGGCGGTGCGCACGCCGCGTTCCGCGATCAGGCCGTAGATCAGCAGGATCGCCATGATGCCGGCCAGGCCCAGCTCCTCGCCGAAGGTGGCGAGGATGAAGTCGGAGTTGGCGGCGAACCGGATCAGCTCGGAGTGGCCCTGGCCCCAGCCGGTGCCGAGGGTGCCGCCGGAGCCGAACGCCCACAGGGCCTGCTGCAGCTGGTCGGAGTGGACTCCGGTGACGCCCGGGGTGCGGCTGAGCACGTACTCGTGCATCGGGTCGAGCCACGCCTGGACACGCACCTGGATGTGCGGCTCGAAGCTCGCCACGCCGACGGCGCCGGCCGCGGACATCAGCAGGCCGAAGACGATCCAGCTGGTCCGCTCGGTGGCGACGTACAGCATGATGACGAACATTCCGAAGAACAGCAGCGACGTACCGAGGTCGGTCTCGAAGACCAGGATGAGGATCGAGATCGCCCAGACGACGAGGATCGGGCCGAGGTCGCGGCCGCGCGGCAGGTACAGGCCCATGAAGCGGCGGCTGGCCAGGGCCAGCGCGTCCCGCTTGACCATCAGGTAGCCGGCGAAGAAGACCGCGAGCACGATCTTGGCGAACTCACCGGGCTGGATGGTGAAGCTGCCGACCTGGATCCAGATCTTGGCGCCGTAGACGTCGGCGCCGAGGCCCGGGACCAGCGGGAGCAGCAGCAGGAACAGCGAGGCCGCCATGGAGATGTACGTGTAGCGCTGCAGCGTGCGGTGGTCCTTGAGGAAGAACAGCACGGCGACGAAGAACGCGATGCCCATCGCGGTGTAGATCAGCTGGTTGGTCGCCTTCCCGCCGGCCACGCCGATGCCCTGGAGCAGCTTGGACTGGTCGAGCCGCCAGATGGCGACCAGGCCGAGTCCGTTGAGCAGGGTGGCCAGCGGCAGCAGCAGCGGGTCGGCGTACGGGGCGAACTTCCGTACGACGAGGTGCGCGATGCCGGCCAGCAGGCCGAGGCCCAGGCCGTAGGCCAGCAGGCCCGCGGGCACCTGGTCGTTGAGGGCCAGGCCCACGTTGGCGTAGGCGAACACCGGGATGGCCACGGCGAAGATCAGCAGGGCCAGTTCGGTGTTGCGGCGGCTCGGTGCGCCGATCGCGCCGATCGTGGACGTGTGGTGGGTCGACGAATTCGAAGTACTGCTCATCGTGTGACAGGGCCTCTCACGGCTTTACTGCTTGCCGCACTGATCGACGACCTTCTGCTCATCCTCGGAGAGGCTCGGGCCGGGGTTGGGCGTCGCGGTCGCGGTCGGGGTCGGGGACTTGGACGAGGGAGGCTTCGTGGAGGCCGACGGGTTCGGCGTCGGTGATGCCTTGGACGTGAAAGCGGTACGGGTGGTTCCCGTGGTGCCTCCGGCCTCGCCCTGGCCCGTCTTGGCGTTCTTCTCGGTCTCCGCGGCCGTGCGTTCCGCCTGCTTCCGGCAGGCGGAGGCCTGCACGGCCAGTGCCTCGATCTTCGTCTGCGCCCGCTGCAGATCACCTGCGGCGATGGTGTTCTTGACCTGCTTCTGCTGGTAGGGCGGCAGGTACTTGAGTTCGATCTCGGGGTGGTCCTTCTCCACCTTCGAGAGCGACACCCAGGCCAGGTCCTGGCTGATGCCGCGGTACAGGGCCACGTGCTCGCCGCTGGTGCCGACGTAGTACTGCGTCTGCGTCCAGCGGTAGCCGCTGTACAGGCCGCCGCCGATGACCGCGAGGGCCAGGCCGCCGTAGAGGGATCGCTTCAGCCACTTGCGGCCCTTGCGCGGCTTGACGAAGTCCTCGTCGCTGTAGTCGCCGAAGCTGCCGCTCGGGATGTAGCCGGTGTCGCCGGAGCCGGGCGGGCCGAACTCGCCGCCGCCCTGTCCGTGGCCCTGGCGGCCGAGGTGCGAGGCGCGGCCGGCCGGGGTCTGCATGATGCCGTTGTCGTGCAGGTGGTGCTGGTTCTCGGCGACGGCGCCGACCACGACCGGGGTGTCGGAGAGCTGCCCGGCGAGGGTGTCTCCGGTGTCCAGGTCGAGGACGTCGGCGACGATGACGGTGATGTTGTCGGGGCCGCCGCCGCGCAGTGCGAGCTGGATCAGCTCCTGCACGGTCTCTTGCGGGCCCTGGTAGCTGGCGAGGGTCTCCTCCATCGTCTGGTGGGAGACGACGCCGGACAGGCCGTCGGAGCAGATCAGGTAGCGGTCGCCGGCCCGGACCTCGCGGATCGACAGGTCGGGTTCGACGTGGTCGCCGCTGCCGAGGGCGCGCATCAGCAGGGAGCGCTGCGGATGGGTGGTGGCCTCTTCCTCGGTGATCCGGCCCTCGTCGACGAGCCGCTGCACCCAGGTGTGGTCCTGGGTGATCTGGGTCAGCACCCCGTCGCGCAGCAGGTACGCCCGCGAGTCGCCCACGTGCACGAGACCGAGCCGCTGCCCGGTCCACAGCAGGGCGGTGAGGGTGGTGCCCATGCCCTCGAGCTGGGGGTCCTCCTCGACCATGGCGCGCAGCTGGTCGTTGGCGCGCTGCACGGCGGTGCCGAGGGAGGTGAGGATGTCGGAGCCGGGCACGTCGTCGTCGAGCGTGACCAGGGTGGAGATGACCTCGGAGGAGGCGACCTCGCCGGCCGCCTGGCCGCCCATGCCGTCGGCGATGGCGAGCAGGCGCGGACCGGCGTAACCGGAGTCCTCGTTGCCCTCCCGGATCATGCCTTTGTGCGATCCGGCGGCGAAGCGCAGGGACAGGCTCATGCGCACCTCGCCAGTCGGCTCCGGGTACAGCCGGTCGTGTCGAGCCACACTGCCCACCCTCCGGTCGGGAGCGCGCCGGAGACCGGGGTGCGGCCTGCCGCTGCGTGCTCGCTCCGCTCGCTCATTGTCGTACTACTTCCGCAGCTCGATGACGGTTTTGCCGATGCGGATCGGCGCGCCCAGTGGGATCGGTGTGGGGGTCGTCAGCCGGGACCGGTCCAGGTAGGTGCCGTTGGTGGAGCCGAGATCCTCGACGATCCACTGTCCGTCGCGGTCCGGGTAGATCCTGGCATGGCGGCTGGAGGCGTAGTCGTCGTCCAGCACGATCGTGGAGTCGTGTGCCCGGCCCAGGGTGACGGTCTGGCCCTGCAGCGCGACGGTGGTGCCGGTCAGTGTGCCTTCGGTCACAACCAGCTTGCTGGGGGCGTTGCGGCCGCGCCGCCCGCCGCCGCCCTGCTGGGCGCGCTGCTGCGGTGGTGCGGGCTGCTGCCGGGCGGCCTGCTGCGGACGCGCGGCCTCTCTGCGCGCCCCGCGCTGGGTGACACGCGTACCGAACAGGTCGCTCCGGATGACCTGCACGGCCACGATCACGAACAGCCACAGTACGGCCAGGAAACCCAGCCGCATGACCGTGAGGGTCAGCTCTGACATTGCCCCCGCTTCACCCTTCGGCTTGCCGGTAAATGATGGTGGTGCTGCCCACGACGATCCGCGAGCCGTCGCGGAGCGTAGCGCGGGTGGTGTGTTGCCCGTCCACCACGATGCCGTTGGTGGAACCGAGATCCTGGATCGTCGAGGGCGTTCCGGTCCGGATCTCGCAGTGCCGGCGGGAGACGCCGGGGTCGTCGATCCGCACGTCGGCGTCGGTGCTGCGGCCCATCACCAGCGTCGGCCGGGAGATCTGGTGGCGGTTGCCGTTGATCTCGATCCAGTAGCGGGTGCGCCCGCCGCTCGCCGGGGCGGCCGAGGGCCGCTGCGGGGCGGGCTGAGGGTAGCCGTAGCCGCCGGGGCGCCCGCCGGGCGGCGGCGCGGACGGCATCGGAGGCGCACCGGCGGGAGCGGCGGGCGGGTAGCCGGAGCCGCCCTGGCCGGGGCGGCCGGCCGGAGCCGAGGGGGCCGCGCCCTGCTGGCTGGCGGAGGAGGCGAGGGTGCGCGAGCGCACCCGGTAGAGCCCGGTGTCGAGGTCGTCCGCCTTCTCCAGGTTGACCTTGATCGGGCCCATGAAGGTGTAGCGCTGCTGCTTGGCGTAGTCGCGCACCATGCCGGCCAGCTCGTCGCCGAGCTGCCCGGAGTAGGGGCTGAGGCGCTCGAAGTCCGGCGCGCTCAGTTCCACGATGAAGTCGTTGGGGACCACGGTGCGGTCCCGGTTCCAGATGGTGGCGTTGTTGTCGCACTCGCGCTGGAGCGCACCGGCGATCTCCACCGGCTGGACCTCGGACTTGAAGACCTTGGCGAAGGTGCCGTTGACCAGACCTTCGAGGCGCTGCTCGAACTTCTTCAGGACTCCCATGGGGCACCTCCTCCGTCGCTGACGCTGCTTCCTTGCCCTGCTCTGTGCCGCTGTCCTGCCCGGTACTGCTTACTGATCGTATCTACGCGTCCGGCAATCAGCCGGTTCCCCGATCGGCTCCCCTTCGAACTCCTCCAGACAAGGATCGTAGAGGCGGGCACTGACCAGTGTCCCGCACCCTGCTGTGGTCCTGGCCCGCCTCCTGGGGAGATGCCCGTGACCGGTACGAGGTTGATACGTGAACAGGGACTCCCTGAAACGTGGCCGGGTGGCCGGTGCGGGGCGGGGCCCGGCGGCCGGGAAGGGATGTGAACCCACCCCGTACGACGTGCTAATGTTCTGCATGTCGGAAGGGGCCAGCCCGAAAGGGACGGAGCCGGAAGACACACCCAATGCGCGGGTGGCGGAATAGGCAGACGCGCTGGATTCAGGTTCCAGTGCCCGCAAGGGCGTGGGGGTTCAACTCCCCCCTCGCGCACAACGAGAAACCGATGAAACGGGTCTCTGCCGGTGACGGAAGTCACCGCAGGGGCCCGTTTCTCGTTGTGTCCGGGTTTGTGAGGGATCGCACAGCCTGGAGATCGCCGCCGCCCGCCCCGCCGGTGAGTTATTTCACGGACGGGGCCAAGGGTTCTGCCGCGGGTGATGCCGTGTTGTTATCGAGGCCGGCCCGGGCGGGCGGCAGATGTGCCGTTGCGGTCCGCGTGGATCACGCACCGGCTCGTCGTGCGTGGCCGCCCTTCAGGAGGCAGCCGGGGTGGCGGTCGAGGCCGGTGTCCTGCCGGGCGCGGCGGGCTGTCCGGTGAGGACGACGAGGTGCCACGTTCCCTCGTCGCGGGTCACCGTGAAGGTGTCGTGCATGGGTTTACCCGCCCTGTCGGTGGCGGAGAGACGGGCGCTGCCGGTGTCGGGGCCCATGTCGTGGTCGATCTCGAGGCCGCTGATCCTCCATCCTCGTCCGCCCTTGTCGGCGAGGATCTTCGCCGCTTCTCGTCGGGACCAGGGCTCGTCCTTGACGCCGCTGATCCGGATGAGGCCGGTCGTACTGCGGGCGTTGAGAGCGGAGACGTAGTCGGTGACGGCCCGGCGCACGCCGTCGGCGGGTGAGGCAGCGGGTTCGGATCGGTCGTGGTCCGACGAGCAGCCGGGCAGGGCCAGTAACGCGAGTGCGGCGACGGCGGTGAGGCGACGGTTCACGGCAGGGCTCCTTCTTCGACGTCGTACGGTCAGACGGCGAGCAGACTCCGGCGGTACCACCCGGCCGACTCGGCGAAGTCGGTCTCGAAGTCCGGGCCGGGTGTCAGACGCAGCTCGCGCCAGAGTGGGGCACCGTCGAACCAGTGGTCGGTCCGCAGCATGTCGAGCGCGTGCGACGTCCGAGTGTCCGCCGCCAGGTGCGTCCGCGCACGGGACACCGACAGATCTTGTCGCGGCCAGGGGAGCGAGGCACACGCGGCAACCGCGCGCAGCAGCGTCGCCGCGCGGACCGGCACCGGGTGAGTCGCGTGGTACGTCAGGGACTTGAGGTCGGCCGCGGGCGCGAGACCGGCACCGACCACGAGGCGGGCCAGGTCCCGCGCGGAAACCAGCGAGATCTGGGAGGTCCAGCCCTCGACGCTGCCGGGCAGCGCGCGCAGGAGCCCGGCGAGAGCCGGGACGACCCACATGTCCCCCGGGCCGTGGACCAGATGCGGACGCAGGACGGTCCCGCCGGCTTCGAGAACGGCGTCCTCAGCCACGGCCCGGCTCATCGACGTGGGTGAACCCGGGTTCCGGACGAGCTGCCCGGGTGCGGCGTCCCGGAAGGTGCCGCGGCCGCAGACGGACGCCGTGCTCACATAGACGATGCGGGACACCCCGGAGCGGCGGGCTTCGGCGACCAGGTTTCTCGTTCCCCGGGCGTTGACGGACTCGTTGCTGTCGGGTGCCGCGCCGATGTACGACGCGCAGTGCAGCACGACGTCCACCCCCTCGCACACGCCTCGCAGCGAGCCCGGGTCGGTGAGATCGGCGGGCACGATGCGATGCCCGGTCCCGGCGGCGAGCACCGGACGACTGTGCGACAGCAGGGTGAGGGCCACGCCCTGCCGCGCGGCCTCCTGGACCACATGGCCGCCGACGAAGCCCGCGGCGCCGGTGATCAGAACGGTACGCACGTTGAGACTCTCCGGATGACGTGTGGGGATCAGACGACCGGACGCCGCCGGGTCAGGTCCGCGGTGAAGACCTGCTGTCCCTGCTGAGTGCCGGTCACCTGCACCCGGAGGTCTCCTGCCGCGTCGGGGTCGTCGGCACGGGCCTCGATCCAGCACGGGACGTCGAGTCCGGCGTAGCGCGTGAAATCGGTTTCCAGGCCCAGCAGAAGGGCGCTGGGCTGCCCTGTCGCAGCACGGGCGGCCTGTCGGGCGGCCTCGATCAGGGCCATGCCGGGGACATGGTCCACCGGGTGGTCGAAGAAGCCCGAGTGCCCGGTGTCGACGCGGAGCTCCCACCGGGGTTCGCCGGGCTCGGCAGGAGCGGCGAGTACGACGTGCCCGGGGTTGCTGTGACCCACCTCGGCCGGGTCGACCGGTGCCGGAAGGACGTGCCCGGTGGCGGTGGGGCGCCCGTCGCGCAGCCGTCGGTAGGCGGCGGGGCTGGTGCAGCTGAAGCCGGCGCCACCGGTGGCGATGGTCAGCCCGTCGCGCCGGACGGAGACCTCGTAGCGCATGCCGGAGATGGTTCTGCCCCTGCGGACGATGTCGTGGCACACCGTGTGCAGTTCGACGTCGGTCGGGGCGGAGCCGACCTCGAACGCCGAAGCGGAGGCGGTGAAGAACATGTCCCGCATCGGGATCCTGGAGGCCGCAGCCGCTGTGTTCGGCGAGCGCGGATACGACGCGGCGAGCACGAACGAGATCCTCGCCAGAGCCGGTCTCACCCGCGGCGCGCTGTACCACCACTTCCCCTCGAAGGAGTCGATCGCGGCAGCGGTGCTGGAGGCGCAGGGCGAGGCCTTGGTGGTGCCGGACCAGCCGGTGAAGTTGCAGGCCGTCATCGACCTCACCCTGGCGTTCTCGGTCCGGCTGCAGACGGACATGGTGCTGCGGGCCAGTGTGCGGCTGGCCGTCGAACAGTCGTCCTTCTCGACCTCGGCACAGGCTCCCTACAACCAGTCGATCACTTTGGTGGAGGACCTCCTGCGGCAGGCCGAGAAGCAGGGCGAGCTGCTGCCGGGGGCCGATCTGGCGGAGGTCGCCTCGACGGTCGTCGCCGCTTTCACCGGCATGCAGGTGATGTCGGAGGCCTTCAGCGGCCGGCAGGATCTGCCCGCCCGGATCTCCACACTGTGGCGACTGCTCCTGCCCGGAATCGCCGCGCCGGGCATGCTGCCGCGCCTGCGTACCAGTTGTCCGCCCGAGCCGGAGAACCCGACGGGTGCTTTTGGCGGGACGGCACCCGCATGACGGATGCGCCCGGGGTGCAGAGGCGGTCCGGGCCCGGAGTCACGAGGGAAGGAGAGCCGCCGTGTGCTCCTTTCCGACGGCCCGTTCGAACTGCTCGATGAGCGAGGCGATGCGCTCTTCGTCGCGCCGGTAGTGGGTCCACTTCCCGACGCGCGTGGAGCGCACGAGACCCGCACGTTCGAGCACCGCCATATAGGCGGAGACGGTGGACTGCGCGAGTCCCGTCCTGGCCTGGATGTGGCTGACGCAGACACCGACCGCGCGCGGGTCCGTGACGGCGGGATCGACCGGGAAGTGCGCTTCCGGTTCACGCAGCCACTGAAGCACCTGGAACCGCACGGGGTTGGCGAGCGCCTTGAGGGGTTCGAGCAGGGCCGCGAGGTCGCCTGTCACGGGCAGGTCGTTTGTCGTCATGGGCCTTCCGGTGCTGACGCGGAGCCGACTATGGTCGCATCGACGATAATCGATGCGTTGTACCTTCGCGAGCTGCGGGCGGTTCCCTCCGGGGTGGCCGGAGGGGATTCGGTATCGGCCTCATGGAACTCGGTAACCGGTCGACGCCGTATTCGGTAATCGCCAAAATAAATCGGGGTCGAGAGCCCGGAAGGCTCTCGGTCCATTTTTTTGTTTTGCCGAAGTTTGACCTCCGCGGCCCTGCTGTGCAGCGTCTTTGAAATCCTCTGGCGTTCCCTTGCAGAGGCTCACAGAGACTTGACAGAAGCCTGTGGAGGCTTGAAGAAGCCTGTATCGGAATGTGTTGAATCGGGTTCGGGCGGGCGGAAATAATTCATTTCACACTCGCGAATGAGAATTCCCCGCGCCCAAAGACGAGCGTGTGATGTTGCCGCCCAGAAGACCCGGGAGGCGATGCTTGTGTCCCGCTCTCCGTCCCTTGCTCCTTCCTCCGTCCACCCCGCACCGGCCACTGCCGCACGACCCGCGCTCGTCGAGGACGTCCTCAGTACCAAGGACCGCATACGCGTGGCCGGGTTCTTCCCCGGCCTGAAGGCCGCGGTGGCGAGCGGCTCCCTCTCCGTCTTCGACGGTGTCAAGATCGCCCAGGTCTTCACGCCGCTGATGCTCCAGGCCGCCGGCGCGCAGAGCACGCACGAGTCCTTCGCCCGCAGCGTCGCCTCCTATATGGACGAGTCCGTCCGGCAGAAGCCCCTGGTCGGGGAGCCGTACCACGTGGTCGCCGTGAAGGCGCAGAACCCGGACGCCCTCGCGGTGGTCCTGGACGGGATGCGAGCGGCCTTCCCGCTCACGGACGTCGAGCCGCACAAGACCTACGCGCCGACGCAGGCGAACCTCTACGTCCGCTCCGGAGCCAAGCCCGAGTTCGACGCGTTCGCCGCCTCCTTCACGGACGCGACGACCTGGGAACTGAAGGAACCGAGCGTGAACGATCAGGGCGGTGGGAGCGGCATCGAAGGTCGGCATGCCAAGATCGTATCGACGTACCGCGATACGTCAATCCATGGAGGTGGAGGGTCGATGGAGGTGGAGGGTCACGGGGTTCTCCACAGGCGCTTACTTGTCCACAGGGTGTGACGCGTTTCGGCCACCGGTTGTACCGTCTGCACGAGTTGATGTTCGAGCTGATCCGCGTGCGAGTACGCGTGCGGTGTCTTCGGGGGAGGCGGTCGCGGTGACCGAGAGCGGTGCGGGAGTGGCGGAATCGGCCGAGCAGGCGGCGGCACCCCGGCTGCCCCGGATGCGCGGGTTCGCCGAGTGGCCGCCGCAGGGCTCGCCCAAGGAGGAGGGCAAGGCACTGCGGGCGAGCGTGCCGCGCAGCGCACACCGCACCCTCGACCTGGACGGCGCCCGCCCGGACGCGGTCACCGCGGTCGAGGAGTCCAACGCCGGCCGCATCCCCGAACTGACGCCGATACGCGTGGGCCGGATGGCGGCCACGCCGTTCGCCTTCCTGCGCGGCTCGGCCGGACTCATGGCCCACGACCTGGCGCGCACCCCGATGACCCGGATCGGCGCCCAGATATGCGGCGACGCGCACGCGGCCAACTTCGGCCTGTACGGCGACGCCCGCGGTGGCCTGGTCATCGACCTCAACGACTTCGACGAGACCGTGTACGGCCCCTGGGAGTGGGACCTGAAGAGGCTCGCCGCCTCGCTGGTGCTGGCCGGGCGCGAGGCGGGCGCCGACGAGGACACCTGCCGCAAGGCGGCAGGCGACGCGGCAGGCGCCTACCGGCGCACCATGCGGCTGCTGGCCAAGCTGTCGGTGCTGGACGCCTGGAACGCCATCGCGGACGAAGAACTGGTCTCCCACACCGACGCCCACGACCTGCTCGGCACCCTGGAGCGCGTCTCCGAGAAGGCACGGGCCAACACCAGCGGCCGGTTCGCGGCGAAGTCGACCGAGGAGGTGGCCGGCGGCGGACGCCGCTTCGTCGACGCACCGCCGGTGCTGCGCCGGATCCCGGACGCCGAGGCGGCCACGGTGGCCCTGGCCCTGGAGCCGTACGTGGCGACGCTCTCCGAGGACCGGCTCCCCCTGCTGGCCCGGCACGCGGTGCACGACGTCGCCTTCCGGGTCGTCGGCACCGGCAGCGTCGGCACCCGGTCGTACGTGGTGCTCCTGCTGGACCACCGCGGGCAGCCGCTGGTGCTCCAGGTGAAGGAGGCCCGCCCGTCCGCGCTGGTCCCGCACCTGGCCACGGCGGGCTTCGAGGCGGCGCCGGTGGAGCACGAGGGACGCCGGGTGGTCCTCGGCCAGAAGCGGATGCAGGTGGTCAGCGACATCCTGCTCGGCTGGACGACGGTGGACGGGCGGCCCTACCAGGTGCGCCAGTTCCGCAACCGCAAGGGCAGTGTCGACCCGGCCGCGCTCGCCGCCGACCAGGTCGACGACTACGGCCGGATGACCGGCGCCCTGCTGGCCCGCGCCCACGCCCACAGTGCCGACCCGCGCCTGATCGCCGGCTACTGCGGCAAGAACGACGAGCTGGACACGGCGATGGCCGACTTCGCCGTCGCCTACGCCGACCGCACCGAGGCGGACCATGCCGAACTGCTGGCGGCGGTGCGGTCGGGGCGGATCGCGGCCGAGACCGGCGTGTGACGGTGGGGACTGGGAAGGGGAGGGCCGAGGTGGTGGTGAGGTGAGGTACGTCGAGCTGACCGACGACGAGGACGGGTACCCGGGGTTCATCGACCCCCGGCCCTACCTCGACCGGCTGCCCGCACTCGCGGCCGAACTGCCGCCGGGCGCCCGCGCGTTCGCCACCGACCCCGGACACTACGACTTCGGCGGCAAACGCTGCGTGAAGGACCTCCGGCCCGAGCGGGTGCGCCGCACCCGCGACGGGGACGTCGAGATCCGCTTCCGGCACAACTGCTTCAAGCACGACGAGGACCTCCTCGTCCGCTACACCGGCGTCTCCCGCTTCCAGTCGGACGTCCTGGGCGTCTGCGACCCCGCCTCCCTCGGCGACGTGATCCTCGACGAGATCCTGCCGCACCCCGGCGGCTGCACCCACGAGCTGGCCTGCCGGCCCGGCACGCTCGTGGTCGCCTGCCGGGACCTGGAGGCCGAATGGGTACCGGCCGACTGCCCGGACGCGCCACCGGCAGGCTGAGCCGGGGCGTCTACGGCGACGGGTTTCGGCCGTGGCCTACGCTGGTCGGGTGACGACCCCGGAAGCTGAGCAGTCCCAGGCACCGCGGCCCGAGGAACGGCTGGAACAGGCCGTGCGGGCCGCCGAGCAGGCGTTGATCGAGTACGAGATCGCCGTGGAGACGTACCGCGTCGAGGTCGAGAACTTCTCCCGGCTGCACGAACAGAGGCTCGGCCCGCTCTACTCCCGCATCGAGGAGCTGGACGCGCTGATCGCCGAGGCGAAGGCCGCCCGCACCGGCGACCCCGAGGACATCCGCCGGGCCGAGGAGGCCCGCGCCCAGGTGCTGCCCATCCCCGGCGTCGAGGAACTGCTGCACGGCTGGATGGACGGCAACGGCCTGTTCCCGGAGGCCGCCGCCATGCTCACCGACCAGGCGGTACGGCCCCCCGAGCGGGTGCGGCCCAGCGAAGAGGCCCGCAAGCTCTACCGCGACCTCGCCCGCAAGGCCCACCCCGACCTCGCCCAGGAGGAAGCGGAGCGGCTGCGGCGCGAGGAATTCATCACCCGCGTCAACGCCGCCTACGCCCGCGGCGACGAGATCCTCCTCGCCGAACTGGCCGCGGAGTGGGCGGCGGGCCCCGTGCCGCCGGAGCGGCGCCCCAGCCCCGCCGAGGAGCTGTACGCCCGCCTGGAGTGGCTCACCCAGCGCAAGGAGATGCTCACGCTGATCGCCTGCGAGCTCGAGGACGGCGCGATCGCCGGCATGCTGCGCCTGGCCCCCGACGACCCCGACGCCCTGCTGGAAGAGATCGCGACCCGCCTCCGCGCCGACATCGAGCAGCGGGAGACCCTGCTGGCGGGCCTGCAGGGGCAGGGGTGAACCCCGGCGTCGGTCGGGGTAGCGTCGGGGACATGAGTTTTGGAGCTGCGGTGCCCACGGTCGAGGTCACGGACCTCAAGGACGACGACTTCCTGCTGGACGTCCGCGAGGACGAGGAGTGGGAGGCGGGCCACGCCGCGGGGGCGCTGCACATCCCCATGAGCGAGTTCGTCGCCCGCTACGGCGAGCTGACCGAGGCCGCCCCGCAGGACGGCCGCGTCCACGTGATCTGCCGCTCCGGCGGCCGCTCCGCCCAGGTCGCGATGTACCTGGGCCAGCAGGGCGTCGACGCCGTGAACGTGGCCGGCGGCATGCAGGTCTGGGAGGCCACGGGCCGCCCGGTGGTCACCGACGCCGGGGCACCCGGCGTGGTCGTCTGACCTTCTCGGCAGGCGCTGTCAGCTGAGCGGGTGGGCCGCCAGCAGGTCCCCGAGCGTCTCCTCGTACGCCGCCGCCGGGCCCAGCGCCAGCTCCAGCTGCTTGGCCCAGGCGTGGTACCGGTGCAGCGGGTAGTCGGTGTCCGCACCGAACCCGCCGTGCAGGTGCTGCGCCGTCTGCACCACGCGGCGCACGCCCTCGGCCGCCCAGATCTTCGCCACGGCGACGTCTCCGGCGGCGGGCAGCGCCCCCGGTGCTCCCGAGGCGATCCGCCAGGCCGCCTGCCACAGGGTGGCCTCCATGGCACGCAGATCGATGTACCGGTCGGCGGCCTGGACGGCGACCGCCTGGAAGGTCGCGATCGGATGGCCGAACTGTTCCCGCTTGCCGGTGTACTCCCCGGTCATCCTCAGTACGCGTTCGCCCAGACCGAGGGCCAGCGCACAGGTGCCGGTGGCCAGCAGCGCGTGCAGCCACTCCCAGGCACCGTCGGCCTCGATCACGTCACCCGCCCCGATCCGTACGGACCGCAGCCGCAGCTCGGCCAGCCGCTCCCCGCTGGTGGAGAACTGTTCCGCGAGCACCAGTCCGTCCTGCGTGCACGGCACCACCGCGAGCACGGTCCGGTCGGCGTCGGTGTGCGCCGGCACGAGGACCAGGTCCGCGTCGTACGCCCACGGCACCGCCGTCTGCACCCCGTCCAGCACCCAGGCCGGACCGTCCCGCCGCGCGGTGACGGCGAGCCCCGCCGGGTCGTGTCCGGTACGGCCGTGCGCGGCGACGGTCAGCACCAGTTCACCACGTCCCGCCCGGGCCAGCAGCCGCTCTGCCGACTCCTTGGCGCCATAAGCCTGTACGACCGCGGCGGCCGCGCTGTGTTCCAGCAGCGGCACCCGGGCGAGCACCCCGGCGGACTCGCGCAGTACCAGGCACAGCGCGACGGCGTCGAGCCCTGCCCCGCCGTACCGCTCGTCCAGCAGCAGGCCGGTCAGGTCCGCGCCGGCCAGCCGGGACCACAGCGCCCGGTCGAAGCCCTCGGCCACGGCGCCGGTGGTGAGCGCCGGACTGGGCACCGTGTCCGGCGCCACCCCGGCGAACACCCCCCGCGCCGCCTCGGCCGCCGCCAACTGCTCCTCGCTGAAGGTGAAGTCCACGGCCTGTCCTCCCGGCGGATCCGGTCATCTGACGGTTCGTCCGGCGCATTCGCCTGACGGGGCGTCAAGATAGAACAGGTTCTAGAAGAAGGGAACGGGGAGGGAGCCGCCTCCGAGGCAGGCCTCAGCGGTCGAAGTCCAGCTCCACCTTCTCCGTGAGCGGATGCGACTGGCAGGCCAGCACATATCCGGCGTCCGTCTCCTCCGCCTCCAGCGCGAAGTTGCGGTCCATGCGCACCTCGCCCGAGACCAGGAAGGCCCGGCAGGTTCCGCACACCCCGCCCTTGCAGGCGTAGGGCGCGTCGGACCGGTTGCGCAGAACCGTCTCCAGCAGGGACTCGCCGTCCTGGACCGGCCAGGTGCCGCCGCGTCCGTCGAGCCGGGCGGTGACGGTGCTGTGCGCGGGTACCGGCACACCGGCCGCCGGGGCCGCCCCCGCGTCCACGTGGAAGATCTCCTGGTGGACGAGGGCCCGGTCCACGCCCAGCTCGCGCAGCGCCTTCTCCGCGCCCTCGACCAGCCCGAACGGCCCGCACAGGAACCATCCGGCCACCCGGTCCACCGGCAGCAGCGCCGGCAGCAGCCCCGTCAGTCGCTCCCGGTCGAGCCGGCCTGAGGGCAGGCCGGCCTGCTGCTCCTCGCGGGAGAGCACGGTCACCAGCTGCAGCCGCTCCGGGTAGCGGTCCTTCAGATCGGCGGCCTCCTCCAGGAACATCGTCGAAGCGGCCGTGCGGTCACTGCGGATCAGGCAGAACCGGGCCTCGGGCTCACGCGCCAGCAACGTGGAGACGATCGACAGCACGGGGGTGATGCCGCTGCCGCCGACGATCGCCGCGTACAGGCCCGGTGCCGGTTCGAGGGTGAAGCGTCCGGCCGGGGTCATCACCTCCAGCTCGTCGCCGACGTTCACCTCCTTGAGCGCGTATGTCGAGAACGCGCCGCCCTCGACCAGCCGCACGCCCACCCGCAGCGTGGCCGGGCCCTCGCCGTCCGGGTCGGGAGCCGGGGAACAGATCGAGTACGTCCGCCGTATCTCGACACCGTCCTCACGCCGCCGCAGGGCGAGGTGCTGGCCCGGTGCGTGCCGGTACTCCTCGCGCAGCTCGGGCGGGACGGTGAGGGTGAGCGCGACGGAGTCGTCGGTGAGCCGGTCGACCGCGGCCACCGGGAGCGGGTGGAAGCGTGCCATCACAGCTCCTTGAAGTGGTCGAACGGTTCACGGCAGGACAGGCAGCGGCGCAGCGCCTTGCAGGCGGTGGAGGAGAACCGGCTCAGCAGCTCGGTCTCCGCGGACCCGCAGTGCGGGCAGCGCACCGGGTCGGTGTCCTCGGTGAGGGTGCGGGTCGCGCCCAGGGTCAGCGTCACCGGTCCGGAGCCATGGCGCACGCGCGGGGGAGCGATGCCGAACTCCTGGAGTTTGCGGCGGCCTTCGGGGGTGATGTCGTCGGTCGACCAGGCGGGGGTGAGTACCGTGCGGACGGTGACCTCGCGCATGCCGTGGGCGCGCAGCACCTGCTCGATGTCCACGCTCATCGCCTCGACGGCGGGGCAGCCGGTGTAGGTCGGGGTCAGGTCGACCTCGACCGTGTCCGGGCCGCTGATGTGCACCGCGCGCACCACGCCCAGCTCCTGGAGCGTGAGCACGGGCAGTTCGGGGTCGGGCACCGAGCCGGCCAGCTCCAGCAGCTCCGCCTCCAGGGCGGTGGCGGTCACCATGACGCCCCCGGGTGGCTGCGGTGCAGGTGCTGCATCTCGGCGAGCATCCGCCCGAACGACTCGGTGTGCAGGCCCTGCCGGCCGGCGCCCGCCGCCCACGCTCCGGTGCGCGGCCCCTCGGGGACGGTCAGGGTGGCGCGGCCGAGGACGTCCGTCATGGACCGGAGCCACTGGGCCTCCATGCCCGCCCAGTCGGCGTCCAGGCCGTCCACCGGCTGGAACATCTCCCCCGTGAACCGCCACAGCGCCTCGCAGGCCCGCTGCATCCGCTCCCGGCTCGTCTCGGTGCCGTCGCCGAGCCGCAGCGTCCACAGCTCGGCGTGGTCGCGGTGGTAGGCGACCTCCTTGACGGCCTTCGCGGCCAGCGGGGCGAAGGGGCCGTCGGTCGCGGCCAGTTCGGTGTAGAGCAGCTGCTGGTAGGTGGAGAAGTACAGCTGGCGTGCGATGGTGTGCGCGAAGTCGCCGTTGGGCTGCTCGACCAGCTGGAGGTTGCGGAAGGAACGCTCCTCGCGCAGGTAGGCCAGCTCGTCCTCGTCGCCGGCCGTCGAGAGCAGCACGCGGGCCTGGCCGAGCAGGTCGAGGGCGATGTTGGCGAGGGCGACCTCCTCCTCCAGGACGGGAGCGTGCCCGGCCCACTCCCCCAGGCGGTGGGAGAGCACCAGGGCGTCGTCGCCGAGGGCGAGGGCGGCGGTCGTGGTGACGGTCGCGGTCACAGGTGCTTCACCCCTTCCGGGATCTCGTAGAAGGTCGGGTGCCGGTAGGGCTTGTCCGCGGCCGGTTCGAAGAACGGGTCCTTCTCGTCGGGCGAGGACGCGGTGACGGCGGCGGCCGGGACGACCCAGATCGAGACGCCCTCGCCGCGCCGGGTGTACAGGTCGCGGGCGTTGCGCAGGGCCAGCTCCGCGTCCGGGGCGTGCAGGCTGCCGGCGTGGGTGTGGGAGAGGCCGCGCCTGGAGCGCACGAAGACCTCCCACAGGGGCCAGTCGGTGTTGGTCATGCCTGCTTCGCTCCCGTCTCACCGGTGTGCTTGGCCGCGTAGGCGGCGGCCGCTTCCCTTACCCACGCGCCCTCGGCGTGGGCGTTTCTGCGCTGGGTGATCCGCTGCTCGTTGCAGGGGCCGTTGCCCTTGAGGACGTCCCAGAACTCGGTCCAGTCGATCGCGCCGAAGTCGTGGTGCCCCCGCTCCTCGTTCCACCGCAGGTCCGGGTCGGGGAGGGTCAGGCCCAGGGATTCGGCCTGTGGCACGCAGATGTCGACGAAGCGCTGGCGCAGCTCGTCGTTCGAGTGGCGCTTGATCTTCCACTCCATGGACTGCGCGGAGTGCTGCGACTCGTCGTCGGGCGGGCCGAACATCATCAGCGAGGGCCACCACCAGCGGTCCACCGCGTCCTGAGCCATCGCGTGCTGCTCCTCGGTGCCCTTGCTGAGGGCCAGCAGCAGCTCGTACCCCTGGCGCTGGTGGAAGGACTCCTCCTTGCAGATCCGCACCATGGCGCGCGCGTACGGGCCGTAGGAGCAGCGGCACAGGGGGACCTGGTTGGTGATCGCGGCGCCGTCCACCAGCCAGCCGATCGCGCCGACGTCGGCCCAGGTCAGAGTGGGGTAGTTGAAGATCGAGGAGTACTTCTGGCGGCCGCTGTGCAGCTTGTCGAGCAGCTCGTCACGGCTGGTGCCGAGGGTCTCGGCCGCGCTGTACAGGTACAGGCCGTGGCCGGCCTCGTCCTGGACCTTGGCCATCAGGATCGCCTTGCGGCGCAGGCTGGGCGCGCGGCTGATCCAGTTGGCCTCCGGCTGCATGCCGATGATCTCGGAGTGCGCGTGCTGGGCGATCTGCCTGACCAGGGTCGCGCGGTAGGCCTCGGGCATCCAGTCGCGGGGCTCGATGCGTTCGTCGGCGGCCACGGCCGCGTCGAAGGCGCGCTCGAACTCCGCCGTGCCGTCGGCGGTGGTCCGTGCGCCGTCCGTGTCCGTGCGGTGCGCGGCTGCTGTGGCCATGCCTTCCCCCTGACCTCGGGCTTTCCTGGAACATGTCCCGACCGATCGTTCGGTCCGTGCGCAATCAATGGTGTGCCGGGCCGCTGCGGGTGTCAACCGCTGTGGAAAACCTTGCGCGCCACCTGTGGATAACCGCGGGTCGGCGGCACGGCGTGGCGAGAGCCACTGAGCCGGCCCGTACCTGGGGCTGCGCCGGACGGCCGGTGCTGAGTACCGTTCCGTGCGAGTGCCGAGGAGTGGCGCTCGGGAAGAACGCGGCGCCTGTGGCGGTGCCGCGACGGCCGAGTGGAAGCGGGGGACGGGGCGGAATGGACGCGTACGACGAGGACTCGCAGGCCCTGCGCGGGCCCGACGGGTCGACCGGGGCGCGTCGCCCACCGGACCCGGAACAGCACGGGGATCCCGCGCCGGAGGCCTCCGGCGACCCCGACGGCTCGCCGGCTCCCGACTCCCCGGCCCCGGCGCCCCGCACCGGCGTCGCCGCCCTCTCCCCCGGCTACCAGGTCGGCGCCGCCGTGGCGCTCGCGATCGTGGCCGTCGCCGCCTGCGTGCATCTCGGCATGGTGTTCCTGAGCCTCGCGCCGGCGAACACGGTGACCAAGCAGCACGGCAAGGCGATAGAGGAGTGGGTGTACCCGGAGTTCGAGCAGAACTGGAAGCTGTTCGCCCCGAACCCGCTGCAGCAGAACATCGCCGTCCAGGTGCGCGCGGAGGTGCGCATGAAGGACGGCAGCCTGCGCACCACCGGCTGGACCGACCTCTCAGCCCAGGACGGCGCCGCCATCGACGGCAGCCTGGTGCCCAGCCACACCGAGCAGAACGAGCTGCGCCGCGGCTGGGACTTCTTCGTCGCCACGCACGGCACCGACAACCGGCCCGTGGGCATGCGCGGCGCGCTCTCCGAGCAGTACGTGCGCCGGATCGTGGTGATGCGCATGTACCGGACCGACCCGATCAGCAGGGAGGGCGTCATCCAGCGCGTGCAGGTCCGCTCCAGCACCACCAATGTGCAGCCGCCGAAGTGGAGCCGCGAGAAGATCTCCGACAAGCCCTTCTACCGGCTGCTGCCGTGGTGGACCGTGACCCCCGACGAGGCCGCCGGAGGTGTGCGGTGAACCGCCTCTCCCTGACGGTCTCGCGCGGCATCGCCCGCGTCACCGAGTCGGCGCTCGGCCCGTACCAGAGCGCCGTCATCCGCATCGGCTTCGCCGCGACCTGGCTGCTGTTCCTGCTGCGCGAGTTCCCCCACCGCCAGGAGCTGTACGGTCCCGACGGCCCCTGGGGCTGGGGCCTCGCCCAGCAGCTGATCTCCGACAACCACGCCTTCACGGCCCTGATGTGGTCCGACGGACAGGCCTGGTTCGAGACCTTCTATCTGCTGGCGATCCTCGCCGCCGCGGCCCTGCTGCTGGGCTGGCGCACCCGGACCGCCTCCCTGCTGTTCATGGTCGGTGTGCTGTCGCTGCAGAACCGCAGCGTCTTCGTCGGTGACGGCGGCGACAACGTGCTGCACCTGATGTCCATCTACCTGGTCTTCACACGCTGCGCCCAGGTGTGGTCGCTGGACGCGCGCCGGGCGGCCCGCGACGAGGCGGCACGTGCGCGTGGGGAGCAGGTCCGCCCCGACCGCGTGGGACCCGTGCTGTGGGCGGTCCTCGGGCTCGCGCTCAGCGGAGTGACGCTGGCCGGCCGGTTCGACAGCGGCCGGCTGGTGCCCGCGCTGCTGTGGACGGCGTGGGTCGGGCTCGGCCTGTGGTGGGCGATACGGCGCTGGGCGAGGTCGCAGCAGCCGCGGATCCTGCTGGACGTCATCGCCAACATCCTGCACAACGGTGCCCTCGCCGTGATCATGGCGGAGGCCTGCCTGATCTACGCCACCGCCGGCTGGTACAAGATCCAGGGCTCCCGCTGGCAGGACGGCACCGCCGTCTACTACCCGCTCCACCTGGACTACTTCTCCCCCTGGCCGGGCCTTGCCGACCTGATGTCCTCCAGCGGCACGATGATGATGATCGTGGCCTACGGGACGGTCATGGTGCAGGTCGCCTTCCCGTTCACGCTGTTCAACCGGCGGGTCAAGAACGTCCTGCTGGTGCTGATGATGGCCGAGCACGCCGTGATCGCGGTCGTCCTCGGCCTGCCGTTCTTCTCGCTGGCGATGATCACCGCGGACGCGGTCTTCCTGCCGACGTCCTTCCTGCTGCTGCTCGGCGGCTGGGTGGCCCGGGCGTGGGGCCGGCTGGGGCGCCGCGGCGCCGGTGGCGACCCCACGCTGCCGACGCAGCGCACCCCGGAGGACAGCACGCCGGGACGCGTAGGGTTCACGGCATGACCGACCCCGTGACCCGGTGGCGCGAGCGCGCCGACGGCGCCGTGCTGCTCGACGGCTTCCACGCCCTCAAGCACGCGCTGCGCTTCGGCGCGGAGGTGCCCGTCGCGGTCACCACCGACCGGCGGGCGGCGCTCGCCCTCGCCGGGGAACTGGCCGGGGACGTCAGGGACGCGCTGGACGCGCTCCTGACGGAGGTGCCGCGGGAGACGTACGCCTCGCTCGTGCCGCGCCCCCATCCGACGGGCGTGGCCGCCCTGGCCGTACGGCCGCCCCGCGAGGCCGGTCTGCGGGCGCTCGCCCACACGCCCCGCACCGCGCCGATCGTGGTCCTCGACAACCCGCGCAACCTCGGCAACGCCGGGGCCGTGATCCGGCTGGCCGCCGGTTTCGGGGCGACCGGAGTGGTCACCACGGGCAGCCTCGACCCCTGGCACCCCACCGTGGTGCGCGGCGGGGCAGGACTGCATTTCGCGACGGCCGTGGAGCGGCTCGAGATCGAGGAGCTGCCCGCCGGGCCGCTGTTCGCCCTGGACCCCGAGGGCGACGACATCCGGGGCACCAAGCTGCCGGACGACGCCCTGCTCGCCTTCGGGTCGGAGCGCAGCGGTCTGTCGGCCGAGCTGCGCGCGCGTGCCGACCACCTGCTGGCGCTGCCGATGCGCCCCCAGGTCTCCAGCTACAACCTGGCCACGAGCGTGGCCATGACGCTGTACCACTGGAGTGCGACCGGGGGCGCACCCACGGCTTCCTAGACCTCCCGGCGGACCTCCACCACCCGGAAGCGGTTGGCCACGAACGCGCCGTCGGTGAGGGCCGCGTTCGCCGCCGGGTTTCCGCCCGAGCCGTGGAAGTCGGAGAAGGCCGCCGTCTGGTTCACGTACACCCCGCCGATCAGGTTGAAGGACAGCTGGGCAGCCTCCTCCAGGCAGACCTCCTCGATGGCCTGCGCGACGTCCTGGTCGGTGGTGTAGGCGCCGACCGTCATGGCGCCCTTGTCGCGGACCGTGCGGCGCAGCAGCTCGACCGCGTCGGTCGCCGAGTCGACCGCGACGGCGAAGGAGACGGGGCCGAAGCACTCGTTCATGTAGGCGGCCTCGTCGTCCGGCTTGGCGCCGTCCAGCTTGACGATCACCGGGGTGCGGACGACCGCGTCCGGGAACTCCGGGTTGCTGATCTCGCGCGAGGCCAGGGCGACCTCACCGAGGCCGGCCGCCGCCTCCAGGCGGGCCTTGACGTCCGGGTTGACGATCGCGCCCAGCAGGGCGTTGGCGCGGGCGTCGTCACCGAGCAGGCCGTCGACCGCGCGGGCCAGGTCGGCGGTCACCTCGTCGAAGGTCTTGGGGCCCTCGTCGGTGCGGATGCCGTCGCGCGGGACGAGCAGGTTCTGCGGGGTGGTGCACATCTGGCCGCTGTACAGGGACAGCGAGAAGGCCAGGTTGGACAGCATCCCCTTGTAGTTGTCGGTCGACTCCACGACGACCGTGTTGACGCCGGCCTTCTCCGTGTAGACCTGCGCCTGGCGGGCGTTGGCCTCCAGCCAGTCGCCGAAGGACGTCGAGCCGGTGTAGTCGATGATCCGGATCTCGGGGCGGGTGGCGAGCGTCTTGGCGATGCCCTCGCCGGGGCGCTCGGCGGCGAGCGCCACCAGGTTCGGGTCGAAGCCCGCCTCGGTGAGGACCTGCCGGGCGACCTGCACGGTCAGCGCGAGCGGCAGCACCGCGCGCGGGTGGGGCTTGACCAGGACCGCGTTGCCGGTCGCCAGGGAGGCGAACAGGCCCGGGTAGCCGTTCCAGGTCGGGAAGGTGTTGCAGCCGATGACCAGGCCGATGCCGCGCGGGACCGGCGTGAACTGCTTGGTCAGCGCCAGCGGGTCGCGCTTGCCCTGCGGCTTGGTCCACTCGGCCGTCTCGGGGGTGCGGACCTGCTCCACGTATGCGTAGGCCACCGCTTCCAGGCCGCGGTCCTGGGCGTGCGGGCCGCCCGCCTGGAACGCCATCATGTAGGCCTGTCCGCTGGTGTGCATGACCGCGTGCGCGAACTCGTGCGTCCGGTCGCTGATCCGCTTCAGGATCTCCAGGCAGACCACCGCGCGGGTCTCCGCGCCCGCGTCCCGCCAGGCGCGCTGTCCGGCCTTCATCGCGGGCAGCAGCACGTCGACGTCCGCATGCGGGTAGGTCACGCCCAGCTCGACGCCGTACGGCGAGAGCTCGCCGCCGACCCAGTCGTCGGTGCCGGGCTGGCCGAGGTCGATGCGGGTGCCGAGGAGGGCGTCGAAGGCGGCCTTGCCCGCAGCCGGGTCCAGGCTGCCGTGCTCGCCGTAGGCCTTCGGATGCTCGGGATGCGGGGACCAGTACGCGCGCGTGCGGATCGCTTCCAGGGCCTGGTCGAGAGTGGGCCGGTGCTTCGCGATCAACTCGTGCGCGGTCAGTTCGGCGGCCATGCGGGACCAACTCCTCGTCTGGAGAACTCTTCGTCGAGTTCATGACCTGGGTGGAAACAGAGGCGGGAAAGGGCGGTCAGAGCTAGAGTAACCGAACGATCGGTCGGGACAAGAGGGCCTGCCGCATCCGTGGACAACGTCGTGCGGGAGGATCGCGCACATGACAGCACTCGACCTCAGCAGGCCCGTGGCCGTCGTCGGCACCGGCACCATGGGCCAGGGCATCGCCCAGGTCGCGCTGGCCGCCGGCCACCCGGTGCGGCTCTACGACGCCGTGCCCGGGCGGGCCCGGGAGGCGGCCGAAGCGATCGGCGCCCGACTCGACCGGCTCGTCGCGAAGGACCGGCTCACCACCGCCGACCGGGACGCGGCCCGCGCCCGGCTCACGCCCGCGGACAGCCTCGCCGAGCTGTCCGACTGCACGCTGGTGGTCGAGGCCGTCCTGGAACGGCTGGACGTCAAGCAGAAACTCCTGCGCGAGCTGGAGGACGTCGTCGCCGACGACTGCCTGCTCGCCACCAACACCTCGTCCCTGTCGGTGACGGCCATCGGCGGCGCGCTGGTCAACCCCGGCCGCTTCGTGGGCCTGCACTTCTTCAACCCGGCCCCGCTGCTGCCGCTGGTCGAGGTCGTCTCCGGGTTCGCCACCGACGTCACGTCGGCCACGCGCGCGTACGAGACCGCCCGCGCCTGGGGCAAGACCCCGGTGGCCTGCGCGGACACCCCCGGCTTCATCGTCAACCGGATCGCCCGGCCCTTCTACGCCGAGGCCTTTGCGGTGTACGAGGCCCAGGCCGCCGACCCGGCCACCATCGACGCGGTCCTGCGCGAGTCGGGCGGCTTCCGGATGGGCGCGTTCGAGCTGACCGACCTGATCGGGCAGGACGTCAACGAGTCCGTCACCCACTCGGTGTGGCAGTCCTTCTTCCAGGACGTCCGCTTCACGCCCTCGCTGGCCCAGCGCCGGCTGGTCGAGTCCGGGCGGCTCGGCCGCAAGAGCGGGCACGGCTGGTACGACTACGCCGAGGACGCCGAGCGTTCCGAGCCGCACACGGCCGAGAAGGAGCGGCCGCCCGTGTACGTCGTCGCCGAGGGCGGCCTGGGCCCGGCGGCCGAACTGCTCACGCTGGTCCGTGAGGCGGGCATCGAGGTCCGCGAGGAGGACGAGGACAGCGGCACCCGGCTGGTGCTGCCGAGCGGCGGCCAGCTGGTCCTCGCCGACGGCCAGACCTCCGTGGAGTTCCGCGACGTCGTCTACTTCGACCTCGCCCTCGACTACCGCAAGGCCACCCGCATCGCCCTGTCCGCCTCCCAGGACACCGCGCCGCAGACCCTCGCCGAGGCGATCGGCCTCTTCCAGGCGCTCGGCAAGGAGGTGAGCGTCATCGGTGACATCCCCGGCATGATCGTCGCCCGCACGGTCGCCCGGATCGTGGACCTCGCCCACGACGCCGTCGCCAAGGGCGTGGCCACCGAGGAGGACATCGACACCGCGATGCGCCTCGGCGTCAACTACCCGCTCGGCCCCTTCGAGTGGAGCCGCCGGCTCGGCCGCGGCTGGGCCTACGACCTGCTGGACGACCTGCACCTGCGCGACCCCTCCGGCCGGTACGCGCCGTCCCTCGCGCTCTACCGGCACGCGTACGCCACCGACAAGCGGGAGGGCACCTCATGACGACCGCAAGGCGCGACACTTACACCCCCGAGACGCTGCTCTCCGTCGCCGTCCAGGTCTTCAACGAGCGCGGCTACGACGGCACCTCCATGGAGCACCTGTCCAAGGCGGCAGGCATCTCCAAGTCGTCCATCTACCACCACGTCAGCGGCAAGGAGGAGCTGCTGCGCCGAGCCGTCAGCCGGGCGCTGGAAGGCCTGTTCGGGATCCTCGAGGAGGAGCACGCGCGCGTGGGGCGCCCCGTGGAGCGTCTGGAGCACGTCGTGCGGCGCATGGTCGAGGTGCTGATATCCGAGCTGCCCTACGTCACGCTGCTGCTGCGCGTGCGCGGCAACACCGAGACCGAGCGCTGGGCGCTGGAGCGGCGCCGCGACTTCGACCACCGGGTCGCCGAACTGCTGAAGGCCGCCGCCGACGACGGTGACGTACGCGGCGACGTGGAGGTGCGGCTGGCCACCCGGCTGGTCTTCGGAATGATCAACTCCGTCGTGGAGTGGTACCGGCCCGACGCCCGTGGCGCCAGCGGCCGCGAAGTGGCCGACGCCGTGGTCCTGCTGGCCTTCGCGGGCCTGCGGCAGAACTGAGCTCAGGTCGGCTCCAGGTCCTCCTCCTCGAACACCAGCAGGGTGCGGGTGCTGAGCACCTCGGGGATCGCCTGGAGCCGGGTGAGCACCAGCTCGCGCAGCGCCTTGTTGTCGGGCGTGTGCACCAGGAGCAGGACATCGAAGTCACCGCCCACCAGAGCGATGTGTGAGGCGCCGGGCAGCTGCCTGAGCTGGTCGCGAACCGTGCGCCAGGTGTTCTGGACGATCTTCAGCGTGACGTACGCCGATGTGCCGTGCCCTGCCCGCTCGTGGTCGACGCGGGCGCTGAACCCCCTGATCACACCGTCCTCGACGAGACGGTTGATCCGCGCGTAGGCGTTGGCGCGCGAGACGTGCACACGCTCGGCGACGGAACGTATCGAGGCGCGGCCGTCCGACTGCAGGATCTTCAGGATGTCCTGGTCTATGGCGTCCAGCGGACGCGGCGGCGGCAGCACGCCGTCCTGCGGTCCATCGGCCATTTGTTCAGCTGCCATGTCCCCCCGCTCCCTCGCCGTGGACGTCCTGCATTCATTGCAGGATGTGGAGAACCGTTTGTCCACAGCCTGACGGGGCCTGTAGCCAAAATGTGCCAACGACCGAACAATCGGTAGGTGAGGCGGGTCACAGCCGACACGCCTCCCGTAGCCGCTCCCACGAGGAGGTGCCGTCATGACGGTCATGGAGCAGCGAGGCGCGTACCGGCCTTCGCCGCCGCCCGCCTGGCAGCCCCGTATGGACCCCGCGCCGCTGTTGCCCGACGCCGAGCCCTACCGCGTCCTCGGCACCGAGGCGGCCGCCAAGTCCGACCCGGACCTGCTGCGCCGGCTGTACGCACAGCTGGTGCGCGGCCGCCGGTACAACGCCCAGGCCACCGCGCTCACCAAGCAGGGCCGCCTCGCCGTCTATCCGTCCAGCACCGGCCAGGAGGCCTGCGAGGTCGCCGCCGCCCTGGCTCTCGAGGAGCGCGACTGGCTGTTCCCCAGCTACCGCGACACCCTCGCCGCCATCGCCCGCGGCGTGGACCCCGTGGAGGCCCTCACCCTGCTGCGCGGCGACTGGCACACCGGCTACGACCCGTACGCGCACCGTGTGGCGCCGCTCAGCACCCCGCTGGCCACCCAGCTCCCGCACGCCGTCGGCCTCGCCCACGCCGCCCGCCTCAAGGGCGACGACGTGGTCGCGCTCGCCATGGTCGGCGACGGCGGCACCAGCGAGGGCGACTTCCACGAGGCGCTGAACTTCGCCGCCGTCTGGCAGGCACCGGTGGTCTTCCTGGTGCAGAACAACGGCTTCGCCATCTCCGTCCCGCTCGCCAAGCAGACCGCCGCGCCCTCCCTGGCCCACAAGGCCGTCGGCTACGGCATGCCGGGCCGGCTGGTCGACGGCAACGACGCGGTCGCCGTGCACGAGGTCCTCGGCGACGCCGTGCGGCGCGCCCGCGCGGGCGGCGGCCCGACCCTGGTCGAGGCGGTGACGTACCGCATCGAGGCGCACACCAACGCCGACGACGCCACCCGCTACCGCGGCGACTCCGAGGTCGAGGCCTGGCGTGCACACGACCCGATCCTGCTGCTGGACCACGAGCTGACCGCGCGTGGCCTGCTCGACGACGCGGGCCGGGAGGCCGCCCGGCAGGACGCCGAGGAGATGGCTGCGGACCTGCGTGCACGCATGAACCAGGACCCCGAGCTCAACCCCATGGACCTCTTCGACCACGTCTACTCCGAGACCACCGCGCAACTGCGCGAGCAGCGCGCCCTGTTGCGTGCCGAGCTGGAGGCGGAGCAGGACGACCAGGAAGGCGACCACCGATGACCACCGTCGCCGTCAAGCCCGCCACCATGGCGCAGGCCCTCACGCGCGCGATGCGCGACGCGATGGCCGCCGACCCCACCGTGCACGTCATGGGCGAGGACGTCGGCACCCTCGGCGGTGTCTTCCGGGTCACCGACGGGCTCGCCAAGGAGTTCGGCGAGGACCGCTGCACCGACACCCCGCTGGCCGAGGCGGGCATCCTCGGCACCGCCGTCGGCATGGCCATGTACGGACTGCGTCCGGTCGTGGAGATGCAGTTCGACGCCTTCGCCTACCCGGCGTTCGAGCAGCTGATCAGCCATGTCTCCCGGATGCGCAACCGCACCCGCGGCAGGATGCCCCTGCCGATCACGGTCCGCGTCCCCTACGGCGGCGGCATCGGCGGAGTCGAGCACCACAGCGACTCCTCCGAGGCCTACTACATGGCCACCCCGGGCCTGCACGTCGTCACCCCCGCGACCGTCGCCGACGCCTACGGGCTGCTGCGCCAGGCCATCGCCTCCGACGACCCGGTCGTCTTCCTCGAGCCCAAGCGGCTGTACTGGTCGAAGGACTCCTGGAACCCCGAGCACCCCACGGACGTCGAGCCCATCGGCCGTGCGGTGGTGCGCCGCCCGGGCAGCAGCGCCACGCTCATCACCTACGGTCCGTCCGTGCCGGTCTGCCTGGAGGCCGCCGAGGCCGCCCGGGCGGAGGGCTGGGACCTGGAAGTGGTCGACCTGCGCTCCCTTGTGCCGTTCGACGACGAGACGGTCTGCGCCGCCGTCCGCCGCACCGGACGCGCGGTGGTCGTGCACGAGTCGACCGGATTCGGCGGCCCGGGCGGCGAGATCGCGGCCCGCATCACCGAGCGCTGCTTCCACCACCTGGAGGCGCCGGTGCTGCGCGTGGCCGGCTTCGACATCCCCTACCCGCCGCCGATGCTGGAGCGGCACCACCTGCCCGGCGTCGACCGCATCCTGGACGCCGTGGCGCGCCTGCAGTGGGAGGCCGAGGGCTGATGGCACAGGTGCTGGAGTTCAAGCTCCCCGACCTCGGCGAGGGTCTCACCGAGGCGGAGATCGTCCGCTGGCTGGTGCAGGTCGGTGACGTCGTCGCCATCGACCAGCCGGTCGTGGAGGTCGAGACGGCCAAGGCGATGGTCGAGGTCCCCTGCCCCTACGGCGGCGTGGTCACCGCCCGCTTCGGCGAGGAGGGCACGGAACTGCCTGTCGGCGCCCCCCTCCTGACGGTGGCGGTGGGACCCCCGGCTTCCCAGGTCACCGGCGGGGACACCGAGGGTTCGGGCAATGTCCTGGTCGGCTACGGCACCTCCGAGGCGCCCGCACGGCGCCGGAGGGTGCGGTCGGCGGCCCCTGCCAACGGGACGGTGAAGGAGCCCGCTCCGGCATCGCCCGCCCCCGCGGTCGCGGCGGCACCCGTGCTCGCCGAGGGCCCCGTCCCCGTGATCTCCCCGCTGGTGCGCCGGCTCGCCCGGGACAACGACATCGACCTGCGGCAGCTGGCCGGTTCAGGTCCCGACGGGCTGATCCTGCGGGCCGACGTCGAGGGCGCCCTGCGGGCCAAGGCCACCCCTGCCCCCGTGGCGGCGGAACCGGCCGTCCCCGTGTCCCCCGACCGCAACGGCATCCGCATCCCCCTCAAGGGCGTCCGCGGTGCCGTCGCCGACAAGCTGTCCCGCAGCCGCCGGGAGATTCCCGACGCGACCTGCTGGGTCGACGCCGACGCGACGGAACTCATGCGCGCGCGGGCCGCGATGAACGCGGCCGGAGGACCGAAGATCTCGCTCCTCGCACTGTTCGCCCGCATCACCACCGCCGCCCTCGCCCGCTTCCCCGAGCTGAACTCCTACATCGACACCGGCGCCCGCGAGGTCGTCCAGCTCGACCACGTGCACCTCGGGTTCGCCGCGCAGACCGAGCGCGGGCTGGTCGTGCCGGTGGTCCGGGACGCCCACGCACGCGACGCCGAGTCGCTGACCGCGGAGTTCGCCCGCCTCACCGAGTCCGCCCGGGCCGGGACGCTGACCCCCGGGGAACTCACCGGCGGGACCTTCACGCTGAACAACTACGGGGTCTTCGGCGTCGACGGCTCCACCCCGATCATCAACCACCCCGAGGCCGCCATGCTCGGCGTCGGCCGCATCGTCCCCAAGCCCTGGGTACACGAGGGCGAGCTGGCCGTGCGCCAGGTCGTCCAGCTCTCGTTCACCTTCGACCACCGGGTGTGCGACGGCGGCACGGCAGGCGGTTTCCTGCGGTACGTGGCGGACTGCGTGGAGCACCCGGCGGTGCTGCTGCGCACGCTGTGACGCACGCGAAGGCCTGAAGGAGCAGGAGGCAGGACATACTCGGGGGGTGACCGACAACGCTCCCGCCGCCCCCGGGACAGCCCCGCCGTACGACGCCGTCGTGCTGGCCGGCGGCGCCGCCCGGCGGCTCGGCGGGGCCGACAAGCCCGGGCTGCGGGTCGGCGGGCGCGCACTGCTCGACCGGGTGCTCGCGGCCTGCGCCGGGGCGGCCACGACCGTCGTCGTCGCCGCCCCCCGGCCCACCGCACGCCCGGTGCGCTGGGCGCGCGAGGAACCGCCCGGCGCCGGACCGGTCGCCGCACTGGAGGCCGGGCTGCGGTCCAGCACCGCCGAGCACGCCGTCGTCCTCTCCGCCGACCTGCCCTTCCTCGAAGCGGCCACGCTGGAGCGGTTGTTGACGGCCCTGCGGGACACCGGGGCCGACGGCGCGCTGCTCACCGACGCCGACGGCCGCGACCAGCCGCTCGTGGCCGCCTACCGCACCGCCGCCCTGCGCCGCGAACTGGCCGCCCTCGCTGCCGGACCCGACGGCCTGACCGGCCTGCCCCTGCGCCGGCTGACCGGCGCCCTCGACCTCACCCGCGTCCCGGACCCGCTCGCGTCCTTCGACTGCGACACCTGGGACGACATCGCCGACGCCAGGGCGCGCATCAGGGAGCATGGGCACGTGTTGGATGAATGGATCTCCGCAGTCAAGGACGAGCTGGGCATCGACCTGGACGTCGACACCGGCGTCCTGCTCGACCTGGCCCGTGACGCCGCCCATGGAGTGGCCCGGCCCGCCGCGCCCCTGACCACCTTCCTCGTCGGCTACGCCGCAGCCCTCGGTGGCGGCGGCCCCGAAGCCGTCGCCGAAGCCGCGCGCAAGGCCGTCGCCCTGGCGCTGCGCTGGGAGGAAGAGAACAGCGGGGGCGCGTCCGCCCCGGACGCGGGATGACCGCCCCCGGCATCCGGGCCGGTGCGCCCGCCGAGGACAGCGACGACCTCGACGTCGAGGAGGCCCTGGCCCTCGTGAGGGAACCCAAGGACGACAGCAGCGGCCCCGCGCCCTCCTCCACCGGTGCCCGGCAGCGGCACGAGCGGCACAAGGCCACTCCCTGGCCCCGCGCCCGCGAGATCGCCGCCCGAGCCGCCCGCTCGGTCAACCGCCGCACCCCTGTCTCCGTCTCCCTCGCCGACGCCCTCGGCCTGGTCCTCGCCGCCCCCCTCGACGCACTCACCGACCTGCCCTCGTTCGACACCTCGGCGATGGACGGCTGGGCGGTCGCCGGACCGGGCCCCTGGGAGATCCGGGACGAGGGCGTACTCGCCGGACACGCACAGCCCGAGCAGCTGACCGACGGTGAGGCCGTCCGCATCGCGACCGGTGCCCGCATCCCGGCCGACACCACCGCGGTGCTGCGCACCGAACACGGCCGCACCGACGCCCAGGGCCGCCTCCACGCGACCCGGGAGGTCAGCCACGGCCAGGACATCCGCCCGCGCGGCCAGGAGTGCCGCAACGGCGATCAGCTGCTCCCCGTCGGCACCCTCGTCACCCCGGCCGTGCTGGGCCTCGCGGCGGCCGCCGGGTACGACACGGTCACGGCCGTCCCCCGTCCCCGCGTCGAAGTCCTCGTCCTCGGCGACGAGTTGCTCACCGAGGGACTCCCGCACGACGGGCTGATCCGGGACGCGCTAGGCCCCATGCTGCCCCCCTGGCTGCGCGCGATGGGCGCCGAGGTCACCGCCGTACGCCGGCTGGGCGATGACGCCAAAGCCCTGCACAAGGCGCTCACGGTCTCCGGAGCCGACCTGATCGTCACCACCGGCGGCACCGCGGCGGGACCCGTCGACCATGTCCACCCCAGCCTGGAACGCATCGGCGCCGAACTCCTCGTCGACGGTGTCAAGGTGCGCCCCGGCCACCCCATGCTGCTGGCCCGCACCAAGGAGAACCAGCACCTGGTCGGCCTGCCCGGCAACCCCCTCGCGGCCGTCTCCGGCCTGCTCACGCTCGCCGAGCCCCTGCTGCGGACCCTCGCCGCCCGCCCCGCCCCCGAGCCGTACACGCTGCCGCTCAGGGAGGCGGTGCAGGGGCATCCGTACGACACCCGGCTCGTCCCCGTGGTGCTGCGCGGCGACCGTGCCGTACCGCTGCACTACAACGGCCCGGCCATGCTGCGCGGTATCGCCGCCGCCGACGCGCTGGCCGTCGTACCGCCGGGCGGGGCACGACAGGGCGAGGAGACGGAGCTGCTGGACCTGCCGTGGGCGGCGGCCGGAATCGGGGTGTGTTTCACGTGAAACTTCCGGGCCATGACGCCATCGCCCGCCAAGCGGACGAGCGTGTGGTGACCCATCGGGTGATGGTCCGAGACCGTGCGCGCCCGCAGACTCCCGTTGGAAGGAGACGAAGACTGGGCCTGGGCCCGTGAACAGGCACGGAACGCACCTGCCTGGTCTGACGACGACTGGCGACGGGCAAACACGATCCTCGGTCTGCCCGTCGCCCCGCGTCTCGCTCCGCCTCAGACCGAGATCACTCCGAACCGTCCTCGGACCCAGCTCCCGCCTGATCCCCCTTCGGCCTCCACACCGGAGTCAGTCGATCACGCACCGGCTTCCCACGACCGACGGCAGGGCCGACGAGTACGGCAAGCAGTGTGTCCTCGATGTACCCGCGCTTCTCACTGAGCTGCAGGTCATCCCACGTCTCGGCGAGATCAACGGGCTCACTCTGTGCGGAGTGCCTGTGCCATAGGAATCGGTTCCGCTCCGTCGTGAGACGTCGCTTCTCGGCCTCGTGCTCCGCAAGCTGCGAAAAGTACGTCTCCGCTGTGATGATCCGCGACTTCCGGGCCTGCTTCAGGTCGTCGGTGTCTTCGAGGACGCGCTTTAGCTCCTCCTCCTTGTCCCACGTCGTGGGTGCGGGACTGGCCTGCCGCTTGGCGGCCTCCTCCTGGTGCCTGACGATCACCATCATGGATACGACCTTGTCCGTTTCCGGGCCGGGAATCCGCGTGCCTCCGCACCCTGAGTAGGGGCTGCCGCTGCTCGGACACGTGTAGTAGAAGTAGCCCTCTGGCTTCTTGAGACGCTTCTCCGCTTTGGAGATCCGAAGCTGCGCACCACAGCCGTTCCGGTCACACCGAAGGGTGCCCCGCAGTAGGGACTTGCGCGTGTTGAAGCCCTGCCCCGGAGCGGGATTCGAACCGAGTAGCTCCGTGACGGCCTCCCACTCCTCGACGGTGATCGCGGGTTCCCACTGCCCGATCACCGGCTTCCCGTGGTCGTCCAAGACGATCTCGACGCGCTTGTTGGTCGTTCCCGTGACGGGGTCAACGTCTATGACCTGGCGCGAGCGGTACCCGCACAGCCGAGGGTTACGGATCACGGCTTTGAGCCCCGCGTGTGACCAGGTGCGGCCGGACGGGCCCGCTGTACAAGGTCGTTGTCCATGGCCTAAGGGTACTTCCGGAAAACCGCTGGAGGTCCGCCTTGCGCGACCACACCGTCGTCGTCGGCTTCGGCACGAAGGGACGGTCGGCCGTCCAGACCGTCTGCGCGACGGGTCTGAAGAAGGAGCAGGTGGTCGTGGTCGACCCCAGTTCCAAGGTGATCGACGCGGCGACCTCCGAGGGCTACGCGGGCGTCATAGGCGACGCCACCCGCAGCGAGGTGCTCAAGCGTGCCGAGGTGCACCGGGCCCGGCAGATCATCGTCGCCCCGCAGCGCGACGACACCGCCGTCCTCGTCACCCTGACGGCCCGGCAGCTCAACCGGAGCGCGAAGATCGTGGCCGCCGTCCGTGAGGAGGAGAACGCGCCGCTGCTCAAGCAGTCCGGCGCCGACGCCGTCATCACCAGCTCCGGCGCGGCCGGCCGGCTGCTCGGCCTGTCCGTGCTCAGTCCCGCGGCCGGCATGGTCATGGAGGACCTGATCCAGCAGGGCAGCGGGCTCGACCTCATCGAACGCCCGGTGGTCCGGGCCGAGGCGGGCAAGTCCCCGCGCGAGACGGACGACCTGGTGGTGAGCGTCGTACGCGGGCACCGGGTGCTCGGCTACGACGACCCCTCCATCGGCACCCTCCAGCTGACGGACCGACTGATCACCATCGTCCGGGCGACCCCTGGAGCGCATGTCGCCCCGCACACCCGCCCGCTGCCCCGCGACTGAGCGGGCCTGCCCCGGAGAGGACACCGGCGGGGAGTAGCGTCGCGCTCATGCATGCGATCACGATTCCCGAACCTGGTGGTCCCGAGGCGCTGGTGTGGGGCGAGGTGCCCGATCCGGTGCCCGGCGCGGGGGAGGTGCTGGTCGAGGTGGTGGCCAGCGCCGTCAACCGTGCCGACATCCTGCAGCGGCAGGGCTTCTACAACCCGCCGCCCGGCGCGTCCCCGTACCCCGGCCTGGAGTGCTCCGGCAGGATCGCCGCGCTCGGCCCCGGGGTCTCCGGCTGGGCCGTCGGCGACGAGGTGTGCGCGCTGCTCTCGGGCGGCGGCTACGCCGAGAAGGTCGTGGTTCCGGCCGGGCAGCTGCTGCCCGTGCCCCGTGGTGTGGACCTGAAGCGGGCGGCCGCGCTGCCCGAGGTGGTCTGCACGGTCTGGTCCAACGTCTTCATGATCGCCCATCTGCGCCCGGGCGAGACGCTGCTGGTGCACGGCGGCTCCAGTGGTATCGGCACGATGGCGATCCAGCTGGCCAAGGCCGTCGGCGCCAAGGTCGCGGTGACCGCGGGGACGAAGGAGAAGCTGGAGCACTGCGCCGAGCTGGGCGCGGACGTGCTGATCAACTACCGGGAGCAGGACTTCGTCGCCGAGATCGGGCAGGCCACGGACGGCGCGGGTGCCGATGTCATCCTCGACAACATGGGCGCGAAGTACCTGGACCGCAACGTCCAGGCCCTCGCCGTCAACGGGCGGCTCGCGATCATCGGCATGCAGGGCGGGATCAAGGGTGAGCTGAACATCGCCGCCCTGCTGAACAAGCGAGCCGCCATCAGCGCGACCTCGCTGCGGGCCCGGCCGCTGAACGAGAAGGCCGCCATCGTGGCCGCCGTTCGCGAACATGTGTGGCCCCTGCTCGCCGCGGGCCAGGTCCGCCCGGTCGTCGACAGCGAGCTGCCGATGCCGGAGGCGGCCGAGGCACACCGGGTGGTGGAGGCGAGCCGGCACGTCGGCAAGGTGCTGCTGGTGGCGCCGTAGCAGGCCGGTCGGATCAGCTGCGCCGTACCCGCAGGCCCACGAATGCCAGACCCAGGCCCAGGCCGATGAGGACCAGACCGGAGCCCAGCGGCAGGATCTGCAGGGTCGGTTCGGCGGAGGTCCGGCCCTGTTGAACGGCGTTCTGGCCCGCGGGCTGCTGCGGGGGCCGGGCGGGGTTCAGTCCGGCCTCCGCGGGCGACTCGGAGGCCGCCGGCGCCTGGTCCGGGATCACCGCGGTCTCCGCCTCCTCCGGGTAGCCGTCCTCCGGATCGGTGTCGGGGGCCCCGGTGACCGTGCCGGTGTCGTCGTCGCCCTCCTCCGCGGCGGCAGGTCCGTCCGGTCGGCCCGGCCGCAGCCTGCCTTCACCGGCACGGCTCCCGGCCCGGGACGGCTCGGCGGGAGCGGAGGGCGAGGCGGAGGCCGAGTCGGAGGCCGAGTCGGAGTCGGAGTCGGCGTCGGAGTCGGAGTCGGAGTCGGAGTCGGAGAACCGTGCCGCCGGCGAGGCCGTGACCCGCAGGGCGGGGGACGGGGACGCCGAGGGCACGGGGGAGTCCGGCGGGGCGGTCTCCGCGCCGTATGCGATGGCCGTGCCGCACACCGGCACGGCTGCCGCGAGGACGAGCAGCATCCGCAGCAGGCGGAGCGTCAGTCGCAGCCATGGAGTCACGTCGGTGACCTCCCAGAGCCAAGTCGTCGAACATCGACGGAATCCAGCCTCACATTTCATGGCAGACAGGGCATTCCGGATTGGGCCGACAGGTCTAAACGGTGGATCAGTCCCAAGAGGGGGCACGACGGTGATGAGGTGTAGGCGTGCGAGAGAATGGCGGCATGGAGATGCCGAGGAACGAACGGTCGCCAGAGAATCCCCAGATCCTGGTCGTGGGCCAGGACGGCATGACGATTGGCGGCGGCGGAGACGAGGACTCCCGCGAGACCCCGCTGACGGAGCAGGTCGAGCAGCCGGCCAAGGTCATGCGGATCGGCAGCATGATCAAGCAGCTCCTCGAGGAGGTGCGTGCGGCTCCCCTGGACGACGCGAGCCGGGCCCGGCTGAAGGAGATCCACCGCAGCTCGGTCAAGGAGCTGGAGGACGGGCTGGCGCCGGAGCTGGTCGAGGAGCTGGAGCGGCTCTCCCTGCCGTTCACCGACGACGGAACCCCGAGCGACGCGGAACTGCGGATCGCACAGGCCCAGTTGGTCGGCTGGCTGGAGGGTCTGTTCCACGGGATCCAGACGACGCTGTTCGCCCAGCAGATGGCCGCGCGGGCCCAGCTGGAGCAGATGCGCCGGGCGCTGCCGCCGGGCGTGGGCCACGAGGGCGACGATCACCACACGGGCGGCCGCTCGGGCGGACCGTACCTGTAATCCCAGGCCCACCTCAGCACGAAGGGCCCGGCGGCAGTCCGCCGGGCCCTTCCTATGTCTGCCGTTCTGCGACCGTGCCTGCCGTTCTGCGGCGGTGTCGGCCCGTGGCTGCTTAAGGGTTGCCCGACGACACGTTGAGCTGGATCTCGACGCTCTTCGGGTCGACGTCCGTGCCCTGCTTCGGGAACTGGTCGATGACCGCGCCCTCACCGTAGGTGTTCTCGTCGACTTCCTTGGTCGTGATGCGCCAGCCCGCGGCGGCCGCGCAGTCCTTGACCGACTTGATGTACTTGAACCGGAAGTCCGGGAGCGTGATCTTCTTCGGGTCGTTGTACGACTCCTGCGGCTCCGTGCACTCGGTCTTGTCGACCGTCTTGCTCGTGTCCGGACCCCGGTAGCCGTCCGCGTGGGCCGACGCGGAGGGGCTGGCGCCGCCGCCTCCCTTGTCGTCCTCGCCGCCGTTGTTCAGTGTCACCGCGACGATCAGACCGACCACCGCGACGAGGGACACCACGATCGAGCCGATGATCACCGGCTTGTTGCTCTTGCCGCCGCCTCCGCCGGAGTGGGACTGCACCGCGGTCTGGGGCGTGAGGTTGTACGGCGGCGGGGTCGCGGGGGCCTGCTGCCCGTACCCCGCGGGCGGGGTCTGGTAGCCGGCCTGCTGCGGATAGCCGTACGCCGGCGCGGGGGTCGGGGCCGGGGTGCCGTACGGGCCCGGAGCCGGGGTCGGCTGGTATGGCGTCTGGACCGGGCCGGTGGGCGCCGGAGTCGCCTGGTCGACCGGCGGGAACACCGCGGAGCCGACACCCGCGCCGCTCTGCGTCGGACCGGAGCCCGGCACGATGCTCGGCGCCGCAGCCTGGAGGGAGGCGGCGACGCGCAGGCACTCGTCGCGCATGGACTCGGCGGTCGGGAAGCGCTCGTTCGGGTTCTTCTTCAGCGCGCGGGCGATCAGCGCGTCCACCGCGGGCGGAAGGGAACGGTTGATCGAGGAGGCGGCGACCGGCTCCTCCTGGACATGCGCGTAGGCGATCGCCAGCGGGGAGTCCGCGTCGAACGGCAGCCGCCCGGTGACCAGCTGGAACAGCATGATGCCGACCGAGTACAGATCGGAGCGGGCGTCCACGCCGCGGCCCAGGGCCTGCTCCGGTGAGAGGTACTGCGGGGTGCCGACGACCATGCCGGTCTGGGTCATCGAGGTGACGCCGGACTGCATGGCGCGCGCGATACCGAAGTCCATGACCTTGACGACGCCGCGCTTGGTCATCATCACGTTGCCCGGCTTGATGTCGCGGTGGACCAGGCCCATCTCGTGGCTGATCTCCAGCGCGGCCAGCACGTCCGCGGTGACCTTCAGGGCCTTGTCGGCGGGCATCGCGCCGTACTGCCGTACGTCCGCGTCGAGCACCGAGCCGAGCGGGCGGCCCTCTACGTACTCCATGACGATGTACGGCATCGTCGCGCCGTCCAGATCGTCCTCGCCGGTGTCGAAGACCGAGACGATGTTGGTGTGCGTGAGCTTGGCCACTGCCTGGGCCTCGCGGCGAAAGCGCTCGCGGAAGGCCTGCTCCCGGCCCAGCTCGGTGTGGAGCGTCTTGATCGCGACCTGGCGGTCCAGCACGGCGTCGTACGCCAGGTGAACCGAGGCCATGCCGCCTTCACCGAGCAAGTCACGCAGCTGGTAGCGACCGCCGGCCAGCGACCTTCCCGCGTACCGGCCCTGTGCGCCGTCGTGGCTCATCTCTCCGCGTCCCCCACTGGCCGTCCGGCGCCGTCATTCAGCGAACAAGCCTTGATCGAATGTGTCATTCCCGGCCAAGTCTGCCCCAGGGCACTGACACGTCAAGCTCGGTGCCCGTTCCGTGACCGTACGCGAAAGAAGCGTCGCGGAAGCGTTACAGCGCCCGTACGACCAGTCCACGGAATTTGCACGAGAGCGCGTGCTAGGGGTTTCATGACCGGTCAGTCTCGGGCCGGTCCCGGCACCGGATCCGGACCGGTGGCCCATGCGAAGGCTGTAGCGTGGCCGACGGAGACCGTAACAACACCGCGCGCACCGCGGGCAGAAACGACGGCGAGGACCGATGGCACAGACGCACAGCGCCCAGGGCCCGTCCGACCCCGAGGCGACTGGCGGCGGCATGTCAGACACGCCGGAGATGTGGGGCAACGGCGGGCTCGTCGGCGACGGCCGGTACCGGCTGACCCACCGGCTGGGCCGGGGTGGCATGGCCGAGGTGTTCGCCGCCGAGGACGTCCGTCTGGGCCGCACGGTCGCGGTCAAGCTGCTCCGTGCCGACCTGGCCGAGGACCCGACCTCCAAGGCCCGCTTCACGCGCGAGGCCCAGTCGGTGGCCGGTCTCAACCACCACGCGATCGTCGCCGTGTACGACTCCGGTGAGGACTACGTGGGCGGCCAGTCCGTCCCGTACATCGTGATGGAGCTGGTCGAGGGCCGCACCATCCGCGACCTGTTGCTGAACGCCGAGGCGCCGGGCCCCGAGCAGGCCCTGATCATCGTCTCCGGCGTGCTGGAGGCGCTCGCCTACTCGCACCAGCACGGCATCGTGCACCGCGACATCAAGCCGGCCAACGTCATCATCACCAACAACGGTGCCGTCAAGGTGATGGACTTCGGCATCGCCCGCGCCCTGCACGGCGCTTCGACAACGATGACGCAGACCGGCATGGTCATGGGTACCCCGCAGTACCTCTCGCCCGAGCAGGCGCTCGGCAAGGCCGTCGACCACCGCTCCGACCTCTACGCGACCGGCTGCCTGCTGTACGAACTTCTCGCGCTCAGGCCCCCGTTCACCGGTGAGACTCCGCTGTCGGTGGTCTACCAGCACGTACAGGACATCCCGACCCCGCCGTCCCAGTTCGCCGACGCCTGTCCGCCGGAGCTGGACGGCATGGTGATGCGCTCGCTCGCCAAGGAGCCCGACGACCGGTTCCAGACGGCCGAAGAGATGCGCGGCATGGTCCAGTACGGCCTGCAGATGCTGTACGACCAGGGCGGCCACACCGGCACCTGGAACACCGGCCCGGTGACGACGCACGAGGGCCGGCACACCCCGGCGGGCGGCTTCGCGGGGACGACCGCGATGCAGCACCCCGGCGAGTTCGGCGCCGGCACCACGCAGATCCCGCAGCCGATCCTGCCCGGCGGGTACGGCAACGGCGACGACGGCGGCTTCGAGGGGCACGGCAACAGGGGCAGCGGCCGCGGCAAGCTGTGGATCCTCGCGGTCCTCGCGGTGATCGCGATCGCGGCCGGTGTCGCGATCGCGATGAACAACACGGGAGACGGCAAGGGCGCGGGCACCGATCCGACGCCGAGTCACTCGCAGACCACGAAGGACGACAAGCCCTCCAAGACGCCGACGGACGAAGACACCGGCCGGCCCACGGACACGTCCACGGACGACAACTCGAACACGGGCGGCAGCTCGGGCTGGACGCCGTCGTACACACCGTCGACGGCCCCGTCCGACACGGAGACCTCCGACCCGACCACCGAGCCGACCTCGCAGGAGCCGACGGATCCGGCGACCACCCCGACGGACGGCGGCACGGACACCGGCACCACGGACGGCGGCACGGACACCGGCACCACGGACGGCGGTACGGACACCGGCGCCACGGTCGGTGGCACGGACACGGGCACCACGGACGGCACCACGGTCGGCAACGGCACCACTTGAAGGCCGCCGACGCCGTCCACCCCGCCGACCCCCTAGTTCACCCGACGAAGGCGTCGCACACCGCGTCGTACTCCCGGGTCCACCACACCGCGAGCGCCGAGGCGGCCGGGAACTGGCAGTCCGCGCGCGTGTCGCCGCGTTCGTAGTGCCAGCGCAGCATCCAGAAGTCGTTCAGGCGTTCCCACCACACCCGGTGCACGGCCGCCGCGAGCTCCGAGGGAGTGGCGCCGGCCGCGCGCCGGTACGCGCGCGCGTACGCCAGCACCTTGGGCAGGTCCAGCGCCCCCGCGGGCCGTACGAAGAAGATCGCGGCGGCGCGTACGGCCTCCTCGGCGCGGGGCTGCACGCCGAGCCGGTCCCAGTCGACGATGGCGGCCGGGGCGTCCCCCTTGTAGAGCAGGTTGAAGGGGTGGAAGTCGCCGTGCACCCAGCCCACCGAGGCGCCGCGCGGGGGGCGCCGGTCGGCGTGCTGCTCCAGGAGGGAGCGGCGTTCCAGGAGGCGGTGACGGGCCAGTTCGTCGAAGGCGTCGGCGGGTCGGTGGCGGCGGACGTGGGCGAGCAGGTCGTCGATGAGGGCGAAGGTGTCCGCCGGGTCGGCGCTCTCCACGGGATGTGGGCTCGTGGCCGGGCGCGTGCGCGCCTTGGGAGGCATCACGCGCTCCAGACAGGCGTGTACGGCGCCCAGGAGCGCCCCCAGGCGTGCGCTCTCCCCGCGGGTCAGCTGCCCGCCGTGGCGGTGCCTGCCGTCGATCCAGGGGTGCAGGGCGTAGGCGTGGCCGCCGACGACGGCGACCGTACGGCCCTCGCGGTGGGCGAGCGGCTGGGCGACCGGGACACCGAGGTCGGCCAGCCGCTGGGTGGCCCGGTGCCGGCGTTCGATGGCGGCGGGGTCGGCGGTGTCCGGGTCGAAGTGGTGCTTGAGGAAGTAGCGGCCGCGGGTGGTGCACAGCCGGTAGCCGCGGTTGAGCAGGCCCTGGTCGACGGGTTCACAGGTGAGGGCGGTACCGGCGGCGTACAGGCGCAGCAGGGCGCCCAGAGGGGGCGCGTGGGGTACGGGGGGTGGTACACATGAGCGCGGCACGCGCCAGATGTTAGGGCACGAAAAGCGGCTGTGAGCTGGGGCTTGTCACAGGCAGTCGCCGCTGGTCGCTTCCGGTCACGCTGCGCACCGTGATGAACTCGGCCCTTCGAAAGATCCGATGAAAGGCCGGGCTTTCGGGTAAAGGAGCGGCAAAACCTGACCGGGCCGTCAATGACTTTCATGCTTTTTCCGACTGCATGCGCGTCATATGCGCGACCGCTCAGGAATGCGGTTTCATGCCGAGTCCGGCGATCATGCCGGAAACGTATTTCTTGATCGTTTTCCGGCGGGGTGCAACCGGCGGGATGCGACCTGTCGCCGATCTGCCGGCCGGTGCGCCCTTCGCCGGTCAGTTCGAGGATCTTGTGCCCCTGCCCGGTGTGCCCGTCCGGTCCGCGGTCGGTGCGCGCGCTGCCGCCGTCGCGCAGCCGCTCCGGGGCGCGAGCCGTCGCGACCGGGCCGGACCGGGAGGCGCCGACGGCCACGGCCCTTACGTCGCACGGAAGTTGTTCGCCTACGTCGCACGGCAGTCGTTCACCGCGGATCGCCTTCGACGCGTGTCCGCAGACCCCGGCCACGAGCGCGCCGAAGAGGGCCTCGTCGTCCGTGAACGGGGTCGGCGTCAGGCACCCGACCGTCCCGTCCAGGGGCCGCATCCCCCGGCACGCCCCGACCCGCTGCCGTCCGGGAGCCGGCACGTCGAGCACCGCGCGGCCGGGCCGGGTGGCCGGAATCCGTACCGGTGCACCGGCCGCCGCAGCGGCCTCCCCGACCACCTCGGCATCCGCTTCGACGCAGAGCGTCTCGTGCACTCCGCGGCGCACCGCCTCGTGGTCGCCGAGCGGGAATAACCGGATTTTTCACTCTTCGTGTACGAGGGCGGTGTCACACATTGACTCTTCCCGTGCCCGGGGTGGCCGGGATAACGTGCCGTTGCTCCGGCCTCCTGCAAGGCTGTGACCAGCGGCCTTCCAGCCTCTGCGGATTTACTTGGAAATCCAAGCAAAAACGCAGGTCAGGAGGGGTTTCACAGAAATGTGGAGCACTGGGTAACGTGAAAGTTGCAGGGCGCTCGCCGGGGCACCTGTCACGCCTGTTCCCGGCCGAGTGGCACCCACCCCGTGCCCGGTGGTCGAGAACAGGTGAGCCGCACTGGCCTACCGGCAACCCCGGGGGCCGGACCGACGGAGGAGCACACGTGACCGTGGACAGCAGTGCCGCGCGCAAGCCGCGACGCAGCGCCGCAGGCAAGGCCGGCACCACCGGCACCAGTACCGGGACCACCGGCACCAAGCGCACCACCCGCACCACCAAGAAGAGCGTCGACCCGGAGCTCGTTCAGCTCCTGACGCCCGAGGGCAAGCGGGTCAAGAACGCGGAGTACGACGCCTACGTCGCCGGGATCACCCCCGAAGAGCTGCGTGGCCTGTACCGCGACATGGTGCTCACCCGCCGGTTCGACGCCGAGGCCACCTCCCTGCAGCGCCAGGGCGAGCTGGGCCTGTGGGCCTCGCTGCTCGGCCAGGAGGCCGCCCAGATCGGCTCCGGCCGGGCCCTGCGTGACGACGACTACGTCTTCCCGACCTACCGCGAGCACGGCGTCGCCTGGTGCCGCGGGGTCGACCCGGCCAACCTGCTCGGGATGTTCCGCGGCGTGAACAACGGCGGCTGGGACCCGAACGGCAACAACTTCCACCTGTACACGATCGTCATCGGCTCCCAGACGCTGCACGCCACCGGCTACGCGATGGGCGTGGCCAAGGACGGCGCGGACTCGGCCGTCATCGCCTACTTCGGCGACGGCGCCTCCAGCCAGGGCGACGTGGCCGAGTCGTTCACCTTCTCCGCGGTCTACAACGCGCCGGTGGTCTTCTTCTGCCAGAACAACCAGTGGGCCATCTCCGAGCCCACCGAGAAGCAGACCCGTGTGCCGCTCTACCAGCGTGCCCAGGGCTTCGGCTTCCCGGGCGTGCGCGTGGACGGCAACGACGTGCTGGCCTGCCTCGCGGTCACCAAGTGGGCGCTGGAGCGTGCCCGCAACGGCGAGGGTCCGACCCTGGTCGAGGCGTACACCTACCGCATGGGTGCCCACACCACCTCCGACGACCCGACCCGCTACCGGGGTGACGAGGAGCGGCAGTCCTGGGAGGCGAAGGACCCGATCCTGCGCCTCCGCCGGTTCCTCGAGGCCTCAAACCACGCGGACGAGGGATTCTTCGCGGAACTCGAGTCCGAGTCCGAGGCGTTGGGCAGGCGAGTGCGCGAAGCGGTCCGCTCCATGCCGGACCCGGACCACTTCGCCATCTTCGAGAACGTGTACGCGGACGGGCACGCGCTCGTCGACGAGGAGCGAGCCCAGTTCGCCGCCTACCAGGCGTCGTTCGCGGACGTAGAGGCAGAGGGGGTCTGATCATGGCAGCCGAGACCAAGACCATGGCGCTGGCCAAGGCGATCAACGAGTCGCTGCGCCGCGCACTGGAGACGGACCCCAAGGTCCTCGTCATGGGCGAGGACGTCGGCAAGCTGGGCGGTGTCTTCCGCGTCACCGACGGCCTGCAGAAGGACTTCGGCGAGAGCCGCGTCATCGACACCCCGCTCGCCGAGTCGGGCATCGTCGGCACCGCGATCGGCCTGGCCCTGCGCGGCTACCGCCCGGTGGTGGAGATCCAGTTCGACGGCTTCGTCTTCCCGGCCTACGACCAGATCGTCACGCAGCTGGCGAAGATGCACGCCCGTGCGCTGGGCAAGGTCAAGATGCCGGTCGTCATCCGCATCCCCTACGGCGGTGGCATCGGCGCGGTCGAACACCACTCCGAGTCCCCCGAGGCGCTGTTCGCGCACGTGGCGGGCCTGAAGGTGGTCAGCCCCTCCAACGCGTCCGACGCGTACTGGATGATGCAGCAGGCCATCCAGAGCGACGACCCGGTAATCTACTTCGAGCCCAAGCGCCGCTACTGGGACAAGGGCGAGGTCAGCACCGAGGCGATCCCCGGCCCCCTGCACAAGGCCCAGGTCGTCCGTGAGGGCACGGACCTGACCCTGGCCGCGTACGGGCCGATGGTGAAGCTGTGCCAGGAGGTCGCCGCCGCGGCCGCCGAGGAGGGCAAGTCCCTGGAGGTGCTGGACCTGCGCTCGGTCAGCCCCCTCGACTTCGACTCCATCCAGGCCTCGGTCGAGAAGACCCGCCGCCTGGTCGTCGTGCACGAGGCCCCGGTGTTCTTCGGCTCCGGCGCGGAGATCGCCGCCCGGATCACGGAGCGCTGCTTCTACCACCTGGAGGCCCCGGTGCTCCGGGTCGGCGGCTACCACGCCCCGTACCCGCCGGCGCGCCTGGAGGAGGAGTACCTGCCGGGTCTGGACCGGGTGCTCGACGCCGTCGACCGTGCCCTGGCGTACTGAGGAGAGGGTTCGTGACGACGATGACGGAAGCTTCCGTGCGCGAGTTCAAGATGCCCGACGTGGGCGAGGGACTCACCGAGGCCGAGATCCTCAAGTGGTACGTCCAGCCCGGTGACACGGTCACCGACGGCCAGGTGGTGTGCGAGGTCGAGACCGCCAAGGCGGCCGTCGAACTCCCCATCCCCTACGACGGCGTGGTCCGCTCACTGCACTTCCCCGAGGGCACCACGGTCGACGTGGGCACGGCCATCATCGCGGTGGACGTGGCCGGCGGCGCACCGGCGCAGGCTCCCGCCGAGCAGCCGAAGGCGGAAGAGCCCAAGGCGGAGGAACCCAAGGCGGAGGAGCCCAAGACGGAGGGCCGCCAGCCGGTCCTGGTCGGCTACGGCGTGGCGACCACCTCCACCAAGCGCCGCCCGCGCAAGGGCCCGGAGGTCACGGTCCCGGCCGCGGCCCAGGCCGTCCAGAGCGAGTTGAACGGGCACGGCGCCGCCGTCCCCGCCCAGGCCCGCCCGCTGGCCAAGCCGCCGGTGCGCAAGCTGGCGAAGGACCTCGGCGTCGACCTCGCCACGGTCACCCCGTCCGGCCCGGACGGTGTGATCACCCGCGAGGACGTCCACGCCGCGGCGACCCCCAGGGCCGCCGAGCCGGCCGTGGCCGCCCAGGTCACCGCCCCCGCTGCGGCCGCTCCCGCCGTGACGGCTCCTGCCGCGACCGCCCCCGTGGCGTACGACGGCGCCCGCGAGACCCGCATCCCGGTCAAGGGCGTCCGCAAGGCGACCGCGCAGGCCATGATCGGCTCCGCGTTCACGGCGCCGCACGTCACGGAGTTCGTGACGGTGGACGTGACGCGCACGATGAAGCTGGTCGAGGAGCTCAAGCAGGACAAGGAGTTCCAGGGTCTGCGGGTGAACCCGCTGCTCCTGATCGCCAAGGCCCTGCTGGTCGCCATCAGGCGCAACCCGGACATCAACGCGTCCTGGGACGAGCCCAACCAGGAGATCGTGCTCAAGCACTACGTGAACCTGGGCATCGCGGCGGCCACCCCCCGCGGCCTGATCGTCCCGAACATCAAGGACGCCCACGCCAAGACGCTCCCGCAGCTGGCCGAGTCCCTGGGCGAGCTGGTGGGCACGGCCCGTGAGGGCAAGACGTCCCCCGCGGCGATGCAGGGCGGCACGGTGACCATCACCAACGTCGGCGTCTTCGGCGTCGACACCGGCACGCCGATCCTCAACCCCGGCGAGTCCGCGATCCTGGCGGTCGGCGCGATCAAGCTCCAGCCGTGGGTCCACAAGGGCAAGGTCAAGCCGCGCCAGGTCACCACCCTGGCCCTCAGCTTCGACCACCGCCTGGTCGACGGCGAACTCGGCTCCAAGGTGCTCGCCGACGTGGCGGCCGTCCTGGAGCAGCCGAAGCGGTTGATCACCTGGGCGTGACAGCCCTCGGCCCTGTAGCCTCTGAGGCCTGAAGGGGGCGGCCGCAACTTTGTCTTGCGGCCGCCCCCTCTCTCAGGGCTGGTTCAGCACATACACCGGTGCGCCGTCCTCAGCCGCGCCCCGTGAACGGATGCAGGCGTGCTTGCGCAGCAGGCGCAGGCATTCGTTGACGCGGCGCACCGACAGCCCCGTACGGGCCGCGATCGATTCGAGCGGCTCGCGCAGCTCACCGCTCTCGACGAGAACCGGGGCGATCACCACAGCAACCGTCCACACGTCCTCCGTCACGGACAGCCGTTGCCGCCAGTCGGCCAGCACGGTCTCCGTGGTGGGGTGACCGGTGGGGGCGGCGCGGACGAGGGTCAGGGCGTCGAACCGGTCTGCGATGCGTTCCAGCGCCCGGACCATGGCCTGTTGCACGGCGAGTGTGGCCTTCTGCGTCGCCAGCGTCTCCCTCTGGACGGCCAGCATCTCCTTCTGCAGCTCGACCGATTCGCGCTGCCCGTTCGCCAGCTCCTCGTCCAGCTGAAGGTTGTGCGCCTCAAGCCGGACGATGGCCTCCGCGACCTGCTCCGGCATGGCGTACGCGATGGGCGCGCCCGGTTCGGCCGGCTGCACCTCGGCCTCTTCGAGAGTGTAGGAACCCTCTCGCTGCACGGTCTCGACGACCTCGGCGACCCACTGCTTGAAGGGGGCGCAGGAGGGTTTCGTGCAGGCCTGGACGAGCAGGATCAGGCCCTGGAGATCGATCAGATTCATGTCTCGGCGCCACTCCCGACCTGCGGGAATGCTGAGACCGTAACCTCCAGTTACGTTCTCGAGGATCTCTCGGTGCTCTTCCGGGACATGGTCGGCGAGAGCCTTCCTCGAGTTGGTGTGCCCGAGTTCCCGGCAGACATCCACAGCCGGAAACCAATGCGTCCCGTCCGGCATGGTCAGCCGTCGTACCCGGGCTCCGGTGGCCGCGTACACGAAGTCGCTGATGTCGATCGCTTCGTGCCGTCCGGCGGGCTTCGCCTGCTTGCTGGGTTCGTTCATGTGAACCACCTCCGCTGCGGAAGGTAGAGCGGAGGAAATCGAATATGCCAACTGCAATCTGGATATTCATCATTGAGAGGGAAGATCGCCGATTCAGCTGGCGTGGACCGCTATTGAGCGAGAGTGATCTCAACTGCCTTAAATTGACCGCATGGTAGCGGGGGTAAATAGTGCGACGCGGCATGCGAAGAGACGGACCGGGAGGAGAAGGGCGGGCAGAAGAGGCCCGTCCCGAAAGGGGCATTGGCCAGAACCCTGACAGGGCATCAGGGGTGACTCCGGGTCGTGCCGGGGATGTCACCGATGGTGGTCGAGTGACAGCAGCGGCACGTTGGGCGCATGACGAAATCCACTGCTGCTCGCCCGACTTCCGCCACCGCCCGCCGTCTCGCCGCTGTCGCCGGCGCCGCCGTCCTCGCCGGTACCGCAGCGGTGTGCGCGCCGGGTGTCGCCTACTCCGCGCCTCGTTCCACCACCGCGTCCACCACCGCGTCCGCGACCGGCTTCGGCGACTGTCCCGCTCTGCCCGACGGTGTCGACCCGGCCCGCTGGAGGTGCGAAGTGCACACCGCCGCACCGCGGTTGACCATGGGCGCGGTCACAGTGGATCTGGCCCCGATCACCATGACGCATGCCGAGGGTCCTCTGCCGGACGGCAGCAACGGGCAGGTGTGGGGAGCGATGCACAGCACGCCGACCGCCGTGCCGGGCGGGCTGACCGGCACCCCCGCGGGCGATCACGCGCCGGCGCTGGGGATGGCGATACAGCCGGAGTACGGTGGCCGGTCCGACTTCTACACCGGCACGTTCAGCCTCCGCTTCCGGCTCGTGGGTCCGCTGCTGCCGCACGGCTGCACCATCGGCGCGAGCGCACCCGTCGACTTCCGGCTGAAGCGCTCGGGCCCCTCCAAGTGGGTCTCCCAGGATCCGCCGGTGATCGAGTTCTCGGCGTACGACGACACCTTCACCGCTCCGGCGGCCGAGCACTGCGGTCCGCTCACCCCTTCCCTCAACCGACGGCTCGGCCTGCCGGCGGCCGGCCACAACCTGATGTCCTACGACGCCTCCTACACCTTCAAGACGTACGACCAGCTCTCGTGAGAACCCGGCCCTGGTGCCGGACGGGAAGGAGAGACGAGATGAGCTGAGATGAGAAAGGAGGGAACCTTTCGCACCCACCCCTGCTCCTGACCCGGCGACGCGGACCCGACGGGGGACCGCACGGGCCCGAGAGGGGTCATGGATGGCACCGCACACCGTGGTCGTGTCCGACCGGCCGATGCCGGAGGACATACGTGCAGAGCACCGCAGGCTGGAGGTCCGGCGCACCCGGCTGCACCTCGCCGAGTACGGCGGCAACGGCACCCCGCTGCTGATGCTGCACGGCTTCCCGCAGCACTGGTACGCCTGGCACAAGGTCGCCGCCCTGCTTCCGGACGGATACCGGCTGATCTGCCCGGACCTGCGCGGCTTCGGCTGGTCCGAACCCACCCCGCACGGCTACGACATGGACGCCCTGGCCGAGGACGCCCTCGCACTGCTGGACGCGCTCGGGCTGGAGCGGGTCGGGCTGGTCGGTCACGACTGGGGCGCGTACCTGGGGTTCCGGCTGTGCCTGCGGGCGCCGGAGCGGTTCACCGGGTACCTGGCCCTGAACATGCCCCACCCCTGGCCCCGGCACCGGGCGGTCCTGCCCAACCTGTGGCGGATGTGGTACACCGCGTTCGTCGAGTACCCGGTGCTCGGGCGGGCCGTACTCCGGCACCGGCCCGGCTTCACCCGCTTCCTGCTGCGTCACCAGGCGGCCGACCCGGGCGTGTGGACGGACGCCGATCTCGCCGAGTACGCGGCCGCGACCTCCGTCAGCGCGCCCGCCGCACAGTCCCTGTTCTGGCAGTACGTGCTGCACGACATCCCCGCGCTGGTCCGCGGCACCTGGCGCCGGCACCGGCTGACCGTGCCCACGCTGCTGCTGGGCGGGGAGCGGGACGTCGTGGTCCCGCCGTCACTGCTCGCGGGGTCGGAGCCGTACGCCGACGAGCTGACCGTGCGGCTGGTGCCGGGGGCCGGGCACTTCCTGCCGCAGGAGCGGCCGGAGGCGGTCGCCGAGGGGATCGGGGAACTGTTCGCCGTGCCGCGCTAGCTGTACTCGCGCCCTGGCTGCACTTCTACGACACTGGCCGCCGGCACACTGCGCTCGGCGGCCGGCCACCGATCACCCGACTGTCACCAAAGTCATGACCGAGTACAGCTAGCGCAGTGCCGCACGCTCGGCGAGCCGGTGGACGAACGCCCGCCCGCGCGGCTCGCCGAGCGTTCGGCCGTAGATCCACTGGACCGGGCGCAGGGCGGCGGGGCGGGTGGCGCCGAGGACCGCGAAGCGTGTGCCGGAGCCCTCAGGAACGGCCGCCATGCCGCCCACGATCAGGCGGGACTGCATCAGGCACCAGCCGGGGGCGAGGCGTACCTCGAAGGCTTCGCGCAGACCCGAGCGGCCCACGGCCAGGGCCTGCTTGCGGTCCGCGTCGCCCGGCGGGACGCGGAACTCATCCAGGAAGGGGACCAGATGGGGCAGTTCGGCCGAGAGGTCGGAGGCGACCGCCCAGACCTGCTCGTACGGCAGCGGGAGGTGCTCCTCGCCGTACAGGCCGGCGTGCAGACCGGCGGCCAGGACGCGCAGGCGTCGTACGGGATCGGTGTTCATCGCGACCACGCCTTCCGGAACGCGGAACGGGCCCGGTGCAGCCGGGACTTGACGGTGCCCGTGGGGACCCCGAGCAGTTCGGCCACGGCGGCCTCGTCCAGGCCCTCCAGCTCGCGCAGGACCAGGACCGCGCGGTGCCGTACCGGCAGCCGGGCGAGCACGTCCCGGACGTCGGCGGGCAGCTCGCCGTCGGTGCCGGTGCGCAGTCCGCCGAGCCGCGACAGGTCGGCGGGGTCGGCCGGTTCCTCGACCGCGGTGCGCCGGGCGATCCGAACCGCCTCGCGGACGGCGACCGTACGCACCCAGCCGTAGAAGGCGAGCGGGTCGCGCAGGCCGCGCAGCCCCTTGAAGACCGCGACCAGCGACTCCTGTACGGCGTCGGACACGTCGTCCGGCGCGATCGGGCGGCACAGCCGGGTCACGTAGGGCGTCACCAGCGTCAGCAGCTCGTCCATGGCCAGGGCGTCCCCGCCCTGCGCGGCCCGGACGAGCGGGGCGGCCGTCTCCCACGGCTCGGCGGTGTCCCCCTGTGTGTCCATGACGGGGGCACCCTACGCGACGGGCCCGCCGCGTTCCCGCGACGGGCCCGGTTGCCTCGAGTGGCGTCAGCCGAGCTTGGCGAAGCCGTAGTTGAGGAGCTTCTTCGCGTCCGCCTCGCGCTGGGCGATGGAGGTGGAGGCGAGGACGGTGCCGATGACCGTCTTGCCGCCCCGGGTCGCGGCGAAGACCAGGCAGTACTTGGCCTCGGGGCCGGAGCCGGTCTTCACGCCGATGGTGCCGCTGTAGCTGTTGAGGAGCCCGTTGGTGTTGACCCACGGGTTCATCGTGCGGGTGCTGCCCGTCTTGGTGATCGTCTGCGCCGTGTACGACTTCGTCTTGACGACCGTGCGGAACGTGGAGCTCTTCATCGCGCTGCTGGCGATCTTCGTCAGGTCGCGCGGCGTCGAGTAGTTGTTGCCGTTGCCGATGCCGTCGAACGAGTCGAAGTGCGTGTGCGTCAGGCCGAGGTTCTTGGCGGCGGTGTTCATCTTGCCGATGAAGCTCGAGACGCGCTTGGCCATGGTGGAGCCGCTGCCGTACTTGTCGGCGAGCGCGTAGGCGGCGTCGCAGCCGGACGGCAGCATCAGGCCGTACAGCAGCTGGCGCACCTTGACCTTGTCGCCGACGATCAGGTGCGCCTGGGAGGCGTTGTTCCTGACGACGTAGTCGCTGTACTCCTTCTTGATCGTCACCTTGGAGTCGAGGTTGAGGTTCGACTGGGCGAGCACGACCTTGGCGGTCATGATCTTGGTGGTGGAGCCGGTGGCGAGCGTCGTGTCGGCCGCCTTCTTGAACAACGTCGAGCTGTTCGCGTTGTTCATGAGGTAGCCGCCCTTGGCCACGATCGAGGGCGTCGTGACGGCCTGCGCGGGCGTCGCGGTGAAGGCACCGGTGGCGAGCAGGGCGCCGGAGGTGACGGCGAGAGCGGTTGCTCGGCGGAAGCGGCGGGTGCCTTTAATGCCGGTATTCAAAGTGAGATACCCCGATTGTCTTGAATGCCCCTACTGTGCGGCCAAGTTGAGGTGGCAAGGGAGCAGGGCCGCAGATGTGTGACACGTAAGTAGCACAGAAGGTTGTGTGGTCGCTGGGGGAGATCTGCATCACGTCCGCATGATGGACGAAACTGCTCATGCGTACGTGTTGTATCTATCCTGTGGGCATGGCCACGCCCACGAAGCAACCACCCGCCGCCGACCGTGTCTACAGCCATGTGAAGCAGGGCGTCCTCGACCGCCGCTACGAGGGCGGGACGCTGCTCACCGAGGGGGAGCTCGCCGAGGCCGTGGGGGTCTCTCGCACGCCGGTCCGGGAGGCGCTGCTCAGGCTGGAGGTGGAGGGTCTGATCAGGCTGTACCCGAAGAAGGGTGCCCTGGTCCTGCCGGTCTCCGCGCAGGAGATCGCCGACGTGGTGGAGACCCGGCTGCTGGTGGAGGAGCACGCGGCCCGCAAGGCCGTACCCGCCCCGCCGGCGCTGCTGGAGCGGCTGGCGGAGCTGCTGGAGCAGCAGAAGACGCAGGCCGCGGCCGGTGACCTGGCCGCGGCCGCGAAGACCGACCGCTGCTTCCACGCCGAGATCGTGCGCAGCGGCGGCAACGAGATCCTGTCCCGGCTCTACGACCAGCTGCGCGACCGGCAGCTCAGGATGGGCGTGGCGGTCATGCACTCCCACCCCGACCGCATCACCAAGACGCTCGCCGAGCACGCGGAGATCCTCGAGGCGCTGCGCTCCGGGGACGCGGAGGCGGCCGTCGGGGTCGTGCACCGGCACGTGAGCTGGTTCTCGCACCTCGCGCGGGGTGAGGTCCGATGAGCAACGCCACCCTGCCGGGTGACCCGCCGGGCGGGCGTCGCGCCGTCGCGGTGTGGTCCGTGGGAGTCTCGGTCTACTTCGTCGCCGTCATCTTCCGGACGTCGCTGGGTGTCGCCGGGCTGGACGCGGCCGACCGCTTCCACGTGGGCGCCTCCGCCCTCTCGACCTTCTCGATCCTCCAGCTGCTGGTCTACGCAGGCATGCAGATACCGGTGGGCCTGCTCGTCGACCGGCTCGGCACCAAGAAGGTGCTCGGCATCGGCACGGTGCTGTTCACGGCGGGCCAGCTCGGCTTCGCCTTCTCACCCTCCTACGGCACGGCGCTCGCCTCACGGGCGCTGCTCGGGTGCGGTGACGCGATGACGTTCATCAGTGTCCTGCGGCTCGGCACCCGCTGGTTCCCGGCCCGGCGCGGGCCGCTGGTCGCCCAGCTCGCGGGCCTGGTCGGCATGGCGGGCAACCTGGTCTCGACACTGGTCCTGGCCCGGCTGCTGCACGGCCTCGGCTGGACCCCGGCGTTCGCGGGCAGCGCGCTGGCCGGTGTCGTCGTGTTCGTCCTGACGCTGCTGCTCCTGAGGGACCACCCCGAGGGGCACGAGCCGGGGCCGGTCCCGCACCAGGGTGCGGCCTACGTCCGCCGGCAGATCGCGGCGTCCTGGCGGGAGCCCGGGACCCGGCTGGGGCTGTGGGTGCACTTCACGACCCAGTTCCCGGCGATGGTGTTCCTGCTGCTGTGGGGGCTGCCGTTCCTGGTCCAGGCCCAGGGGCTGTCCCGGGCCACGGCCGGTGAGCTGCTGACGCTCGTCGTCCTGTGCAACATGGTGATCGGGCTGGTCTACGGCCAGATCGTCGCCCGGCACCACGCCGCCCGGCTGCCGCTGGCGCTGGGCACGGTCGGGGCGACGGCGGCGCTGTGGGCGCTGACCATTCTCTGGCCGGGCGAGCATGCGCCCATGTGGCTGCTGGTGGTGCTCTGCGCGGTGCTCGGCGCGTGTGGGCCGGCGTCGATGCTGGGGTTCGACTTCGCGCGGCCGGCCAACCCGCCCGAGCGGCAGGGGACGGCGTCGGGGATCACCAACATGGGCGGGTTCGTCGCCTCCATGACGACGTTGTTCGCGGTCGGGGTGCTGTTGGACGCGACCGGGGACGACTACTCGGTGGCCTTCTCCGCGGTGTTCGTGCTGCAGGCGCTGGGAGTGAGCCAGATTCTGCGGCTGCGGGGGCGGGCGGCCCGGCGGGAGCGGGAGCGGCTGGTGGCGAGCCGGGTGGAGACGGTGCACGTGCCCGCCTGAGTTTCTTGCCCCCGTCCGCGCACCGCCCGTTTCCGGTCAGGCCTCCGGCAGGCCCTACGGAGTCACCGTGAAGTTGCGCAGGATCGCCGCCGTCAGGTCCGGGTCGCCCTCCGTCTTCAGCCGGTCCGCGACCGCCTCCGGGGTCACGCGGCCGCATGCCAGGCGGACGTACGTCTCCCAGTCGAGGGTGAGCGTGGCGGCGGGGCCCAGGGCGGGGGCGGTCTCCAGGCTGCCGCGGCCCTGGATGTCCACGCGGATGGTGCGCAGGAACTCGATCGGGCCGTGCACGTCGAAGACGATGGCCGAACTGCGCGGCGCGTTCGCGTCCTTGGCGACCACCTTGGGGAGCGCGGCCAGCAGGAAGTCGCGGGTGATGTGCGCGCCCGGCGAGTCGAGGTTGCCGGGGCGGCCGAGGGCCGTGCGCAGGTCCTGCTCGTGCACCCAGACGTCGAAGGCGCGGGTGCGCATCGCCTGTTCGAGGGTGACCTCGGTGCCCAGCGGGCCGCGCACCTTGGTGCCGGGGTCGCGGGACTCGTTGCGCAGCTGGCGGTTGCGACGGATGACCGTGTACTCCAGCTCGGCCGTCATCTCCGGCGCCGTGTGGTGGCGGCGGACGTCGACCTGCATCTCCATGTAGCGCTGGTGCTCGTTGGTGACGTGAAAGAGGTCTCGGGGGAGGGTGTGGATGGGACGCGGGTCGCCGAGCATCTCGCAGTCCAGACCGATGACGTGCGAGACCACGTCACGGACGGACCAGCCCGGGCAGGGCGTCCGTCGGTTCCACTCGCCCTCCGGGAGCGCGCCGACCAACTCGGATATCGCGTCGATGGAGTGGGTCCAGGCGTCGGCGTAGGGCTGGAGGGTGGGATGCAGACTCACGGAACGGGACCCCTCGGCGGTTGGTACACGGGCGGTTGTGGCGGCGTTGCCAGTGGGAGGTGGCTGCACTCGGCGGGTGTCTCGAGTCGCTAAGTTACGCTGCTGTGAGGCACCCCGGCAGTGCTTTCGTGTGACGATCGTAGGCCCGTGTGGACGACTCGAATGCCAGGGCGGTGGTAGTGTGCGCGCCTCGTTGATCCAGATTGCCGTGGACCAGGGCGAATCGGTTGCCGATCGGCGGCAGCGTGTGGCCTCGTTGGTCCGGGAACAGGCCGGGTCCGACCTGGTCGTTCTGCCCGAGCTGTGGACCACGGGCGCCTTCGCCTACGAGGAGTTCGGCCCGGAGGCCGAGCCGCTCGAAGGGCCGACCTACGAGGTGATGGCCAAGGCGGCGAGCGACGCGGGCGTGTGGCTGCACGCCGGCTCGATCCCGGAACGGGCCCCGTCCGACAGCGGCTCCGCCGCGGGCGACGCTCCCCTCTACAACACGTCTCTCGTCTTCTCCCCCTCCGGTGAGCTGGCCGCGGCCTACCGCAAGATCCATCGCTTCGGCTTCGACAAGGGCGAGGCCGTGCTGATGAGCGCCGGGCGTGACCTGGTGACGGTCCGGCTGCCCGGGACCACCCTCGGCGTGGCCACCTGCTACGACCTCCGTTTCCCCGAACTCTTCCGCTCCCTCGTCGACGCCGGCGCCGAGACGCTGGTGGTCCCGGCGGGCTGGCCCGAGCGGCGACGCGCGCACTGGACGCTGCTGGCCCAGGCGCGGGCGGTGGAGAACCAGGCGTTCGTGCTCGCGTGTGGAACGGCCGGCACGCATGCCGGAGTTCCCCAGGCGGGTCACTCGATCGTGGTGGATCCCTGGGGCGAGGTGCTCGCCGAGGCGGGCGCGGGCGAGGAGATCCTCACGGTCGACTTCGACCCCGCGAAGGTGACGGCGACCCGCGAACAGTTCCCGGCCCTGAAGGACCGGATGCTGGGCCTGGCACCGCCGCGCCGCTGAACAGCCCGGGCGGCCACAGGAGACCCTAGGGGGTTTCGTTCGGATCAGCCCGGGTCCGTGACGCCCGGCACGGCACCTCGCCGCGTTGTCGGACCACCCGAGTACGCCCAGTACGCGGGTGATCCTCCGCCTTGCGATGCACCGCACCGGACGCGGCGGCCTGATCCGACCTGATCCAGACGAAACCCCCTAGTCGTCCTCCCGCTCCCGCTGTGCCAGATGGATCACGCACACCGCCACCGCGATCAGCAGGGCCGGGTCGGCGTCGTCACGCACGATGTCGACGCCGTACGTGTCCCGGAGGTGCAGCCACCGGCGGGAGATCACCGCGAGGAGCTCGCCGTCGTACTCGATGGCGAACTCGTGGTCGAGGATCTTGCCGCTGACGTCCAGTTCGGTGCCGTCCACGAGCGCGACCCGGTAGTGGTTGCGCAGCAGAGAGAGCCGTTTGCGCTTGATCGTGGCCAGGCCTTCGCCGTCCCGTTCGATCACCATGGTGTCGCGCAGGGCGAGCATCTTCTGGTGGATGTCGATCAGGACGCGCCCCTGTGCGTCCTTCAGCTCGAAGGTGTCCCGCAGCCGCATGGCCTTGCCGTCGACGAGGAAGACCTTCCGGCCGTGCTCGTCCTCGATCCAGTAGTCGTCACCGATGCCGAGGAGCCGGTCGCGTACGAGGAGTCTCATGCGGGGACCGTTCCCCGGCCCGGCGGGATCATCACGGAACCCGGGGGAACGGACCCGGGGGCCACGGAGCCGGCGGTAGCGGAGCCGGTGGGAACGGAACCGGAGGGGGCGGAGCCGGACGTAGGGGCGGGCTCCGGTCCGAACCGCCTGCGGTAGTCCGACGGGCTCAGCCCCGTCTCGCGGCGCAGCCGCGCGCGCAGGTTGGCCGCCGTGCCGAGGCCGCTGCGGGCCGCCACGACGTCCAGGCGCTCCTCGCCCCGCTCGATCAGCCGGCAGGCGAGCGCGACCCGCTCCCCGGTGAGCCAGGCCAGCGGGGTCGTACCCAGCCGGGCGCGGAAGCGGCGGTGCAGGGTCGCGGGGGAGACGGCCGCGCGGGCGGCCAGGTCCGCCACCGTCAGCGGCTCGCCCAGCCGTTCCTGCGCCCAGGCCAGCAGCGGGCCGAGCGACTCGTCGGGGACCGGGGGCAGCGGGCGTTCCACGAACTGCCGCTGGCCGCCGTCCCGGTGGGCGGCGAAGACCAGGCGGCGGGAGACCGCGTTGGCGATCTCCGCGCCGTGGTCCCGGCGCCAGATGTGCAGCCCGAGGTCGAGTGCGGCCGCGCTGCCGGCGGAGGTCAGGACGTCGCCCTCGTCCACGAACAGCACGTCGGGCTCCAGCCGGACCTCCGGGTGCAGCTTCCGGAAGGTGTCGGCCCACAGCCAATGGGTGGTGGCCCGTCTTCCGTCGAGGAGCCCCGCCTCGGCGAGCGCGAAGCTGCCGGTGCAGAAGCTCACGACCCGGGCGCCACGCGCGTGCGTGCGCCGGATCGCGTCCAGGACCTCGGGCCCGCGGGGTACGACGTTGTCCGGGCGGCCGGGCACGACCAGGGTGTCCGCCTCGTCCACCGCCTCCAGGCCGGGCACCGCGGCCAGCGTGAAGAAGCCGTGGTTCATCCGCACCTCGGGCGTCGGCGCGCACAGCGTCACCGCGTACAGGGGCCGGGGCAGGCCCAGTTCGGGGCGCGGCAGCCCGAACAGTTCGGTCGCGACACCGACCTCGAACGGGTTCGTGCCCCCGTCGACGATCACGGCGACCCGGTGGGGCCGCACGGGCTGAGAGGAATCTTGCGGCATGTGCGATTTCTAGCACTCGTCGGCCGCCCCGGCGCCCCGGACGATGAACGCATGGAACCGATCTCCCTTCAGGCGGCCCTCGCCTCCTTCTCCGAGCAGTGGAGCCCGCGCATCGTCACCGCGGTCAACGACTACGACGTCCGCATCGCCAAGGTCGAGGGTGAGCACGTCTGGCACGTGCACGACGACACCGACGAGTTCTTCCTGGTCCTCGACGGCGAGTTGCACATCTCCCTCAGGGAGCCGGCCGGCGAACGCACGGTCGTCCTCCCCAGGGGCTCGGTGTTCACCGTCCCGCGCGGCACCTGGCACAAGCCGTACGCGCCCGTGCCCAGCGGGATCCTGGTCTTCGAGCCCACCGGCACCTTCTCGGTGGGCGACCGGCACGACGAGGTGCCGGAGCACGTGGACGCGACCACCGGCCACGCACTCACCTGACCCGGCACCGGAATCGAGCGGGAGGATAGGTGTCTCGCAGGTGAACTTCCAGTTCATGTAAGGAAGTTGCCCAACCAGGCGGGCGGGCGCCGAGTCGGACGTCGCGTAGGCCGCACAGGCTCCGCACGTTCCTTTCGGAGGTCCGCATGCCCTCTCGTCCCGCCCGGCACCGGGTCGTACGAGCCGTCACACTGGCCCTCGGCACGGCCCTGGCCGTGCCGCTCACCCTGTCCGGCAGCGCCGATGCCGCCCCGCAGCCGGCCACCGCTTCGGTCAACCAGTACGACTGGCAGCTCACCTACAAGGCCGCCCCCGGCCAGACCAACAAGGCCACCGTCACCGCGTCGCTCACCGCCGACCGCACGGGCATCACCTACGTGATCGACGACGTCGTCCCGATCAACGCGGGCCACGACTGCGCCCACCCCGACAGCGCGGACCGCACGAAGGTCTCCTGCACGGTCACCGACGTGGACAGCCAGGACCCGTACGCCGCCCTGATCATGAACCTCGGCGACGGCAACGACACGGTCGCCTACGACAACACCACCGACCAGGTCTACTACTACGCCGAGATATCCCTCGGCACCGGCAACGACAGGCTGACCGACAGCGGCCGCCTCGACGGCGCCTACGCCTCGGGCGACGCGGGCAACGACACCCTCACGGTGGGCGCGGAGGGCCTGGCCTGGGGCGGCGACGGCAACGACACGGTCTACGCGAGCGGCGGCGACAACATCGTGCAGGGCGGCAGGGGCGACGACGCGCTGCACGGCGGCGCCGGGAGCCAGTACCTCTCCGGCGACGACGGCAACGACAGGATCTCCGGCGGAACGGGCGCCGACACGCTGTACGGCGGCAAGGGCAACGACGTCCTGTACGGAAACAGCGGCAACGACAGGCTGTACGGAAACAGCGGGAACGACAGGCTGTACGGCGGCGCCGGCCGCGACACGCTCTCCGGCGGCCCCGGCACGGACGTGATCCGCCAGGACTGAGGGCCCGGGCGGGCGCGCCGGCCCGCTGTCGGTGCCGGGTGGCACCCTTGGGATCATGACCGACTCCGCACCCCGCCGCCGCGCCCGTGTTCGCGCCCCCCAGCTGGTCGGCAAGGGCGGCTGGCTGAACACGGGAGGCAAAGAGCTGACGCTCGCCGACCTGCGAGGTAAGTGCGTTGTTGTGGATTTCTGGACCTTCTGCTGCATCAACTGCCTGCACGTCCTGGACGAGCTGCGCGCACTGGAGGACAAGCACCGGGACACGGTGGTGGTCATCGGCGTGCACTCGCCGAAGTTCGTGCACGAGGCCGAGCACGGCGCGGTCGTGGACGCGGTGGAGCGGTACGGCGTCGAGCACCCGGTGCTGGACGACCCCGAGCTGGCCACCTGGAAGCAGTACGCGGTCCGGGCCTGGCCGACCCTCGTCGTCATCGACCCCGAGGGCTACGTGGTGGCCCAGCACGCCGGTGAGGGCCATGTGCACGCCATCGAGCGGCTGGTCGGGGAGCTGGCGGCCGAGCACGAGGCGAAGGGCACCCTGCGCCGCGGCGACGGGCCGTACGTGCCGCCGGAGCCCGAGCCGACGGTGCTGCGCTTCCCCGGCAAGGCGCTGCTGCTGCCGGGCGGGACGTTCCTGGTCAGCGACACCACCCGGCACCAGCTGGTGGAGCTGGCCGAGGACGCCGAGACCGTCGTACGGCGGATCGGCAGCGGCACGCGCGGGTTCGCCGACGGCGGGCCCCAGGAGGCCTCCTTCAACGAGCCGCAGGGCCTCGCGCTGCTCGACGACGGCACGTCCGTGATCGTCGCGGACACCGTCAACCACGCCCTGCGCCGCCTGGATCTCGCCACCGGCGAGGTGACCACCCTGGCTGGCACCGGCCGCCAGTGGCGGCAGGGGTCCCCGGCCTCCGGCCCGGCCCGCGAGACCGACCTCTCCTCCCCCTGGGACGTGGCGGTCTTCGGCGGCAGGGTGTGGATCGCCATGGCCGGCGTCCACCAGCTGTGGACGTACGACCCGGCCACGCGGACCGTCGCCGTGGGAGCAGGCACCACCAACGAGGGCCTGGTCGACGGCCCCGGCGCCGAGGCCTGGTTCGCGCAGCCCTCCGGCCTCGCGGCCACCGCCGACCGGCTCTGGCTCGCCGACTCCGAGACCTCCGCACTGCGCTGGGTGGACCCGGACGGACATGTCCACACCGCCGTCGGCGAGGGCCTGTTCGACTTCGGCCACCGGGACGGCGCCGCCGGCCAGGCCCTGTTCCAGCACCCGTTGGGCGTCACCGTCCTCCCGGACGGATCGGTCGCGGTCGCCGACACCTACAACCACGCTCTGCGCCGCTACGACCCCGCGACCGGCGAGGTCAGCACCCTCGCCACCGATCTGCGCGAGCCCAGCGATGTCCTCGTCGTCGGCGAGGACATCGTGGTCGTGGAGTCGGCCCGGCACCGTCTGACCCGGCTGCGGCTGCCGGAGGAGGCGGTACGGGTGGCGGCGGTCGCCCCTCGCAGCCGGCGCGCGGCCACCGAAGTCGCCCCCGGTGAACTCCGGCTGGACGTCGTCTTCCAGGCCCCGTCGGGCCAGAAGCCCGACACCAGACATGGCCCCGCCACCCGTCTCCTCGTCTCCTCCACCCCGCCCGAACTGCTCCTGAAGGGCGAGGGCGCCGGCACGGATCTGTCCCGCACCCTGGAGTTCGACCCGGCCGTCACGGAGGGTGTCCTGCACGTCTCCGCCATGGCGGCGTCCTGCGACGACGATCCGTCCGTCGAGTACCCGGCCTGCCACGTCCACCAGCAGGACTGGGGCGTCCCGGTCCGCCTCACCGAGGGCGGCGCGGACCGGCTGCCGCTCGTCCTGGCCGGGATGGCCGAGCAGTAGCCGAGCGGTGGCCGGGGAACCTCACACGCCGTACCCGTCGCTGTAGCCGCCGCCGTGGTGATGGTGGTGGGGTTCCTCCTCGACCACCGGCGTCGGCGGCACCACGATCCGTCGGCGCCGTGCGATGCCGCTGAACGTGGCGGTGCCGATGAGCCCGACGGCCATCAGGATGACGCCGACGATGTGGAGGTCGACTCCCTGCATGTGCCAGTCGGTCGCGAACGTGAGGATGGCTCCCACGGCGATGAGGATGATGCAGCCACCGAGGCCCATGAGTCGTCGCCTCCCCTTCCGGTCCGGAATCTGCGGACCTTCCGGGTACCCGGCGTCGCCCGGGGCATGCCCCGGGCGGCTGGGTCGGGGAGACGGGCGGTGGGGCTCAGTCCGCCAGGAACGCCGTCAGTGCGTTCGCGAGCAGGAACGGGTCGTCGGCGCCGCACAGTTCGCGCACGCTGTGCATCGACAGGATCGCCACGCCGATGTCGACGGTCCGGATGCCGTGCCGGGCCGCGGTGATCGGGCCGATCGTGGTGCCGCAGGGCATCGAGTTGTTGGAGACGAAGGTCTGCAGCGGCACGCCCGCCTTCTCGCAGGCCGCGGCGAACACCGCCCGGCCCGAACCGTCCGTGGCGTAGCGGTTGTTGACGTTGACCTTGAGGATCGGGCCGCCGTTGACCCGGGGGTGGTGCGTCGGGTCGTGCCGCTCCGCGTAGTTGGGGTGGACGGCGTGGCCCGTGTCGGAGGACAGGCAGACCGTGCCGGCGAAGGAGCGGGCCCGGTCCTCGTACGAACCGCCGCGCGCGAACACCGAGCGCTCCAGCACGGTGCCGAGCAGCGGGCCGTCCGCGCCGGTGTCCGACTGCGAGCCGTTCTCCTCGTGGTCGAAGGCGGCCAGCACCGGGATGTGGGTGAGCGGGGCGCCGGAGGTCGCGGCGGAGGCCAGGGCGGCCGCGCCCGCGTGCACGGACAGCAGGTTGTCCATCCGGGGACCGGCGACCAGCTCGCGGTCCCGGCCGAGATACGCGGGCGGCTCCACCGAGTGCGTCATCAGGTCCCAGCCGGCCACCGAGCCCGCCGGGAGTCCCGCCTCCGCCTCCAGGAACGCGATCAGCTCGCCGTCGCGCAGGTCGTTGCCGAGCCCCCACACCGGCTGCAGATGGCGCTGCTTGTCGAGCTTGAGGCCCTCCGAGGACACCGAACGGTCCAGGTGGATGGCGAGTTGGGGCACCCGCAGCAGCGGCCGGTCCACGTTGACCAGGACCGTGCTGCCGTCGCGCAGGGTCAGCCGCCCGGCCAGGCCCAGGTCCCGGTCGAGCCAGGAGTTCAGCAGCGGGCCGCCGTAGATCTCCACCGCGACCTGCCGCCAGCCGTGCGCCCCGGCGTCGGGCTGCGGCTTGACCCTGAGGTTGGGCGAGTCGGTGTGCGCGCCGATGATCCGGAACGGCGTGTGCGGCTGGGCGCCCTCGGGGACGTACCAGGCGACGATCGCCCCGCCGCGCAGCACGTACCTGCCACCGCTCGCCCCGTCCCAGGCGTCCGTCTCGGCGACCTGCCTGAAGCCCGCCTTCTCCAGCCGCTCGGCGGTGTTCGCCACGGCGTGGTACGGCGACGGGCTCGCCGCCAGGAAGGACATCAGGTCGTCGGTGTGGCCGCGGTCGAAGCGGGCTGGTGCGCTCATGGGCTTACCTTAACGACGTGCGTGGGCCCGCCCCCGGTACGGGAGCGGGCCCACGCAGGCGATCAGTGGGGTGCGGAGCGGGTCGTTCGGAAGGTCAGAACGCGGCCTCGTCCAGCTCCATCAGGTCCAGGTCGACCTTCTCCGAGATCTTGCGGGCCAGGGTGACGCCCGGCAGGACGTTGGCCGCGAAGAACTTCGCCGCCGCGATCTTGCCCGTGTAGAACGCCTTGTCCTTGGCGGAGGCCGTCTGCAGCTTCTCGGCGGCGATCGCGGCACCCTTGAGCAGCAGGTAGCCGACGATCACGTCACCGGAGGCCAGCAGCAGGCGGGTGGTGTTCAGACCCACCTTGTAGATGTTCTTGACGTCCTGCTCGGTGGCCGCGAGGTCGGTCAGCATCAGGCCGACGATCGCCTCCAGCTCCACGGCCGCCTTCGCGAGGTGCTCGCGGGCGCCCGCCAGCTCCTCGCCGCCGGTGCCGAGCGCCAGGAACTTCTTGATGTCCTCGGCGAGGGAGTTCAGGGCCGCGCCCTGGTTGCGGACGATCTTCCGGAAGAAGTAGTCCTGGCCCTGGATCGCGGTCGTGCCCTCGTACAGGGTGTCGATCTTGGCGTCGCGGATGTACTGCTCGATCGGGTACTCCTGCAGGAAGCCGGAGCCGCCGAAGGTCTGCAGCGACTGGGCGAGCTGCTCGTAGCCCTTCTCGGAGCCGTAGCCCTTCACGATCGGCAGGAGCAGGTCGTTGAGCGCGTGCTCGGCCTTCGCGTCCTCGCCGCTCGCCTCCTTGAGCGCGATCGTGTCCTGGACCGAGGCGGTGTAGAGGACGAGGGCGCGCATGCCCTCCGCGTACGCCTTCTGCGTCATCAGCGAGCGGCGCACGTCCGGGTGGTGCGTGATGGTGACCTTGGGCGCGGCCTTGTCCATGAACTGCGCGAGGTCGGGACCCTGGACGCGCTCCTTGGCGTACTCCAGCGCGTTCAGGTAGCCCGTCGACAGCGTGGAGATCGCCTTCGTGCCGACCATCATGCGGGCGAACTCGATGATGCGGAACATCTGGCGGATGCCGTCGTGCTTGTCGCCGATCAGCCAGCCCTTGGCGGGGTGGCGGTCGCCGAACGTCATCTCGCAGGTGTTGGAGGCCTTCAGGCCCATCTTGTGCTCGACGTTGGTGGCGTAGACGCCGTTGCGCTCGCCCAGCTCGCCGGTCTCGAAGTCGAAGTGGTACTTCGGGACGAGGAAGAGGGACAGGCCCTTGGTACCCGGGCCGGCGCCCTCGGGACGCGCCAGCACGTAGTGGAGGATGTTCTCCTCCATGTCGTGCTCACCGGAGGTGATGAAGCGCTTCACGCCCTCGATGTGCCAGGAGCCGTCCTCCTGCTCGACCGCCTTGGTACGGCCGGCGCCGACGTCCGAGCCCGCGTCGGGCTCGGTGAGCACCATGGTGGAGCCCCAGGTCCGCTCCACGGCGATCTGCGCGATCTTCTTCTGTACGTCGTTGCCCTCGTCGTAGAGGATGCCGGCGAACGCCGGGCCGGAGGAGTACATCCACACGGCCGGGTTCGAGCCGAGGATCAGCTCCGCGTACGCCCAGATCAGGGACGGGGGAGCCGTGGTGCCGCCGATGCCCTCGGGCAGGCCGAGCCGCCAGTACTCGGAGTCCATGAAGGCCTTGTAGCTCTTCTTGAAGGACGCCGGGACCGGGGCGGTGTTCGTCTCGGGGTCGAAGACCGGCGGGTTGCGGTCCGCGTCCGCGAAGGACTCTGCCAGCTCGTTCTCGGCGAGGCGCGTCAGCTCCTCGAGCACGCTCTTGGCGGTCTCCGTGTCCATCTCCTCGAAGGGACCGGTGCCGTACAGCTTGTCGCGGCCGAGTACTTCGAAGAGGTTGAACTCGATGTCGCGGAGATTGGACTTGTAGTGCCCCATGGTGACGGCTCCGTATAGGACTCGGCGAGGCACTGACTCCTCGCATCGTTCACGTACCAACAAGTAGCTACGATGATGCTACCCGTCGGTAATAAGAAGCAACCCCGAACCGGTCATCTGTGACTCAGTACGCTTTGCCTCATGTACGGATACGGCCAGCCCATGGACGGGGGCGCTGCCCAGCAGGGGTACGCCCAGCCGCAGCAGCAGATGCCGGGCGGTGTCGGCGGCTACGGGCAGCAGCCGCCGCTGTACCCCGAGCCGTCCCCGCCCTCGCTCGCGGACGCGGTGCGCGCGTTCACCACCGGGCAGGTGACCGCGGAGGACTTCCAGCAGGTCTTCGCCACGTCGAAGGTGTACTGCCCGCGCGGTGACACCCCCGGCTTCCTGGCCCTGCACAACACTCAGCAGCCGGTGATCCCGATGTTCACCTCGCTCAAGGAGCTGCGCCGGTACGCGGGCAAGGAGTCCAAGTACTTCGTCATCACCGGCGCCGAGGTGATCGACCTGCTGCCGACCGGGTACGGCTTCGTCCTGGACATGGAGGGCGAGCACCGGATGGTGTTCGACGCCAAGGCGGTGGAGCAGATGGTGGAGTTCGCGATGCGGCGCATGTACGGCTAGACGCCGTTACGCCCTCATTACTCCCTCTTTACTTGTCGCACGCATGCCATAGAGTTGGCCCCCTGCAGCCGCGCCCTGCACGCCACCGCCCTCCGGCCGTCGCGTCCGGGTGCCGCGCGGCGCTCTCATCTCCCGGCGAACCCGGGATCTCCTGTGGGGGTTCATCACTGTGCCCATGCGCAGCACCTCGGCCGCGACGGCGCTCGCGGTCCTCTTCGGCTCGGTCGCGCTGAGCGTTGCCGCGGCGGGCTCCGCCTCGGCCGAGTCCGCCGTGCTCACCCAGCCCGTCGGCCTCGTCGCGGACGGCGCCCTCCAGCGTGTCTTCGTCGCCGACCAGGACAACGGACGGATCCTGGCCACCGACTACAAGGGCACCCTGGTCGGCGTGAACGTCGGCTTCGGCCGCCCCAGCGATCTCGCGCTCTCCGACGACGGCCTCACCCTGTACGCGGCTCTGCCCACCAGTCACGAGATCGTCGCCCTCGACGCCGCCACCCTGCAGGTCAAGACCCACTACGCCCTCGGCGACGGCGTCGACCCGCGCGAGGTCGCCTTCGCGGGCGGACGGCTCTGGTTCTCGTACCGGACCACGGGCGAGGACAGTGCCTTCCACGGCAACCTCGGTGCCATCGACCCCGCTGCCGCCGACGCGGCCGCCGCGGTGGCCCTCGGACAGCTCCCGGACACGGTCGCCCCGTACTACAACGCGGCGGTCCTCGACGCCGACCCGTCCGCACCCGGTCGGCTGGCCTTCCTCGACAGCGGCGACAGCCCGGGCGCGGTGAACGTGCTCGACGTCTCCGGAGCCACCCCGCAGGTGGTCGCCAAGAGCGACGGCGGGTACAACTTCGCCGACGTCGACCTCGTGGCCGGCGGCTCCCAGGTGCTGTTGAACGGCTCCCGGAAGCTCTCGTACGCCGACGGGACCTTCACGGAGGGCGGGAGCCTGACGGAGACGGGCTGGTCCGGTGACGTCTCGCCGAGCGGTCTGGTCGCCCAGGCCTACGACCGTCATGTGAACGTCTACAAGCAGGGCGCCGACGTACCGGTGCGCCGCTTCGAGACGGGCACGTCGTCCAGCATCGGCGATGTGGCGTGGGCCCCCGACTCCTCGCGGCTGTTCGCCCTCGCCGGCACGGGCAACACCTTCACCCTGAAGGCGTACACCGGCCCGACGCTCAGCGTGCCGACCCTCACCGCCGACGCGCCCGCCTCCGCGACCCGTGCCAAGCAGCTCACGGTCAAGGGCAGGATCACGGCGAACGTGCCGCTCCCCACGGGCGCGAAGCTCGCGGTCACCCGGACCGACCTGGACAGTCCCGGCGGCAAGGCCCTGCCCGCCGTCACGGTGAAGGCGGACGGCACCTACTCCTTCACGGACACCCCGCCGGCCGGCGGCACGGTCACGTACAAGGTCACTTACGCGGGCGACGCCGAGCACACGTCGGCCACCGCCTCCGACAAGGTCGCGGTCTCCCGCGCCGCGACGACGCTGACCTTGAACAACAACGGCAAGCTGTACAACCACGGCGCCGATGTGACGTTCACCGCACACCTCGGCACGACGTACAAGAACCGCAAGGTCGAGATCTACGCGGACCCCTTCGGCTCGGACAAGCCGAAGAAGCTGGTGAAGTCCGGCACCGTCAACACCAGCGGCAACCTGTCCGTGACCCTGGACATGTCCCGCGACACCGCCGTCACCGCGGTCTTCGCGGGCGACTCCCGCTACCGGCCGAAGACCACGAAGGTCACGGCGTACGCCCGGGTCAGCGTCTCCACCGCCGTCTCCCGGCACTACAAGACGGCCAAGATCGGCTCGACGTCGTACTACTGGTTCCACAAGAGCACCGATCCCCTGCTCACCACGACGATGAGCTACTACCCGGGCCGCAAGCAGCGCTTCGATCTCCAGGTCTACTACCAGGGCTCGTGGCACCCGGGGGACTCGCAGTACTTCCCGCTCGGTACGAACGGGAAGTCGGCCGTCCAGCTCGGGGCGCCCGGTGAGTCGGGCATCCGGGCCCGGATGCGCTCCGTGTACGTCAACGGCTCGTCCGGTGACTCCGTGAACTCCACGACGTACGGCTCCTGGAAGTACCTGTACTTCAGCAACTGACCCAGCCGACCCGAGCGCCCGGCTGCCCGTGCGACATCGACGGCCCGGAGGGAATGCCCTCCGGGCCGTCGGTGTTGTGGGTGGCAGAAAGTTCAACGCTCAACTAAAGTGGGCGCACAAGGAGGTACCGACCATGCCTGCAGTGACCGTCGAGAACCCGCTGACGCTGCCCCGTGTGACCGCGCCGGCCGACGCCGTGGCACGCCCCGTGCTGGCCGTCACGACCGCTCCGAGCGGTTTCGAAGGTGAGGGTTTCCCGGTGCGCCGGGCGTTCGCCGGAATCAACTACCGCCACCTCGACCCGTTCATCATGATGGACCAGATGGGCGAGGTGGAGTACGCGCCGGGCGAGCCCAAGGGGACCCCGTGGCACCCCCACCGCGGCTTCGAAACCGTCACCTACATCATCGACGGGATCTTCGACCACCAGGACTCCAACGGCGGTGGCGGCACGATCACCAACGGCGACACGCAGTGGATGACCGCGGGCTCGGGCCTCCTGCACATCGAGGCCCCGCCGGAGTCGCTGGTCATGTCCGGCGGTCTGTTCCACGGTCTGCAGCTGTGGGTGAACCTCCCGGCCGCGGACAAGATGATGGCCCCGCGCTACCAGGACATCCGCGGCGGCAACGTCCAGCTGCTGACCTCCCCCGACGGCGGCGCGCTGCTGCGCGTCATCGCGGGTGAGCTGGACGGCCACCAGGGCCCCGGCATCACCCACACCCCGATCACGATGATCCACGCGACCCTCGCCCCGGGCGCCGAGATCACCCTGCCCTGGCGCGAGGACTTCAACGGCCTCGCGTACGTCCTGGCGGGCCGTGGCTCGGTCGGCACCGAGCGCCGCCCGATCCAGCTGGGCCAGACCGCGGTGTTCGGCACTGGCTCCTCGCTGACCGTGCGCGCGGACGAGAAGCAGGACTCGCACACCCCGGACCTCGAGGTCGTCCTCCTCGGCGGCCGGCCGATCCGTGAGCCCATGGCCCACTACGGCCCGTTCGTCATGAACACCAAGGACGAGCTGATGCAGGCCTTCGAGGACTTCCAGAAGGGCCGCCTGGGCACGATCCCCGCCGTCCACGGCATGTCGGAGACCGGCCCGCAGGACTGACGTACCAGGACCAGGGACCGCACCCCGGGGGTCCAGGAGGCTCGGCCTCCTGGACCCCCGGAGCCTGTCTCCCGGCCCGCCTCACCCGCCCGGAGTCCCGTGGCAGGACAGCCGGGACCGCCCGTGATCCGCTGGAAGCGTGTCGTTGCTGCCCGAGCCTGTTCGCCGGCTCGCCGCCTGGTGTGCCGTGCTGCTGCTCGTCGCCGGCGTCGGGTGGGTCGGGGTGCTGCTGTGCGGGGAGTTCAGGACCGCGGTCATCCCGGTGCTGCTCGCCCTGCTCGGGAGTGCCCTGCTCGGGCCCCTGCACCGCAGACTCGTGGCCGCGGGGGTGCAGCGGTCGCTCGCGGCCGGGGTGACCTGTGTGGCCGTCGTGGCCGTCGTCGGTGGCGCCGTCTACATCGTCGTCGCCGCGCTCATCGACACCGGCGACCAGATCATCGCCTCCCTCCGGGAGGCCGCCAGGTCGGTGGCGCAGCACTTCGGAGCCGCAGGGACCGGGCTGGACGACCTCGCGGCCAACTCGCGCAAGCTGCTCAGCAAGTTCGGCGGGACGGCGGCCTCCAACGTCATCAGCGGGGTCAGCGTCGTCGGCGAGAGCATCGCCATCGCCGTTCTCGCGCTGCTGCTCGTCTTCTTCTTCCTGCGCGACTCCCACCGCGTCGTCGACAACCTGCGGGCCGTCGCGCCCGGGGGCACCGCCGACACCCTGGAGGCCATGGCGCGGCGCTCCTACGAGGCCGTCGAGGGGTTCATGCGCGGCACCACCGTCATCGCCCTCATCGACGCGACCCTCATCGGCATCGGCCTGCTGATCCTGCGCGTGCCCGGCGCCGTCGGCCTCGCCGCGCTCGTCTTCGTCACCGCCTACATCCCCTACCTCGGAGCCTTCCTCTCCGGCGCGATCTCCGTGCTGGTCGCCCTCGCCGACCGCGGCTTCGTCATCGCGCTGTGGGCGCTCGGGGTCGTGGTCGCGGTGCAGGTGCTGGAGGGGCATGTGCTCCAGCCGGTGATCCAGAGCCGGACCGTGCAGATGCACCCCGCGGTGGTGATGCTGGCGATCACCGCCGGCGCGTCCGTCGCGGGCATCCTCGGCATGCTCCTCGCGGTGCCCCTGACCGCCGCCGCCTTCGCCGTCGTCCACGAACTGCACGCGCGTTACGGCGCGCCCGCGCCGTCGGACTCGTAGAGCTCGAACCAGATGCTCTTGCCCGCCCCCCGGGGGTCCACCCCCCATGCATGGGCGAACAGTTCGATCAGGAGCAGGCCGCGGCCGGAGGAGGCCAGCCCGCCCGGGTCGCGCAGGCGCGGGAGGTCGCTGGTGGACGTGTCGCCGAAGGGTCCGGGCCGTGCAGGGCAGGTGGGAGGAAAACGTGGGGAGCCGATCTTGGCCTGGCCGGTACCCTTGATGGGTCCGGGCCCCGTGTCCGGCTACCGCCGGAGCGGCAGCCCCGGCACTCATCACCCCACCACGAAGGACGATGAACGACGATGCATCGGTACAGGTCCCACACCTGCGGCCAGCTCCGCGCCTCTGACGTCGGCACCGACGTCCGGCTGAGTGGCTGGCTGCACAATCGGCGCGACCTGGGCGGCATCCTCTTCATCGATCTGCGCGACCACTACGGCATCACGCAGCTGGTGGCCCGTCCCGGCACGCCCGCCTACGAGGCCCTGGACAAGATCTCCAAGGAGTCCTCGGTCCGCGTCGACGGCCGGGTTGTTTCACGTGGAACCGAGAACGTGAACCCCGACCTGCCCACCGGTGAGATCGAGGTCGAGGTCGGCGAGGTCGAGCTGCTCGGCGCGGCCGCCCCGCTGCCCTTCACGATCAACGCCGAGGACGGGGTCAACGAGGAGCGGCGCCTGGAGTACCGCTTCCTGGACCTGCGCCGCGAGCGCATGCACCGCAACATCATGCTGCGCACGGCCGTGATCTCCGCGATGCGGCACAAGATGGCGGCGATGGGCTTCAACGAGATGGCGACGCCGATCCTGTCCGCCACCTCCCCCGAGGGCGCCCGCGACTACGTGGTCCCCTCCCGTGTGCACCCGGGCAAGTTCTACGCGCTGCCGCAGGCCCCGCAGCAGTTCAAGCAGCTGCTGATGATCTCCGGCTTCGACCGCTACTTCCAGATCGCGCCCTGCTTCCGCGACGAGGACGCCCGTGCCGACCGCTCGCCGGGCGAGTTCTACCAGCTCGACATCGAGATGTCCTTCGTCGAGCAGGAGGACATCTTCCAGCCGGTCGAGAAGCTGATGACGGAGCTCTTCGAGGAGTTCGGAGGCGGCCGTCACGTCACCTCTCCCTTCCCGCGGATCCCGTTCCGCGAGGCGATGCTGAAGTACGGCTCCGACAAGCCGGACCTGCGCGCCAAGCTGGAACTGGTGGACATCACCGATGTCTTCGAGGGCTCGGAGTTCAAGGCGTTCGCGGGCAAGCACGTGCGTGCGCTGCCGGTGCCGGACGTCTCCGCGCAGCCCCGCAAGTTCTTCGACCAGCTCGGTGAGTACGCGGTCGAGCAGGGCGCCAAGGGTCTGGCCTGGGTGCGCGTGGCCGAGGACGGCTCGCTGTCCGGCCCGATCGCGAAGTTCCTGACCGAGGACAACGTCGCGGAGCTGACCAAGCGTCTGTCGCTGGCCGCCGGCCACGCGGTCTTCTTCGGCGCGGGCGAGTTCGACGAGGTCTCCAAGATCATGGGCGCGGTCCGCGTCGAGGCGGCCCGTCGCGCCGGCCACTTCGAGGAGGGCGTCTTCCGCTTCTGCTGGATCGTCGACTTCCCGATGTACGAGAAGGACGAGGAGACCGGCGGGATCGACTTCTCCCACAACCCCTTCTCGATGCCGCAGGGCGGCCTGGAGGCCCTGGAGACCCAGGACCCGCTGGACATCCTCGGCTGGCAGTACGACATCGTCTGCAACGGCGTCGAGCTGTCCTCCGGCGCGATCCGGAACCACGAGCCCGAGATCATGCTCAAGGCCTTCGAGATCGCGGGCTACGACCGGGACACCGTCGAGGAGAAGTTCGCGGGCATGCTGCGCGCCTTCCGCTTCGGCGCCCCGCCGCACGGTGGCATCGCCCCGGGCGTGGACCGCATCGTCATGCTTCTCGCCGACGAGCCCAACATCCGCGAGACGATCGCCTTCCCGCTCAACGGCAACGCCCAGGACCTGATGATGGGCGCCCCGACCGAGCTGGACGAGACCCGCCTGCGGGAGCTGCACCTGAACATCCGGAAGCCGCAGCCGAAGTAAGGCACAAGCAGGACGGAAAGGGCTCGGGACCGGCATCGGTTTCGAGCCCTTTCCCATGCGCATCTCGATTCACAGCTCTCTCCGACAGCGGCAGCTGACACCCACGTCAGCCGTCACCGCCCTGCTCGCCCTCCGGGTCGTTCTCCGTGCCGTTCTCCGCGTCGGGTGAGGCACCGTCCTCCAGCAGCCGCTCGGCGATGTCGTCGGACCAGCGCTGTGCCCAGGCGCGCAGGGCGGTGACCTGCGGTTCGGTCAGCCCGTGCCGGACGAAGTCCGCATCCGCGTACCAGTCCGTGCCGGTGAGGCGGGACTGGAGGGTGGGCAGGTCGAAGGGGTCGTGGGCGTGCCGGCGGCCCAGTGCCTCCAGATCGGGGAGGGAGAAGCGGGTCGCCGCCGCCTGCGCGTCGATCAGGTCGACGGCCGAGCCCCGGTCGTACAGGGCACGGATCTTCGTGCCGACGGCGTCCTCCAGGGAGAGGGCCGGGCCGTACTCGGTCAGTTCCGGAGGCTGCCAGAAGACCTCCTTGTGCAGCGCGAGCACGCACGGCTCACCGGTCGGCGGGTCCGTGACGGTCAGCTGCGCGGTGAGCGCGGTGACGGCCCCCGGCCGCACCTGCCGCCCCCGCACCTCCAGTGCCGCGCCGACGGCACCGGCGATCCGGTCCATGGCCTCGGCACTCTCGGTCGCGAAGTCGAGGTTGGCGTGCGGCCGCTCCAGCAGCCCGTGCGCCTGCAGGGCGTAACCGCCGGCGAGCACGAGAACGTGGGGGCTGCCGACGGAGACGACGTCCGCGAGGAGCCGGCGGTGGGGTTCGGGAATGTTCACGGGAAGATTTTTCTGGCTTCCTGTCACACAGGGGCGACGACGCGGGTCAGAGGGGTGTCCGTCACTCAGTGATCGCTCGTTGGGAGCCTCTCATGCGTACCGCACACATCGTCGTCACCCTGCTCGCCGCGCTGATGGCCGGGTTCTCCGGGACCGTCTTGCTCCTGCGGGCGGAGTGGATCGTGCAGGCGCTCACCGACTACCGGGTGCCGCAGGGGTGGTGGACTCCGCTGGGGGTGGCCAAGGCCGCCGGCGCCGTCGGGCTGGTGGTGGGGCTGTTCGTGCCGTTCGTCGGGGTGCTGGCGGGTACCGGGCTGGTGGTGTACTTCCTCGGCGCCGCCGTGACCGTGGCCCGGGCCCGGTGGTACTCGCACGTTCCGTTTCCGCTCGTCTACGCCGCGCCCGTGGTCGGAGCGCTCGTGCTCGGGTACCTGGCCTAGCCGGAAGGAAAAGCGTGCGGCGCGGCAACTTTCCCGGGAGCGGCGGCCACTGAGGGGTCGTAAGGCTTCTTCAGCAGACCCCAAGGACTCCTCCGCGCCGAAGGCGTCCTCCCACTTCCAGCTCAACCGCGTACTGCCTTCATGGCTTCGTCCAAGACGGCGCTCAGCTCCCGCAGGGCTTCCTGAGAGGTGGCAGCGTCCTCGGCCTCCAGGTGCTCTGTGCCCGAGCGAAGCGGGAGGACAGGTCGGGGCGGCGGGCGATCTCGATATCCCTGGCCCAGATGAGGACCCAGCTCTGCACGGGGCTCAGAGACTGCCACTCGACGGCTTTGGCGAAGGCGTCGTCCTTCGTGGTCTGCATCTCGTCCAGATGCCCGGGGGCAACGACGGCGAGGGCCGCGCGGAGAGCATCCGGGGTCAGCTCGGGGCGGGGGATCAGCTCGCGTCCGTGGTCGGCCATTGCGCTCATGGTGCCCTCCAGAAATGCCCCCGCCAGGGTATCCGGCCAGGCTTGGAGCGACGGAAACTCCTGCGTCGTCACGGTCATGCCAGGCAGCCTCCATCAGGTCGGATCGGCAGTCGGAGCTGAACCACCGAGGGGCCTGAGCGGCAGGGGTCTGCTCGGGGCGGGGCTCACTGCTGCTCGCCGGTCCGGCTTTCGTAGCGTGGCAGATCCCGGGTAGAGATGGTCCAGTCGCCGATGGTGACGTCCTCGCCGTAGACGAAGTCCTTGCGGGTGGCGTAGCGGGGGCCGTCGGGGGTGGCGTGGATGTCGGTGAGGACGGCGCCGGTGCCGGTGCGAGGGTCGAAGACCGCGTAGACGGGGATGCCCATCAGGGGGTAGTCACGCGCCTTGCTCACCCAGTCGTTGTCCGGGTTGGAGCGGGAGACGACCTCGATGGCGGCGATGAGGGTCCGGGGATCGATGGAGCCTTCGGTGCCCAGATCGGTCCAGGCGATCACCATCACATCGGGGTGGCGCATGATGCCCTCGGGCTCATCCTCCACATCGGGGGTGCCGTTGTGGGCCAGCAGCTCGTCAGGCAGCAGCTTCTCCAGGCGGCGGCTGATGTGTGCTGCCGTGACCTCGTGCGGTCCTCCCGGCGACATCATGTCGTGAACGATCCCTTCCTTGGTGATCTCGAACTTTCCGGGGAGGGTGTCGTCCATGGACTGGGTGACATCCCGCATGGCCCGGTAAAGATGAGAGGCGCCCTGCTGTGCGTTGTCCGGTGCGATGGTCATGGCACTCGCTCCTCGTCTGTGCCCAGGGGCAAGGATCGTCGCTTTCATGCTAGGCGGCCTCCGGGAGATCGGATCGGCAGTCGACGCAGCGGCTGCCCGGTTCGGGCGAGCGGAAGGCACGGTCGCAGCCGTCGCAGTTCCGGAGCGGGTGTCTGACCGCCGGTGTCAGTGACGTCGGAGAGTCGAACGGGGGCGGAGGCGGAAGCTGCGCGGCCAGGCGGTGGGCCAGGAAGGCGGCCGGACGGATCAGGGGTTCCGACGGCAGGTTCTCGGTCAGGGCGTGGCGTACGGCGGTGGGGGCGATGTCGCGTTCCAGCCAGGCGGCGACACCTGGGGCGAGGTACTCGGCGTCGGTGGCGGAGAGGAGCAGGCGGGGGTCGAGGCGGCGCAGGCCGGCGAGGACGTCGAGGGCCGCCCGGAGGAGGGCGGGAGAACTGGTCGAGGGCTGGGGTACGGCGGGGAGGCGCTTGCGCGGGGGTGGCTTGTCCGCTGCGGCCGTGCGTCGGGCGGGCCTGTTGGGGGTCTCGGCCGGGGCGATCCGGTGCCCTGGCCTGTTGCAGGAGACCGTGCGGGTGACGATCCGGCCGCCCGGGACGCGCTCTCGGGTCCGGCGGAGGTAGCCGTGGGCTTCGAGTTCGCGCAGGGCGGCGGCGATGCGCGTGGGGCCCTCGGGAAAGCGGGCAGCGAGCGTCTTGATGTCGACGGGGGAGCCGGTGGGGAGGGACTGGATGTGGCACGCCAGTCCGATCGCGAGGAGGGACAGCTCGCGGTGCTGGGTGAGGTGGTTGCCGATCACCGTGAAGCGGGTGGTGTGGCGGGCGTTGTCGTGGGACGACTCCGCCCGGGTGCGCCTGCCGGTCCCGGTGAGGGTGGTTTTTGCCCGGGATACGGGACTGGGCGTGCGGGGGCGCGCTAGGGTTTTCGGTGTCCATCAGGAAGGGCCTAACTTCCTCGGTGGTCAGGCCCTCGCACTGGGATGCCAGTCCCGGCGGGGGCCGTCGCATGTTTGCGGTTGATCTGTGTCGCTCGCGCTGAGCGTAGGGCAGGCAACCGGTCCCGAATCCAGCTGAGTTGGGCATGTTCACCCGGGGGGTGAGTTTGGCCTGCGGGCGGGAGGGGTGGGGCTTGGTGGGGTTTCTTTCTCCCGGTGTTTCTTAGGGAAGAGCGCAGGTCGCACCGGAGTGTGGTGCGCTGTGCTCCGGTGCGGAGAGGTGGAGTTCGGCCCAGACGGTCTTGCGTGGGGTGGGGCCGGGTTCGACTCCCCAGCGGTCGGCCAGCGCCTCTACGAGGAGGAGGCCGCGTCCTGTTTCGGCATCCGGGGTGGGGAGTCGCCGGCGGGGGCGGTCGTCACCGCGGGTGTCCGTCACTTCGATGCGGAGTACGTCGGCGGTGGCCTGAAGAGCGAGGTGGAAGCTCCGGCCGGGGAGCCGCCCATGGGTGGCCGCGTTCGCGGCGAGTTCGGCGACGACGTGTTCGGCGGTCTCGGTGAGGCAGTGCGGAAGGTCCCAGGTGCGAAGCCATTCCGTGGCGAGCAGGCGGGCGAGGCGGGCGCCGCGCGGGGTGGGTGACAGCAGGGCGCTGAAGTAACGCGTGCGGGGGTGGAGTTGGGTGGCGTTTTCCTGGTTCACGTGACTGAGCGTGGTGGTGCGCGCTTACCGTGAACAGTGACTCAGCCGGTCCGTACGGTGACTGTCCGGAGTTTGTCCGGTGGTGTCGGCGCTGTCGGCAGAGGCGGTCCGGGTAGGGGGCGTTGCGGCGCGGACGTACGACGGAGGGACGCGGGATGGAGCACGTGAGCGGTGACGAGGGGCGGCTCAAGGGTGAGGCTGACGAGCCGGGGTGGGAGGTGGATCCGGATGACGAGTGGGGCGTGGCCGTCATCACCACCGTGGGGCGGCAGTTGAAGCTGAGGCGGCGGGCCGCCGAGTTCGGGGTGGCGGTCGGGTACGGGGAGGACCTCGTCTACAAGATCGAGGGCGGGAAGCGGATTCCTCGGCAGGAGTACCTGGACAAGGCCGACGAGGTGTTGGGCGCGGGTGGGCTCATTGCGGCGGCCTGGGAGGACGTGAAGAAGGTCCGGTATCCGAAGAAGGTTCGGGAACTGGGCAAGCTGGAGGCCAAGGCGGTCGAGATCGCTCTGTACGAGAGCCACATCATCGCTGGGCTATTGCAAACGCCGGAGCATGCTCGATCCGTTATCGGGGCAGCGCAGCCGCCGTACTCGCCGGAGGATGTCGAACGCATGGTGGCGGCTCGTCTGGCCCGGCAGTCGGTCTTCGAACGCTCGCCCGCGCCGGCGCTCAGCTTCGTCCTGGAAGAGGGGGTCCTGCGGCGTCCCATCGGGGGCACAATGGTGTGGCGTCAGCAGCTTGAACGTCTGCTGGAGGTGGGGCGGTTGCACAACGTCGTGCTTCAGGTGATGCCGATGAACTGCGACACCCACTCCGGCCTGGACGGTCGGATCGAGCTGCTGAAGTTTCCGGACGGCACGGCTGTGGGGCGCTCGGATGGCGCCTTCAACGGCCGGACGACCTCCGAACCCAAACACCTGCGCATTCTTGAGCTTCGCTATGGCACCATCCGGGCTCAGGCGCTCTCGCCAGGGGAGTCGCTGGCGTTCATCGAACAACTGCTGGGAGAAACATGATCCGCAAGACCACTGCCGGGGACACCTCCGAGCTGGCGTGGTTCAAGAGCAGCTACAGCGGCGGCAACGACGGCAACTCCTGCGTTGAGCTTGCCGTCACCCCCGGCACCGTGCACGTTCGCGACTCCAAGAACGCCGAGGGCCCACGGCTTGCGCTCGCCCCCGACGCGTGGGCGAACTTTGTGACCTACGCGTCGGGAAGCTGACCCCGCACCACTTTCGGTGTTACGCCGGCTCGCCGCCGAAGCGCTCCTTGTACGTCTCCAGGTCCTCGTCCGTCAGCTTGGCGAACAGGACCGGCGGGACCGTGAAGGGGGTGCCGGCCGGGACGGAGGTGAGGGACTTCGCCGCCTCCGGGGTGGCCCAGGCCGCGGTGTCGTCCGCCAGGGAGAACGCCTCCCGCATGGTCTTCGCCGTCGCCGGGATGAAGGGCTCGGAGATCACCGAGTAGAGGTGGATGAGGTTCATCGCCGTGCGCAGGGTGAGGGCCGCGCCGTCCTTGTCGGTCTTGATCTCCAGCCAGGGGGCCTTCTCCTCCAGGTAGGAGTTGCCGGCCGACCACAGGGCGCGCAGCGCGGCGGCCGCCTTGCGGAACTGGAGGGCCTCCATGTGCTCCTCGTACTCCGCCAGCAGGCGCGCGATCTCCTCGCCGAGCCGCGTCTCCGCCGCACCCGGCTCGCCGCCCGCGGGGACGTCGTCGCCGAAGCGCTTGCGGGAGAAGGACAGGACGCGGTTGACGAAGTTGCCGAGAGTGTCGGCCAGGTCCTTGTTCACCGTGGCCGTGAAGTGCTCCCAGGTGAACGACGAGTCGTCGGACTCGGGCGCGTTGGCGATCAGGAAGTAGCGCCAGTAGTCGGCGGGGAGGATCTCCAGGGCCTGGTCGGTGAAGACGCCCCGCTTCTGCGAGGTGGAGAACTTGCCGCCGTAGTACGTCAGCCAGTTGAAGGCCTTGACGAAGTCGACCTTCTTCCAGGGCTCGCGCACGCCCAGCTCGGTGGCCGGGAACATCACCGTGTGGAACGGGACGTTGTCCTTGGCCATGAACTGCGTGTAGCGGACGTCGGTGTCGACGTCGTACCACCAGGACTTCCAGTCGCGGTTCTCCGGGTCCTGGTCCGCCCACTCCTTGGTCGCGCCCAGGTACTCGATCGGGGCGTCGAACCAGACGTAGAAGACCTTGCCCTCGGCCGCCAACTCCGGCCAGGTGTCCGCGGGGACCGGGACGCCCCAGTCCAGGTCACGGGTGATCGCGCGGTCGTGCAGGCCCTCGGTCAGCCACTTGTGGGCGATGGAGGAGGCCAGCTGCGGCCAGTCCTTGTCGTGCCGGGCGACCCACTCGCGGACCTCGTTCTCCAGCTTGGACTGGAGGAGGAAGAGGTGCTTGGTCTCGCGGACCTCCAGGTCCGTGGAGCCCGAGATCGCCGAGCGGGGGTTGATCAGGTCCGTCGGGTCCAGGACGCGGGTGCAGTTCTCGCACTGGTCGCCGCGGGCCTTGTCGTAGCCGCAGTGGGGGCAGGTGCCCTCGACGTAGCGGTCCGGCAGGAAGCGGCCGTCGGTGGGCGAGTACACCTGGCGGATCGCGCGCTCTTCGATGAAGCCGTTCTCGTTCAGCTTGCGGGCGAAGTGCTGCGTGATGTCGCGGTTCTCGGCGCTGGAGCTGCGGCCGAAGTAGTCGAAGGCCAGTGCGAAGCCGTCGTAGACCGCCTTCTGCGCGTCGTGCGCCTGGGCGCAGAACTCGTCGACCGGGAGGTTCTGCTCCTTGGCGGCCAGCTCGGCGGGGGTGCCGTGCTCGTCGGTCGCGCAGATGTACAGGACGTCGTGGCCGCGCTGGCGGAGGTACCGGGAGTACACGTCCGCCGGGAGCATGGACCCCACCATGTTGCCCAGGTGCTTGATCCCGTTGATGTAGGGAAGGGCGCTGGTGATGAGGTGTCGAGCCATCGGGGGCTGCTCCCAGGTCGCTACGGGTACGAACCTTGAAATCGTAGCCGACGTGTGTATGCCGCCCGCTTCCCGTTTTACGGGGTGAGAAGCGGGCGGCATGGGGGTGCGGGGGGTTATCGGCTGTTACAGCCGGTTATGGCCGGCGTGGGCCGGTTGTGGCTGGGTGCGGTTTGTTACGGGCGCCAGTTCGCCAGTACGCCCTCGTACAGCTCCGTGTCCGTCAGCTCGCGCGGGGTCGGGCCCGCGTGGAAGAAGGACGTGTTGCCGGTCTTCAGCTTGCGGAGGTAGTCGAAGGCCTTGTTGTCGTGCTCGCCGAAGGCGACGAAGGAGAAGAACACGGAGGGGTGGTTCTTCGCCGCCTCGGTGAGGGACTGGGTGGCGGGGGTCTTCGCGTCGGGGGCGCCGTCCGTCTGGAAGATCACCAGGGCGGGGGTGGTGTCCCCGCCGCTCTTCTCGCGGTGGGCGAGTACGGCTTCCACGGCGGCGTGGTAGCTGGTACGGCCCATGCGGCCGAGGGTGGCGTGGACGTCGTCGATCTTGGTCTCGTGGTCCGGGGTGAGGGTGAGGTCGGTGGTGCCGTCGACCTCCGTGGAGAAGAAGACGACGTGGACCGTGGCCTCGGGGTCGAGGTGGGCGGCGAGGGCGAGGGTCTGGTCGGCGAGGGCCTGGGCGGAGCCGTCCTTGTAGTACCCGCGCATGCTCGCCGAGCGGTCGAGCACGAGGTAGAGCTTCGCTCGGGTGCCGGTGAGGTCGGTCTTCTCGAGGGTGGTGGTGGCTGCGTTGTAGGCGGTGGTGAGGGCGGGGGTGAGGGCGGGGGTTGCCTCCGGCTGCGGTTCCGCCTCGGCGGTTGCCTCCGGCTCGCGCTGCGGTTCCGCCTCGGCTTCGCCTTCGGCGGTCTCGTTCCCACCCGCACCACCCGTGCGGGTCTCGTTGTCGGGTGCGGGTGGCCCCTGCGGGGCGTCCTCGCCGTCGGCGGCCTGCGGGTCGTCGTCCGCTGCCTCCGCCTCGGCCGCCAGCGGCTCCGCAACGGGCTCGGGCTCGGGCTCAGGGGTGGACTCGGCGGCGGGCTCCGCCACCACGACGGGCTCCGCAACGGGCTCGGGCTCGGCCTCGGCCGTGGGCTCCGCGACCCGCTCGGGCTCGACCGCCGTCTCCGCAACCGGCTCGGCTTCGGCCTGGGCAGCGGGCTCCACCACCGGTTCGGGCTCGGCCGCCGGCTCGGGCTCAGGTTCCGCAGCGACCTCGGCCGTCGGCTGGGGCTCGGCGACGGGCTCCGCCACCGCCTCGCTCTCCGGCTCGGCCTCAGCGGCGGGCTCCGCCACCGGCTCGGCTTCTGCCGTCGGCTCGGCCTCAGCCACGGGCTCCGTAACCGGCTCGGCTTCTGCCGTCGGCTCGGCCTCAGCGGCGGGCTCCGTCACCGGCTCGGCCTCCGCCACCGGCTCCGTAACCGGCTCGGCTTCTGCCGTCGGCTCGGCCTCAGCCACGGGCTCCGCAACGGGCTCGGCTTCTGCCACCGGCTCGGCCTCCGCCACCGGCTCCGTAACCGGCTCGGCTTCTGCCGTCGGCTCGGCCTCAGCCACGGGCTCCGCAACGGGCTCGGCTTCTGCCACCGGCTCGGCCTCCGCCACCGGCTCCGTAACCGGCTCGGCCTCTGCCGTCGGCTCGGCCTCAGCCACGGGCTCCGCAACGGGCTCGGCTTCTGCCACCGGCTCGGCCTCCGTCGCCGGCTCGGCCTCTGCCGTCGGCTCGGTCTTGGGCTCGGGGGCAGGTTCCGGTGTCGGTTCTGTCGGCTTGGGGGCCGTTACGTTGTCGAAGGCTGCCGACACCAGATCGTGCTCGTCCGGTGAGGCCGAGCGGGGCTCGGGGATCTCGGGGGTCGGGGTGGGGGCCGGCTCGGTTGCCGGGGAGGGGATCGGTGCCGGCTCTTGGTGCTGCTCCTGCGAAGGAACGTGTTCCGCACCCTCTGCTTCGGCGGCACGCGCTTTGCGTGACCGGCCGAACGCGTTCCGCAGGAGAGTGAGAATGCCCATGTGCGCAACCCTTCGCGTGAGTTGATGCCCGTCAATCCCTGGCCAGGACGGACACGTAAGGTTAGCGGCCTGGGATTGCAATCTTGGGGAGGGGCGAGTCTCAGCCGAGTCTCGACCGCATGTCAGTGTGGCGACGTGATGGCCCTCGCCGCAGCCACTTCCTGGCGGAGGGGCTCCAGAACGCTCCCCGACGGGCCCGTGAGGTCCGTGCGGACTGCCACCAGGGTCTCTGCCTCTCGGACTCTGTCCGACAATTCTCTCAGCTGAACGGACACTTGGGAGATTTCGGCCGGCGACGGGGGCGGGGCTCCGTGTCTCACCCGGACCCGGGCCGCTGTCGTCGCGTCGATGATGCGTTCCACCGCGACCACCAAGGGCCACCAGGCCGCCGCGCGGCGGCCGGTCGGCGGGGGTTCCGTCAGGGCCCGCTGGAACTCCGTGCGGATGGTCGAGAGGTCGCGGTAGAGGCGGCGGCGCATACGGGCGCGGGCGGCGGGGTCGGTGTCCGCGCCGAACGCGGCGTCGACGTAGGCCGCCGTGTCCGCGACGGCGTCCGCCAGGCGGTCGCCGACCCGGGTGTGCCAGCTCTCCGGCCACAGCAGATAGCCGGCGATCAGGGCGATCGCGCAGCCCATGAGGGAGTCCAGGAGGCGGGGGAGCAGGAGGGCCGTGCCCTTGTGGTTCAGGATGTCCGAGAGGAGCAGGATGACTGGGGTGATGGCTGCCGTCTGGTATCCGTAGCCGCGGGGAGTCAGGGCCGGGATCAGCGGGGCGAGCACGAAGACGACGGGGACGTCCCACCAGCCGGGGGGTACCTCCGCCAGTACCGCCGCCGCGATCACCAGGCCCGCCACCGTGCCCAGCGCCCGCAGCAGTGCCCGTGAGAAGACCGAGCCGAAGTCGGGCTTGAGGACGAAGGTGATGGTCAGGGCCACCCAGTAGGAGCGCGGGACGGCGACGAGGGAGACCAGGGCCTGCGCGATGCCGATGCACAGTGCCAGGCGCAGGCCGTAGTGCCAGGAGTTCGCGGAGAGGACCACGTTGCGGGCCGCGCGGGCCGTACGGATGCTCGGGTTGGCGGGGCGGCCCAGGCGGTCGTCGATTCCGCGGGGGTCCACGTCGGGGGACGTGACGACCTCGGCCGTGTGGCGCAGGGCGAGGTCGACGGCCCGGGCCGTCTCCGTGGTGGGGGTGGGCAGGTGTGGCAGGGCTATCGGGCCGGTGAAGCCGGTCTCGATGGCCTCGGCCAGGTGGCGGACCGCCTCCGGGACCTCCGGCGGGAGCGGCCGGCCGGTGAGGTGGACGGCGGGGGCCGCCTCCACCACGGGTGTGATCGCGTTCAACTGGGCGAGGAGCCTGGTGAGTTCGCGGCTGCGGCCGTGCTGGCGGGCGCGGTGGGCGAGGATGAGGTCGTAGGCCTGGTTGAGGGACTCGGTGACCTCGACGCGGATGGTGGTGTAGCGGTCCGGGTCGGCGCAGGCTGCCAGCAGGTCGGCCACCTTGCGGTAGGCGGCCCCCACCGACCCGCGCTCCGGCACCCCGGCCCGCAGGGGCCAGGCGAGCAGTGCCAGGGCGAGGACGAGCAGGCCGCCGCCGCTCATCAGGACCGGGGGCAGCCACCAGGGGCCGGGGAGCGGGAGTCCGGCGCCGATCACGGCGTTCAGGAGCAGCAGCAGTCCTGACACGGAGGACACCGCGCCGATCGTCGAGATCATTCCGGACACCAGGGCGACGCCGGTGACGGCGGCCACCGCGTACCACCCCTGGCCGTACACCAGCGAGCCCACGGTGACGCCCACCGCGCCGAAGAGCTGGGGGACCGCGATGTTGACGATGCGCATGCGGTAGGCGTCGGCGGTGTCGCTGATGACGCCGGACAGGGCGCCCATGGAGGCCAGCGCGCCGTACGTCGGCTGTCCGGCCGCGAGTCCGATCGCCAGGGGGAGCGCCATCGCGACAGCGGCCCGGACCATCGCGGCCCGGTTGAGGGGTGCCCGGTGGGGTCTGAGGTTCCGGACCAGCCAGTCGGGAGGGGTGAGGCCGATGGGGAACTCGCGGGGCATGCACCCATTATGGCCGCTTCGCTCCGGCCTCCTGGGGGTCATCTGCGCTGGTGGAGCGTGATGTCGACGACGAGTGCGCGGTGGTCGGTACCGGTCAGGCGCAGGAAGCGGGCGTCGGTCGCGGAGAAGTCCGGCGTGGAGAGCAGGACGTGGTCGATCTGGGCGCCGATGACCGAGGACGTGCGGGAGGGCCAGCTCGGGGTGCGGTCGTGACCGGCGAGGCGGGCGGCGTCGGTCAGGCCGGCGTCCAGGACGCGGCGGAAGGCCGCGTGGTCCTGGGAGGCGTTGAAGTCACCCGCGAGGATCGTGGGCGTGCGGGGGGCGGCAGCGGCGAAGGCGCGCAGCCGGCCCAGTTCCCGCCGCCAGAGGCCGACCTGGCGGGCGAGCGGGGGCATGGGGTGGGCGAGCTGGACCCGGACGGCGTGGCCGCGTACGTCGGCGACGGCGCCGGGCATGCCCATCGTGCCGCGGACGCCGGCCGTGCCCTTGAGCGGGAAGCGGCTCAGTATGAGCGAGCCGTGGGAGCCGCCCGCGGCCACGGCCTGCCGGTGGGGGTAGGCGTGCGCGAAGTCCCCTTCCAGCGTGGCCTGGCAGGTGTACTCGCACTCCTCGACGAAGACCAGATCGGGGCGCAGCCGGCGGATCTGCGGGACCAGGGCGGGGGTGCCGCGCCCGAACTCGACGTTCGAGGTCAGCACACGCAGGGCGGCGAGGGGCGGGCCGGCGGGTTCCGCGGTCTTCCCGTACGGCTCCAGGTACCAGGCCAGCAGCCCCAGTACGGCGACTCCCCACACCAGTCCCGGCCACCAGCGGGTGAGGAGCGCGCACAGCAGGGCGACGCCGGTCGGCACGAGCAGCCAGGGCAGGAAGGCGAGCAGCTGTGGCACGGGCGTGATGCCGTCGGTGCCGGCCACGCGACAGCCGACGACCACGCTGACCCCGGCGAGGAGCAGTCCCGCCGACCAGGAACCGAGTCCGCGCCCAGGGCTTCGTGTCACTCCCCGAGACTACGAGCGTGAGTCGACCTCGGTCAGGAACTTCTCCAACACCTGGTTGAACTCCTCCGCCCGCTCCAGGTTCGGCATATGGGCCGCACCCGCGACGACGTGCAGTACGGAGTCGGGCAGTGCCCGGTGCATCGCCTCCGCGTCCGCCACCGGGGTGTACGTGTCGTCGGCGCCCACGACGACGAGTGCGGGCACGGCCACCCTGGTCAACAGGGGACGGTAGTCCGGGCGTTCGGCGCGGCCGCGCAGGGAGGCCGCGGCGCCCTCGGGGGCGGTGGCCGCCATCATGCCGTGGACGTGGGCCTTGACCTCGGGGCCGGCGTACGGGGCGACCATCTTCTCCAGGACCTCGTCGGCGTAGCCGCGCATTCCCTCGGCGAGCAGCCGGTCGGCCATGGCGTTCCGGCTCCGTCTGCCCTCGGGTGTCTCGGGGTCGGGGAAGGTGTCGGCGAGGACCAGGCCCCGGACACGGCCGCCGAAGCGGTCGTAGCACTCCATGGCGATCTGGCCGCCCATGGACAGCCCGGCCAGGACGAAGGAGTCCACCCCCAGGAAGTCCAGCAGTTCCTCGATGTCCTGGGCGTGGCGGGCGAGCGGGACGGTGCCGGGGGTGACCGGGGAGGAGCCGTAGCCGCGCAGGTCGGGGGCGATCACCCGGCGGCCGGCGGAGAAGGCGGCCAGCTGTGGGGTCCACATGGTGCGGTCGAAGGGGTGGCCGTGGACGAGGACGAGGGGGACCCGGGAGGAGACTTCGGGGGTTTTGTCCTCGTACGAGAGGAAGGGTGGCATGTGATCGACCCTAGGTGCCCCCAACTCCTCGGTGCAATAAAATCTTTGCCCTCGGTGCAATCGGATGCGCCGGTACGGCAGGTGACTTGTGACGGCAGGTGACCTGTGACCGCAGGGGGGCTTGTGGACGACTACCGGCGTATCGCCGACCGGATCGCGGGTGACATCGGCGGCGGCCGGCTCCGGCCGGGGCAGCGGCTGCCGCCGCAGCGGGCGTTCGCCCGGCGGCACGGGATCGCCGCGTCGACGGCCGGGCGGGTGTACGCCGAGCTCGTCCGCCGCGGGCTGGTGGTGGGCGAGGTCGGGCGCGGTACGTTCGTGCGGGCCACGGCGCCGGACGTGCAGCCGGGGCGCGCGCTGACCGAGGCGGCGGACGGCGCGCCCGTGAACCTGGAGCTCAACTACCCCTCCGCGCCCGGCCAGGCGGAGCTGCTGGCCCCCGCGCTCGCGTCCCTGGTGCGGCCGGACGCGCTGGCCGAGGCGATGCGGCCCGCCCCGGCCGCCGGCAGTGCGGCGGCGCGGGAGGCGGTCGCGGGGCTGCTGGCCGGCGGTGGTCCACGGCCCGACCCCGACGGGATCCTCTTCACCGGCAACGCCCGGCAGGCCATCGCCGCGACACTCGCCTCCCTGGTGCGGCCGGGTGGGCGGGTCGGTGTGGAGCCGTTGACGTATCCGCTGGTCAAGGAGATCGCGGGGCGGCTCGGTGTCACCCTGGTCCCGCTTGCGGCGGATGCGGAAGGGCTGCTGGCGGAGTCCGTCGCGACGGTTCACCGCACCTCCCCCCTGTCCGCGCTCTACCTTCAGCCGACGCTGCACAATCCGACCTCGCTGACCCTGAGTGCGGAGCGGCGGGTGCGGCTGGCCGAGGTCGTCCACAGCCTGGGGATACCGGTCGTGGAGGACCGGATCTGGTCCTTCCTGCGCCCGGGCGGCGAACCCGCGCTCGCCGGTCTCGCGCCGGAGCTCGTGCATGTCGTCGACGGGCTGTCCAAGCGGGTCGCTCCGGGGCTCACGGTGGGGTTCGTGGTCGTGCCGGGCGGGCGGGTGGAGGCGGTGGCGCGGGCTGTTCGGTCCGGGGGGTGGAGTGCGGGGTGCTTCGCGCTGGAGGCGGCCGTGCGGTGGATCGGGGACGGGAGCGTGGCGCGGCTGACCGAGGCGAAGCGCAGGGATGCGGGGCGGCGGCAGCGGGTGGTCGCCGAGGAGTTGGCGGGGTTTGCCGTGCGGGCTGATCCGGCGGGGTACTTCGCGTGGTGGGAGCTGCCTGCGGGGTGGCGGGCGGACACGTTCACGGCGGCAGCGCGGGCGCGTGGGATCGCGGTCACCCCGGGTACGGCCTTCTCCGTGGATCCGAGCCGTACGCCGGATGCCGTGCGGGTCGGGCTCGCGTCGGTGCCGGAGGAGGAGCTGGTGCGGGCGTTGCGGGTGCTGGTGGGGGTTGCGCGGGGGTAGGCCGCCTCGGCGGTTGCCTCCGGCTGGAGCTGCGGTTCCGCCTCGGCTTCGCCTTCGGCGGTCTCGTTCCCACCCGCACCACCCGTGCGGCTCTCGTCGTCGGGTGCGGGTGGCCCCTGTGGGGCGTTCTCGCCGTCGGCGGCTCGCAGGTCGCCCTGCGCCGCGGCTTCGCCTTCGGCGCATTGAGGCGGCCTGCGGGCCGTCCTGGGGCTCAGGCTCTGGCTCGGGTCGGGGCCGGAGACTGGGCCGGGGTGGGGGCCGTGGCGTCCTCGTGGGGGTGGCGGGACGGGCGGGGGAGGCGCAGGCGGCGGGTCACCCAGGTTGTCAGGGCCACCGTGAGGCCCAGGGCCAGCAGGAGCCAGGACGTGGTGCGCAGGGTGGCGGTCAGGGCGTCGTAGATCGCGGCCGCCGCGGGGTGCGGGACGTCGGCGGGGAGGCCGGCGAGGGTGAGGCTGCGGCCGATGGTGAGGGCGAGGACGAGGAGGGCGCCGCCCAGGGCCGTGCCCAGCGCGGTCGCCGCGACGGCGCGGCGGCGGCGGACGGCCAGGGCGATCCCGGCGACGGCGAAGACGACGGCCGTGACCGGGAGCCAGAAGCCGGCGACTTCGAGCACGTGGAATCCCTTCCTGAGCCGGCCCACCTCGGCCGCCCGGAGCACGGGGACCGCGGTGTGCTCCACCGGGATGCGGGCGGCGAGCGGAATGTGGTCGTCGGTGAGCTGCTGCTTGACCTGGGCGGTGACGGGAGCGAGGTCCACGGTGACCGGGCCCTCGCCCGCGTCCTCGGCCGGGTCCTCCGCGCGCAGGGCGCGCAGGACCGCGTCGTGCGTGACCCGGTTGCCGGTGTCCCAGGCCAGCCGGAAGGCGCGGGTCTGGGTGAAGGAGCGCACCGCGTCGTGCACGAACGGGGCGACCGAGCCCCGTACCCCGCGGACGTCCATCCGCTGGTCCACCTCGCGCAGGATGCCGTCCCCGACCGTCTTCGCCACGGCCTCCCGCACGTCCGGATCGGCCGCGAGCGGGGCCATCGTGGTGACGTACCGGCCCGTGTCGGCGAGCCCGTACGACGCCCAGGCGGCCAGCGCGCCGAACGGCACGAGCAGGCAGGACAGGGCGATCAGTACGGCCGACAGGGAGCTCCTGAGGCGTGGGGGCACGCTTCCAGGCAAGGCCCGCGGGGCCCCGGGAGCGAGCGGTACGACTGCATTCGGGGGAAATGTCAAGCCGAACGGCCGCGCCGCCTGGCGGAGCAAGGCATTCCGCTCTCCGGTGGAGGGTTCCTCCGAACGGGTGTTTCCTGGTGCTGGTGAGGAGGGAGTTACAGGGGAGTGCGTGGGCCCCGGCCGGAGAACGGCCGGGGCCCACGCGCGTCCCGTGTACTCGGCTGCTCAGCGGATGCGGTTTCCCAGCCCGTCCTCGTGCGTGTAGTAGCGGTAGAACAGCACGCCGCCCACGACCACGGCGAACGCCACGCCCAGGCCCGCCGACGCCAGGACGGAGTGGCCGCGGCCGCTCAGGCTGTACAGGAAGCCGACCGCGATGCCCGTGAAGGCGGCCCACAGCGCCGCGTGCAGTTCGCGCGGCATCCGCGGGGTCAGGGCCGCGAGCCCCATCCAGACGGCCGCGAACACGATGGCCGTCACGAAGCCGAACAGCAGGTTCCAGCCGGTGATGGGTCCGCCGTAGCGGGTGTTGGCCGCGGCCCAGTACCCGTAGATGAGCCCGAGCACGACGGGAACGGCGACCTTGGCCACCGCGTGCGTGCGCTCGCTGAAGACGTCGGGATTACGACCGCCCCGGATCATGCCGCCGGTCGCGGGTGCCGCATGCGCCATGAGAGCACTCCTCTCTCTCCTCGCCCCCGCCTACCAGAGCACACCTGGGGGGACGCCCTGGCAAGTCGGCCGGACGGGTGACGGGTGCCCGGATGCGGCGCCGATGCTCCCGTGTTTCGCTGAATTTCTCCGAAGACATGGAGGGCTGCCCGGCCGTGACGGACATGGAGTACCGGCTCCGGCGGCAGTTGCTGCGGATCCATGGCCGGAGCATCGCCTGGGTGCCGCCCCTGCTGCTGCTCGTCGCCATCGTGCTGGTGGACATCAACACCACCGAGCGGTTCCGGATCGTCTCCTGGATCGTCCTGGTGCCCGGCATCGCCGCCGCGCTCTGCGGTGTGTGGGGGACGGCCGCCTTCGCCGTGCTGTCGCTGGCGACGTACGTCGCCGTGGACAGCCTCTGGCCGGGCGCGTACCAGGCCGGACTCGCCGACTTCGTCCTGGTCGCCCTCGGCGGTGCCCTCGGTGTGCTGGTCTCGGCCGTGCGGGTACGCCGGGAACGCCAGATGCTGCACATCCGGGACATCGCCGAGACCACCCGGCGTACCGTGCTGCGCCCGCTGCCGTCGGTCTGGGGAGGCCTGGAGCAGGCGGGGGCCTACCTGGCCGCCGACGTCGAGGCCCAGGTCGGCGGGGACTTCTACGACATCCAGCCCGGCCCGCACGGCACCCGCGTCCTCTTCGGGGACGTGCAGGGCAAGGGGCTGGGCGCGGTGGAGACGGCGGCCGCGCTGCTCGGCACCTTCCGGGAGGCCGGCTACCACGAGCCGGACCTGGCGACCGTCGCCCGGCGGCTCGAGGTGCGCATGGTCCGCCACCGCAGGCACACCACCGCCCTCGGCGGGGACGACGCCGACCGCTTCGCCACCGCCGTCCTGCTCTGCTTCCCCGAAGACGCCCCGGACACGGTCGACCTGATCAACTTCGGGCACGAGCCCCCGCTCGTCGTCGGAGCGCACGGGGTGCGCCCCCTGCCCGGCGGCGACGGCCTGCCGCTCGGGTTCGGCGACCTCGGGACCGGATGCCCGCCGCTGCACCGGGTGCCGCTCGGGCGCGAGGAGACCCTGCTCATGGTCACCGACGGAGTCACCGAGGCGCGGGACGCCGCCGGGAAGTTCTACCCGCTGACCCGGGAAGTGGCCCGGGCCGTCGAGACCGACCCGGGGCGGGCCGAGCCGCGGCGCCTGGTGCGCCGGGTCCGTGACGGGGTGCTGCTGCACAGCGGCGGCCGCCTGGAGGACGACACCACGATCTTCGCCGTCCGGCGGGCGGGCGAAGACCCCGTACGGGGACGTTTGCAGTCCTGAGACGCACCTTTGCACCAGCAGCGGTTACGGTGCTGGCTGTAGGGCGATCTAAGGGGGAGGGACGATGCCCGGAACCGTGCTGCTGCTCGCGGCCTCGCCGCTGGGCCGGGGGCGCCTGGTGGACGCGGCCGGGGTGCTGCCCGTGCTGGCCGCGGTCGCCCCTGGCGTGCTGTCCGGCACCGACACCGCGAACGTGGTCGAACTCGCCGACCCGCTCGAGCCGCAGGCCGTCCTCACCCGGCTGCGCGCCGCCGCGGCCGCGCCCGGCCCGCTCACCGTGTACATCACCGGGCAGCTCCATCTGGACCGCCGCCAGCACCAGCCTCACCTGGCCCTGGCCCGCACCACCCCGGCCACCGTCCGCTACACGGCGCTGCCGTGGCACTGGATCAGGGAGGAACTGCGGCTGCGCTCGGCCGGGTCCACGGCTCTCTTCGTCGACCTGCACGCGGACGCCGAGACCTGGCAGCACCTCGCCCGGCGGCCGCTCGACTCCGGTCGCACCAGCGCGGTGTACGGCCGCATCGCACCCCCCTCGAAACAGCGGGGTCCGGCCGAGCCGTCGTACATGAGGGCGGTGGCGACGCTGTTGCGCAGCGGACACCGGCCGCCGTTGGAGCAGTTGCACCAACAGGCCCTGGCACGGATCGCCGACGAAGCACCGGGGAACATCGTGCTCACCGCGCGGCCCCGGCCGACCGGTGATCCCCACGCCGCCATCAGCGCCGCCGTCCAGGCCGGGCGGCACGCCGACGCCGACGCGCTCGCCGCTCGGCACGAGCAGGGCGCCGTGCACAGCCACGGTCCCGCCTCCGACGAGGCGCTGCACTGGGCCGAGGTCCGGGCCGATCTGGCCATGTTCGCGGGGGACCCAGTGCGCAGCTGCCGGGCCTGGCTGCGGGTGGCCGGGGTGCGGCTCGCTGCCGGGCAGGCGGTGGACACGCCCGCCGTGGAGGCGGCCGTGGACCGGGCCCACCATCAGTGGGGGTGCATCAAGGACGCGGCGCGGGCCCGTGAACTAGGGCCCGCGCTCGCGGAGTTGAGGTTCCGGGTACCGGGCCGCCGGCAGGGCGCGCTGGAGAACGTCCAGCGGCACCTGCGGCAGCTCCAGTCGGCCGGGTAGCGGCCTCAGCCGGTGAAGGTGAAGTACTTCCAGGCGCCGTGCGTCGTGGAGTTCACCGTGTCACCGGAGGAACTGTTGATGTACGACGAGCGCACCCGGAACCGCCAGCCGACGTCCTCGGCGTGGTTCCCGGTGATCTGCACCCGGGACACGCCGTCGGGGCCCAGCGCGAAGTACGAGGGGTCGCCGGGGTACCAGCGGCCCTGGTAGTACACCTCGAACTCGAACTTCTGCTTACGGCCCGGGAAGAACGGCATCTTCGTCGTGATCAGCGGGTTCCTGCTCTTGTGGAAGAAGTAGTACGTGTGGCCCCACGCACTCTTCGCCTTGTAGTGGTTGCTGACCGACGTGGACACGCTCACCCTGGCGCCGACGGTGCTGGAGACCGACCGGGGCTGGTAGCGGGCGTCGCCCGAGAACTTCGCGGTGACCTTGGTGTCCCGCTTCAGGTCCAGCGTGACCGACAGGTTGCCGGCGGAGTTGACCTTGCCGGACTTCACCAGCTTGTTCGGCTTGTCGGAGCCGAACGGGTCGGCCCAGATCTCCACCGTGCGGTTCTTGTAGGTGCTCCCCAGGTGGGCCGTGAACTTCACGTCCTTGCCGTAGGAGTACACCTTGCCGTTGTTGTCGACCGACAGCGCCGGCTTGGCGCGGGAGACGTCCACGGTGTCGGTGCCGGAGCCCGCCGCGTGGTCGGTGTCGCCCGCGTAGGCCACCTTGTACTTCACCTTGCCGCCGGCCGGCGGGGTGTCGGTGAAGGAGTAGCTGTTGTCCGCCTTGACCGTCACCGAGGGCAGGGTCTTGCCGTTCGGGGAGTCCAGGTCGGTGCGGGTGACCGTGAGCTTGGCGCCGGCGGGGAGCGCCACCTTGGAGGTGACCTTGCCCTTGACGGTGAGCTGCTTGGCGCGGGCCGCGGTGGCCGGGGCGTCCACGGTGACGGTGGTCGTCGCCTTGGTGGGGGCGTCGAACACACGCAGGGAGTAGACACCGTCGTTGTTGTACGACACCGCGAACAGGCGGGAGGCGTCGGGCGCCCAGCCGAGGGTGGAGTCGGCGAGTTCGTCGGAACCGCTGATGTGGTCCGTGTCCGGGAAGTCGTACTCGCGCACCGACGTGGTGGCGCCCGGCTTGTAGACGAAGATGTCCGGGTTGTACCAGCCGTCGACGCCCGCCGCGACGGTCCCGTCCGGGGCGACCGCCACGGCGTTCGGGTAGGTGGCGCTGGGATAGCTGCCGTCCGCCGTGAGGTCGGAGGTCTTGAACACCGGGTGGTTGTACGGGTATCCGCTGGCCACGACGACGTCCTGGCCGTTCGGAGTGACGGCGATGTCCCGCGTGTTCTCGCCGGCGCTGGCGGAGGCGAGCCGGTTCGGGGTGCCGGACGTGACGTCGTACGAGACGACCTTGCCGGAGCTGTCCCCGGTCTGGGCGCCGACCAGGGTGTCCGAGCCGGGCGCCGCGTCGAGGATCGGCGCGCTGTACCAGCCGTTGTCCAGGTCCAGGGTGACGTCGTGCTGCTCGCTCGCGAGGTCGACGGAACCGATGTTGCCCGCGGCGGCGCCGCCGTAGCCGAACCAGAGCTTGCCGCCCGCGAGGGCGACGCTGCGCGGCTGGTCGGCCTTGACCTCGTAGCGCGTGGTCTCGGTGACGGTGGCGGTGTCGAAGACCGCGATGGCGTCGAGCCCCGGCACGGCCGCGTAGAGCGTGCCGGAGTCGGCGGACAGTTCGAGGCCGCTCACGCCGGTCAGGTTCGCGGTGAGCTGCTTGACGACCTTGCCGGCGTAGTCGGTGACGACGATCTTGCCGTTGGCCGGGTCGCTGATGAAGACCTGCTGGTGGGCGCCGTCGACCACGAGGTCGGCGGTCTGCTTGACCGGCAGGATCCTGCTGGAGTCGGCGGCTGCCGGAGTGGCGGCGAGGGCCGCCGAGCTGAAGAGGACGGCCAGGGTGGTGGCAGTCGTGAGGGTGCGCATACGCACGCTGATTCGAACCCCCCGGAACGAATGAGTGAGGTGAGCGCCACGCGGCACGGCTGATGTACGAGCCCCCTGTGTGCCGTCCGTGGCGGATGGGTGAAGACTAGGTCGCGAAGACTAGGTCATGCCACTGACAAAAATGCGAGCGCCCCCGAGACCAGGGTCCGGACACCCGGGGCGATCGTGGACAGGTCGGGTGCGAAGCGGGGGCTGTGGTTGCTCGGCACGGCCGCGAACTTCTCCTGGAAGGTCGCGCCCGGTGCCTTCTCCCACACCTCGGCCGCGGTGGTCGTCACGAACCAGTACGAGTACGGGATCGAGCCCAGCGCCAGCTCCGGGAAGTCCTCGCTGCCCATCGCCGGGCCCGGGTCGAACACCGTGTCCGCGCCGAAGACCTCGCGGTGCACGGCGGCCACCGCGGTGTCCGTGCCGACGTCGTTGACCGTCTCCGGGAAGGTGTCGCCGAGGGTGATCCCGGGCTCGCGCGGGCAGCCGGCGGCCAGGCACTCGCCCTCGGCGATCCGGCGGATCGCGGCCAGCATCCGCTCCCGCACCTCATGCGACTGGGTGCGCAGGTTCAGCTCGATGCGCGCCTCGGAGGGGATGATGTTGTGCCGGGTGCCGGCCTCGATCCGGCCCACGGTGAGCACCGCGGACTCGCGGGCGGCCAGTTCCCGGGAGACGACCGTCTGCAGCCGGGTGACCAGGTAGGCGGCGGTCACCACCGGGTCCACGGTCGACTCGGGCCGCGAACCGTGGCCGCCCCGGCCGTGCACCACGACGGTCACGTCCGTCGACGCCGACATGATCAGGCCCGGCGCGTGCGGGTACAGGCCCGCCGGGCCCGGGGCCGCGTGCTGCCCGAGCAGCACGTCCGGGCGCCCGAAGCGCTCGTACAGCCCGTCCGCGACCATCCGGGCCGCGCCCTGCCCGGTCTCCTCGGCGGGCTGGCCCACGACCAGCAGGGTGCCGTTCCAGGTCTCCCGCCCGGCCGCCAGCGCAGCGGCCGCGCCCGCCAGCCAGGTGACGTGCAGGTCGTGTCCGCAGGCGTGCATCACCCCGTCCGTCCGCGAGGCGTAGGGCAGCCCGGTCTCCTCCTGCACCGGCAGCGCGTCCATGTCGGCGCGCAGCAGCACCGTCGGCCCGTCACCGTTGCGCAGCACTCCCGCGACCCCGGTGCCGCCGATCCCCTCGGCCGTCTCGAAGCCGGCCTCCTTGAGCCGCCCGGCGAGCTTCCCGGCGGTGCGGTGTTCGCTCAACGACAGCTCGGGGTGACGGTGCAGGTCGCGGTAGAAATCCTCCAGGCCCGGGACCGGGAGTCCGTCGGTGAGATCCAGAGCGGTGCGCGCCGCGGGAGAGGTCACGGGGGAAAGGGTAGGCCCCCGGCGGGACACCGGGGGAGAGCCCGGCTCACCAGGTGAACCCCTTCTGCACCTCCATGCACGCGTCCTCCTTGTCGCCGGACAGCACGGCCGCCGTCGACGGAGTCCTGTCCGCGCTCCTGCTCTTCGGATAGGTGTCGCCGGTACGCCAGTCCGCGCCGACGATCAGGGTGACGCCCGAGACGTCGGTCGAGCGGTGCACCTGGCCCAGCGGGACGCCGAGCGCCTTGGCCACGGCCTGCGCGTCACCCTCGAGATCGGCACTGGGGTACAGGACGAGGGTCTTGGCCTCGGTGGCCGCGCCGACGTCCGCCCCGGCCCGGGTGAACCCCTTGCCCTGCAGGACCTGGGTGACCGCCCTCGCCCGCGCGGGCGTCGGGGCCTCGGTGGACGTCCCGGTGCCGTTGCGGACCTGGACCGCGAGGGTGCCGGCCGGGGTCGAGGGGGCTTTCGCCTTCTGCTCCGACTTGTGCTTGGCGCCACGGCCGTCCAGCGGGGTGTCGTCGCGGACCATGGAGAGGAGCTGGTCGGCGTCCTCGGGGTCGGGCACCAGCCGGTTGTGGTCCTGCGACCACTGCACGGTGGGCAGCGTCGTCATCGTGATCCGCTTGGTCGGGACCTTCTGCAGTTCCCCGGCCAGGTCGTAGAGCTTCTTGACCGTGCCGAGGCCCTCGTCGACCGTGAGCGCCTTCGTCGCGGCCTCCGCGAGCCTGCGCATCTCGGTGGGGTTGCCGAGCGTCGCGTTCGCGCGCAACTGGCGGACCATCGAGTTCATGTACATGTGCTGGGCGTGGGTGCGGCCGATGTCGGTGCCGTCCTCGAAGCCGTAGCGGGTGCGCAGCCACTGCAGGGCCTGTTCGCCCTTGACCGGGTGCGTGCCCGCCTTCAGCTTGAGGCCCGAGCCGTGGCCGTCGGAGGTGTGCGAGTAGACGTTCTGTCTGACGCACACGGGGACGCCGCCGATGGCGTCCGCCATGTCCACCACGCCGGAGAAGTCGACCATCATGAAGTGGTCGATGTGGATGCGGGTGAGCTTCTGCCAGGTGGCGACGGTGCAGCCCGGGCCGCCGCGGCCCAGCGACTCGTTCGCCATGGCCAGCGAGAGCGCCTCGTACTTCTTGCTGTCGGTGGTGCACCTGGGGATCGGGATCATCGTGTCGCGCGGGAGGCTGACCACGGACATGTTGCTGCGGTCGGCCGAGACGTGCAGCAGCATCTGGACGTCGGCGAGCGGCGGGCGGCCCACGTCGGCCTTGGAGCCGCCGAGCTTCAGGTCCTTGGCGGTGTTCCGGCTGTCCGAGCCGATCATCAGGATGTTCAGCGGCGTCTGGCCGGCCGCGTTCGGGGTCGCCTCGGGCACGTCGGAGTCGCCCAGGTTCCGCTGCGCCTTCTTGATGTTGGCGTTGAGGTGCTCGTAGTAGAGGTAGCCCGCGCCCGCGGTCCCGAGTATGACGACGGCCAGGGTGGCCGCCGACCAGCGCAGTATCCGGCGCCTGGGGCGCGGGGCGCGGGGCTTGGTGTCGCCGCCTCCGCGGCCGCCGCCCCCGCCGTGCCGTCCCCGGTTCTTCGGCCGCGCCTGCGCGTCCAGCGTCATTCCCCTGCCCTTCCCGCCCTGACGAAGCGCACATCGACCTCGTCGCGGCTGCACCGGATCGCACACACTAACGGCGTGGTCATCCATGCAGGGGCTGGTGGTGAGATATGCCACTCGCGTACAACCTTCTCCGGGGGTTGACGAAGTGCCCTTGTTCCTTTGGTGGTTCTCGTCGGTCTTCGCTTCCGGGAAGGTGTCGCCGGGTGATTCGTCCGAACGTCGCGTCGTCTTCGCTCAAGGTCCGCAGGACGTCCACATCGGGCGAGCCCGAGGCGGGTGGGGGGTGTCAGGGCTGGGGCTGCTGCACGGCCGGCGGGCTCGGCGGGGCATCCGTCGCCCGGGCCGGTCCCGCGTTCGCCGCCGTGATCAGTGCCGCGATCGCGAGCACGGCCGCTGCCACGCCCCGGGCGGCCGGGGTGCCCCGGCTCGGCCGGGGCCGGGAGAGGGGCAGTGCGGTGGGGCGCCCGTAGGGTGCGGATGTATGTCCGTGCACGGCGACCTCGCAACAACAGCGGCCTGTTAAGCATGTTTAATTCGCCGTTTAACCTAGGGGTGCGGAACCCGAACGGCAAGAGGTGCCAGGGGAGTTGGGGGGAGCAGCACATGCGGGAGCGGGACGACCCCGAGGTCGTCGGCCGGCGCGTACAGCAACTGCGCACCGAACGTGGCCTGACCCAGCGCCAGTTGGCCGAACCGGCGTACACCCCCGCCTACATCTCCACCCTGGAGGCGGGCCGGGTCCGCGCCTCCGACGAGGCGCTCGGGCACATCGCGGACCGCCTCGGCGTCGCCTTCGAGGAGCTGGCCGTCGGCCGGCCCGCCCATCTCGCCACCGCCCTGCGGCTGCGGCTCACCGAGGCCCAGCGCACCCTCGCCGACGGCAAGGCGGAGGAGGCGGCCGGCCAGTACACCGCGCTGCTCGCCGAGGCGGACACGCACAGCCTGGTCGCCGAGCAGGCCAGCGCACTCCTGGGGCTCGGCGAATGCGCCCTGGAGACGGGCGAACTGTCCCGGGCCCGCGACCACTTCGAGCGGGCCGAGCACCGCCTCGCGGAGGAGACCCTTCCCAGCCGCGTCCCGGCCGTGCGCGGCCGCGCGATCGCCCACTATCTCGCCGGCGAACTCCGCTACGCCGTCTACCTCCTGGAATCCACCCTCGACGAACTCAACCGCGGCGGCCTGCACGACCCCGAGGCTCTGCTGCTCCTGTACGCCAGCGTCATCGGCCCCTACATGGACATGGGCGCCCACGCCCGCGCCGCCCAGGCCGCCGAGTTCGCCCTGGCCCTGGCCCCGCAGGCCGCCGACCCCGCGCTGATCGCCCGGATGCACCGCTCGGTCGCCCGCACCCTGCTCGCCGAGGGCCGGGTCGCCGAGGCCGACGCCTCCCTCGCCAAGGCCGCCGAGCTGTACCGCCAGCTGCGGCTGCGCACCGAACTCGCCAACTGCCACTGGATGCGCGGCTACGTCTGCGCCCAGAACGGCGACCTGGACCGGGCCGAGGCCGAACTGCGCCAGGCCCTCACCATGCTCGCCCAGACCCGGGCCGCCCTCTACCGCAGCCAGGCCGCCGTGGAACTCGCCGACGTCCTGCACCGGCGCGGCAAGTCGGCCGAGGCCGCCGACCTGCTCAACGACGTCCTCGGCGGCCTCTCCTCCGAACGCGGCGCCGTGCACGCCGCGGCCGCGCACCGCCTCCTCGGCATCATCGCCGAGGACGCCCGCGACACCGAGGCCGCCGAGGAGCACTACGTCCGCGCCCTCAGCCTCCTGGAGCGAGCCGGCGCGGCCGGCGACCTGGCCGACCTGTGCCGCCTCCTCGGCGACCTGCTGCGCCGTACCGGCCGCGTCGAGGCGGCCCTGGACGCCTACCGCACGGGCCTCGGCCACCGCACGGCGCCGGGCACCACGACCCTCGGCCCGGCGCCCGCGCAGCCGCCCCTGTGACCACCGCCCTCACCCGCTCACAGGCGTCGCCGCCTTGGACGTGAACACGTCCGACCGGACCCCGGTGACCAGGTCCCCGGCCGAGGACGGGAGGTGGGCCGGTCGCGCCCGGTGCCCCTTCGTCGCCGGATGCTCGGCGAACAGGGCGGTCGTGAGGGCGAGCCGCCCGGTGTACGCCGACTCCCACAGCGTCCGGGTGCCGGGGCCCGTGCCCGCACCGCCGGTGTACGTCACCGGCTCGCCCGGGACCGCGTACTTCGCCGCCGCCGCGGCCATGACCGAGCCCATGACCCGGTGCCGGTCCGGACGGGCCGTGTACACGGTGTCGCCGCCCCGGGTGATCCGCTGCACCGTGTACGGCGTCGCGTAGGTGCCCTGCGCCGCCGCACTCGCGTAGGCCGAGGCCACGGTCAGCGGTGTCGGTGCCGCGGTGCTCGCCAGCTCGGTCAGCGGCGCGCCGAGCGGCAGGCCGCTGAACGGCCGCAGTGCCGTACCGGCCTCCACCGCGCCCGACAGGGCGTCGTTGAAGGGCTGGTGGGCGTAGTCCGTACCGCCGTACAACACCCGGACCGCGCCGTCGCCGGGGACCATGGCGATCACGGCCGCGTGCAGCTTCGTGCCCTTCGGCAGACCCGCGGACCGCTGGCGCACCCGCTCCGACACCGCGTACTGCGTGCTCAGGTCGAAGGTCGTACGGACCGTGTAGCCGCCGCGCGCCAGCTGGTCCTGCGTGATGCCGAGACGGCGGGCGGCCTCGGCGGCGGCCGCGTCGATCAGGTACTGGCGCTGGCCGTCCGTGTCGCCGGGCGGATAGAAGCGGAAGGCCGGGAAGGCGGCCGAGGAGCGCTGCGCGGGCGTGATGCTGCCCGCGGAGCGCATCGCGTCCAGGACCCAGCGCCAGCGCTTCTGCAGCGTCGTGGTGACCTTCGTGTCCGAGCCCGTCCGTTCGTAGAACGTCGGCCGGTTGATGATGGCCGCGAGCGCCGCGCCCTGCGACACCGTGAGGTCCTCGGCGTCCACGCCGAAGTAGTTCCGCGCCGCCGACTCGATGCCCGCCGCGCCCCGGCCGAAGTAGACGGTGTTGAGGTAGCCCTCCAGGATCGAGTCCTTGGAGCGGGTGCGGTCCAGCTTGACGGAGATCAGCGCCTCACGTGCCTTGCGGGTCAGGGACTGCTCGGGGCTCAGCAGGGCGTTCTTCACGTACTGCTGGGTGATCGTCGAACCGCCCTGGCGCTCCCCGCCGGACAGCGTGGCCACGGCCGCGCGCACGATCGCGCTGGGCGAGACGCCCGAGTCCGTGCGGAAGGAGCGGTTCTCGGCGGCGATCACCGCGTCCTGGACGTGCCGCGGCACCTGCGCCAGGGACACGTCCTGCCGGTCCACCGGTCCGCGCCGGCCCAGGTACTCCCCCTCCGCGTCCAGGAAGACCGTGCTCTGGCTGACCGTCTCCGGGTGCGGTTCGGGGACGGCCGTGAGCAGGTACGCCACCCACACCGTGCCGACCAGCGCGAGGCACAGCGCGAGCAGCGTCCCGAGGATGCGCCGGGCCCAGCGGCCCCGGCGGCGGCGCAGATGCTTGAGGAGACGTTTCACCGGCCCACCCCGCCCCGCGCCAGGACCTCGCCGCCGGCGTCGTAGACCGTGACCCGGGTCCGCAGCAGCTCCTGCTTGTCGGCCGGGAGCCGAGGCGTGGCGTACCAGACGTCCCAGCCCGGGTCACCCGCGAGGGTGAGCACGGTCGCGGTGGTCCTGCCCGAGGGCATCCGCACCTCGACGCGGGCGGCCGGTCCGCCGCCGCGGTGCACGCCGGACAGCAGCAGCCCGCTCCGGCCGGTCACCTCCAGCCGGAGGGTGACGGTCGGGGGTGCCGCGGAGAGCCCCGAGACCGGCAGGGACTCGCCCCCGCCCTGCGGCGACGACCAGTGCGCGCCGTCCTTCGTCAGCCACAACTCCTGGCCGGACAGCGGCCGTACGTGCTCACCGGCGGCCACCACGCGCACGGTTCCGGCGGCCACCGACCGTCCGGGAGCGGAGGGCTCGCCCCCGGAGGCGCCCGTCAGCCGCCGGCCGGCGTAGCCGAGCGGGACCAGCACGAGCAGACAGCAGGCCAGCAGCACGGTGATCCGGCGCCTCCGGCGCCGCGCCCGGCCCTCCCGCTCGATGGCGGCGAGCGGGACGGGCGTGCGGGGCGCCTCGTCGCGGGCGGCGGCGAAGGCCTCGCCCAACTCGTCTTCCAGGGGCTGTGTCTGCCTGTGCCTCATATCGCCCCCAGGGCCTTCAGCCCCCGTCGCTCGTACGACTTCACCGCGCCCACCGACCAGCCGAGCATCTCGGCGATCTCCAGCCGTCCCAGGTCCTCGCCGAGCCGCAGGACCAGTACCACCCGCTGGCGCGCGGGCAGGGCGGCGAGGGCGCGGGTGAGCGGGCCCTGCGGCGCGGGTCCCGTGCGGTGCGGCCGGCGGCCGAGACGGCGGCCGAGGTGACGGCCGAGGTGACGGCCGAGGTGGCGGCCGAGATGGTGGCGCACCAGCAGCCGTCGTACGTAGAAGTCGGTGTCGTTGCCCGGGATGCGCCGCCAGCGGGCGTACGCGTCGGACAGGGCGGTGCGCGTCAGGGCGTCGGCCTCGGCCGCGTCGCCGGTCAGCAGATGGGCCGTGCGCAGCAGACGCGGCCAGGCCACGGCGGCATAGCCGCCGAACTCGGTCCGGCGGCCGGAGCGACCGGCGCGATGACGGGTTCGGCGGTCGGCTCTGGTCGTCATCGGGTTCCCCCTGCGATGTGTTTCGATGTGCGGCGTACGGGACCTGTACGCACCGCGAAGCGGTCCGGGTTGCACGGCGGTACGGGGAAGTTGGGGCACGAGTGGCAGGGGAGGCATGACCGAGGACGAGTTCGACGCGTTCTACGCCGCCGCTTTCCCCCGGCTGACCGGCCAGCTCTACGCGTTCACCGGGGATCACGGCGAGGCGCAGGACGTCGTGCAGGAGGCGTTCGTACGGGCCTGGGACCGGCGGCGCGACTTCCTCGCGGACGGGGCGCCCGAGGCGTGGGTCAGGACCGTCGCGATGCGGCTCGCCGTCAGCCGGTGGCGGCGCGCCAGGCGCTGGCTCGAGCTGGTGCGGCGCACCCCGCCGCCGGAGTCCGTGCCCGGGCCCGACCCCGAGCGCGCCGCGCTCGTCTCGGCGCTGCGCACCCTGCCCGAGGCCCAGCGGATGGCCGTCGTCCTGCACCATCTGTGCGACCTGAGCGTGGAGCAAGTAGCCTCGGAAACCGGCGCCCCGGTGGGGACGGTCAAGGCCCGTCTGTCCCGTGGCCGCGCGGCACTGGCCCGGGTGCTGGCCCCGGGCGAGGGGGAGAGGGAGGGCGACCGTGTCCGATGACCGCGACCACGACACCGGCCGCCGACCCGGACTCTCCGGCGCGCTGCGTACGTTGGCCGAGGAGAACCAGTCCCCGCCGCCCGTCGCCGGTGCCGAGGTCCGCCGCCTGGCCGTACGGCGCGGCCGTCGCCGGCGCACCACCGTCGTGGCCTGCGGAGTGGCCGCCGCGGCGGCCCTCGCCGTCACGGTGACCGTCGGCCTCGGACCCGGCCACGACTCCGGCTCCGGCCACGACTCCGGCCGCCGCACCGCTCCGGCCGCCAGTCCCCGGCTGCGGACCAGCCCGGCACCCACCCCGACTCCGGCCGTCGCCGCCGACGCCGTCGTCGACCTCACCGGGATGACGATGACGGTCGACGGGCGGATCATGCCCATCTCCTCCGGAGTTCCCGAACTGCCCACCCCCACCGGCAGGTTCACCGTATTCGCCAAGTCCCTGAAACGGCCGATGGAAACGGGCGGCGGCAGCGGCACCTCGGTGCCGAGCGTGCCGTGGGTGATCGAACTGCGCTCCGTGGACCGGAAGACGACCACCGCCATCGCCCTCACCTACGACCTGAAGGCCCCCGGCACCTACGCGTCCACCGGCGGCTGGATCGGCCTGCCCGAGGACGACGCGAAGTGGGTGTACACACGGCTGGACAAGGGTGCGGTGGTGCTGGTGACGGGGCGGACGCCGTCGCTGCGGCCCTCCGTGTCCACGCCGTCCTAGGCCCTGTCGTCAAATTCCCGTCTGCCCCACGACGCCTGGCACGCACTCTCGCCGCACCGGGCGAAAGCCCAAGTACGTCCAGTACGAGGACTTCCGCCCGGCACGCCGAGAGCACGCACCAGACGCCGCGAGGCCGCCCTTCGGGCGACGACGGGAATTTGACGACAGGACCTAGCGCGAGTGCGTGGGTCAGACCTGGGCCCGGCCCTGCTTGCGTACGTCCGCCAGACGGAGTGCGCCGATCTGCACGGCCAGTTGTGTCGCGTCGTTCCCCACGTCGCCGAGGCCGGCGTTGGTCAGGGCGAAGGCGTCCTCGCCGACGCGGACGGCGGCCACGTCCATCGTCAGGAAGACGTCCTGGTCGTCGGAGGTCCTGGTGGCGACGGTGACGCGCAGCCCCTGGCGCACGTCCCCGACCTCCGGCAGCGGGGCGTCCTGGACCTGGACGTCCTCGACCAGGCCGTTCTCCGTGGTGGCCGTGAAGCGGGCGCACTGGACCGGCATCGTCTGCAGCCACCTCAGCGCGGCGTCGACGTCGGACGGACGACGGGCGGCGATCTGGTAGCGGAGCTGGGCCTCGGTGTCGTCGTCGTCGAGGCCCACGGCGACCCGGGCGGGGGCGCCGAGGAGTTCGTCGGAGTAGAGCGCGTCGAGCAGGCGCTGGCACTCACCGGCCGTGGTGGCCGCCTTCAGCAGCGCGTCCCGCCAGGTGGCCGCCCCGCGCGTCGCGGACCAGGGGGCACCGAGATCGGTCTCCGTGATGAGCGCGGCCCGGGCCTGGTCGTCGGTGAGCGTGGATCCGTCGGCCCGGGCCGAGGGCTTCGCCGAGGGAGAGGGCTTGTCCACGGTGGGCAGGGGCTGGTGCGCGGACGGCGGGCGCTCCAGGCCGAGGGTCGCGCAGCCGGTGAGGGTGAGGAGGCCGGTGGCGAGGGCGGCGAGAGGGAGGGCGTGGGGGCGTATGGCGGCGGTCATCTGGGGGTGCCTCCCTGGCGGGGCAGGTGGGGGTGGAGGTGCCTCCTCTCACGGCACCATCGCCGCGACCCGCTCACCAGCGCTCCGGGCCGTCCGGGTGAGGGCGGGAAAACCCGTCCGGGTGAGCGGCGGGGAAGGCCCGGGGAAAACCGGTGGCCCTGCGGCCGGGGCCGCCGTTACGGTCGCCCCATGAAGCGCGCCCAGCCGTGTCCGCAGAGCACGACGACGCCGGAGACCGTCCCGGCGCGCTGACACCTGACCCAGTCCGAAGCCCCGGGGCCAACGCCCCGGGGCTTCGGCATGCACCGGGGTGTTCGCCTCCCGCACCGAGGAGACCCCGATGACCGACCCGACCGGCGACCGCGTCGCCGACCACCGCCGCCTCGGCCGTGAACTCGGCCTGTTCGACACCGACCCGCTGATGGGCGCGGGCCTGCCCTACTGGCTCCCGGACGGGGCCGTCGTACGGCACACCCTGGAGGAGTACGTCCGGGAGGCGGAACGCGCCGCCGGCTACCGGCACGTGTACTCGCCCGCGCTCGGCAAGCGCGAGCTGTACGAGACCTCCGGCCACTGGGACCACTACAGCGACGACATGTACCCGCCGATGGACCTGGGCGCGGAGGAGGTCGTCCTGCGCCCCAGCCTCTGCCCCCACCACGCCCTGATCTACCGCTCCCGCTCGCACAGCTACCGCGAACTGCCCCTGCGCATCGCCGAGCTGGGCACCATGTACCGCGCCGAACGGTCCGGCGTCCTCGGCGGCCTGACCCGGGTGCGCGCCATCCAGCTCAACGACGCCCACATCTTCTGCACCCTGGAGCAGGCCGTCGACGAGGCCCGCGCCGCGCTGGAGCTGATCGCCCGCGCCTACGCCGACCTCGGCATCGAGGCCGTACGCCACCGGCTCTCGCTGCCCGGCGAGGGCGGCAAGTACGTCGCCGACCCGGAGCTGTGGCAGCGGGCCACCGCGCTGCTGAAGGAGGTGCTGGACGGGGCCGGCGTGGCGTACGAGGAGGCGGAGGGCGAGGCCGCCTTCTACGGTCCCAAGATCGACGTGCAGATCGCGGACCCGGCCGGCCGCGAGTCCACCCTGTCCACCGTCCAGATCGACTTCCACCAGCCGGCCCGCTTCGACCTGCACTACATCGGCGCCGACGGCGCGAAGCACCGGCCGGTGATGGTGCACCGCAGCGTCATCGGCAGCGTGGAGCGGGCCGTCGCCCACCTCGTCGAGGCGCACGAAGGGGCCTTCCCGGCCTGGCTCGCGCCCGTACAGCTGGCCGTGCTGCCGGTCGCGCAGGAGCAGGTGGAGCGGGCGGCCGCGGTGGTCCGGGAGGCGGCCGCACTGGGCCTGCGCGCCGAACTCGCCGACCCCGGACAGGGCACCCTCGGCGCCCGCATCCGCGCGGCCCGCCTGGTCCCGTACCAGGCGGTGATCGGCGACCGCGAGGCCGGCGCGGGCCTCGCGGCCCTCCGCCTGCGGGACGGCCGCCGCCCCGGCGCCCTCCCCGTGCCGGAGTTGCTGCGCCACGTCGCCGAACGCGTGGCGGCGAAGGGCACCGCACTCTGGTCCTGACCTACTGTCGCCATGACGGAAGGAGTCCGACGTGACCGGTCAGCCCATTCCCGTGATCATCGACTGCGACACCGGCGTCGACGACGCCCTGGCCCTGCTCTTCGCCGTACGCCACCCCGGCCTGGATCTCAGGGCGGTGACCTGCGTGGCCGGGAACACCGACGTCGACGGGGTGGTCCGCAACACCCTGACCGTGCTGGAGGAGGCGGGCGCCCCCGACATTCCGGTGGCACGCGGTGCCGAGCGCCCGCTGATCGAGCCGGCCCGCTCGGCCCGGCACGTGCACGGCGTGGACGGCATGGGCGACCTCGGCCTGCCCGCGCCCAGACGCGGCCGCGCCGCCGTGGACGCCGTGACCCTCCTGTACCGCGAGATCCTGGGCTCCCGGACGCCGGTCACCCTGATCCCGACCGCACCGCTCACCAACATCGCGCTGCTGCTGCGCACCCATCCGGAGGTGACCCGGAACATCGAGCGGATCGTGTTCATGGGCGGCGCGGTCGCCACCGGGAACGCCACGCCGGTCGCCGAGTTCAACGTCTGGCACGACCCGGAGGCGGCGGCGGTCCTGCTCACCGCGGGGGTGCCGATCACCATGTACGGACTCGACGTGTTCACCCAGGTCGTCGTACCGGGCACGGACGTACGGCGGCTGCGGGAGAGCAGGGAGCCGGGCACCCGGCTGGCCGGTGAACTGCTGGCCCACCGCCCGTCCGCACCCGGCCCCGACGGTGACGACCCGGCCGGCGGCCTCGGTGACGCGGGCGCGGTGTGCGCGGTCGCGGACCCGGCCGGCATCACCACCCGCCTGCTGCCCGTCGAGGTCTGCCTGGCCCCCGGCCCGACCCGCGGTCAGACGATCGTCGACCGTCGCCCCCGCCCCGGCGAGTCCGAGATCCACGGCGGCGCACGCGAACAGGCGCTGGTGGAGGTGGCGTTGGCGGTGGACGTGGAGCGGTACGTGAAGCTGTACCTGGAGACGGTGGCGCGCCGCTAGGTCCTGTCGTCAAATTCCCGTCGTCGCCCGAAGGGCGGCCTCGCGGCGTCTGGTGCGTGCTCTCGGCGTGCCGGGCGGAAGTCCTCGTACTGGACGTACTTGGGCTTTCGCCCGGTGCGGCGAGAGTGCGTGCCAGGCGTCGTGGGGCAGACGGGAATTTGACGACAGGGCCTAGGGGGTTTCGTTTGGATCAGGTCGGATCAGGCCGCGGCGTCCGGTGCGGTGCATCGCAAGGCGGAGGAGCACCCGCGTACTGGGCGTACTCGGGTGGTCCGACAACGCGGCGAGGTGCCGTGCCGGGCCTCGCGGACCCGGGCTGATCCGAACGAAACCCCCTGGGGCAGGTTCGGCGGGGCGGACACCGGTCCGGCCGGCGGCACGTCCGGCCTCAGTCGGAGGCCGCCGGCACCCGGGCCGCCCACCGTAGGGTCATGCGTTCGCCGTTCCTGCCTTCCCGGTCGCAAGACCAGTGGCCCGGCGGCTGCCGGACGGAACGGGAACTCCCCGATCACAGTGGCGAGGGCCGCGTCGACCTTGCATCGACTTCCCGAGCACCACGGCCCGTTCACCGTAGGCGGCGATCCTTTTGCCTGCAAAGCCGCGCGCCTGTCCTGGTATTGAAGATCACACAGCCGGGCGGACGGCGGTCAAGGTTCCGTTTCCGGGCAATGTGGACAGAGTCCGTGTATGCCAGACCTCTCCTCCAGGAATCCCGACTGGTGGCGCCAGGCCGTCATCTACCAGGTCTATCCGCGCAGCTTCGCCGACGCCGACGGCGACGGCCTCGGTGACCTCAGGGGCGTCACCGGGCGCCTGAACCATCTCGCCACGCTCGGCGTGGACGCCCTGTGGCTCAGCCCCTTCTACCCCTCCGAACTCGCCGACGGCGGCTACGACGTCGCCGGTCACCGGGACGTCGACCCGCGCCTCGGCACCCTCGACGACTTCGACGCGCTGACCGCCGAGGCCCACCGGCTCGGTCTGAAGGTCGTCGTGGACATCGTCCCGAACCACACCTCGCACCTGCACCCCTGGTTCCAGGAGGCCCTGCGGGCCGGACCCGGATCCGCGGCCCGCGAACGCTACGTCTTCCGCCCCGGCCGCGGTGGTTCCGGTGAACTCCCGCCCACCGACTGGCAGTCGGTGTTCGGCGGCAGCGCCTGGCGACGTGTCCCCGACGGCGACTGGTACCTGCACCTGTTCGCGCCCGAACAGCCCGACCTGAACTGGGAGAACGAGGAGGTCCGCGCCGACTTCCGCACCACCCTGCGCTTCTGGTCCGACCGGGGTGTCGACGGCTTCCGCATCGACGTCGCCCACGGCCTGGCCAAGGACCTGGCCGACCCGCTTCGGGACCTGGGCGGTCTGGGCGCCGCGGGCGAGGAGGCCCTGCAGCGGGTGGAGCCCGGCACCCACCCCTACTGGGACCGCGACGAGGTCCATGAGATCTACCGCGACTGGCGCAAGATCCTCGACGCCTACAGCCCGCCGCGCACCGCGGTCGCCGAGGCCTGGGTCCCGGACGCCCGCCGCGCGTTGTACGCCCGCCCGGACGAACTCGGCCAGGCCTTCAACTTCGAGTATCTGCAGGCAGGGTGGGACGCGGAGGAACTCCGTCAGGTCATCACCGGATCACTGGCGACGGCCCGGGCCGCCGGTGCTTCCGCCACCTGGGTGCTCTCCAACCACGACGTCGTCCGCCACGCCTCGCGCCTCGTGCTTCCGCCGGGCACCGACGAGAACGCCTGGCTGCTGTCCGGCGGCACGGTGCCGCCGGCCGACCGGGCGGCGGGCCTGCGCCGGGCCCGGGCCGCGACCCTGCTGATGCTGGCGCTGCCCGGATCGTCGTACGTCTACCAGGGCGAGGAACTCGGCCTGCCCGAGGTCGCCGACCTGCCCGCAGAGGCGTTGCAGGACCCGATCTGGGAGCAGACGGGCCATGCCCGCAAGGGCCGCGACGGCTGCCGGGTGCCGCTGCCGTGGACGACCACCGGGCCCTCGTACGGCTTCGGGTCCGGGGCCGCCTGGCTGCCGCAGCCGGCGTCCTTCGCGGCCTACGCCGTCGAGGCCCAGTCCGGTGCCGAGGGCTCCACCCTGGAGCTGTACCGCACCGCGCTCAGGCTGCGCCGCAAGCTGCTGGAGGGCGAGACGCTGACCTGGACACCCGGTGCCCCTGCGGGGGTGCTGGACTTCGCCCGCACCGAGACCTGGCGCTGTGTCACCAACCTCACCGCGGAGCCGGTACACCTGCCCCGGGGTGAGGTGCTGCTCGCCAGCACCCCGCTCGCGGAGCCGGGCGTGCTGCCGCCGGACACCACGGTGTGGCTGACCTAGCCCACGGTCGGGCTGGGGGCAGGTGAGGCGCCCCCGGAGCCGCCGCCGTTGCCGCCGGTGAGGCCGTCGATGTTCACCGGGGTGGAGGTGGGGTTCGGCGGCGGCGTGAGCACGACCTGCGGCTGGCCCGCCGGCGGGGGCGGCGGGGTCAGGTCCGAGCTGGGCAGCTTCGGCGGGGTGGTCTGCTGGAAGAGGGTCTGGTCGAAGTCGACCAGACCGGTCTTCTCCATGACCGTGATGTGGTCGAGCACGGTGTTGTTGGCCTGGTCGGCGAGGGCGCGCACCAGCGAGTTCTTGGTGGTGGACCGGATCTTCGCGATGGTGTTGAAGATCGAACCATGTGTCATCCGCAGGATGTTGGCGAAGTCGGTGTCGAACTTCTTGCCGCTGTCCGACTTCAGTGTGTTGACGAAGCCCTCCTGCTGCGGGCTGGCCACGTTGGGCAGCGTGATGTTCAGCATCGGCGCGATCTTGCGGCAGGAGGCGTCCAGCGCTGAGTGCCCGTCGATCAGGTGCTTGCTGGCCTCGAGGACGCCCTTGGTGGTGCCCTTCTGCAGCCCGATCTGCCCCACCGGGTACTCCCACAGGCCGGCCGCGCGCACCTTCACCACGAAGTCCCGGTCGGACTCGGTGAGCGGACCCCACTGGGTGTTGGCGATGACACGGTCCGGAGAGCTCGAGACGGTGCTGACACCCAGCATGCTCGGGTAGGCGAGCGCGCCGAGGGTCAGGGCCATTGCTCCGCCCACGAAGAGAGTTCCCGTCGCGTTCCGCGAGATGCGCACCGTGCCTCCTGCCTGGCCGTGGATCCGCCTGTAGGCGGTTCGGACGCACAGCAGTACGGATGCGGAGGTCATTTGTGTCGGTGGTTTCGGGTAAAGATTCGCCCCGGTCGTGCCTGAGGGGCCGAGGACCGCAGTTGGTGAAAGGTTGACCTTCCCGCAGGAGAGTTGACTCTTCCTCGGGAGAAGCGAGGGGAAGCGCGGCCCTAGATTCGCCGCATGCCCCCACAGCCACCTCCGAGAACGCCCGCCGCACTGCCCGTCCTGCCCTACCGCAAGCCCACCAAGGGCCGCGACTACTGGGTCCTGGACGACGTCCTGCCGGATGTCGACGCGGTGCGCGAGCGGTGTCTGGCGAAGGACGACTGGGTCAAGGGCTACCCGTACACCTCGGAGACCTGGCCCGGACTGCGTGCGATGCCCGGCCTGGAGCCCGGTGAACTCGGCCGCATCGAGAAGCTGGTGAAGCAGGCGACCGGGGCCAGGGAGCTTTGGGTGCAGCAGGCGCCCGGCGGCGGCACCCTCAACCACAACTGCGTGCAGGTGGTCGGCGAGGGCGAGAGCGAACCGCGCCCGCACACCGACTCGCGTGCGCTGTGCCGGTACGCGGCCGTGCTGTACCTCAACCCGCAGGTGCCCAAGGACTGCGGCACCAGCTTCTTCCGCCAGTCCCTGCCCGGCGGCCGGCTCGGCGGCAACGTCGTCCAGGCCCCGCACAACAACCTCGTCGAGGCACTCGGTACCCGCTTCGTCACCCCGGACGCCTTCGAGGAGGACGTCCGCGTCCCGCACCGGTACAACCGCCTCCTCCTCTACAACGCCAACCTGGTGCACAGCGCGACCGGTTACTTCGGCAAGGAGCTGGCGCAGAAGCGGATGACGGCCGTCTTCTTCTGGATGGCCTGAGCGGCACCGCCCCGGCCCGCCGGCCCACCCGTACGGAGCAGCCCCCGTGGTCTCCGGGCCGGACGGGCCGGATCGTCGTACCTACGACCGACCCGGGGACGACGGCGGAGGTACGGCCATGACGCAGCACACCCGTCCGGCACGGGCGGGGAAGACCGACTGGGCCGAGGGGGGACTCGTCTTCGCGGGAGTGCTGCTCCTGCTGGAGGGCGTCCTCGCCGTCCTCCAGGGCATCTCCGCGATCGCGGCGGCCGCGACCACGTGGCGCGCTGGAGCCTCGGCGTCCTGGCGAAGCCGCAGTCGGCCGGCGTCACCTTCCGACAGGCCCTCGTCAACGGTGAGTTGGGCATCCTGGAGAAGCTGACGGGGCTGCGTCCACAGGGCGGGTGACTACGGCGTCCTCGGCCCGGGAGGCGCCGGGCAGGCACTTGCCGACCATGACGAAGAAGAGCACCAGGCCCGCCGTCAGCAGGGCATGGCCGAGGCCGGCGATACCGGCGACGGCGTCCGAGCCGGAGCGGCCGAGGACCGTCGGCGTTCCGTGCAGGGTCATCATGCCGACGGTCACCGCCAGGCCGGCGTTGCAGGTCCGGAAGAACCAGCCGGACAGCCGTCTGGGCACGCCGGGCCAGCGCCCACTGATCGTGCGTCGCCTTCGTGATCGACCCGGCCCAGCGCGAGGAGGACTCCCCGCTCAGGGCCCGCAGATCCCGCCCGGCCAGCGTGCCGAGGTGGTCACCGATCAGCTGGGCTCCCGGCCGGGGTTCCTCGCACGAGAGCACGTAGATCGCGGCGCCGACGGGGCCGAGATAGAGGGTCACCAGGACCCAGCCCCACTTCATCACGGTGAGTTCGGGGTTCTTCGTGAATGCGTCGTACGCGACGTAGACGGTGGACAGGACGACCAGGAGGAACCAGACGTACATCAGTGCGTCGGCCGTGGTCCCGCTGATGCCGCTGCCGGCCACATGCATGTGCGCTCCGTCCCTTGACGATCCGCTCGACGGCCGAGATGCCATGTCCCGCAAGCAGTCATGGTGCTCCAGGGCCATGTCTCGGGGCGGCCCGACGCACCTCGCCGCTACTTCTGGGAGGCCGCTCTCACTCCAGCGGCCCCGTGGGCTCATCGGCTTCGCCGTGCAGGTCCCGGTGGAGGCGTTCCCTGGCGGCCGCGAGGTGTTGGCCGTAGTCGGGCATGAAGATTTCGGGCAGGGCTTTGTCCAGGGTTCCGGAGATGCTGTAGATCGGTGACCAGACGGCCCGGTCGGGCAGGATGCCCTCGAGGTCGTTCGACTGGAACATCGCGTGATGGAGCCAGTCGGACAGCACGAGTGCCTGGTCGCGGGTGAGTCTGATGGTGATCGTGTCGTCGTCCACGACCTCAACCTACAAAGGGGACACCGTACCCATCGGGTTCGTGCCAGTACTGCCGATCTGTGCGGTTTCATCCGCACGGGATGCGGAGGGGCGCGTCGCCGTGACCCTCTCTGGGAGGCTGCGGGCAGCCGGTGGAAAGGGTGCCTTGATGGAGTGGAAGACCTATGGGGAGCGGCGGATCTACTCGAATCCGTGGGTGAATCTGTGCCTGGTGGACGTGCAGCAGCCTGATGGGCTGCGGTGGGAGTACCACGTGGTGCGGCTGCGGCATCTCGCGGTGGGGGCCGTCGTCAACGACCGGCGCGAGATCCTCATGATGTGGCGGCACCGGTTCATCACGGACTCGTGGGCCTGGGAACTCCCCATGGGGCTGATCGAGGAGGGGGAGACGCCGGAGCAGGCGGCGGCGCGTGAGGTGCTGGAGGAGACCGGCTGGCGTCCCGGGCCGCTGAAGCCGCTGATCTACGCCGAGCCGGCCAACGGGATCACCGACTCGCAGCATCATGTGTTCCGTGCGGACGGGGCCGCGTACGTCGGGCCGCCGACCGAGCAGAACGAGTCGGACCGGATCGAGTGGGTGCCGCTCGCCGAGGTGCGGGGAATGATCGACCGGCGCGAGATCGTCAGCAGCGGGTCGCTCGTGGGGCTGCTGTACGTGCTCATGGACGAGGGCATGCGCTGATCCCCTCGCGGCTGGCGTGTCCCTGGCAACTCCGCGTGGCCGTGCGTCAGGATGATGAGGTGAACGAACAGATAGTGGAGTCCGCCACGCCCTCCCGCTCCCTCGGTCTGAGGCCCATCGTGGTGTCCGGGCGGCTGACTGCCGGGTCCCTGCTGCTCGCGGGGCTCGCATGGGTCGTGCGGGCCGGGTGGGAAGTGCGGCTGGCCATGGCCGGGGAGCCTGCCTCGGGGCCGCCGGACCAGGGGGACGGGGTGCACCGGGCGCTCAACGGGCTGGAGGACTCGTACCACCTCGTCACCAGCATCGGAGGCGGCGCCGCCTTCCTCTGCGCGCTCCTCTTCCTCTCGTGGATGTGGCGGGTGCGGGACAACGCGCGCGTGCTCACGGGCCAGCCGCCGAAGTACGCCGGGATCTGGGTCTACCTGGGGTGGCTCGTGCCCATCGTCAACCTGTGGTTCCCGCGCGGCATCGTCGCCGACGCCTTCCGGACCACCGCTCCGGGACGGAAGCTGCCCGTCTCGGTGAACGTGTGGTGGGCGCTCTGGGTGATCGGGATGCTCGGCGGGGTGGGCATCATGTACCGCGACTCCACCGACAAGCTCATCGCCCGCGCTTACACCGAGGTGTGGCCGCTGCTCGTGTCCGACGCCGCGGTCATCGGTGCCGCCGTGGCCGGCGCGTTCGCCGTGCGGGCCGTCACCGCCGTACAGGTGGAGCGGATTCGCCAGGAGCAGCCGGGTGTGGCGGCGGTGTCCGCCGCCGGCGCCGTCGAGGGCTGAGACCCGTCACCGTCCTGCCCGGGCGCGGGTGGTGGGGTGCCGTCGCACGGGCAAGGATTTACCCATGAGCACCATTGCCGTCGTCGGCGCCGGGCCCGGGCTGGGTGCCGCCGTCGCGCGCCGGTTCGGGCGGGAGGGGTACGACGTCGCCCTCGTCGCCCGGGACCGGGAGCGACTGCAGGTCCTGGTGGGCGAGCTTGCCGACGAGGGTGTCGTCGCGCGTGGGTTCCCCGCCGATGTGCGTCGGCCGGAGCAGCTGGTGGCGGCCCTGAAGGATGCCGCGGCCGTGCTCGGGACCGTCGAGGTGTTGCAGTACAGCCCGGTCCCGCACCGGGACTTCATGCGGCCCGTGCTGGAGACCCGGCACCGGGACCTGCTCGGGCCGATCGAGTTCTCGGTGTACGGGCCGGTGGCCGCCGTGCAGCAGGTGCTGCCCGGTATGCGGGCGCTGGGGCGGGGGACCATCCTCTTCGTGAACGGCGGGACGGCCGCCGTGCCGCATCCCGAGCGGGCGGGCACGTCGATCGCGTTCGCCGCGGAGAGCGCGTACGGGCATCTGCTGCACGACCGGCTCGCCCGTGAGGGGATCCATGTCGCCCAGCTGGTGATCCCCGGGGCCATCACGCCCGGGCATGTGCGCAAGGACCCGGCCGTGCTCGCGGAGACCCTGTGGGGCATGCACCGGGAGCGGCACGGCTTCCGGCACTACGCCGACGACCTCGACAGCTGACCCGGCGGCCCGGAGATCGCTTCGCCCTGCGTGAAGAGCATTTGTGGGCCAATATGGTCGTATCGGGCCGCATTGCTCTCTTCAAGGGGGCCGCAATGGCTGTCGAAATCCGTCCGCTCATCAAGCCCTCCCAGTTCAGGCGCCGGGGTGGCCTGCTGGGCGAGTGCATGGCGGAGTTCCTCGGGACCTTCGTCCTCATCTCCTTCGGCTGCGGCGTGGTCGCGATGGCGGTGGCCGGACTGCCCGGTTCGGGCCGTGCGGCGACCCCCACGACGATCTTCCTCGCGGCCGGCGACTGGCTGCTGATCGCGTTCGGCTGGGCGTTCGCCGTCTGCTTCGGTGTCTACGTCGCCGGCGGTGTCAGCGGTGCCCACCTGAATCCGGCGGTGACGCTGGCGATGGCCATCCGTCGCGGGTTCGCCTGGACCAAGGTCCTGCCGTTCATGCTGTCGCAGGTGATCGGCGCGTTCGCGGGTGCGGCACTGGTCTACCTCGTGTACCACGACGCGATCAGCGCCTACGACCACGCCGCGACGGGGCCGAAGGTGAACGGGCGTACCAACGCCACGTTCTCCATCTTCGCGACCTTCCCGGCCGCGTACTTCCACGGCGGCATCTGGGGGCCGCTGATCGACCAGATCGTCGGTACGGCCTTCCTGCTCATGCTGATCGCCGCCCTCATCGACCTGCGCAACCAGGCCGTGAAGGCCAACCTCGGCCCGCTGCTGGTGGGCTTCGTGGTCGCCGCGATCGGCATGTCCTACGGCGCCAACGCGGGGTACGCCATCAACCCGGCCCGCGACTTCGGACCGCGGCTGCTCACCTACGCGGCAGGGTGGCAGAGCTATGCCTTCCCGGGCAGCGTGTCCGGCGTGTACAGCGGCTACTGGTGGATCCCGATCGTCGGGCCGTTCGTCGGCGGGATCATCGGGATCCTGATCTACGACCTGTTCATCGGCGATGTCCTGCTCGTGCGCTCCGAACTGGGCGAGCTGCCCGAGCCGGGCCGGGTCCGGGGGACGGAGGAGGTCGACGAGGAGTAGTACTAGTCCTCGTCGGGCTCCGACCGGTCCCCTTCGGACCCCGCTGCCGCCCTGCGGGCCGCCGACGCGATCTCCTCCAGCGCCGTCAGGTGGCCCGTCAGCGCGCGCCGGCCGGTGAACGTGAGGGCGGCCCAGGTGCGCGGGCGCTTGCCCAGGTAGCCCTTGCGGATGCTGACGTAGCCCGTCTTCTCCAGGGCGGAGAGCGTCTTGCTCAGCGTCGAGTCGGACACCTGGCAGTAGTCCCGCAGGACGGCGAACTCCGCCTCCCCGCACGCGGAGAGGTAGGCGGCGAGGGCCAGCCGGGTGGGGTGGTGGAGTTCCCGGTCCAGGGCGGGGGGCTGAGGCGTTCCGGTCATGCCGTGCCCACCCCGGTGGCCCGCAGCAGGTGCTCCAGGCCGCCCGCGAGACCGAAGGCCACCAGCCAGCCCGTCGTGCCGTACGGGATCGCGGCCAGCAGGCTCACGGCGATGGCGGCGAGGGGGAGCAGCCAGGTCCGCCAGGCGTACCGGCCGGGCTCGCGACGCCGGTCGAACCAGCGGGTGACGCCGCCGTGGTGCGCGCCGATCCAGACCAGGGCGAAGAACGCGGCCAGGCTCAGCAGCCCGCCGGTCAGCAGCCACGCCGCCCACCCCGGCCGGCTGCCGGCGAGGCCCAGTGCGATGAAGCCGGCCGCGAAGGTCAGGGCCTGGCCGACGGCGTAACCGCGGGGCCTGGTCCGCCGGTCACCGGCCGTGCGTGCCGCGGCCTGGGCGGCTCGTGCGGCGGTCAGCGCGTCCTGTGCCTGCCGTGCGTCGATGGGGTCCCCCGTGCTGGCCATGTGTGTACCTCCGGTGTGGGTGGGGCAGTTGGTCGGACCGCCCACTGGTCACCTTCAGGATGGACAGTACTTTCCAAGAATGCAAGTACTTTCAGCGGCTGGTCCGTTACCCCGCACGCGGTCTCACCATCCCGTCAGCAGCAGGTGGTTGAGGAGCAGCGCGAGCACCGCCTGCGCGGTGAGCCAGGCCCGGGGGTGGGGCAGATACGCGCACGCCGGCAGCAGCCACATCGCGAACGGCAGCCAGATGCGCTCGGTCTCGGCCTTGCTCATCCCGGACAGGTCGGCGACGAGGAGGGCGACAAGGGCGGTGCAGACGAGGACCGCCAGGCGGACGGCGGCGGGGTCGGTGCGGCGGGTGAGGGCCGTGGCCGTGCGGCGCAGGCCCGCCGCCGTCGCCGGACCCGTGATCAGCACCGTGCAGGCCAAGTTGGCCCACACCCAGTAGCCGTAGGGACGCTTGCCGCCGACGCCCTGGTAGTAGCGGGTCACCAACAGGTGGTACGCCGTCCACCAGTCGAAGCCCGCGAGCGTGAACGCCAGCGGTACGACGGCGAGTCCGGCGAGGAGGGCCAGGAGGAGCGCCGGGCGCTCGCGCACCCCGTCCCGGCCCAGCAGCAGGACCGCCGCCGCGACGAGGGCGAAGAGCGTGAGGCCGTACGACAGGTAGCAGGTCAGGCCGAGGAGCAGGCCGGAGGCCGCCGCCCGGAGCAGGGAGCGGCGGGTGACCGCGAGGGCGAGCAGGGCCACGGACCAGGCGGCGACCGCGGCGAAGTACGCGTCGGCGGAGGTGCCCAGCCAGACCGCCGCCGGGGCCAGTACCAGGAAGGGGGCCGCCCGCCGGGCCAGGGTCTCGTCCGCCAGGGCGCGGACGGCGACCAGGACCGCCACGCAGGCCGTCGAGCCGAGGGTCACGCACCACATCCCGGCCCAGCCGCCGCCCCGCAGCCCGATCCGGTCGAGGAGGACGAAGGTGAGCGTCGCACCCGGCGGGTGACCGGCGACATGGGCCGGCCAGGGGGCGGGGGTGCCGCTGACGATGTGATGGGTGAAGTCCCGCAGGGTGGCCGGGATGTCATGGAAGCGGCCGATGACCCGGAGGTACTCCTCACGGGTGGTGAGGCGGGCCGCGATGCCCCGGTGCCAGCCGTCGACGAGGGCGAGGGAGAGGATCCAGGCCATGGCCGACGCCCAGGCCGTCACCAGCAGGGCACGCCACGGCAGCCGGGCGGCCAGGGAGGGGCCGTAGGCCACGCCGGCCGCCGCGAGGAGGACGGCGGCCGGCGTGCCGGGGCCCACGTGCGGGTCCCACTCGGCCAGTACCGGCGGCCAGTGCACGAACAGGACGCGGTAGGTGTCCTGGAGGTGGCGGCCGACCAGGACGGCCACCGTCACGAGCAGGGCGGCGGCCCCGGCGGCGTACAGATCACGGCGGAGGGAGCGGGTCACGTCGGCACGTTAGGCCGCACGGCCCCGTACGGGTCGTCGTACAGGCCGGACGTCAGCGTTTCGTCATGGGTCGTGCCCCCTTTCCCGGGCGCTTCGCGGCTTACGGTCGGGGCATGCCCGACCTTCCCCGGCTTCCCACCTCCCCCGGTTTCTGGCGCAGTCCCCTGCGCGGCCGCTGGTTCACCTCGGTGCTCGGACTCGTGCTGCTCGGCGGCATCACCGTGCTGTTCGTGACCGGCCTGGTGTCGTACGCGGCCTACAACCCGAACCTGCACCCGGTGAACGACACGACCCCGGACAAGGGGATCCTCGGCTTCTACCTCTTCCCGTGGCCGACCGGACCGGTGTGGCTGTACCGGTTCACCCAGGGCCTCCACGTCACCCTCGGCATCACCCTGGTCCCGGTCCTGCTGGCCAAGCTGTGGTCGGTGGTGCCGAAGCTGTTCACGCTGCCGCCGGCCCGCTCCGTGGCGCACGCGCTGGAGCGGATCTCGCTGCTGCTGCTGGTCGGCGGCGGGCTGTTCGAGTTCACGACCGGTGTGCTCAACATCCAGCTGGACTACGTCTTCCCCGGCTCCTTCTATCCGCTGCACTTCTACGGGGCGTGGGTGTTCTTCGCCGCGTTCGTGGCGCACGCGGTGCTGAAGACGCCGGCCGCGGTGCGGACCGTACGGCGGCGGCTGCGCGAGGGGGACGAGAGCAACGAGAGCAACGAGAGGGACGCGGACGACCTGGCCGCGCCGGACCCCGATCCGCCCACCGTGTCCCGGCGCGGGGCGCTGTGGCTGGTCGGCGGCGGCTCGCTGCTGCTGTTCCTGACCACGGTCGGGCAGAGCCTGGGCGGACCCTTCCGCCGTACGGCTCTGCTCGCGCCGCACGGCGGGGCCGACCCGGCCGGCGGCCCGAACGGCTTCCAGATCAACAAGACGGCCGCGTACGCGGGCATCGACGCGGCGGAGACCGGCGAGGAGGCGTGGCGGCTCGTCGTCACCGGCCGCACCGGGACCGTGCGCCTCAGCCGCGCCCAGCTGCTCCGGCTTCCCCTGCACAGCTCGTCGTTGCCGATCGCCTGTGTGGAGGGCTGGTCCACCGCCGACCAGTGGTGGCGCGGGGTGCGGCTGCGGGACCTCGCGGCGCTCGTCGGGTACGAGGGCGACCCGCCGGACGTGTTCGTGGAGTCCCTGCAGCGGCACGGCGCCTTCCGCCGCGCGGCCCTGCGCGCCAACCAGGTGGCCGACCCGCGCTCCCTGCTCGCCCTGTACGTCAACGGCGAGGAACTGTCCCCCGACCACGGTCACCCGGCGCGCGTGATCGTGCCCGCCGCACCGGGCGTGCTCAACACCAAGTGGGTGGCCCGGCTGACCTTCGGAGACCTGTGATGCGCCGCCTGCCCGTGATCCGCCGCCTGCCCGTGGGCAGTCCGCTGCAGATCCTGCTGCTCTGCTGCTCGTTCGCGCTCGCCGCGTACGCCGGTGTACGGCTGCTCGCCGGTGACTGGTTCGGGGTGGCGCTGTGGGTCGTGGGGGCGGCCCTGCTGCACGACCTCGTTCTGCTGCCGCTGTACTCGGTGGCGGACCGGGCGGTCGTGCACGGTCTCGACGCGGCCGGACGGCGCGCGTGGGTGATGTACGTGCGGGTGCCGGCCGCGTTGTCGGGGCTGCTGCTGCTCGTGTGGTTCCCGCTGATCTCCGACCGGGTGGCCGTGCGTTACCGCCTGGCCACCGGTCAGTCCGCGGACGTCTTCCTCGGCCGCTGGCTGCTGATCACCGCCCTGCTCTTCGGCGGCTCGGCGCTGCTGCTCGCGGTGCAGGTGCGCAGGGCGACGAAGCGGCGGTCGCCGGCCGTCCACTGAGCCTCCGCCCGCCACTCGGCGGCCCGGTCCGCGAGTTGCAGCAGGGCCGGGGTGCCGATCCGCGCCCACGGGAACGGGTCGCCCGTGCGGGCCTGCCCGTGGGCGACGTCGACGACCTGCACCCGGGTGCGCTCGTCCACGTCCAGCGGGACCGTCTCGGCGATCAACAGACCGCCTGGGACGAGGAGTTGGCTCATCCGGTGCAGCAGGGCGCGCGGGTCGCCGCCGATGCCGACGTTGCCGTCCATGAGCAGGACGGTGCCCCAGCGGCCCTCGCCGGGCAGCGGGTCGAACACCGAGCGGCGCAGGGCCTGGCCGCCGACCGTGATGGTGCGGGTGACGGCCGCCTCGCTGACGTCGACGCCGAGGACGGTACGGCCCCGGGCGGCCAGCTCGGCCACCAGCCGGCCCGGGCCGCAGCCGACGTCCAGGACGGCGCCCTCGCAGCGGTCCAGCACCGCCGAGTCCACCGCGTCCGCGTCGGCGCACCAGCGCTCCACCTCCAGCGGCAGCAGCCAGCCGTCGGTGCGGCGCAGGTACAGCGGGCCCCGGCCGGTGCGCAGGGCGGTGGCGTACGGGTCGGAGACGGCCCAGGCGGGGCCCTGCGGGGCGTCGGCCGAAACCGCCTCGGCTTCGCCGTCGGCGATCGTGTTCCCACCCGCACCACCCGTGACGCTTTCGTCGCCGGGTGCGGGTGGCCCCGGTGGGGCGTATTCACCGTCACTGCCACCGTCGGCGGCTGCGGCTGCGGCGCGGATGCGTGGAGCTGTCGTCGGGCCGGATGCGGGGGTCATCGGGCACCGGCCGCCGTGCAGTCCGCCAGCCGGGCGGCGAAGGTGCCGTGCGGGGCGAGGGCCGCGACCGCGCGGGCGTCGGCGGCGGTGTCGACGTCCCGCAGCCGGGGCAGGTCCCGTACCCGCAGCCCGGCGGCGACCAGCCGCTCCCGCTGCACGGCCCCGGTCTCCGGCACGGACATCGGTACCCCCCGCAGCAGCGCGGGCTCCGGGCGGGCCAGGCCCAGCGCCCAGAACCCGCCGTCCTCGGCCGGCCCGAAGTACGCGTCGCAGTCCGCGAAGTCCACGGTGAGCAGCTGCGGGGTGACCTGCGGGGTGTCCATGCCGATCAGCAGGGCGGGGCCGGCGCACCGGGCGAAGGCGTCGGCGAGGCGGGCGTCGAGTCCGCCGGCGCACTGGGGGACGACGTCGAAGCCGGGGGGCAGCCAGGAGCCCGGCCGGCCGTCGAGCACGAGGACTCTGCGGGTGGCCGGGGCCGCAGCCACGGCCCGCAGCGTGTCGGCGAGCGAGGCCTCGGCGAGGGCGGCGGCCTGCTCGGGGGAGAAGGGCGGGGTCAGGCGCGTCTTGACCCTGCCCGGGCGGGGCTCCTTGGCGATGACTAGAAGGGTGGTCATGTGGGCCTTCCTTGGCTGGTGACCGGAGTGGGGGGGCGGGGTGTTTCGCCTGCCCGCGGCTACGAGCGCCCCATGGGGGGCGCGGCCTGTATCGATGTGCGGCTCCGCCGCGTGGGCGCGACCAGCCCCACCGGCCCGCAGCCAGGCACGGACAACGAGCCGCCAGGCGCGGACAACGAGCCGCTAGGCGCGGACGACAGGCGGCTCGTTCAGGACCTTGCTCATGTCCCGTACCGCCTGCCACGTGCCCCGCCAGGTCCCCGTGACCTTCGAGGCGCCGCTGCGCGGGAGGTACGGGACGTCGTGTTCGGTGATGTGCCAGCCCGCGTCGGCGGCACGGACCACCATCTGCAGCGGATAGCCGCTGCGGCGGTCGGTCAGACCCAGGGCGAGGAGCCGCTCGCGGCGGGCCGCGCGCAGGGGCCCGAGGTCGTGCAGGCGCAGGCCGGTGCGGCGGCGCACGAGGTGGGAGAGGGCGAGGTTGCCGGCGCGGGCGTGGGCCGGCCAGGCGCCCCGGGCCTGCGGGCGGCGCCGGCCGAGCACCAGGTCGGCCTCACCGGCCCGGACCTCGCGGACGAACGGGACCAGCTGCCCGGGATCGAGGGAGGCGTCGCAGTCGCAGAAGCACACCACGTCGGCGGTGGCGGCCAGCAGCCCGGCGTGGCAGGCGGCGCCGAAGCCGCGCCGCTCCTCGCGCACGACGGTCGCCCCGAGGTCACGGGCCAGGTCGGCGGAGCCGTCGGTGGAGCCGTTGTCGACGACGAGGGCGCGCCAGCCGTCCGGGACGCGCGCGAGGACCCAGGGCAGTGCCTCGGCCTCGTTCAGGCAGGGCAGCACGACGTCCACGTCGGAAGGGGGAGGGGAGGTGCTCGTCACGGCGTTCACCCTACGAAGCCGAACCGGGGCAAAGGGGGCATCGCCTCCTTACGAAACGCGGACGTCGGAGCCGCGGCCGAGCCTCCGGGGCGGCCGGGTGCCAGGGTGGAGACATGCAGCAGCCGTACGCATCACCGGACGCCGGGCCGCGACCCGGTTCCCTGGGCCGGATCCTCGTCGTGGACGACGATCCGACCGTCGCCGAGGTCGTCGCGGGGTACCTGGACCGGGCCGGATACACCGTGGACCGTGCCGCCGACGGCCCGGCCGCCCTCGCCCGGGCCGCGGCGCACCAGCCGGACCTGGTGGTGCTCGATCTGATGCTGCCCGGGATGGACGGCCTGGAGGTGTGCCGGCGGCTGCGCGAGCACGGTCCGGTGCCGGTCGTCATGCTCACCGCGCGCGGTGACGAGGACGACCGCATCCTCGGCCTGGAGGTCGGCGCCGACGACTACGTGACCAAGCCGTTCAGCCCGCGCGAGCTGGTGCTGCGGGTGGAGTCGGTGCTGCGCCGCGCCCGGCCCGCCGTGCCGCGCGGCCCGCTGGGCGCGGCCGGTCTGACCGTGGACCCGGCCGGCCGCCGCGCCACCAAGAACGGCACCGATCTGGCCCTCACCCTCCGGGAGTTCGACCTGCTCGCGTTCTTCCTGCGGCACCCGGGGCGGGCGTTCGGCCGCGAGGAGCTGATGCGGGAGGTGTGGGGCTGGGACTTCGGTGACCTGTCGACCGTCACGGTCCATGTCCGCCGCCTGCGCGGCAAGGTCGAGGACGACCCCGCCCGCCCCCGCCTCATCCGGACGGTGTGGGGCGTGGGGTACCGCTTCGACCCCACCGGAACCGGAACGGAGGGCGACTGACATGCGCGACACCCTGCTCATCGCCCTCTACGCCTTCCTCGGCGCCGCCGCCAGCGGCCTCGTCGGAGCGGCCGTGCTGCGGCTGATCCGCCGGCGTTCCCTCACCACCTCGCTCGCCGTGGTGGCGGCCGTCGGCGTGGTCGCCATGCTCGCCGGGACGATGGCCGTGGCTCAGGCGATGTTCCTGTCCTCGCACGACCTGCGGGTGGTCACCACGGTCGTGGCCATGGCGGCCGCGGTCTCCCTGGTCACCGCGCTGCTGCTGGGCCGCTGGGTCGTCGCCCGCAGCCGTGAACTCGCCGACGCCGCCCGGAACTTCGGTGACGGCGGCGCCTTCGCCGCCCCCGAGGCCCCCGCCACCGCCGAACTCGACGCGCTCAGCCGTGAGCTGGCCGCCACCAGCGCCCGGCTCGCCGCGTCCCGGGAACGCGAGCGGGCCCTGGAGACCTCCCGGCGGGAGCTCGTCGCGTGGATCTCGCACGATCTGCGCACCCCGCTCGCCGGGCTGCGTGCCATGTCGGAGGCCCTGGAGGACGGGGTGGCGGCCGACCCCGACCGCTACCTGAAGCAGATACGCACCGAGGTGGAACGCCTCAACGACATGGTCGGCGACCTCTTCGAACTCTCCCGCATCCATGCCGGCACGCTGCCCCTGAGCCCGGCCCGGATCTCGCTGTACGACCTGGTCGGCGACGCCCTCGCGGGGGTCGGACCGCTCGCCCGCGAGCACGGCGTACGGCTCGTGGGCGACCGGGTGGAACCACTGCCGGTGGAGGTCGACGGCAAGGAGATGAGCCGGGTCCTCGCCAACCTGCTGGTGAACGCCATCCGCCGCACCCCCGCCGACGGCACGGTCGCCGTCGCCGCCGAGCGCGTCCCCGACGGTGTGGTGCTGTCGGTGACGGACAGCTGCGGCGGCATCCCCGAGGAGGATCTGCCCCGCGTCTTCGACACCGGCTGGCGCGGCACGGACGCGCGCACGCCGCCGGCGGGAGCGGGGCTCGGCCTGGCGATCGTCCGGGGCATCGTCGAGGCCCACCGGGGCAGCACGACCGTCCGCAACATCCCGGGCGGCTGCCGTTTCGAGGTGACCCTGCCGGCGGCGAAGGCGTAGCGAAACCCCCTAGCCCGCGAACTCGCCCCCGAAGTCCGTGTACTTACGGGCCGGCAGGCCCAGTGCGGTCGGGCCGAAGGTGGTGGACGTGGTCGTCGAGTAGAGCGTGGACGAGGCACCCGGCAGGAACCAGACCGCGCCCTCGGGGTCGTTCTCGCCGACGGCGGCGGCCGTCAGGTCGGCGTGGCCGTCGTGGTTCACGTCGGAGGCGAGCAGGGTGCGGCCGAAGTCGTCGCCCGCCTCCAGGGTGCCCGGCACACCGGGGCTGTCCTGGGTGAGGAACACCGGGCGGTTCGTGGCCAGGCCGGAGGCCGAACCGCGGAGCAGGGTGATCGCGCCGGCGTGCGAGCGGTAGTCGGAGTCGTCCCCGAAGGTCTCGCCCGGCGCGCCGACGGCCAGGTCCCCGTAGCCGTCCTTGTCGAAGTCGCCGATCGCCAGCGCCTGGCCGAAGCTGTCGCCGTACTCCGAGGAGTCCGGGACGCCCGAGGTGTTCTGGGTGATCGAGACCCGGTGGGTGGCGCTCGGGCCGGACGAGGTGCCGTAGATGACGTGGATCTTGCCGCCGGTGGAGGCCGAGGGCTCGTCGGCCGGGTCCTCGGGGTTGCCGAGGACGATGTCGCCGTAACCGTCCTTGTTCAGGTCGCCGATGGCGGCCGTCTCGGCGGTGCGCAGGCTCGCCGCCTTGCTGATGCCGTCGGCGGTGCCCTTGTAGTAGACGGCCGTGGCGAGATGGTCGCCGTTCGGCTTCTGCCCGGTGACCACCAGGTCGGCCTTGGAGTCGCCGTTCACCCGGCCGGCGGTGAGGGCCGGCCTGTCGATGCCGGGGGAGTAGGAGGAGACCCGGCCCGTCGAGCCGGCCTTGGTGAAGGGGCCCCGGATCAGCCGGACCCGCCAGCTGCCGGGGTTCTCCGTGTCGCTCTGCGAGGAGATCGCCAGGTCGGGCTTGCCGTCGCCGGTGAAGTCGGCCGCCGCGATGCTCATCCCGAAGTAACTGCCGTACAGCGTCTGCGGGTTCTTCACCGTGGTGCCGCCGGACAGGCCGCTCCTGGAGCCCCAGACGATGACGACCGTGCCCGCCTCCTGGGCGCTGCCGGCGTTCTCGTGCTGTGCTCCGACGACGAGATCGCTGTAGCCGTCGCGGTTGAGGTCGGCGGTGGCGAGCTGCTCGCCGAACTGGTCGCCCTTCTCCGCGTCGCCGGGAATGCCGGCGGTGTTCTGGCTGATCAGCTGGTGCTTGGCAGGGTTCAGCCCGCTCGCTGTGCCGTAGGTGACGGCGACCTGCCCGGCGTCGGACCTGCCGCCGACCGTGGCGGACGAGGCGGCGACGGCCACGTCCCGGTAGCCGTCGCCGTTGAAGTCGCCCTGGAGCCCCGAAGGGGCGGCCGAGGCGGAGGTGGACAGGGCCACCGGGGTCAGCCCCGCGACGAGCAGGGCGGCGAGCGCGGTGCTGCCGCGCAGGGGGTGCTTCACGTCTGTGTCTCCGAGGAAGAGGGGTCAGTCGGGCAGGACCGCGCCGAACGAGTGGCGGCTGCCGAGGCCCAGCGACTGAGGTGTGAACAGGATCGAGCCGGTTCCGGTGGGGCCGGAAGCCGTGCCCGGCAGGAGGTGGAGGCGGCCGATCTCCCAGGCGGAGGCGACCAGTTCGGCCCGGCCGTCGCGGTTGAAGTCGCGCAGCAGGACCGAGGCGCCGAGCCAGGCGTCGTTCTCGTCGCCGGGGTCGCCCTCGACGCCGGGCGTGCCGGTGTCGTACTGGTGGGCGTTCGCGCCACTGAGGGCGTGCCTGCCGCCGCGCAGGACGGTGACCGCCCCCGCTCTGAAGAGATGGTCGCCGATGACCTCGTCGGGCGCGCCCACCGCGAGGTCGGCGTAGCCGTCGCCGTCGGTGTCACCGGCCGACACGTCGAAGCCGAAGGAGTCGCCGGACTCGGACGTGCCCGGGACGCCGGCCGTGTTCTGCGTGAACGAGGTGCCGCTGGTGCTCGGGCCCTGGGAGGTGCCCTTGTAGACCCGGACGGTGCCGCCCTTGCCCGCGTCGGGGAGCCCCACGGCGAGGTCGCCGTACCCGTCCTTGTCGAAGTCCGCGATCGTGGCGCTCGTGTTCGTCAGGCCGCCCGTGCCGACCAGGCCGATCTTCCGCGGGGGCGCCGTGGGGCCGCCCGGCCGGCCGCGGTAGAACCAGGCGCGGTTGGTCCAGGTGTCCGAGTCGTAGCCGAGGACGGCGAAGTCGGCCGTGCCGTCCTTGGTGACCTTGCCGGAGACCACCAGGTCCGGCTTGATGTCCTCGCCGTCGATCGGGTCGAGGTTGGTGGCCGTGCCGTGCGATCCGGACTTCGTGAACGGGCCGCGCACGACGTAGACGTGGTCGTCGGTGATCGCGACGACGTCCGGCTTGCCGTCGGCGGTGAAGTCGCCGACCGCGACGTCCTTGGCGAAGCCGCAGTCCTTGCACCCCGGGCTCCTGAACGAAGTCCCTTCGCTCAGGCCCGACCTGGAGCCCCACAGGATGGTGAAGGTGCCGCGGTAGGCGCCGTCGTCCTCGCCGGGTGCGGTGACGACGAGGTCGCCGTAGCCGTCCTTGTTCATGTCCGCCGGGGTGACCTTCGCACCGAAGAAGTCGTTCGTCTCGGCGGTGCCCGCGATGTAGGGGGTGTTCTGTGTGATCACCGAGCGCTTGGCGGGGTCGGGGCCGTGGGCGGTGCCCCAGACGACCACGACCGCGCCCGCCTCCTTCTTGCCGGCCACGGTGGCGGTGCGGTCGCCGAGGGCGAGATCGCGGTAGCCGTCGCCGTTGAAGTCGTCCGCGTACTTCGCCGTGGCCGCGGTCGCCGGCGCGGCCAGCGCCAGCGGTGCCGGGCCGGAGGCCAGCAGCGCGGCGGCCAGCAGGAAGGTGCGCTTGCGCAAGGTGTCTCCCACAGTCGGGGTGGATCCCGGGCGCCAGGGTGGCGCGCGATCAGGAGACCATCGGCAACAGGCAAGGGTTGTACGTGAGTTCGGTTAATTCTTGGGGCCTTCGGGGCGGGTGATGCACTTGCTGCCGACCGGGTGGTGACTCGGGCTACCCGTCCACAGGTTGTGGACGTCGACGGGAATCACCCCGGTCGGCGGCCGATCGCCAGCAGATGGGAACTTGCCGCGAGCAGGTCGGGGTAGGGCTCGGCCATGCGTGCGGCGGCCAGCGCCGAATCGAACATGGGTGAGCCGATGAGTGATTCGCCGGTGTGCCGTTCGGTCGCGGCCAGGAGTGACCAGGCCGGGCCCTCGACGCCGTACACCTCGGCGCCGCCGAATCCGGCTGCTGCCACTTCGTCCCGCAGTTGCTCACCGCTGTGGAAGTACGCCGAGGTGAACGCCTTCTTCCCGTCGTGGGTCTGCGTGGCCAGGATGCCGCTGATGCTCTTCTCCATCGGCTCCTTGTGGAGGTGCGCGAAGGCGGTGTGTTCGAACAGGGAGGCGTACCGGTTGATCCCGGCCGCTGCCAGGAGCCCTCCCGGCCTGAGCACGCGGTATGCCTCGGCAAGGGCCTGGTCCCGGTCTGCGCGGTCGAGCAGGTGGTACAGCGGGCCAAGCACCAGAACCACGTCGTAGGACGCATTCGCAGCGGTCAACTGCCGCGCGTCGCCCAGCTCTACGGAAGCCCCGGTTCGCTCGGCCTGCTCGATGTGGCGGGGGATCGGATCGACGAGGTGCACGGCGTAGCCGTCCTCGACGAGCCACCGTGCGTGGGCGCCCGGCCCGCCGCCGACGTCGAGGATCCTGGCGGGTGGCTCGGGGAGGTATCGGCGCAGCAACTCCTGCGTGCGTACCATCTCCAGACGCCCGTCGGCCGTGCCGGCCAACCGGTCCGCCTCGTCGATGGTCTCGCTGTAGAACCTCACGATCTCCGGCGCTACCTCAGGGCTCGTCATACGGGCATTGTGGAGGCTCACCGGTGGACCAGTCCAGTGATCGGAAGTGCGCACCATGCCGTTGTTGAAGTACGAGCAGATCGCCGAAGATCTGCGCACCCGGATCGCGAACGGCGAGTTCGGCCCGGGGGACCTGCTGCCTTCGGGTCGCGACCTCGCCGAGCAGTGGGGTGTCTCGCGAGCCACTGTCGTCAAGGCCTACGACGTGTTGCGCAACGACGGCCTGGTGGTGGCCCGCCAGGGTTCCGGCTTCACGGTCTCGGAAACCCCGATCGCCCGACCGGCAGGCAGGCGCCGCGCGGGCTCCACGCGAGTGTCGGGCGGTGCTCCGTACCGGCGCCTGGGCACCCCGGACCGCATCGTGCCGCCTCCGCGCGTCGCCGAGGCCCTGGGACTCGACGCCGATGAGGAGGCGCTGCGCCGCGTACGGCTGGTGCTGCTCGAAGACGGAGCACCGCACAGCCTCGTGACGGCCTGGTTCCCGCTGCCGATCGCCGACGCCTCACCTCGGCTCGCGATGAAGGGGCCTATCCCCGAGGGCACCACGCATTACGTGCGTCGCCAGACCGGCCGAACGCCGGCAGAGGGAGTTGACATCACCACGGTTCGCCTAGCCACGGACGAGGAGGCGCAGCTTCTGCAAGTGGAACAGCCGACGGCCGTGGCGGTCGTGCTGCACACAGCCTTCGATCAGGATCGCAAGCAACTGGTGTGCGAGGAGGGTGTGACGGCGTCGCACGTATTCGAACAGATCGACAATTACCCAATGCAGTAAGCGAACTGACGCTCCAACTCATCCGAGTGGCTTGACTGGACCGGTCCACCGGTCCAATCTCTAGGTGGTGCTGCTCGGTCGTGCCAAGTGGTTCCCACGCGGCATGTCCGGCCGGTCGGCATGAACAACCCAGGCGACTGCGTGAGCAGCCTTGGGGCGCGGCCAACGCTGTGAAGGAGCGTCGACACCGTGAAACCCACCGTTGAACCGGGAGCCGCGGCACTGCACCCGGTCGAACGCGAGCCCGGCATGCTCGTGCGCCCCGGCGCGGACCGGAGACTGGCCGTCGAACACTGGCTGCTGTCAGCCCACCCCGCCCCCGAGCAGGCCCGTCTGGAGTGGCAGGAGCAGAAAGTGGCGCTGCTGCCCCTGGGAACCCTGTTCTCCGCCGTACGGATCCCCGGCCGTCTGGTCTTCGCCGCAGCCGGGACGGCCGAGTTCGGTGAAGTGGACGCGTTCCTGGACGATGCCCTCGACGGTGGTCCGGTCATCTGTGACCCTCGCGGGTTGCGGTACTACGCGCTGGTTCCGGTGCGCGTGCCGATCACCTGGCGCCAGGCGGCGGACGAGTGGCGGGCGACAGCCGCCGTGGAACTCCTCGGCTGCGGAACCTACTTGGGCGTGCCCCGCGTGACCGAGGTGGACTTCGATCCGTGGGCCTGCGTCTCGTACTGGTGCGTGCCGATGTCCACCGCGCTCTGCGCGCCCCTGAGGGTGGCCCGGCTGATCACAGCCGGACAGCACGTGATGGCAGAAGAGCAGTAACCGTGCCGTAAAGCCTCACCGCTCCCGCGCGAACTCCCGCATCCCCTCCTCGAAGGTCACCTCCGGCTTCCAGCCCAGGTCCGCCCGCAGGCGGGACGAGTCCGCCGTGATGTGCCGTACGTCGCCCAGCCGGTACTCGCCGGTGATCAGCGGTCCGGGGCCGTGGCAGGCGGTGGACAGGGCGTGGGCGAGCTCGCCGACCGTGCGGGGGTCGCCGCTGCCGGTGTTGTACGCCGTGAGCGTTCCGGGGCGCGGCTCGGCCTCCAGCGCGCTGACGTTGGCGGTGGCCACGTCCCGGACGTGCACGAAGTCCCGGCGCTGGCGGCCGTCCTCGAACACGCGCGGGGGCTCGCCGCGTTCCAGGGCCGAGCGGAAGAAGGAGGCGACCCCGGCGTACGGGGTGTTCCGCGGCATGCGGGGGCCGTAGACGTTGTGGTAGCGCAGGGAGACCGCCGTGCCGTCCGTGCAGCGGGCCCAGGCGGCGGACAGGTGTTCCTGGGCGAGCTTGGTGGCCGCGTACACGTTGCGCGGGTCGGCCGGGGCGTCCTCGGTGACCAGGCCGGGGGTCAGCTCGGTTCCGCAGCGGGGGCAGCGCGGGTCGAAGCGGCCGGCGGCCAGGTCGGCGGCGGCCCGGGGGCCGGGACGTACGACACCGTGCACGGGACAGTCGTGGCGGCCCTCCCCGTAGACCACCATCGACCCGGCCAGCACCAGCCGCCGTACACCCGCCTCGGCCATCGCGGCGAGCAGCACGGCGGTGCCCAGGTCGTTGCGGGAGACGTACTCGGCGGCGTCCGCGACGCCGTTGCCGAGGCCCACCATGGCCGCCTGATGGCAGACCGCGTCCACGCCGGACAGGGCAGCGGCGACGGCCGACGGGTTGCGCACGTCGGCGCCGGGAGCGTCCCGGACGTCGTACACGACCGGCTCGTGCCCGCGCGCCCGGAGCGCGTCGACGACATGGGACCCGATGAACCCGGCACCGCCGGTGACCAGTACACGCATACGGCCACGCTAGGTCCGCGACCCGCCCGCGGCCGGGTGCGACGGGCGGTACGTCACCCCTCCGTAAGGACTGCTCAGAGCGGCTTCGCGGGCCAGTCCAGCAGGCGGGCGCCGATCACCGCCGTCTGCAGCGGGTAGCGGTGGGCCGGGTCTGCCGGGTCGGCGCCGGTCAGCTTGTGGATGCGCTCCAGGCGGTAGGTCAGGGCGCGCACGCTGAGCGAGAGCCGGCGGGCGGCCTCGGCGGCCACACAGCCGGAGTCGAAGTACGCGGTGAGGGTGTCCAGCAGCGGCTGCGGCCCGCCGCGGGCGGCGGTGAGCGGGCCGAGGGTGTGCGAGACCAGGTCGGCCATCGCCTGCCGGTCGCGGGCGAGCACCGGGTACACGAGCAGGTCCGCGGCGCGCAGCAGCGGCTGGTCCAGGTCGAGCCGCCCGGCCATCTCCAGTGTGGTGAGGGCCTCTTCGTACGACTGCACGACCCCGCCGGGGCCGTGCTGCGGGCGGCCGACCGCGACCCGGCAGCCCTCGGCCGCCGCGTACGCCTGCTTGGCGAAGTAGGTCAGGACGTCGTCCTCGTCGCCGGGCGCGACGCACAGCAGCCGGCCGTTCTTGGTGGTGAGCAGGATGCTGCGGGCGTCGAAGCGGGCCAGGACGGCCCGTTCCACCTGGCGGGTCACCGGATGGCCCTCGTGGTACGGCACCGGGCCCTCGGCGACGGCGACCGCGTGTGCCCGGGACATCCTGAGGCCGAACCGTTCGGCGCGCTCGGCGATGCGGCCGAGATCGCTGCGGCCGTAGAGCAGGTCGTCGATGAACTCCCGGCGCACGGCCTCCTCGTGGCGCACCGCGAGCCGCTGGGCGCGCTCGTATCCCTCGGCGAAGGCGTCGACCGCCTGCTGCAAGGCGGCCAGCGTGCAGTCGGCCGAGCCGGGCGTGCCGGGCCAGGCGGCGCGGGCCGCGGCCAGGTGGGCGACGACCAGGGCGCGCAGTCCGTGGCCGGACTCGGCGGCCTGCTCGCCCAGGGCGCGGCGCGCGGCCAGCTCCTCCCGGGTCAGCCGGCGGCCGGTGGCCGCGACCTCGGCCAGCATGTCTGCGTAGCCGTCCAAATAGTGCTCGGGTATCGCCTGTTCGGTCACGCCGTCCCCGTCCCCGTCCCCGTCCCCCGTGATCTTGACGCGCCGGTGACGGTTTCCTGGCGTCTCTCCGGCACCGAGACATTATGGAACGCTGCCGGAAACCGGCAATGCGCGGGCTCGCGCCCCTCGTGCACCATCACGGGACGGGGGAGCACCACGGATGGTTCAGGTGCCGGACATCGAACAGGTGTCCGGCACCTGCGCCGGGCTCTTCCGTCTTCATCGTCTGACGCACAAGGACGTATGCCATGGAAGCGCTCGGCGTGCTGGTCGCCGTCTGTCTCGTCGTCGTACTGCTCGCGCTGTTCTCCTTCTCCCGGCTGTACCGCAAGGTGGACCAGGGCCGGGCGCTGATCGTGTCCAAGACGCGCAAGGTGGACGTGACGTTCACCGGGCAGGTCGTGCTGCCGGTGCTGCACAAGGCCGAGATCATGGACATCTCGGTGAAGACGATCGAGATCAGCCGTTCCGGCCGGGACGGGCTGATCTGCCGGGACAACATCCGCGCCGACATCCGCATCTCGTTCTTCGTCAAGGTCAACAAGACCGAGGCGGACGTCATCAAGGTCGCCCAGAACGTCGGCACCGAGCGCGCCAGCCACCAGGACACGCTGCAGGAGCTGTTCCACGCGAAGTTCTCCGAGGCGCTGAAGACCGTCGGCAAGCAGATGGACTTCACCGACCTGTACACCAAGCGCGAGGAACTGCGCTACCACATCATCGAGTTGATCGGTGTCGACCTCAACGGCTACCACCTCGAGGACGCGGCGATCGACTACCTGGAGCAGACGCCGCTCACCCAGCTCGACCCGGCCAACGTCCTCGACGCCCAGGGCATCCGGAAGATCACCGAGCTGACGGCGGTCGAGCACGTGCGCACCAACGAGGCGCAGCGCAACGAGCAGAAGGAGATCACCCGGCAGAACGTCGACGCCCGCGAGGCCATCCTGGAGCTGGAGCGGCGGCAGGCGGACGCGGAGATCAAGCAGAAGCGGGAGATCGAGACGTCCCGGGCCCGCGAGGAGGCCGAGACCGCGCGGGTCATGGAGGAGGAGCGGCTGCGTGCGCAGGGCGCCTTCCTGCGCACCGAGGAACAGCTGGGCGTGCAGCGGGAGAACCAGGCCCGCGAGGTCGCGGTCGCCGCGAAGAACCGCGAGCGGGTCATCGCCGTCGAGAACGAGCGCATCGAGAAGGACCGGATGCTGGAGGTCATCGCCCGGGAACGGGAGACCCAGCTGACCCGGATCGCCGCCGAGAAGGAGGTCGAGGCGGAGAAGCGGGAGATCGCCGAGGTGATCCGGGAGCGGGTCGCGGTGGACCGCACGGTCGCCGAGCAGGAGGAGTCCATCAAGAAGCTGCGCGCGGTCGAGCAGGCCGAGCGCGACCGGCAGGCCCTCGTCATCGCCGCCGAGGCCGAGGCGCAGGAGAAGCTGGTCAAGGACATCAAGGCCGCCGAGGCCGCCGAGCAGGCCGCGACCCACCGCGCCGCCGAGGAACTCACCCTCGCCGAAGCCCGGTTGAAGACCGCCGACCTCGACGCGCGGGCCAAGCTGCGGCTCGCCGAGGGCGTCCAGGCCGAGGCCGCCGCCGAGGGGCTGGCCGCCGTGCAGGTCCGCGACAAGGAGGCCGAGGTCATCGAGAAGTCCGGCCGGGCCGAGGCGCAGGCCACCGAGGCACGGCTGCGCGCGGAGGCCGAGGGCACGCAGGCCAAGGCGCTCGCCGAGGCCGAGGGCGCGCGGGCGGCGGCGGAGGCCACCGGGGCGCGGCTGAAGGCCGAGGCGGAGGGCGCCCGGGCGAAGGCCCTCGCGGAGGCCACCGGCATCGGCGAGAAGCTGAAGGCCGAGGCGGCCGGCCTCACCGAGAAGGCCGCGGCGATGGCAGCCCTGGACGAGGCCTCGCGCGGGCACGAGGAGTACCGGCTGCGGCTGCAGGCGGAGAAGGAGATCCGGCTGGCCGGCCTGGAGACACAGCGCCAGGTGGCCGAGGCCCAGGCCACGGTCCTCGCGACCGGCCTGGAGAACGCCGACATCGACATCGTCGGCGGGGACTCCGTCTTCTTCGACCGGCTGGTGTCGGCGGTCTCGCTCGGCAAGGGCGTCGACGGCTTCGTCGACAACTCCCGTACGGCACAGGCACTGGCGAAGCCCTGGCTGGACGGCTCGGGCAGCTTCACCGACGACCTGGGCCGGATCCTCGGCTCCGTCGGTACGGCGGACCTGCAGAACCTGACGGTGTCGGCGCTGCTGATGAAGCTGATGAGGTCCGGCGGCCCCGAGGCGGGACAGCTGCGGCAACTGCTGGACCGGGCCGGTGAGCTGGGCCTCGCGGACACCCCGCTGACCGCGCTGAACGGTGCCGCCAGGAACTGACGGCCCGGTGCCGGGCCGCCGTACGGGGGTCGGCGGCCCGGCAGCCCCGCTCGTCCGCTCGCAGCCTCCGACCCGCAGCCTTTGACCCACAGCCTCCGCAGCGAGGCCCTTGAAGGGAAGCGCCGTCCATGGCAACCGCCCCGGAGACGGGCTCGTACGACACCGTCGACGCCGGCACCTACGAGGTGCTGCGCGACCGCCTGGCCGCCCAGGCCGCCGACCTCGCCCGGCGTGCCGAGGCCCTCAACGCGCGCCGCGCCGAGGAGTTCGGCTCGGCAGGGCTCGGCCTCACGGCCACCGGACGGCTGCGCACCGGGCACGCGTGCGTGCCCTGCGACGTCGTCGCCGTCGGGGACGTGCTGCTGTTCGGCAGCACCGGCCGGACGGCCGACGGTACGGCCGCCTCGGACGTCCTCGCCCTGTACGACCGGGACCTGAACCGGCTGCCCGAGGACACCGTACCCGGACTGCTCGACGACCCCGCATTCGTACGGGAGTTCACGGCCCTGCACCGGTACTACCGGCAGGCCCGGCTGCTGCGGCTGCGCCGCCTGGACGACCGGCTGCTGGCCGTGTTCCGCACCGGTGAGAAGGCCGAGGACGTCCGTGCCCTGCGCTGGAGCCTGACCGCCGACGGCGGGGCCCGGTTCCTGGACGCGCGCGGCGACCGCGACGACGTGGCCCCGCCCGCCCACGACTTTGCCTGGACCGGGACCACCCGCGAGGACCATGTTCTCGGGGGCGGCGGCCGGGACCCGTACGTGGCGGTGCCGGGCGGGGCGGGCGTGGCGACGGTCGGCGGCCGGCTCACCGTGCGCGGCCCGGAGGGCGAGGAGCTGTACGCCGAGCCGGTCGAGGAGCCGCTGCAGGCCCTCGCCGACGCCGGGGTCACGCACGCGCGGGTGGGCGCACTGGTCCTGCTGCGGGTGCGGCCGTACAAGGAGGACACCGACCGGTACCTGGTCTTCGACACGCTGACCCGCTCGGTGGTCCGGCTGGACGGCATCGGACAGGCCTGCCGCCGGCTGCCCGAGGACCAGGGCATCGTCTTCCCGGGCGGCTACTGTCTGGCCTCGGGCACCCGCAAGACGTACGAACTCGACGCGAAGGGACTGGAGTTCGATCGGGAGGTGCGCTCACCGAACGGCGAGGACGTGCTGTACGCGTTCCGCTCCCGGGCCGAGGGCCGCACACTCCTGCTGTCGTACAACACCCTGCGCAAGGAGGTCGCCACCCCGCTGCCCTGCCGGGGCTGGGCCCTGTTCGAGGACGGCACCCTGGCCGTGCTCCGCGCCGACGGCGACGAGCCCGCGCACACGCACCCCGTGCAGTGGTGGACCTCGCCGTACGCCTCCGACACCCACGCGGCCGCCCTGCGCACCGGGACGGGCGGGCTGGCCCGGGTCGGCAACGCGGACCTCGTGCGCGGACTCGCCGACTGCCTTTCCGTCGCCCGGCTCGTCGCCGAGGGCATCGGGACGGGCGAGGGCTACCGGGCGCTGGCCGCCGCCTGCGTGCGCGCCGCCGACACCCACCACTGGCTGGGCGAACCCGAACTGGGCGATCTGCACACGCCGTTGGCCGCCCTCCGGGAGACCGCCGAGCAGGTACTCGCCGAGTTCGAGACCGTACGGGCCCTGTCCCGGCAGGCCGGTGAGGCGTTGGAGGAGGCCGCGGCCCGTATCGCCGCCGTGGTGCGCCGGCTGCGCGGGGAGGCCCCGCGGGACGCCGCCTCCTGGGTGCGGGGGCTCACCGAACTCCGGCACGCGCACGGTCATCTGCTGACCCTGAAGGAGCTGCGGTACGCCGACACCGCGCGGGTGGAGGAGCTGGCCGCCGAGGCGGCGGCCGACCTCGCGGCCTTCGGGCGGCGCGCGGTGTCCTTCCTGGCCCGCGAGGACGCCTTCGGGTCCCAGCAGGCGGAGGTGGAGCGGCTCGTGGCGGACGCGGCCGCGGCGCCGACCGTCGCCGCGGCCGCTCCCGTCACCGCCCGGCTGGACGAGCTGGCCGACGGGCTGCGCACGGTCACCGAGGTCGTCACCGGTCTGGACATCGCCGACGCCACCGTCCGCACCGCCGTCCTGGAGCGGATCGCCGAGGTACTGGGCGGCGTCAACCGCGCCCGCGCCACGCTCGACGCCCGCCGCCGCAGCCTCCTCGACCACGAGGGCCGCGCCGAGTTCGCCGCCGGGACGGCCCTGCTGGCCCAGGCGGTCACCGCCGCGCTCGCCGCCGCCGGCACCCCCGAGGCCTGCGACGACCAACTCGCGCTGCTCCTCGGCCGGCTGGAGGACCTGGACGCCCGGTTCGCCGAGTTCGACGACTTCCTCGGTGAACTCGCCGACAGGCGCACGGAGATCTACGAGGCCTTCGCCTCCCGCAAGCAGTCCCTCGCCGACGCCCGCGCCCACCGCGCCGAGCAACTGGCCGCCTCCGCCGCCCGGGTGCTGGAGACCGTCGGCCGGCGTGCGGCCGCGCTCCCCGACACCGACGCGGTCACCACCTACTTCGCCTCCGACCCGATGGTCGCCAAGGTGCGCCGGACCGCCGACGAACTGCGGGACCTCGGCGACGGCGTGCGCGCCGAGGAGCTGGACGGCCGGCTCAAGGCCGCCCGCCAGGAGGCGGCTCGCGCCCTGCGCGACCGCACCGACCTGTACGCCGACGACGGCCGCACCCTGCTCCTCGGCGGCCACCGCTTCGCCGTCAACACCCAGCCCCTCGACCTCACCCTGGTCCCGCACGGCGACGGCCTCGCCTTCGCGGTCACCGGCACCGACTACCGCCGCCCGGTGACCGCCCCCGGCTTCGCGGACACCCGCCCGTTCTGGGGCCGTCACCTGCCGTCCGAGTCGCCCGAGGTCTACCGCGCCGAACACCTCGCCGCCCGGCTGCTGGCCGAGCACGGCCCGGCCGCCCTCGCCGCGGCCGACCTGCCCGTACTGGTGCGGGAGGCGGCCCAGGCGTCGTACGACGAGGGCTACGAGCGCGGCGTCCACGACCACGACACCACCACGATCCTCACCGCGCTGCTGCCCCTGTACGACGCCGCGGGCACCCTGCGCCACGAACCCGCCGCCCGGGCCGCGGCCCAGCTGTTCTGGGCCCACGGCACGACGCCCGGCATGCGAGAGGCCTGGTCCCGACGGGCGGCGTCACTGGCCCGGGCCCGGGACGCGTTCGGTCCGTCGGACGCCCTCACCGAGCTGGTGGGGGAGCTGGCGGAGGCGATCGGGCGGTGGAGCGGGGGTGAGGCGAGTGCCCCGGGGGCGACCGGACGACCGGGCGAGGGGCTCTCTGCGCGACCGGCCGTCGAGCCGTCCGGGTCAGCGGGCGGCGGGCCGCTGGGGCGTGCCGTCGCCGGGCCGCTCGCCGGTGCCGCCGCCGCGTACCTCTTCGACGAGCTGACGTCCGGCTCCGGCGGCTTCGTCCTGGGTGCGGGTGCCCGCACCCTGCTGGAGAAGTTCCGGCACACGGTGGGCGGTTCGGACTACGCCCGGGACCTGGAGGCCCTGGCCGGCCTCGGCGCCCGGCGGCAGGTGGCCGAGGCGTGGCTCACGTCGTACGCGGCCGCCACCGGCGCCGAGGCCGGCACCGGCGAGCTGGCCGAGGCGGTCGCCGCCGAGCTGTGCCCGGACCTGCCCCGCTACGACTGCGACGCCCCGCTGACCGCGACCGCGGAGGGCCTGCTGGGCGCCCACCCGCGGGTGACGGGCGGCCGGCTGCCGCTGCGCCTGGACGAGTTCCTGGCCAGGACGGCGCGGTTCGCCGAGCTGGAGGTCCCCGCCTTCCGCGCCTACCAGCGCCGCCGTACGACCCTGGTGGACGCCGAACGCGAGCGCCTGCGCCTGGCCGACCACCGCCCGCGGGTGATGTCCGCCTTCGTCCGCAACCGCCTCGTCGACGAGGTGTACCTCCCGCTGGTCGGCGACAGCCTGGCCCGGCAGCTCGGCACCACCGGCGAGTCGAAGCGCACCGACACCGGCGGGCTGCTCCTGCTGATCTCCCCGCCCGGCTACGGCAAGACGACGCTCATGGAGTACGTCGCCGACCGCCTGGGCCTGATGCTGGTCAAGGTCAGCGGCCCGGCGCTCGGCAACGGAGTCACCTCGTTCGACCCGGCCGACGCCCCGAACGCCACGGCCCGCCGCGAGATCGAGAAGATCAACTTCGCGCTGGCGGCCGGCAACAACACGCTCCTGTACCTGGACGACATCCAGCACACCTCCCCCGAGCTGCTGCAGCAGTTCATCCCGCTGTGCGACGCGACCCGCCGGGTCGACGGGGTGTGGGAGGGCGAGCCGCGCAGCTACGACCTGCGCGGCAAGCGCTTCGCCGTCTGCATGGCCGGCAACCCCTACACCGAGTCCGGGGACCACTTCCGCGTGCCCGACATGCTCGCCAACCGGGCCGACGTGTGGAACCTCGGCGACGTCCTCACCGGCAAGGACGACGTCTTCGCGCTCAGCTTCGTCGAGAACGCCCTCACCGCCCACCCGCTCCTCGCCCCGCTGGCCGGCCGTGACCGCGCGGACCTCGACCTGCTGGTCCGCCTCGCCTCCGCCGACCCCACGGCCCGCGCGGACCGCCTCACCCACCCCGTCCCGCCCGCCGAACTCGATCGCGTCCTCGCGGTCCTGCGCCACCTGCTCGCCGCCCGCGACACGGTCCTCAAGGTCAACGCGGCCTACATCGCCTCCGCCGCCCGGTCCGCGGCGTCCCGCACCGAACCGCCGTTCCGCCTCCAGGGTTCCTACCGCGACCTGAACAGGATCGCCCAGCGTCTGAGCCCGGTCATGAACGACGCCGAACTCGCCGCCGTGATCACCGACCACTACACCGCCGAGGCCCAGACCCTCACCACCGGCGCCGAGGCCAACCTGCTGAAGCTCGCCGAACTGCGCGGCACCCTCGGCCCCGAACAGGCCGCCCGCTGGGCCGAGGTGAAGACAGCCGACGTCCGCGCGCGCACCCTCGGCGGCCCGGGGGACGACCCCCTGACCCGCGCGGTGGCCGCCCTCGGCCTGCTGGCCGACCGGGTCGCGGCGGTCGAGAACGCCATCACCCGGGCGACCGGAGCACGGGACGGCTCCTGACGCCGGTGCCGCTCGCACCCGGGCGCGCCCCGTCTGCGTCAGCCGACGAACGGCGGACCGGACGCAATCCCCCGAGCGGAGCCGGCCGTATAGACGGCAGAGGGATCGATCCTGACGAAACACTGCGAAACGAACAGCTGGAGTCATGATGACCTCCAATGCCACCGAAGTCGCTCTGAGGGGGCTGGGAGCGTGTTGTGCCGTGGGAAACACGGTGCTGCACACTCTGCTCGTCCCGGATCACCTCGAGGAGATGTTCTACATCGGCGTCCTCTTCGCCGCGGGCAGCGCCGTCATGGTGGTCGTGGCCGTGGCGCTCGTCATGGTGCGGCGCCCCATGACCGCTTGGGCGACCGGGGCGCTCGTCAGCCTCGGCATGATCGTCGGTTTCCTGCTGTCGCGCACCGTCGGTCTGCCGAACGGCTACTACGAATCCGGCTGGGAGGCGCCCTACGGCCCGCTCTCTCTGCTCGCGGAGGGAGTCTTCGTCCTCGCCTTCCTCACCTGGCTGGGAGTCAGGTCGCAGGAGGATGCGGCGCCCGAACGGCCGTACCGGGCGCCCCGCGAACGGACCGCACCGGGCAGCGGCGCGTCGAAAAGCTGGTGAGAGCTGGTTCTGACGGTTGCCCGATCGCTAGCGGTCCACCGTGCAGGCCGGGGCGTCCGGCAGGTGCTCCATGGCCCACGCGCCCAGTTCCCTGAGGGCGGGCTCCAGCGCGGCGCCCGCCTCGGTCAGCCGGTAGGAGACCCGCAGCGGGGGTCCCTCGTCGACCTCGCGGACCACTAGTCCCGCCCCGCCGAGTTCGGCGAGCCGGTCGGAGAGCATGCGCTCGCTGATGCCGGGGATGGCCCGGCGCAGGTCGGCGAAGTGCGTCTGACGTCCCTGCAGGACGGACAGGATCGGGCCGTTCCAGCGCTTTCCGAGCACCTGGAAGACGCGGGTGATGCCGTCGTCCACCCGCCTGCACTGTGCCGCGTCATGCGTCTGCTCCGCCGCCATGGGGCCAGGGTACTACCCGGCCGTTGGGGGATGAAAAAAAGTAAGTACCTGTGTTAGACATAGCTGCATACGAAACCTCAGGCCTGCTGCCGCGGGCCCGTTCCTTTGGAGACCCCCATGGCCACGCTGCTTCACATCGACTCCTCCGTCTTCCCGGGCGAGGCATCCTCCTCCCGTGCGGTGACCGACGCCTTCCGCAGGACCTGGGAGGAGCAGCACCCGGGCGACACGGTGGTCTACCGGGACCTGGCCGTGAACCCCGTCCCGCACATCGACGCCCACGCCCACGTCGCCGGCTTCGTCGACGCCGCCGACCGCACCCCCGAGCAGGCGGCCGCCTTCGCCGCCCGCGTGAAGCTGATCGAGGAGCTGGAGCAGGCGGACGCGGTGCTGATCGGCGCGCCGATGTACAACTACTCGATCCCCTCGACCCTCAAGGCCTGGCTGGACAACGTGATCCTGTTCGGCCGCACCGCGGGCGAGGCCCCCTCCGCCAAGGGCACGCCCGTCACCGTCGTGGCCAGCCGCGGCGGCTCCTACGCGCCGGGCACCCCGCGCGAGCCGTACGAGTACGTCCAGAACTACCTGACGGCGGTCCTCGGCGACGGGCTCGGGCTCGAGCTCGACTTCATCGTCCCGGAGCTGACCATGGCCCCGCAGAACCCGGCGATGTCCGAGCTGATCCCGCTCTTCGAGGCCTCCCGCGAGCGCGCCCTCCAGGACGCGGCCGTCAAGGCGAAGGCCCTGGCGGAGCGCTTCGCCGCGTAGGCGCGGCGTGGCCTCCCTGCCCCTGCCCGCCGGGGAGGGGGCAGGCTCCTCCCACCCGGTCTCCCGCTCGTCCGTTCGGACCGCCGCGGTCGCCGCCCGGTGCGGCCCCTCCCAGAGTGGGTGGGGCGGCCCGACCGGAAGGGGTGTGGGCGGACAGGAGTGAGGAGTGAGCCAGGTATGAGTCCCAGGAAGGCAGCGAAGACGGCGGCGGAGAGGTTCCCCACCGCCGAGGACGCCCTGGAGATCGCCTCGGAGTGGGCGCCCGCCCAGCTCATCGACAGCGAGGAGATCGGCCTGCGGCTGAACCGGATGATGGCGGACGGGCACGTCCAGCCGGGCATGGCGCCGCCCGGCCCGGCCGTGGCCGCCTTCGCCGCCCAGCTCGCCGCGGCCGGTCTCGGCGACGCCGCGTGGCACATGCCCGCCGGGACCGCGGCGCCGATGCCCGCACCGGTGGAGGCGGACCAGCTGCGCTCCCTGGTGACCAGGCTCGTACGGGCCTCGCAGCGGGTGCGCAAGGATCACCGGCAGCTGAGCGATGCCGAGCGGGACCGGTACAACGAGGTGCTGCGCGGGCTCGCGACCACGCCGGCGTACAAGCAACTCGTGGCCGACCACCAGGACATGAGCCACCGGCACCACACCATGCAGGGGATGGGGCCGGTCGCCACCCAGCGCTTCCTGCCCTGGCACCGCGCGTACTGCCTCAAGTTCGAGGACCTGCTCCGCTCGGCCGATCCCGCGCTCACGATTCCCTACTGGGACTACGCCAACGACCACGCCCGCCCCGACTGGGTGTGGAAGCCCGCCGGCGTCGTGCGGCCGACTCCCGCCGGCAGCGGTCTGCCGACCCAGGCGACCATCGACGGACTCCTGGCCCGTCCCACGTTCACGGCCTTCACGTTCGGCAGGGTGATGGCGGGCGTCCAGCCCAACGGCCTGGAAGTGGCCGCCCACAACAACGTGCACAACTGGTGCGGCGGCACGCTCAGTAAGCCCATGGCCTCGTCGAACGACCCGATCTTCTTCCTGCTGCACGCCAACGTGGACCGCATCTGGGACCAGTGGCAGCTGACGCACACCGGCGGCCCCAACGTGACCGGCGCGGACGCGGGGCTCGACCCCTGGTGGACCCAGGCCGCCGGCGGCCTCACCACCGACTCCGTCAAGGACATCACCGTGCTCGGTTACTCCTACCAGTAGCCGCCCGCCGCCGGGGTCACGACCCGCTCGCGCACCTCTCCGCGGCACCGCAGGACCGGATGGAATGGATCAGCCTCGCGGGTACGGCACTTGGCGCGCTGGTCGGCCTGGCGGCGACGTTCGTACACGTCGTTTCTCGCCGCCACCGCGGAAGCGAGCGAGAACCTCAGCAACATCGCCCGCGGCCACGACACCGATCGCGTCCGCGTCGACCCGCGCGGGGACCGTCCTGCGTGACAGCAGGGTGCGTCCCGGCGGCTGGAACTCTCCCTCGTCGCGGAACCGGCCGTCATGGAACAGGCGAACGTCCTCGTGGACCGCTACGACGGCACCGGGACGGGCGCGTTCAAGAGCCGGGTGAAGGTCTGCGGCGCAAGCCCGGCGGGCCCGGACGACACGTTCGTCCGGGCCCGCCCGCCGTCACTTGTGCTTCCCGCCGCCCTTGTCGCCGCCCGAGCCGCCCGTGCCGCCCGTGCCGCCGGTGGTGTTGCCCGCCGTGTTGCCGGACGTGCCCCTGGCGGACGCCTCGGTTCTTCCCGCCGAGCCGTTGCCGGGTTTGCCCGGGCCCGCCGGACTGTTCCGCGCGGCCGCCGCCCGTGCCAGCTGCTCGGAGCAGTACGCGGTGACCTCGTCCTTCCCGCCGGCGGCCGCGACGAGCCGCTGCCAGGCCCGCGCGTCGAGCGCCTTGCCGCGGTCCTTGACCTGCCCGTAGGCCTTGCAGTGGGCTTCGGTGTCCTTGCCGGGGCCGGAGCCGTCCGCCCGTCGGTGCCTGCCGGAGGGGGACGCCGACGAGGCCTCCCCGCCCGGCCGGTCCGTGACCGCCGACGGGTGCGCGGTCTCCCGGCCGGCCCCGGCTCCGTCCGCGGACGAGCCGGCCGAACCGATGGCCGCGACCGCGACACCACCCAGGGTGAGACTGGCGAACACCACGCCGAACGTCACCTTCACGGAGCGCCCGGCATGCCGCTCCGCGGCCGGCCGCCAGTCGTCCCGGCGCCGGGTGCGCGCCCTGCGCGCGGCCGTGCCGTGGGCGGCCCGGAAGGCGGCCACGGCACGCTGCTCGGCCTCGGGGTCGAGATCTCCCGCGCGGAGGGCGACGGCCAGCATCGTCTCCAGTGCGGCGGAGTCCCGCAGGTCCTGCGGACCCGACGAGGCGCTGCCAGGGTGCACATGCCGACGGCCCCGGAACGCGCCGCCGCTCATCCGTTCACCCATGTCCGCTTCCGTTCCTGTCCGACGGGTTCGATTCGTTCTCGGCGCCGACGCCCAACTGGCGGGCGAGGCGTTTCAGGCCCCGGTGGGCGGCGGTCCGCACCGCTCCCGGCCGCTTGCCCAGGACGCGTGCGGCGGCGGGGCCGTCCAGGCCGACCACGACCCGCAGGAGCACGGCCTCGGCCTGGTCCCCCGGCAGCGAGCGGACCAGTTCCAGGGCCCGCTCGGTGGAGAGGGACTCCAGGGCCAGGTCGGGGGTGCTGTGCGGGGCGGGCAGGTCCAGTACGTCCTGCTCGGTCCCGCCCGCCCGGGGCCGTACGCGCAGGCGGCGCAGATGGTCCAGTGCCCGGTGCCGGGCGATGGTCGCCGTCCAGCCGCGGAACCCGGCCCCGTCCCCCTTGAAACGCCCGAGGTCACGGGTGATCTCCAGCCAGGCGTCGGACGCCACGTCCTCCGCGTCGTCGCCGACGAGCCCGCGCAGATAGCCGAGCAGGTTCGGCTGCACGATCCGGTAGACGACCGCGAAAGCGTTTTCGTCACCGTCCTGGGCCCGCGCGACTGCCGCTCCCAGCTCCGCGTCGTACGTCTGCACGCGCCGGGGGTGCCCTACCTGGCCCACAACTGTCCTCGTTCGCACGGGGTTCATGGCGTTCGTCCTCCGCCGTGCTCCGGTCGCGTCGACGGCCCCCCACAGTGACCAGCGTCAGTTCTCACAGAAGTGTCACAACGCACCGTGCGTCTTCACTTCGTGGCCGTCCGTGCCGGGTGACGTTTCGTGTCGGCTCTGCGCTGCATGGCGTGGGAACCGGGTCCGCGCGTGGCCCAGGGCGATCGCCCGGCCGGAAGCCGGCACCACGATCCGCCATTCCCCGGACCTCTCTCCGTGGCGCTGCTGACTCCCCCCGGCAGCGGCACGGAGAGGGACGGGGGCGGCCGGAACCCACCCACTGCGCGGGTTCCGGCCGCCCCCGCATGCCTCGGTGGTGAGGCGGCCGTCGGCCGGGGTGTAACACTTTCGGCCGAGTCCGCTCTGTCCATGTGGACGACCGTGCCGGTCGGCCAGGACAGGGGACGCGACTCGTGCAGTGGACGAACGACGGCGGCGGAGGGTACGGCGAGGATCCGTACGGCGGCGTCGGGTACGCGTATGCCTACGGCCACGAGTACGGCGGCAGTGCCACCGCCGACACGGCCCCGATGCCCTGGTACCCGGCGGAACCCGCGCCGCCTGTGGGGTTCGACACATCCGACCGTCCCGTACCGGAACCGGGCACGCCGACGGGCGAGTCGGTGCGGCCCGTCTTCGTCGATTCCTCGGGGCGCCGCCAGCGCCGCGTGCTTCGTGCCGCCCGGCTGCTGGTGGTCCCCGCCGGCGGCTACGTCGCCCTGCTGATCAGCACGATGCTGGGCGGCCCCAGCATCAGCTCCCCGTTCGTGCCGCAGTCGGGCGCCGAGCATTCCGCCGTGCCTCGCGCGACCGCACCGGACTCCCCGCCCGGCACGGGCCGTACCGCGGGGAGCGGGGGCCCCGCCGCGGCGAGGCAGAAATCCGGCCCCGCAGCGCAGAAGACCTCCAGCCCCACCTACCGGCCGGCAGCGTCGACCGCCCCTGCGGCCACGTCCGCGCCCACCGGGACCACGTCCCCGGCCTCGACCACCGCCTCCGCTCCCACCCACACCTCCAAGGGGCGTGCCGTCGGCTCGTTCCACAACCCCGTGAAGTGATCCAGGGCCCCGACGTGACCGATCGCCGACGCCGCAAGGCTCCTCCCCGCCGCCGCACCCGTACCCGCCAGGCCGCACCGCGCACCCACTGGCTGCTGCTGAGCGTGCTCGCGGTGACCCTGTCGACGGCGCTCCTGCTGCAGGGCTACACCCACCACATGTTCGGCATCACCTCGGATGCCGTGACCGGGCCCCCGGGACGGAGCGAGGCGGTGCCCGCCCAGGTGGCCCGCGGCGGCCCCGTCATCGCGAACGCCGACGCCTCCGCGCGCACCGTCGGACCGAAGGCCCGCACCATCGCGCTCACCTTCGACGACGGCCCCGACCCCGTCTGGACGCCGCGCATCCTGGACGTGCTGCGCCGCAACCACGTGCACGCGACGTTCTTCGTCGTCGGAACCCAGGTCGTGGCCCACCCGGAGCTGGTCCGCCGGATCGTCGCCGACGGCCACCAGATCGGCATCCACACCTTCACCCATCCCGACCTGGCCCGCCTCGCCCCATGGCAGCGCTCCCTGGAACTGCGGGAGACGCAGCTGGCGGTGGCCGGCGCCGCCGGGGTCACCACCGCACTGCTGAGGCCGCCGTACTCCTCGGAGAACGACGCGCTGGACGACGCCGACTGGTCCGTCCTCCAGCAGGCCGACGCCGCGGGCTACGTCACGGTGCTCTCCACCCAGGACGCGGAGGACTGGCAGCGTCCCGGTGCGGACCGCATCCTCGCGAACGCGACACCGCACGGGCGCGCCGGGCAGATCCTGCTGATGCACGACGGCGGCGGTGACCGGTCCCAGACCGTCGCCGCGCTGAGCACCCTGATCCCACGGCTCAAGGCACACGGTCTCCGGTTCGCCACGGTCGGCGCCGCGGTCGGCATGGCCGGACCCGTCCAGCCCGCCGGACTCGGCGACCGTCTGCAGGGGATGGCTTTCATCGAGGTGCTGCAGGGCGGCGACCTGGTCGTGTGGCTGCTGGGCGTGTTGATGTACGCGGCCGGAGCGATCAGCGTGCTGCGCGCGGCGGTCGTGCTGGTCGCGGCTCGCCGGCACCGGCGCCTGCGCTCCCGGGGCCGGTCCTGGGGGCTGCCGGTGACCGAGCCGGTCAGCGTCATCGTCCCCGCGTACAACGAGAGCGCCGGGATCGAGGCGGCCGTACGCTCACTGCTCGCCTCGGACCATCCGGTCGAGATCATCGTGGTGGACGACGGCTCGACCGACGGCACTGCCGATCTGGTGGAGTCGCTCCGCCTGCCGGTACGGGTGATCCGCCAGCAGAACGCGGGCAAGCCCGCCGCCCTCAACACCGGACTCGCCGCCGCCACCTACGACCTGGTGGTCATGGTCGACGGTGACACGGTCTTCGACCCCGACACCGTCCGCGCGATCGTGCAGCCCTTCGCCGACCCCCGGGTGGGCGCCGTCTCGGGCAACGCCAAGGTCGTCAACCGCGGTGGCCTGCTGGGCCGCTGGCAGCACATCGAGTACGTGGTCGGCTTCAACCTCGACCGCCGTCTGTTCGACCTCGCAGAGTGCATGCCGACCGTGCCCGGAGCGGTCGGCGCGTTCCGCCGCCGGGCACTGCTCGACCTCGGCGGGGTCAGCGACGTCACCCTCGCCGAGGACACCGACCTCACCATGGCGCTGTGCCGCGCCGGCTGGCGCGTGGTGTACGAGGAGAGCGCGCGGGCGTGGACCGAGGCCCCCGCGTCGCTGAGCGCCCTGTGGCGTCAGCGGTACCGCTGGTGCTACGGCACCCTGCAGGCGATGTGGAAGCACCGCGGCGCGCTCGTGCAGCGCGGCGCGGCCGGAAAACTCGGCCGCCGGGGCCTGGGCTACCTGCTGCTCTTCCAGGTGCTGCTGCCGCTGCTCGCACCCGCCGTGGACATCTTCGCCGTGTACGGGCTGCTCTTCCTCGATCCGGTCCGGGTCGTCGGGCTGTGGCTCGCCTTCCTCCTGTTGCAACTCATGATGGGCCTGTACGCGTTCCGTCTGGACGGAGAGCGACCAGGCCCGCTGTGGAGCCTGCCGTTGCAGCAGTTCGTGTACCGCCAGCTGATGTACCTGGTGGTGATCCAGTCCGTCTTCACCGCCGTGTCGGGCTCCCGGCTGAGGTGGCAGCGCATGGAGCGCTACGGCAGCCTGCAGGCCCCGGTGGGGGCGGAGGCGCCCGGCAAGGACCGCCCTGCGCAGGGCCCCGTCAGTCCGCAGCGGCCGCCCTGTCACAGCGGTCCGCAGCCGGCGCCGTGCACCCCCGTCCAGCAGCCGGCGCCGCACGGCGGCCTTCCCCAGCCTCCGCCGCACCCGGGTTTCCTGCAGCCCGGACCGTACGAGACACAGCAGTTGTACTGAGAGAACAGTGAGCAGAGCCCATGAGCGGACACCGGCGCCGGCCGCCGCAGCGCCTCAACAGCGGCACGCGTGGCGGAGGTGACCGCGGCACGGGCCGCCGGGCCGTACGTCGTGACCAGGCCCCACGAGAGGAAGTGCCGGGCCGCGCCAAAAGAAGGGCGCCGCAGCAGAAACGTTGGATCGACTACCCGCGCCGGGGCAGGACGGGCCCGCGGCGCTGGCTGCCGTCGGTGCTCCAGGTGCTGTCGCTCTTCCTGCTCGTCCTCGGCGGTACGGCGGCGGTCGTCGGCTACGCCTACGCCACGGTCACCATCCCCGACCCCAATCCCAGGACACTGCTGCAGAACAACGTCTACTACTGGTCGGACGGCACCGTCCTGGCGACCGACGGCAGCGTCAACCGGCAGAACGTCACCCTGGCGCAGGTGCCCGCGGACGTGCGGTGGGACTTCATCGCGGCGGAGAACTCGTCCTTCTACACCGACCCGGGCATCGACCCGCAGGGCATCGCCCGCGCGGTCCTCCACATGGCCGAGGGCGACTCCGTCCAGTCCGGTTCGACGATCACCCAGCAGTTCGTCAAGAACACGTACCTGGACCAGTCGCAGACGATCTCCCGCAAGTTCAAGGAACTGCTGATCTCGTCCAAGATCGGCGCCAGCATGTCGAAGCAGCAGATCCTCCAGGGATACCTGAACACCTGCTACTTCGGCCGCCAGGCCAACGGCGTCCAAGCCGCTGCCCGCATGTACTACAACCTGCCGGTGGAGAAGGTCGACGTGAGCCAGGGAGCCTTCCTCGCCGCGGCGGTCAACGAGCCGAGCCTCTTCCAGTACGCGGACTCCGACCCCAAGGCCAGGGCGAAGGCCGAGTCCCGCTGGTCCTGGGTGCTCGACCGGATGGTGGAGACCGGCAGGCTGACGTCGCAGCAGCGGGCCCGGTACACCGCAGCGGACTTCCCGACGCCCAGGAAGTGGGCCCCCGGCTCGGGACTGACCGGCCAGACCGGCTACCTGGTCCAACTGGCCCGGTCGTACGTCCAGGCGCACGACCCGGCCGTCACCGACGACAGTCTGAGCCGGGGCGGTTACCAGATCCGCACCACCTTCGACCGGAAGAAGACGGCGGAGCTGTCCAAGGCCGTCGCGAACGTGCGCAAGGAGCGGCTCGACCCCGCCCACCGGTCGGTCGACCGGGACGTGCAGGTCGGAGCCGCCTCGGTGGACCCCGGGACCGGCAGGATCCTGGCCGTCTACGGCGGCCCCGGCTACGACCGGGCCCACTACTCGGACAACGCCGACACCTCCGGCGTCCCGGTGGGATCGACGTTCAAACCGGTCGTCCTCGCCGCCGCGCTCCAGCACGGAGCCGTCATGCGACCCGGCGGGCCCGCCCAGGCGGTCACCCCGGCCAGCAAGTTCAACGGTGACGACGGCATCAGGATCAAGGACCAGCAGGGCAGCTACGTCACCGACGACAAGGACCCCACCGGCTTCCTCCACCAGCACAACGACACCGCGCACCGCTGGGGCTACATCTCGCTGCGCACGGCCATGGAGCAGTCGGTCAACACGCCGTACGTGCAACTGGGAGAGGACGTCGGCTACGACAACGTCGCGAAGACGGCCCAGGCCCTCGGCCTGCGCTCCGGCAGCCTCGCCGCCCCCAGCGCCGGCTTCTACATCGGCACCTCGACACCGAGCGCCATCCGCATGGCAGGCGCCTACGCGACCTTCGCCGCCTCCGGTACGCAGACCACCCCGTACTCGGTGACCAAGGTGACCCACAACGGCACGGCGCTGCACGGCTTCACCGCCCCCGCCCCGGTACGGGCCCTTCCGTCGGCCGTCGCCGACCATGTGACCGACGTGCTCCGCGGCGTCATAGCCCGGGGCACCGGAACCAAGGCCCAGGCCCTCGGCAGGACGGCCGCGGGCAAGACGGGAACCACCGACGACTACCGGTCGGCCTGGTTCGTCGGCTACACCCCCCAACTCGCCACCTCCGTGGTCCTCTTCCGAGAGGACCCGAAACATCCCCAGCTGCAGTCCCTGGTCGGCGTCGGCGGCCTCCAGAAGGTGTTCGGCGGCGACATCCCGACCGAGATCTGGACCCAGTACATGCGCGGCGCCCTCACCGGCCTCCCCGACACCCCCTTCCCCACGCCCACGCCCCTGGGGCACGGCGCCGACGAACCCGGCGCTCCCTCTCCCACTCCGTCCGCACACCCGGACAAGCGGGGTGGCAAGGACGGCAGGAAGACGTCCCCCACCGTCGCTCCCAAGCCGGGTACCCCGGCACCCCGCCCCAAATGTCACGGGCACCGGTGCCGTTGAGCCTTGCCCGGCGGGATTTTGCAGACGTCTGATGGAACGTCAACTCCACATTGGGTCTTGCCGGTTGCTGTGCAAGCCTCTAGGTTAAGCGCGCTCTTAAATATACTTAACTGCGTACTTAAGCGAGGTCTCCGTGCAGCACCGCGCAAGACCACGTACGTGCAGGACCGTTGCTGTCACAGCTGCCTTGGCCGCTGCGGTGGCGTTGGCCGTCGGAGCGCACCCGGGGCCGGCCGAGGCGGCAGGCGCTGTCCCCGGCCCCACCCAGCGTGTCGAGTACTTCCCCGGCCCCGGAGCGGAACCCCGCCAGGTGACCGTCCCGGCGGACACCCCCGCCCGGACGGCACGCCGAACGCCGGCCCCGGCGGGCGCCACCGCGACGGCGAGGGCGCTCCAGCGGACCGGTCCGGTGGCCGGGCGGCTCGACCTGGTGGTGATGGGCGACGGCTACACCGCGGACGAGCAGGGCGAGTTCGCCTCGGACGCCGAGGAGAAGCTGGACGAGATCTTCGACATCGAGCCGTACCGGAGCTACCGCGGCCTGTTCAACATCTGGTTGGTCGGCGCCGTCTCCCGCGACTCCGGCGTCTCCGGCGACCCGACGGCCGATGTCACCAAGGACACCGCGCTGGGCGCCCACTTCTTCTGCGACGGCCTCGAACGCCTGCTGTGCGTCGACACGGACAAGGTCGCGGACTACGCCGCTCTGGCCCCGGACGCCGACATCGTCTTCGTCATCGCCAACTCCGCCAAGTACGGCGGCGCGGGCTACGGCGCCGGCGACCTGCCGGCGGGCTCGCCCTTCCACGGGGTGGCGACGATGTCGTCCGCGAACGACAGGTCGTACCTCATCGGCGCCCATGAACTGGGCCATTCCATAGGCCACTTGGCCGACGAGTACCAGTACGCGGGCTACGGCGCCTACCCGTACACCGACGAACCGGCCGAGGCCAACCTCACGCTCCGCCGCGACCCGGGCGCGTCGAAGTGGTACCGCTGGCTCGGGGCCGACGACCCGACGGGCTCGGTCGTGGGCACGTACGAGGGCGGGGGGTACTACGAGACGGGTGTCTACCGGCCGACCGAGACGTCCATCATGCGCTCCCTGGCCTCGACCGAGTTCAACGTCGTCGGCCGCGAGGCGATGATCGCCGGTTTCTACGCCGACGCGGACGCGCTGACGTCCTCCGTCCCCACGTCCCGGCCGCTGGGGCAGGGACGGCGGATCACCGTACGCCTCGCCCCGCTGACCGGCCTCGCCGACCTCGAACTGACCTGGTACGTCGACGGCAGACAGGTCCGGTCGGCCACGGGTGACCTTTCGGTGACACCGCACGAACTGGGTGTCCACGGCCGCGGCCACGAGGTCACGGCGACCGTGACCGACCGCACGACGGCGGTACGGGACCCCGCGGTCCGGGCACAGACGACCGACTCGCTCACCTGGACGGTGCGGTGACGCGGTAGCCGCCGCGGCTCACTCGGTACCGGCGGGCCGGCGGGCGTCGTCGTCCGGGAAGAGGGCCGCGGCCACGTGCCGGGTGTCGGCGTACTCCACGACGGAGGCGATCCTGCCGTCGCGGACCGTGTAGATGCCGATGCAGCGGTTGTCGTAGGTGCCGCCGTACACGGTGGTGGCCCTGGAGGTCCATTCGGCCACCACGCGGTCGCCCTCGGCGATGGTGCTGACCAGTTCGATCTCCACGGTGCCGGGGACGAAGACCGTTCCCATGCTGCCGAGGAACTCGTCGACGATCTCGTCGCGTCCTCGCCACACCTTGGAGACGGGCAGGTCGCCCGGGTAGTGCCAGGTCGCGTCCTCGCGGAAGCTGTCGTGGATGACATCGGCGTCGCCGTCGCGGACGGCCTCGACGTAGCGGACGACGACGGCCCTGGGGTCGTCGGCCCTGGGGTCGTTGGTGGTCATGGGAGTGCTCCTTTCGGTACGGGGGGCTTTCATCGTGGGCGTCCCTTCGGCGGCCCGGCCAACAACGAAGCGGCCGGACCGACAACGCGGGGTTGTCGCATAGGGTCAGGGGCATGGACCTCGACCTCGCCCTGGTCCGCGCCTTCGTCACGACGGCCCGGACCCTGCACTTCGGGCGGGCCGCCGAGGAGCTGAGCACCAGTCAGCAGGCGCTGTCCAAGCGCATCGCGCGGCTGGAGGAGCTGCTGGCCGTGCGGCTGTTCGAGCGTCAGGGCGGCATCCGGCTGAGCGGGGCGGGGGAGCGGTTCCTGCCGGCCGCGCGGGAGGCCCTGGTGGCGGGCGAGCGGGCGGTCGCTGCGGTGACGGGCGCCGGACCGGTCGTACGGATCGACACGTGGGGTCATCTGTACGCGCCGATGCGCACGGTCGCCGACGTGGTGGAGGCGCTCGGTCCGGTGCGGTGGGAGCCGGGTCCGGGACGTGACTGGCCCTCGGTCGCGCAGGCGCTGCTGCGCGGCGACACGGACCTGGGATTCGGCCGGGTGCACCCGCTGCCCGACGGCCGGGACGCGGGACTCACCCAGCGGCTGGTGCGGCTGGAACCCGTCGACGCGGTGGTCAGCCCGTCCCACCCGCTGGCCGGCGCGCCCGCCCTGAGCCCGGCCGACCTGCGCGACAGCGTCCTGTGGTCCCCGGGCGAACTGAGCCGGCTGGACTTCCTGCGCCGCTTCGCCGACGAATTCCGCATCACGCGCCGGCACGACGGTCCCAACCTGGGCCTCGACCACCTCGCGCAGCACATCCGCACCGAGCCCGAGGGCTTCACCCTCTTCCCCGCCGACGCGCCGCTGCCGGACCACATGGGCCTGCGCTGCATCCCGCTCGTCGAGCCGACTCCGCTGTACGCGTGGTCGCTGGCCTGGCGCGAGTCCTCCCGTCACCCCCTGCTCGACACCTTGCTGCGCGGTTTCACCGAAGCCGGGCGTGCCAGGCGCTGGCTGGAGTACTCACCGCGGCGCGACTGGCTCCCCGACACCGACCATCGGAAACTCGCGGGCCACGGCGACCCGGCCGGGTAGCGGACCGGCGCGTGCCGTGGGACTGCCCGCCCAGGCGGGCAGTCCCACGCGCAGTCTCCGCCCAGTCCTCGGATCTTCCCGGCCAAGGCCTGGTGGACCGGCGAAGGCGATGGCGGAGCCGAGCGGACTCCCCGCTCGGCCTGGTGATCGCCGCGGCCGCGGCCCGGGCCTCGCCCTGCTCAGCCCGCCTGCGACGGGGACTGCTTCATGGCGTCGACGATGGCCCGGTTCATGATGGCGCTGGTGTAGAGCACCGTGCCGGGGGTGATCAGGTGGTCCGTTCCGCTGCTCCCGTACACCTGGACGGTGCGCTTGCCGAGGAAGACATGGGTCTTCTTGTCGAAGATCCATTCCTCGCGCTCACCGCTGGGCTTGTCGAGCCGGGCCACCGCCACCCCGTGCCGGCCCGCCGCGTCCACCGCGTCCTCGACCACGACGACACCGGGAATCTTCGCGGCGGCCTTGAACAGCGCCGAGTAGAGCTCCGCCGGGGGGTAGCTCTCGCCGAGCAGGTCCCCGATGGTGCTGAACGCCTCCTGGTCGGGGGAGTTGCCCTGCCCCTTGGTCTCCCTGTAGATCTTGGCCAGCAGTTCGTCGGGGTCGGTGGTGAGCTTGGCCAGGTAGTCGTACGACGGGCCGTTCAGGTTCGCCTTCGGGGTGTTGCCCTGCTCGTCGGGCAGGCTCAGGGTCTCGCCCCCGGGACTGTCGTCGACCGCGGGGTCGATGAGCCAGCCCTTGGTGCCGTCCGGGGACCGCCACACCTGACGCCGGTGCAGCGCGTGGCTGGCGAGGCTGGACTTGCCGCCGACGGTCTCCACGAACGTTTCGGCGGCCTTGGACTCGATGTAGATGTACTGCCCCGGCTTGATCTCCGGGTGGGACGTGTCGGCCGCCGCCAGCGAGAGCTGGTCGAGCAACTGGGGCACGCCCTTGCTGGTCGCCGCGCCGATCTGCGTGGTCAGCGCCGGTCCGGTGGCGACGCCTCCGTCCTTGACCCCGCCACCGCCGGACATCGACACTCCGGCGACGACAGCTGCCGCCACGGCGGCCGCCAGGGCGGGCAGCGCGATCGCCGGACGCGGGAGCCGCGAACGCCGCGTCTTCACCGGTACCGCCGTCGCCGTGCGCTCTTCCTGCTGCATGTCGTGGATCTGGGCCATCAGACGCTCCCTGTGGAACTGGTGGCGGCCCGTCGGCAGGTCACGCGCCGTCCGGGAGAAGAGCTGTGCGCTCTCGTCCCACTCGGCCGGGTTCTGCCGGGACGTGTTCGCGTTCATCGGTTTCCCTCCTGTGCGGGCCGGATCACGTTCGTGCGATCACCTCTTGTCTGTCGGGCGGGACGGCCGACTTCCCGATTTCCGCGGACTTTCTCGGACAGCGGCCCGGCCGCGGGGCGGACCGGTTCGTCCTGGGCGTAGGCGCGCAGCTTCTTGCGGGCCCGGGAGAGCCGGGAGGCGACGGTTCCGACGGGAATCCCGAGAGCCCCCGCCGCGGCCTCGTAGTCCAGGCCCTCACCCAGGCAGAGCGTGACGACCTCACGCTCCGGCCGGCGCAGGCGGGCGAGGGCGGTGAGGGCCGTGGCGAGGCGGCGCCGGTCGTCGACCCGCTCGGCCACCTCGTCCGCGTGGTCGGGCACCGACAGCTCGGCCGCCGCGGCGGCGTTCGCGGCAGCCCGGTATCGCCGGTTGCTCCGGTACTGGTTGCGCGCCGTGTTGGTGGCGATGCCCAGCAACCAGGGCCGCAGGGAGCCGCCTTCGGGATCGACCCTGTCGCGCAGCCGCCACGCCTCCAGGAACGTCGCGGCCATCACGTCCTCGGCCACCGTCCAGTCGGCGGTGAGCCGGAAGGCATGGTTGTAGACCGCGCGGGCAAAGCTGTCGAAGAGCTCGGCGAACGCGCTCGATTCCCCGGCCCGTACCCGGGTTCGCATATCAGTGCTCACCTCAATGAGCTGTCCGGCACCATGCGCCCACTTCCCGTGACCTGCGTCACATGTGCTGGGGTCATGGGCGGCGTCCCGCCGCCACGTCGGGGGCGCCGTGCCCGGCACCATGGCCGGCCTGACGACGGCCGCCTCTCACGACCGCCTCTCACGGCCGGTCCCTCACCCGGCCTCGTCGCGCAGGGCCTTGTCGATGTCGCCCAGTGCGCTGGTCAGTCGTGCGTAGTCGTCGGCTGCCAGTGGCCTGACGAAGTACTCCTCCACCACGCGGGCGTGGACGGCCGCGGCGCGCAGGAACGCCGCGCGCCCCTCGGCGGTCGGTTCCACCAGGGCCACCCTGCGGTCCTCGGGGGAGGGGGTGCGACGGACCAGGCCGGCCTCCTCCATGCGGTCGATCAGACGGGTGGTGCCGCTGCTGGTGAGGGTGAGGTCGTCGGCCAGCTGCCGCTGGGAGACCTCCTCGCCGGGGCGGCGGCAGAGCCGTATCAGCACCTCGAGCATGGTGTGGCTGATCCCGCACTCCCGCCGTAGCGCGCTGTCGATGCGCTGTTCCAGGCGGGTGGCGGACTTGATCAGCAGACCGAAGTCCCGGACGAGCCCGCTGTTGGCGGCGCGGGCGAGGGCTTCGTCGTCGTGCTGGGGCGTGGCGTTCATCGCCGCCGAGTTTACTGTCGACTCATCTACTGCTGCCTCAGACACTGCTGTCTCAATTGCTGAGTAGTCAATTGCTGATCAGTCAATGAAATCCTAGAGTGGGCGCACCCGCGAGCGAGAGGGAGATCAGTGGATCTGCAGCACTGGCTCGGACGAGCCACTCACGCGATACAGGACTGGGCCGACGGTTTCGGCCCCTACCGGACCCACCCGTCCCTCCAGGTGGACGACGACCGCTTCGCGGCGGCCTTCGAGGAGTTCACGGGCCGGCTGAAGGACAACTACCCCTTCTTCCATCCGCACTACGCGGGCCAGATGCTCAAGCCCCCGCACCCCGCCGCGGTGGTCGGCCACCTCACCGCCATGCTGATCAACCCCAACAACCACGCCCTGGACGGCGGCCCCGCCACCGCCGCGATGGAACGCGAGGCCGTCGCCCGGCTCGCCGCGATGTTCGGCTACGACTCCCACCTCGGCCACCTCACCACCAGCGGCACGATCGCCAACCTCGAAGCCCTCTTCGTCGCCCGCGAACTCCACCCCGGCCGGGGCGTCGCCCACAGCGCCGACGCCCACTACACCCACGGCCGGATGTGCCACGTCCTGGGCATGACGAGCCACCCCGTGCGCACCGACGACCAGGGGCGGATGGACCTCGACGCGCTGGAGGACGTACTGCGCACCGGGGACGTGGGCACCGTCGTCCTCACCACCGGTACCACCGGACTGGGCGCCGTCGACCCCGTTCACGAGGTCCTGCCGCTCGCCGCGCGCCACGGCGTGCGCGTCCACGTCGACGCCGCGTACGGCGGCTTCTTCACCCTGCTCGCCGGCGCGGACGGCCCGGAGGGGCTGCCCCCCGAGCCCTGGCGGGCCCTGGCGCGGGCCGACTCGATCGTCGTCGACCCGCACAAGCACGGGCTCCAGCCCTACGGCTGCGGCGCCGTCCTCTTCCGCGACCCCGAGGTGGGCCGCTTCTACCTGCACGACTCGCCCTACACCTACTTCACCTCGACCGAGCTGCACCTCGGCGAGATCAGCCTGGAGTGCTCCCGCGCCGGGGCCGCCGCGGCCGCCCTGTGGCTCACCTTCCAGCTGCTCCCGCCCACCCCGGACGGCCTCGGCCGGGTCCTGGCGGCCGGCCGGCGAGCCGCCCTGAAGTGGGCGGACCTGATCGAGGCGTCCGACCTCCTGGAGCTCTACCAGCGACCCCAGCTGGACATCGTCACGTACTTCCCCGCCGTCGATCCGGCGAGCCTCACCGGCATCGACGCGGCGTCCGCCCGCATCCTGGCGGACGGCATGGAGAGCCCCGACCCCGTCTACCTGAGCACCCTCAAGGCCGGCCGCGAGGCCTTCGCCGCCCGCCATCCCAAGATCACCGCGGATGCCGACGGGGCGCGGATCCTCCGCAGCGTCCTCATGAAGCCGGAGTCCGAACACCATGTGGAGCACCTGCACGGCCGGGTGGAGCGACTGGCCGGGGCCCGCTGACCCGGCCTCCGCCGCGTCACGACCGGGCGCCGGCCGCGGCACGGGGCTCACTCGGGCGGCAGCACAACCTGCTGTGGGCCGAGGCCGCCGACATGGAGGCCCGGCATGTGCCGATGCGCCCGGTGGGCGCTCGTCGCGTGGCACAGCGCGATGAGCGCGGCGTCGTCGTCGAGGCATCCGCCGACATGGCCGAGCAGATCACGGCGGATGTGGTGCAGCAGCTCCTCGGGGCTGCTGCCGGCCCACTGGGCTGCCCGGTCCGCCAGCGGGTAGAAGGCGCGGCCGGCGTCCCGGGCCTCGATGACACCGTCGGTGTAGAGCAGGAGGGTGTCCCCGGGCTCGAAGACGAACACGTCGACGGTGTAGTCCTGGGCCGTCGGCCCGTGGATGCCCAGTGGGGGTGCGGGGTGCACGGGGACCGTGACGGCGCTGCCGGGGCGCAGCAGCAGTGGCGGGGGGTGGCCGCAGCTGAGTACCCGCGTGACATGACCCTTGTCGGGGATCTCCACCAGCATCACCGTGGCGAACCGCTCGCCCAGGTGTTCGTCGGGCCCGAGGTCGGGCAGGTTGCGGGCCACGCTGCGTTCCAGGGAGGCGGCCAGATCGGGCAGGGCGGTGTGGTGGTGGGCGGCTTCGCGGAAGGCGCCGATGAGCAGCGCGGCCTCGCCGATGGCGGACAGGCCCTTGCCGCGGACGTCGCCGATCATCACCCGTACGCCGTTGTCGGTCGGCGTCGCGGCGTACAGGTCACCGCCGATCTGGGCCTCGGCCTCGGCTGCCATGTAGAGACAGGCGATCTTCATCGAGCCGATCTGCTCCGGCAGCGGCCACAGCAGAACGTGCTGCGCCGCCTCGGCGACCATGCGCACCTGGGCCAGTTGGCGAACGCGGCGGTCGCGCACCACGCAGTAGAAGACGGTCATGGCCGACAGCACGGCCAGGGCGAGGATCTGCACCAGCACGTTCCGGCTGAACAGCACACCGAAGTGCCAGCCGATGTACGCCTGCGCCGCCACGGCCAGGAACCCGACCAGCCCGGTCAGCCAGGGGCCGGCGAACGAAACGGTGATCGCGGGGGCGATGACCAGCAGCGGACCGAGATGGATGTCGGCCGGCACCAGCTGGTCCATCACCGTGATCACCACGATGAGCACGATCGGGATCACCAGCAGCGCATGGCTCGACTGCCATGGCTGCCGCGCACCGGCCGCGTATCGCCGGACATCCACATCTCCAACAGTGCACCATCCAGCTGGTGCGGACACTCCGGGCCGAACCTAGACTGGCCACGGCGTACAAAAGTCCCGAAAGTCCCGGATTAGGGAGATATGCATCATGGCCAAGCGAGGGAACAAGAAGCGCGCCCGCAAGAAGAAGAAGGCCAATCACGGCAAGCGTCCCAACGCCTGAGCCAGCGGAAACCCCCGGGGTCCATCACCTGGGGGTTTCCGGCTTCGGGTGAGTACCCGAAGCGCGATCGGCCGTACTTCCCTGTGCCACGCCGTACAAGGAGGTACGTCCATGACCGTCCGGTACACGCCGCCCGCGGACCTGCGCCTGACCGCCGAGATCTACGCGTCCGTCCGCGCCAGGGACCCGGCACAGTCCGAGTTCCACCAGGCGGCCCGTGAGGTGCTGGAGTCCCTGGAACCGGTCCTGGACCGTCACCCCCAGTACACCCGCCACCGGATCCTGGAGCGCATGTGCGAGCCGGAACGGCAGCTGATCTTCCGCGTTCCCTGGGTGGACGACGCCGACCGGGTCCAGGTCAGCCGAGGCTTCCGAGTGGAGTTCAACAGTGCCCTCGGCCCCTACAAGGGCGGCCTGCGCTTCCACCCCTCCGTGAACCTCGGCATCGTGAAGTTCCTCGGCTTCGAGCAGATCTTCAAGAACGCCCTGACCGGGCTGCCCATCGGCGGCGGCAAGGGCGGCGCCGACTTCGACCCCAAGGGCCGCTCGGACGGCGAGATCATGCGGTTCTGCCAGTCCTTCATGACCGAACTCCACCGCCACCTCGGCGAGCACACCGACGTCCCGGCCGGCGACATCGGCGTCGGCACCCGCGAGATCGGCTATCTCTTCGGCCAGTACAAGCGCATCACCAACCGCTACGAGTCCGGCGTCCTCACCGGCAAGGGCCTGAACTGGGGCGGCTCCCACGTACGGACCGAGGCCACGGGATACGGCACCGTCTACTTCGTCTCCGAGATGCTCGCCGAACGCGGCGAGGACCTCGACGGCAGACGGGTCGTCGTGTCCGGCTCCGGCAACGTCGCCGTCTACGCCGCCCAGAAGGCACACGAACTGGGCGCCAAGGTGGTCGCCATGTCCGACTCCGGCGGCTACGTGGTCGACGAGACGGGCATCGACCTCCAACTGCTGAAGGAGATCAAGGAAGTCCGCCGCGCCCGCATCAAGGAGTACGCCCAGACCATGACCCGGGCCCGCTACGTCGAGGGCGGTTCGGTCTGGGACGTACCGTGCTCGGTCGCCCTGCCCTGCGCCACCCAGAACGAACTCGACGAGAACGCGGCGCGGAGCCTGCTGGCCGGGGGCGTGGTGGCGGTGGCCGAGGGCGCCAACATGCCCACGACCCCTGGGGCCGTACGACTTCTGCAGGAGTCCGGCGTGGCCTTCGGCCCCGGCAAGGCGGTCAACGCCGGCGGCGTCGCCACCTCCGCCCTGGAGATGCGGCAGAACGCCACCCGCGACGCCTGGACCTTCGAGGACACCGACCGCCGCCTCGCGGCCATCATGGCCGGCATCCACACCAACTGCCGCGCGACCGCGGAGGAGTACGGGTCCCCGGGCAACTACGTCGTCGGCGCGAACATCGCGGGCTTCGTGAAGGTGGCGGACGCGATGCTCGACCTCGGCGTGGTGTGACGCCGTCCGGCCACCCGAAGAACCCCCGGGTCCGTGACCCGGGGGTTTCACGTGAAACCCGGGCAGGGGAGCCGGCTGCCGGGTGTGTAACTTCGCGCCATGTCCATCGCCTTCGCCGTCCTCGGCGCTTTTGCCGCCCTGCTGGCCGTGATCAACGGTGTTCAGGCCTTCCTCGGCCGTCAGCTCGTCCGCCCTTCGGCGAGCCGGCGTCCGGGCCGGCAGCTCCGGGCCGAGTCCGCCGTCGCCGCCGTGGCCATGCTCGGTGCGTCCTTGGCGGCTTTTGGTGTTCTGGCAGGCGGCCGGTGGCCTGCGGCCGGCGGTGTCGTGATGCTGGCCGGATGGATCGGCCTCGTGGTCGTCCGCAGGCGGCTCGCCGCCCGGGCATAGCGTTCACTCTTATCCCATTGCAACGAACATCTGAGGTTCGTTGCATTAAATTCCAAACAGTTGCAACGATTTCTCCATTCTGACCTGCAGGAATGGTGTTAGCGCGCAACGAATATGTTGCCAGATCTGTGAATGCAACGTAGCTTTTCCTTCGTCGGAAACAGTGAGTCGAAGGAGAGAACGATGCAGAAGTTCACCACCGCCGCCCCGGTCTCGGCCGTCCTCGACATTCCCGCGGGACGTATCCAGCTCATCGCCGCCGACCGGGCCGACACCACGGTCGAGGTCCTGCCCGCGGACGCCGCCAGGAGCCGCGACGTGCAGGCGGCGCAGGAGATCGAGGTCTCCTACGACGGCGGCGTCCTGCGGATCGAGGCCCCGAAGGCCAGGAACCGGATTCTCGGGCACTCCGGATCCGTCGAGGTCACCGTCCAACTGCCCGCCGGCTCCAGCGTCGAGGCGAAGGCGGCCCTAGCCGAACTCCGGGGCGTCGGACGGCTCGGCGACGTCGCCTTCGAGGGCGCGCAGGCGACGGTCAAGCTCGACGAGACCGACGGCGCCCGTCTCACCCTGCAGGCCGGCGACGTCTCGGTCGGCCGCCTGGGCGGCCCCGCGGAGATCAGCACCCAGAAGGGCGACCTGCGTATCAGCGAGGCCGTGCACGGCACGGTCACCCTGCGCACCGAGTACGGCGGGATCGAGGTCGGTGCCGCCCGCGGAGTCTCCGCCTCCCTGGACGCCGGCACCGGGTACGGCCGGATCCACAACGCGCTCAGGAACACCGACGGCGCCGCCGCCGGCCTGAACATCCACGCGACCACCGCCTACGGCGACATCACCGCCCGCAGCCTCTGAGCTGTGCGCGGCGGACACCGGGCCGGTACTTGCCCGACAACCGTCGCGGTGGGGAGGCCATCTGGTTCACCATGGGGTGTGCGATTCGATTCCGTTCCCATGCCGGCGACCGTCGAGGCCCGGCCTCGTGACAGCCGTGGCTATCCGGTTCCCGCCATCACCCCGTGGGAGGGCGACGAGCCCCAGTTCGCGCTCACCGACTACGGGCGCAGCGCCGAGTGCGCGCGACAGCGGCTGTGTTCGGTCTGCAACACCCTGATGCCCAGAGGACCGGTGTGGCGGGTGGTCGGTGCCGCGGAGAGTACCGCGATCCGCGAGGCGCTCGCCGCCGGGCGGCCGTACCGCAACATGGCGGCGACCCTGGAGGGTCCGGGGCACCGCGCGTGCATGCTCTACGCCTCGATGGTCTGCCCGTATCTGGCGCGCCCCAATGCCCGGCGGGGGCTGACAGCACAAAGCCCGGACGACATGACCGCGCATGTCGTCCGGGGCGCTGTTCGTGGGGAGATGGGTGCCGTGGTGGGGTACGGCGACTACGAGTTCGCCGTCACCAAGGCCCAGGTCCTGTTCCGTTTTCTCGATGTGGTCGAGTACCTGCCGCATGACACGGCCGACCAGCACCTGCCGGAGCTCCAGGCTGAACTCGCCCGCTCCGGCGGCCGGTTGGGCGGCGGTCAGCCGCGGTAGGCGGGCAGGCCGGTGTGCTTGGAGACCTTGACGGGGTGGCCGAAGCCGTGGGCGGTCTTCGTGATGGTGTACGTACCGGTCGGGGCGCGGAAGGCGATGGTCTTGCCGTTGGGAGACCAGGTGGGCTCGGTGTAGTCGGTGGTGGCGTCGGGGGTGACGTCCTTGACGACGGGGGTGGAGCCGCCGAAGTCCTCGACGAAGAGGTGGTCGTGCCCGTGGACGGAGCGGACGAAGACGACCTCCTCGTTGTCGGAGGAGAGGGCGGGCTCGGAACCCTTGGTCAGCGCGCCGCCCTGCTGGCGCAGGTAGTCGTCGCGGATGTAGACCTCGCCGGTGTGGGTGTTCTCGTAGACGGCCGTGCCGTAGCTGCCGCCGACGTTCGGCCAGGTGTTGTCGGTCTGGGGGACGCCGGCCTCGCCCGGTTCGCCGTTCAGGCTGATCTTCGCCGGCTTTCCGTGGTTGCTGGTGGCCTTGATGCCCTCCAGGACGGTCTTGCCGTGGATCTTGGCCGAGAAGATGAGGTTGTTCTTGGCGGGGATCTGGTTCGCCCGGTCGGCGGCGGTCACCTGCCAGGTGGGGTGGGACCAGGTCTGGTTGCCCGGGTTGGCGGCGACGGTCACGCGGTGGCTGCCGTCGGGGTTGGAGACGACGAGGTTGCCGTGCCCGTCGATGAAGGCGGCCTTGCTGCCGCTGGGGTTCCAGGCCAGGTCACGGACGACGGTGCCGAAGTCGATCGACTTGCCGTCGACCAGGACGTGGCGCGTGCCGTCGCTGATGGTCAGGCCCCTGGGCACGGTGACTGCCTGAGCGGCCGTCGCGGTGGCGGCGGTGCCGCCCAGGGTGAGCAGTGCGGCGGCACCCGCGGTGGTGACGGCTGCGGTGCTCCGACGGATACGAGCGGACATCGACGTTCCCCCAGGATGTGGATGATGCGGTGACGAGAGTTTCGCGGGAACCGCCCGCCGTCCCCGGGACCTGAACCGGTCCGCTCGGCCTGCCGCCCTTCGCGTTGAGAGAAGTCTTCCAACGGGGGGTGACGGAGTCGTGCGTTCGCTGTCACAGATGTGCAATAGCGGGTCGGATGGAGCTGCCGCACCGGGACGAGAACCGACCCCAGGCCGATGGCCGGGGATTTCAGCTCGCCGGTGTACCCGCCAGGTCGTCCAGCTCGGCGGCGAAGAGCTGCGCGGGGTCGATGCCCATACCGGCGAAGTGGCCGGCGAGTTCCAGGGACAGGACGCCGTGCAGCCGCGTCCAGAAGGTCAGGGCCCGGTGGAGGGCCGCGGGCGGTGCGGGATGGCCGTCCGCCCAGTCCCGGTGGTCTTCGAGGTGCGCCTCGAACGATGTCGCCGGTCCGTCCAGGGGCAGCGCGGCGCAGGCGTCCAACAGGGTCGCCATGATCTCGGACGAGATAGCGGTGGTGTCGTCGGGAGCCTGGTAGCCGGGCACGGGCGTGCCGTAGATGAGGAAGTAGCGCTGGGGGTCCTGCAGGGCCCATCCCCGCAAGGCGTGCGCCAGCGCGGTCACATCGGCACCGGCCTCCGAGGCCGCGCGGAAGGTGTCGGCGAGGCTGCGGTACGCGTCCCTGACGAGCTCGGTGATCAGCTCGTCGCGGCCGCCGAAGTACCGGTACAGCGCGGGTCCGCTCATGCCCATCTGCTTGGCGATCGCGTTGAGGGAGAGCGCGGATGCGCCCGCCGTGGCGATCTGCTCCCACGCGCGTTGCTTGATCTCCGCACGCACCTGGGCGCGGTAGCGCTCGCGCGGGGTCTTCGCCACCTGTTCCGTCACTTGACTGCCGCCTTTCCGCATCGCTGCGGCTGCACCCGCACCATCTAGTTAGAGGCTATCACGAAGGCTATTGACTATCCGACGATCGGTGAGTTACAACTTCTAACGAACGCAAGGACAAGTTACCGATCTGGATCGCAGTGGAGGTCGCCATGAACGCCGAAGGACTCGTCGAGGTCGTTCTGCCCGGCAAGGTCGAGCCCGAAGGACTCCAGATCCGGCACGGGGCCGTACCCGCCGCGGGTCCGGGCCAGGTCGTGATCCGGATGGAGGCGACCGGCGTCTCCTTCGCCGAGCAGCAGATGCGGCGTGGCCGCTACTACGACCAGCCGCCGTTCCCGTTCGTGCCCGGCTACGACCTCGTGGGTACGGTGCTGGCGACCGGCGAGGGCGTCGAGCCGGGGCTGGCCGGTACTCGGGTCGCCGCGCTGGTCAAGGTCGGCGGCTGGGCCAGCCACGTGGTCGTCGACGCGTCGGACGTGGTGCCGGTGCCCGACGGGGTCGGTGCGGCGCAGGCGGAGACCCTCGTCGTCAACGGCATCACCGCCTGGCAGATGCTGCACCGCAAGGCGCGCGTCCGTGCGGGGCAGACCGTTGTGGTGCACGGCGCGAACGGCGGCGTCGGATCGGTCCTGGTCCAGCTCGCCCAGGCCGCAGGCGCGCGAGTGATCGGTACGGCGTCCGCGCGCCACCACGACGCCCTGCGGGAGCGGGGAGTCGTCCCCGTCGACTACCGCACCGACGACGTCGCCGCACGCATCCGCGAACTCGCCCCCCATGGGGTCGACGCCGTCTTCGACCACGTCGGTGGCCGCGGCATCGTCGACTCCTGGCGCCTCCTCGCCCCCGGCGGCACGCTCGTCTCGTACGGCAGTGCCTCGACCCGGGACGACGAGGGCTCCAAGCAGTGGCCCGTCCTCAAGCTGCTCGGCCGGGTGTGGCTGTGGAACGCCCTGCCCAACCGCCGCCGCGCGTACTTCTTCAATGTCTGGGCCGGCCGGGCCCTGGCCAAGAACCGCTTCCGCGCCCGTCTCCGCACCGACCTCACCCAGGTCTTCGCCGCCCTCCAGCGAGGCGAGGTCACGGCCCAGATCGCCGCCCAACTGCCGCTCACCCGCATCGCCGACGCCCTGCGGCTGGCCGAGTCGGGCACCGTCGCCGGCAAGGTCGTCCTGCACCCGTAGCAAGCACCCGAGTGGCTCGATCCGATCACCACGACGAAGCGAGGGGCACCATGTTCGGCACCGCCCCGGCGAACTCACACGCTCAGCAGCCCCGACCCCTGCACCCGCACACGCCCACCCTCCGGCGCCGGCCCCGCGCGGGTGTGGCCGCGGTCGTGGTCGGGCTCGCCGTAGCCGGCGTTCTCGCGAGTACCGTCCCGACCGCCCAGGCCGCATCCCACGGCGGTACGGCCCGGTGCGACGGGCGAGGCGCCGATGCCACCGCCCTCATCCGCCACGAGTCCGACATCGTGATCAAGGCGCCGCCGAGCACAGTCTGGAAGCTGCAGACCGACGTCGAACGCTGGCCGTCCTGGCAGCTTGAGGGCGTGTCCGACCACTCTCGGCAGAGTGTCCAGATGGCCGGCTGCCTGGAAGCATCGATGGACGAGTAAATCGAACACGTGCTTGAATTTAGCCATGCGATCGTTTCGCGCCGACCTGGCCCAGGGACTCCAGGAATGGAGCGCTACCTAGTGGCAGCTCGCCAGGCGCCCTGGCCGTACCGAGCTACGTCGGCGTCTGAATGACGGGCCGGAATGCGGGGCCGTACATCCCGGATGATTCTGAAGGCATGTCCGGCCCGATACGTGTGATCGTGCATCCGCCGTCGCCGACGGGTGGCCGGCGTGTACGCGTGGATGGTGAGATCCTCGGCCTGGCCCACAACGTGGTCGACGTCGCCGAGTTTCTTCGCCGAGCCGGGCTGGAGATCGACCCGGCGGAGGTTGCGGAGGTGCCGTGGATCGACTGGCGCGGCGTCGGGCCGGAGTACTGGGGTCCGGAGACGTGATGGCCTCGGCGCGATACACGGCGAGGCCACCGGTGCTGTACTGCCGCAGGCACCGTCACGCCACTCATCGGTGATCTCGGCGCTCCCGGTACCGCGCCGCGCCGCCAGTGCTCGGGTGGTCGTGCGGGTCCGATCGCACCGCTGCTGACCGTGGTTGTCCGCTCTTACGGGCACGCTGTGGGCACGGGCCGCGATGACCGGTGGGCAGAGCACGTGCACGAACGGCACTGTGCTCGGCTGAGCTCGGTCGGCGGTCCGGTAGGGAGAGCCTTCGCACGTGCACGGTGAGGATCTCCTGGACTCGGATACGGCCCGCACCCGCGTGATCAGCCGGAACCGGAACTGCCCGCCGCCTCACTCGTGGCGCGACGGTACTCCTCGTTGATGCGCTGAGCTTCCTCGAGCTGGTCCTCAAGGATGACGATGCGGCAGGCGGCCTCGATCGGAGTCCCCCTGTCGACGAGCTCGCGGGCACGAGCGGCAATCCGCAGTTGGTAGCGGGAGTATCGGCGATGTCCTCCCTCCGAGCGGAGCGGAGTGATCAGGCGAGCCTCACCGATGGCTCGGAGAAAGCCTGGGGTGGTTCCGAGCATCTCGGCTGCCCGGCCCATCGTGTATGCGGGGTAGTCGTCGTCATCCAGACGATCATCAAGAGGGTTGTCTGCTGTCATGTCACCTCGCTGTGCAACGCAGTCGAGGGGCCCTGGTGCCGTACGGCACCAGGGCCCCGAAGGAAATTCAACACCATCTGTCGGCCCTACTGCTGTGCCGACCTTCTGTTTCCGCTACCCGGTCCGGCAGGGGCGGAGCGGGGGGATCGCAGCTGCGTGACCGGGGACCACCATCCATTCCGGGGTCTTGCGGTACCCGGGCCGAGTGCTTCTCGGGCCCGGGCGATCCTGATGGCGTCTGCTCCTCCGTTCCTCGTCGAACCAACCACTGGGGAACTGGTACCGCTGTTGGCAGCTCCTCGACGTGCGAGCCGCCCAGTGCGGCTCCCAGTCCCGTCACCGTCCTGGGAACACCTTGGCTTCGAGGCTCGAGAGCCGCACTGACCTGCGAACTTCGTTTCATCCACCCGCCAGTTCGTGTCTGGCGGGTCTTGTTCGACCGTCTCTACAAGTTGAAGCGTAACCACGCCAGGAAGGAATGTCTACTCTGGCAAAGGTAGATTTCACCCTTCCAGTGGAGGAAGAAACTTGCCACCTGCGAAAATGGCTCCCACAAGTCGTAAGCTCTGCTGTCATGTCGAACCCTGATGAGCTGCTCGTCGCCATCTCCGCCGCGGTGGAGTCCGAGCGAAGCAATCAGATGTCGCTGACCGTGGTCGTCGGCGGTGCCGTCATCACTGGTCGGCTGGCTCCTGAGGCCGTGTGGCGAGAGCGGGTGGCGGAGGTCCTGAAGGACTCGGACCGTCTCGGCCCGTTCTCGGACGTCTTCGCCCGCGGGCAGCGAGCGAACCGGCCCGGTCGCGGCGAGGCACCCACGCATCTGCACTTCCATCTCGCCCGGATCCTGCAGGGCAGCCTCGGGATCCCGGAGACGGGCGGCATGTACCGAGTCGCGATCAAGGACGTCAGCGCATGGACCGTGGGTGATCTCAGCTACTTCGACGGGTGAGACGTTGTCTCCGCCCCGTGTCCCGGCCCGGCCCGGCCAGGAGTTTTCTGGCGGACGACGAGACAGCGGTGGGGGCCCTGCCGACACGTGTCGGCAGGGCCCCCACCGGGATCCTCAGGTCGGTTTGGCGCCTTTGCTCATACGTCCATGGGGCCGGCGCCGCCGAGCAGTGCCGACGCGGTCCGGAGCGGAGTGGGAACGCCCACGGGCGCGGCCTCGGGGCGGTCGTGGCAGGTGAAGCCGAGGCGCACCATGGCCCGGGTGACTTCGCCGGCGGTGAAGTCGCGGCGGTCCTGCCGCGTGATGACCTGACCCACCTGCTTGACGGGGTAGCGGCGGCGGCCGATCGTCACGGACTCACCCGTGACGATCTCGGGCCTGACACTCTTCATGGAGGCCAGCACCCCGGTCCTGCTGAGGTCGAACGGGTACCGGGCGATGACGCAGCGCATGATGCCTTCCAGGGGAGGAGTCGCGGGGGAAGGAAACCGGGCTGTCCGGGGGAGGCGGATCAGCGGGAGAAGGCGAGGACGCCCGGGACTCGGACGTACCCGCCGGCGTCGCCGGGGCGGGCGCCGGGTGAGGGCGGCGATCCCTCGAGGACGTCCCGCAGCCGGATCCGGTCCGTGTACGTGGGACTGTCGCGGACAACGGCGAGCCGGACCCGAGTGATCAAGTCCGTGCTCTGGTCGTCCCCGTCGCACACGGTCAGGTACTCGACACGGGCGCCCGCCATGACGGCCAGAGCCACCTCGACGGTCATGTCGTCGCACACCCGAGGCCCGTACGCTTCGATGTCGTCGGCCAGGGTCACGGGGGCGGGGTCCTGCATGCGGTACTGCGTCTGAATTGACGTCAACGGTGCCTCCTGCGCTAAGAGTTCCTCGGTTTCGGGACCATTGCGGTCCCAGGGAGACCACAGTGGTCCGGGCACCGCGCCGGGGCGCTAGGCAACCGATTCGCTGCCGTTCCGCAGCTGTGCCCTGCGGCGCGTCCCCGCGTCGGCGGTTCGGCCCTGGCCGGTGCGGCCCCGGCGGCCCCGGGACGGCGAAGACACGCGGCGGGGGCGTTCCAGGACCGGAGCGGTGATGACCACCGGGACGCCGGAGGGCGCCTGGGCACCCGTGATGCGGCTCAGTTCCGCCTCGCCCGAGCGGACCGGGGTGATGTGCGGGGTGATGCCGGCCGAAGCCATCAGCCGGCTCATGCCGCGGCGCTGGGCGGGGGTCACGAGGGTGACGACGCTGCCGGACTCGCCGGCGCGGGCCGTACGGCCGCCACGGTGCAGGTAGTCCTTGTGGTCGCTGGGCGGATCCACGTTGACGACCAGGTCGAGGCTGTCGACGTGGATGCCGCGGGCCGCGACATTGGTGGCCACCAGGACCGTGACGTGACCGTCCTTGAACTGTGCCAGGGTCCGGGTGCGCTGCGGCTGGGACCTGCCACCGTGCAAGGCCGCGGCGCGGACACCGCTGTTCAGCAGGTGCTCGGTCAGCCGGTCCACGGCGTGCTTGGTGTCCAGGAACATGATGACCCGGCCGTCCCTGGCCGCGATTTCGGTGGTCGTGCGGTGCTTGTCGGCGTCATGCACATGGAGTACGTGGTGCTTCATCGTGGTGACGGCACCGGCCGACGGGTCGACGGAGTGGACCACCGGGTCGGTCAGGTAGCGGCGGACCAGCAGGTCGACGTTGCGGTCCAGAGTGGCTGAGAAGAGCAACCGCTGGCCCTCGGGGCGCACCTGGTCGAGCAGGACGGTGACCTGGGGCATGAAACCCATGTCGGCCATCTGGTCGGCCTCGTCGAGAACCGTGATGCCGACGTCGGCGAGCCGGCAGTCGCCCCGGTCGATGAGGTCCTTGAGCCGACCGGGCGTCGCGACGACCACCTCCGCACCGGCGCGCAGCGCCCCGGCCTGCCTGCCGATGGGCATTCCGCCGACGACGGTGGCGAGCCGCAGGCGCACGGAGCGGGCGTAGGGAGTGAGCGCGTCGGTGACCTGCTGGGCCAGCTCACGGGTGGGGACGAGGACGAGGGCGAGTGGCCGGCGCGGCTCGGCGCGCCGGCCCGCCGTAAGGGCCAGCACGGCAAGGCCGAAGGCGAGGGTCTTGCCCGACCCGGTGCGGCCGCGGCCGAGTACGTCACGGCCGGCCAGGGAGTTCGGCAGAGTCGCCGCCTGGATCGGAAACGGTACGGTCACGCCTTCCTGGCCGAGCGTGGTCAGCAACGGCGCCGGCATGACGAGATCGGCGAACGACTCGACAGCGGGCAACGCCGGCGTGACCGTCTTCGGTAGCGCGAACTCGCCCTGCGCGGGCCGCCGGTTTCCGCGACCGCTGGAACGGCGCGGAACGCCGGAGCGGCCTGCGGCAGCACTCCCTCCGAAGCGGTCGTACGTGCGAGTTGTTCGTGCGCGGTTCATACGGAACCTTCCTCGACGTGGGCACGTATCAAGGAATTTCCGCAGCGAAATGAGCGGCGCAGAGAATCGCGAGAACGAGCCGAAAATGACAGGGTCGAATCACCCTGAAAATAAAGCACGCCGGGACCCGCACCCCAAGGTGCGGGTCCCGGCGGCGAAGTCTGCGTCAGTGCCGGTGCGTCAGGCGGGAACGATGTTCTCGGCCGTCGGGCCCTTCTGGCCCTGCGCGATGTCGAACGACACCTTCTGGCCTTCCAGCAGCTCACGGAAGCCCTGGGTGGCGATGTTCGAGTAGTGGGCGAAGACGTCGGCGCCGCCGCCGTCCTGCTCGATGAAGCCGAAGCCCTTTTCCGCGTTGAACCACTTCACAGTGCCAGTAGCCATTTTATTCTCCTTCGGAGACGGTGTCAGGAATACGCCCTGTGCGGATTCCGTGTCGCCGTGATGATCAGCCGTCGGAAAACCTTCTGGCAACCACACCTGCAACTGACGTCGACAGTAGCACGTCGACATCGGCCCCGCTCGATAAATAATTCCGCGCCGTCTGTCGCCTCAGGAATATTTCTCGTGCGCCGCGTCGATTTCTCACTTTGCGGCCACAGATATTGTCTTCCGGGCTGCGGTATTGCCGCCGAGCGTCTCCGCTCACAGTGCTGTGACCTCCTTCGACAGCTCGTGCGCGGCCGCTGTCGTCATCGGCGGACGAGATGCCGGCGAAAGCACCGAGACCCCCGAAGCGAGACGTAGGCCACATGGCGATTCCGGCGGGGCGACCGAGGCGCCCTGTGTCCGAAGAAGAGTCGGGCCCTGCAGCTCGGCCGTGGCCGCACCACCGGCAGCGTGATCATCGTCATCGCCGACACGTCCGGCCTGCTGGCCGCCTCGACTCGGCTCACCCGGAGCACCGGGGGACGAATGAGGCGAACACGGCGGCCTCTGCCGGGCGAGCTGGAACGCATGCGAAAGGACGTCCACGACCCCTACTGCGATACCGTCTACGACTCGGTGGACTGGCTCAAAAAGGCCCGGGTCTCGGACCTGGGCCTCAAATCTGGAGCGGGTGACGAGAGTCGCACTCGCGCTCTCAGCTTGGGAAGCGACGGCGCTTGCAGGGGCAGATAGCTTCTGACCTGGGTGTATGTGCTCTGTCGTAGCGCCCGAGTGCGTGGCTGCGGGGGGCGTAGCGCAGCTGACTGCGCTCGCCGTGGTCGGTGCGCCCCTAGGTGGCCGCTCGGGAGGGAAGGGTTGCCGCCGTATCCGATGTTCTTCAGATCCCTTTCGTGCCGTGCACCGGTCGCCGGGAAATCAGCGTCGGGGCGGCAACCTTCTCGTCCCCTGCGGCAACTGGGAGCCGGAAGGCCGAGTCGAACTACCGGATGGACGGGCATGAGGGCAACAAAGCACGCCGCGCCGCAACCGTGGCGCAGGCGCGGACTGGTCACGCGCAGGATCACCGACATCTACGGGGAGCGGCTGACCGTCGAAGGCATCGCCGTGCGGCCGGATGTCGCGCAGCCGACCGGCGTCCAGTTCGCCCCGCATTGACCAGCCCGCCGGTCAGCCTTCACCGGCCCGCAACCGAGCACGAGAGCCGTTCGTGTCCCGGGCTGGGCACTGTTAGGCTGCCGCCCCTATCGTTCAACGCGCAACCAACGCGCACATCATTGCCAGGAGAGGGCGACCGGGGGATGGTCCTCGATGACGCGTCCGCGGAGTTCCACGAATTCTTCGAACGCCACTATGCCGAACTCGCCCGTCTAGCACACCTCCTGACCGGCGAGACCGACGCGGCGGACGACCTCGCGGCGGATGCCCTGGTCGCCCTGTGGCAGCGCTGGGACCGGTTGCGGCAGGCCGACCACCCGCTCGCCTACGCCCGCGGTGTGGTGGCCAACCTGGCGCGGGGACGGATCCGCAGCGCGGTGCGCGAGCGACTCCGGATCACGCTGTTCTGGTCCCGCAGCCCCGAGAAGGTGGAGGGGCCGGACATGGCGGCCGTGCTGGACGTCCGCGCGGCGCTCGCCCGGCTGCCGTTCCGCAAGCGCGCCTGCGTGGTGCTGCGGCACGCCTTCGACCTGTCGGAGAAGGACACGGCGGCAGCGCTGGGCATATCGGTCGGTACGGTGAAGAGCCAGACCTCGAAGGGAATGGCCGAACTGCAAAGGATACTGGGCGCACGAGCGGTCGGGGACCTGGTGGCAGGGAGGAGGAACCGGTGAACGAGGAGATCGCCCGTCGGCTGCGCGAGGCCGCCGAGGCCCACGGGCCCGACCGTGCGAGGATGCTGGCCCGGGTGCAACGCGGCATGGCCGGCCCCGCCGTCCGTCACCGCGCGCGGTCGTTCGCGAGGTCCGGGACCAGGGTCGCGCTCGCCGGGATCGCCGCCACCGGCATCCTGGCGACCGGCGGCCTCGCCGTCGCCGCCATCGTCGCGCACTCGTCGCCGCCGGCCACCGTGACCACGCCTGCCACCCCGTCCCCGACCGTCAGTTCCCCGCACCCGACACCGGGCCGCCCCACCCCCGTCGCGCCGGCCCCGGCCACCACCCCGGGCAGCACGCGCCCGACTCCGTCGGCCACCAGTCCATCGCCGACCGCTGGCGAGAGCCAGAACGGGCCGCTGTGGTCGGCCGGCTCGGTGGACCCGCACAGCACCGTCTACTGGACGCAGAGCAACCTCGCCCTCAAGACGACCCAGCCACTCACCTCGCTCACGATCGAGATGCGTTTCGCGCAGACCGGCGGGGTGCGCAACACCGGCACCTGGCAGACCCTGCCGAGTGGTGACTTCACCGTCACCGCCCAGGAGGCCGGCGGCACGCTGGTTTACCGCTGGGTCCTCAAGCCGGGCCTGACCGTGCCGGCCGGGAGCTATGAGTTCGCCGCCCAGTTCAACCACGGCACCGGCGTGCGCAGTGCCGCGGGCGACGGCTACCGCGTCGACGCGCAGGGTTCGGGCGGCTCCGCGTCGGTCCGGGGAGGGTTCGTCCCGACCCGGTGACCGCCGCTGGGCGGCAAGGGGAGGAGTCCCGCCTGCTGCCCAGCTCGATGGGAGAACAAGTACCCGAACTGCGGGTACGGGGTCCAGTCGGCATAGGTGGCGTCCGTGGTCGGTGACAGCGGCCGTGAAAATTCTTCCCGCGATCGCGGCAACCTTTGTGCACGTGGCGGCAACTGGCGGGTAACCAGGGCCGGATCAAGGCCCGTTGTGCCAGAAGGACATGCCCTTGTCAGATCAGAACCGCTCTCATCGCCGCCGTCCGGCTACCCGCCGCGTGCTCGCCGCCGCCGTGGTCCTCGCCGCCGCGGGTGCCGCCGCACCCCTGGTCGCCCAGGCCGCACACACGCCGAATGCCCGCACGCCGACCCTGGCCGGTGCAGCGGCCGGCAGTGGCCGCTACTTCGGTACGGCAGCGTCCTCGGGCAGGCTCGGCGACGCGACGTACTCCACCATTCTCGACCGGGAGTTCAACATGATCACCCCGGAGAACGAGATGAAGTGGGACTCCACCGAACCGTCCCGCGGGAACTTCAACTTCGGCCCGGCCGATTCGATCGTCGGCCACGCCGCCGCGCACGGCCGGCGGATGCGCGGCCACACCCTGGTGTGGCACTCCCAACTGCCCGGCTGGGTCAAGTCCATCACCGACGCCAACACCCTGCGCAGCGTGATGGACAACCACATCACCACCGAGATGACCCACTACAAGGGCAAGATCTACGCCTGGGACGTGGTCAACGAGGCGTTCGCCGACGGCGGCAGCGGTCAGCACCGCAGCTCGGTCTTCCAGGACGTGCTGGGCAACGGCTTCATCGAGGAAGCCTTCCGCACCGCCCGGAACGCTGACCCCTCCGCCAAGCTCTGCTACAACGACTACAACATCGAGAACTGGACCGACGCCAAGACCCAGGGCGTCTACGCGATGGTCAAGGACTTCAAGTCCCGCGGTGTGCCCATCGACTGCGTCGGCTTCCAGAGCCACTTCGGCGCGGGCGGCCCGCCGGCCAGTTTCCGGACCACTCTGTCCAAGTTCGCCGCGCTCGGCGTGGACGTCCAGATCACCGAGCTCGACATCGCCCAGGCGTCACCGACGGCGTACGCAGGCGCCGTCCAGGCGTGCGTGAACGTCGCCCGCTGCACGGGCATCACGCTGTGGGGCATCCGCGACAGCGACTCGTGGCGCACCGGTGAGAACCCGCTGCTGTTCGACGCGGGCGGCAACAAGAAGCCCGCCTACAACGCGGTGCTCACCGCCCTGGGCGGCAACAGTGACGGCATGCCGGGCGGGGACATCACCTCCGGCACGGTCTACACGCTCTCCGACGTGGCCGCCGGACGCGTTCTCGACGAGCCCGCGGGATACAACGGCAACGGCACCCCGCTCCAGGTGTGGGACGCCAGTGGTGCCTCCAATCAGCAGTGGCGGGCCGGCCGGAACAGCGACGGCTCCTACACGCTGACCAACGTCGCCAGCAGCCGAGTACTGGAGGAGCCGGGCAACCAGACGGGCAACGGGACGAGGATGCAGGTCTGGGACTCGGGCGGCGGCGCCAACCAGCACTGGCGGGCCGACCGCAACAGCGACGGCTCCTACACACTGACCAACGTCGCAAGCGGCCGGGCGCTGGAGATCCCCGGCGGTCGGACCGCCAACGGCACTCCCGTCCAGATCTGGGACTCGGGCGGCGGCGCCCACCAGCACTGGCACCTCAGGACTTCGACGCCCGCGCCGACGGGCGCCGCATGTGCTCTTCCGTCGACGTACCGGTGGTCGTCGACGGGTGCGTTGGCGCAGCCGGCGAACGGGTGGGACGCGGTGAAGGACTTCACCGACGTGACGTACAACGGCAAGCACCTGGTCTACGCGTCGAACGTGTCGGGGTCGTCGTACGGCTCGATGATGTTCAAGCCCTTCACGAACTGGTCGGACATGGCCTCGGCCGGCCAGACCGGGATGAGCCAGAAGGCGGTTGCGCCCACCCTGTTCTACTTCGCCCCCAAGAAGATCTGGGTGCTGGCGTACCAGTGGGGTCCGTGGCCCTTCGTCTACCGCACGTCGAGCGACCCCAGCAACCCCGACGGCTGGTCCGCGCCGCAGCCGCTGTTCACCGGCAGCATCCCCCGCACCGAATCCTCCACCGGCCCGATCGACCAGACCTTGATCGCCGACGACCAGAACATGTACCTGTTCTTCGCCGGTGACAACGGCAAGATCTACCGGGCGAGCATGCCGATCGGGAACTTCCCGGGCAACTTCGGCTCGTCGTACACGACGGTCATGAGCGATACCGAGAAGAACCTGTTCGAGGCGCCGCAGGTCTACAAGGTCCAGGGGCAGAGCCAGTACCTCATGATCGTCGAGGCGCGGGGTGCGAATGAGCAGCGCTACTTCCGCTCCTTCACGGCCTCCAGCCTGAGCGGTTCGTGGACCCCGCAGGCCGCCGGCGAGAGCAACTCCTTCGCCGGCAAGGCCAACAGCGGTGCCACCTGGACCAACGACATCAGCCACGGCGACCTGGTCCGCAACAACCCCGACCAGACCATGACCATCGACCCCTGCAACCTGCAGTTCCTCTACCAGGGCAAGTCCCCCACCGCGACCGGCCCCTACGACCGACTGCCGTGGCGGCCGGGCCTCCTCACCCTGCAGCGCTGACCCGCAACTGCCCCTGCTGACCGATATCGCCCCAAGGAACCCCAGCCGTGTGTCGGCTGGGGTTCCACTCTTTTGTGGAGCAGACGGAGGCCCGTAGGGGCTTGTCCGGCAGACGGGTGTGCTCCTGATCCTGCGCGGCGTGGGTGCCGGCGTCCCGGATCGGCGTTCTGCCGTCACCTGTCAACACCATCATCCCCTTCGCCGAGGCCGCCTCGATCGGCGCCCGCACCGACGGCGGCATGGCCGGCGCCGACCGAGAAGTCCTCAGCCCGACGAAGAGGACGAAATGCGCCCCCATCGAAGAGATGGGGGCGCATTTCATCAGCCTTGCCTACTTGAGCGGCGTGCCGCCCGAGTTGTGGTACGCGATCGTCTTCTTGATCAGGTTTCCGCCGTCGGTCTCGGCCGTGGTCTGTTCCTGCTGCCCTGGACCGAAGAGCAGCCCGGCGACATGGGCGTTCGCGACCTGGCCCATGTGTGCGAAGAACCAGTCCACCTTGTCGTCCTTGTAATGGTTGAGGGTGTTGTTCTGCGCCATGTTGCCCACGGGGATCTGCCACAGGACCACCGGCTTGCCCACGGACTCGGCCATCGTCTTGTAGAACTGCAGCGCGGCGGCGGCCTTCTGGTCGGTCCAGAAGTGGTCACTGCCGCCGTGGGCCGGCTGTGCGTACCAGCCTGCGTCGCGGTCCGACACATCGGTGACCAGGAAGTCGGCGTTCTTCGCTCCGAGGTCCGCGTAGTCCTTGACGCATGCCTGTGTGTTGGTCTGCCAGTCGAAGCAGGAAAGGTGCAGCCCCGCGGCGGTGTTCGGCGCGTACTTGTGCGCCATCGAGATCAGGCACTGGGCGAGTCCGGCGGCGCTGTTCTCCTGCGATCCACAATCCGTCGGATTTGCGCCCGAGACCTGCGCGGCGACGTGGTGCGGATTGCCGAGCGACCGGACGTAGCCCCAGAAGTCGGGCTCAAGGTCGATCGCGTCGTGCGACGTGCCGATCTTCTGGAGGAAGAAACGGTAGTCGTTCAGGTAGCGGGTGAGCAGGTCGGTCCTGTTGATGGCCTTGACCTCGCCCGGGCCGTCGCCCTCGCCTGCCGCATCCCCGAGGTCGCGCAACGAGTACCAGGTCCAGAGCATCTTCTGCGGACGCGGGCTGCCCTTGTACGTCGCCTGGGCCGCCACGGTGTCCCGATAGGTCACGTAAGTGCCGGGCGCCGTGGTGCTGCCGGTCCAGCAGCCCCACCAGCCCGACCACCCGTCGTGGCAGCGCGCTGCCGAGTAGTAGTCCGACGAGGGCGCGGGCTGGCTGTGCACATAGGCGTACCGCACGTCGAACGGCGCGGCGGCCGCCGAGGCGTCGGACACCGAGCCGCCGATGAGCACCGTGCTGCTGCCCATGAAGCGTGTCGTCGAGCCGGCGTCACCGGGCGTGGGAGACGACGGCTGCGTGCCGACACTCCCGGCCGGGACGAGTTGCCACTGCTGATCGGCGCCGCCCCGGTCGCGATCCTGGACGACGTCGCCCCCATCAGCCTTGGCGGCGTTGTGGACCCCGACGGCCATGCCACTGAAGCGATTGATCAAACGCACGTGGTCGTCCGACGACTCGGCCAGTTTGAACTGCTGGTTGGTGCCGTTCAGGTCTTTCCACTGCACGATGGCGGAGCCGGCGGTCTTCGACCAGCCGAGGTCGTCCAGCACCTTGCCGGAGTTCCGGTTCTGCAGCCGGTAGTACCCGTCACCCGCGTCGATGAACCGCCACTGCTGGTTGGCCCCGCCGTGGCGCGCCCACTGCACCACCGCCGCGCCGTCGTTCGCGGCGAAGCCGCGGTCGTCCAGCACCTTGCCGCTGTTGCGGTTGACCAGCACGTACCACTTCTTCAGATCCAGGGTCTGCTGCGCCGAAGCCTGGCTGACCACGACAGCCGAGCCGGCCACGACCACCATGACGAGGCCCGCCCAGAAACCCCGACGCGCGAGCAACCGGCGGCCACGATGCTTCGGGTGACCACCGCGGGCGTGGCCGTCGGCACCGCGGCCGCCGGCGCGGGGCGCCACCGATGGCGTGGGCGGCCTGGGGACATCTCTGTGCTCTCCTTCAAGGGGCATGCCTGTGCTCTCTTTCAGCCGTGCATCTGACCGGACCACCTGGCCGGACAACACTGAGTGGTCCGAGAGGCCGAAAAGGTTGCCGCGAAGAGCCACAGATTTTTTTCCGCCTCGACCGCTTCCCGTCCGCCGCGGAGCACGGCACGGCGAACGCCAGGCGCGGGGGTGTCTTCTTCTTTGTGCAAGCCCGGTGTGACGGGTGGTGTCAGTAGTCGGTGATGCGGGCGCCGGGTGGCCTGCCGGAAGCGGGAGTTGAGGGACTCGATCATGTTCCAGCGGCCAGATGTTCTGGATCGAGTCCGGCAGGCCCTTCAGGCCGTCGCAGCAGGCGATGAGTACGTCCTGCGCGCCGCGGTTCCTCAGCTCCGTCAGACAGGTCATCCAGGCTTTGGCGCCCTCGCCGCCGGTACCCACCCACATGCCCAGCACGTCGCGTTCGCCCTGGAGGTTGATGCCGATGGCGACGTAGACGGGCCGGTTGGCGACCGCTGCGTCTCGCTATTTGAGACGTTCGAGGGCGGATCGCCGAAATTGGCGCCCGCGCGCGCCCCGAATTGGACTAGACAACAAGCAAACCCCAGGCCGCTGACCTGGGGTTTCTCTCTGGAGCGGGTGACGAGAATCGAACTCGCGCTCTCAGCTTGGGAAGCTGATGTTCTACCATTAAACTACACCCGCGTAATACGGACAGTTCGACTCCGCTGAGTTGATGTCCGAACGCTCGCTCACTGTACCTCATCACGGACCCCCGGTGCTCGGACCGCGGGGTCCGTGTGCGTTGGGGGTGTGTCGGGGGTGGGTCCCAGGGGTGGGATCCCCGTGCGGGGCACGCGAGTTGGGGCGTACGGTGGAGGTGTTGGAGTGGGTCCGGGTGGGGCCGGAGCGCCGCCTGGAGAGTCGCCTCTTTGATCCCGTAATGTGGCTTTTGTCGTCAGGGCAGTAAGCCGGATGCGGCTCTTGGGGAAGGGACTTGAGGGACTTGATGGAACGCACCGTCGTTCGCTGTGCGGACGGGCACGTGTTCAGCACCGCTTCGTTCCCGATGCAGCAGGCCGAGCGGCTCGGCCCCGGCCGGCTGGTGAGGTGTCCGCAGTGCGCCCGGCTCCGCAGTGCGGTGCCGGTCACCCTGCAGAAGCGGTAGCGGGCTGGGCGTTGCAAGATCGAGAGGCGCGCGGAGTCGTCACGATTGTCATGGCTCCGCGCGCCTTGCGTATCCTCGGGACGTGCTTCTCTCAGACAAGGACATCCGGGCCGAGATCGACGCCGGGCGGGTGCGCATCGATCCCTACGACGAATCCATGGTGCAGCCGTCGAGCATCGACGTGCGTCTCGACCGTTTTTTCCGGGTGTTCGAGAATCACCGGTACCCCCACATCGACCCGGCCGTCGAGCAGGCCGACCTGACGCGACTGGTCGAGCCCGAGGGCGACGAGCCGTTCATCCTGCACCCCGGTGAGTTCGTGCTGGCCAGCACGTACGAGGTCATCACGCTGCCGGACGATCTCGCCTCGCGGCTGGAGGGCAAGAGCTCGCTCGGGCGGCTGGGGCTCGTCACACACTCCACCGCCGGGTTCATCGACCCGGGGTTCAGCGGTCACGTGACCCTGGAGCTGTCCAACCTCGCCACCCTGCCGATCAAGCTCTGGCCGGGGATGAAGATCGGCCAGTTGTGCATGTTCCGGCTCAGCTCGCCCGCCGAGTTCCCGTACGGCAGCGAGCGGTACGGCTCCCGGTACCAGGGCCAGCGCGGGCCGACCGCCTCGCGGTCCTTCCAGAACTTCCATCGGACCCAGGTGTGAGGTCGACGACGACATGAGTGACGTACGGGAGAACCTGACCTACGAGCGGTTCGGTGCCGCCATCCGTGAGCTGGCGCAGACCATCGCCGACGACGGGTACGAGCCCGACATCGTGCTCAGCATCGCGCGCGGGGGTGTCTTCGTCGCCGGCGGGCTCGCCTACGCCCTCGACTGCAAGAACATCCACCTCGTGAACGTCGAGTTCTACACCGGCGTCGGGACGACGCTCGAGATGCCCGTCATGCTGGCGCCCGTCCCCAACGTCATCGACTTCTCCGACAAGAAGGTGCTCATCACCGACGACGTCGCGGACACCGGCAAGACGCTCAAGCTCGTGCGCGACTTCTGCCTCGACACCGTCGCCGAGGTGCGCTCCGCTGTGATCTATGAGAAGTCCCACTCCCTCGTGAAGTGCGAGTACGTCTGGAAGCGCACCGACGAGTGGATCAACTTCCCGTGGAGCGTCTTGCCTCCCGTGGTGAAGCGGGCCGGACAGGTCCTCGACGCCTAGGCGGCGACAGCAGCGGCGACAACCGCGGTTACGCGAGAAGGGCCCCCGGCACAGTGTCAAGGGCCCTTCTTCTCGTCGTCACGTCTAGAACGTGCCCAGCTTCACTATCGACAGCAGCGCGATCAGCTGGATCGCCGACGCGCCCAGCGCCTTCGGCCAGGGCAGGTCGTGGGACCGGGAGACCATCAGCGTCAGCAGGGCGCCCGCGCCGATCCAGGTGGCCCAGCCGAGCAGCTGGACGAAGCCCGCGTCGCCGCCGAAGAACATGGCGAAGACCAGGCGGGGGGCGTCCGTGAGGGACATGATCAGCATGGACAGGCCGACCGTGGGCTGCCAGGCGCCGTCGCCGCCGAGCTGGCGGGCCAGGGTGTGGGTGACCACGCCCAGGATGAAGGAGCTTATGACCAGCGCGACGGCAGTGATCAGGACGATCGGGACCGCGTTGGACAGCGTCGCGTTGATCGCGTCCGAGCGGGCACCGTCGAAGCCGAAGACGGCGAGCAGGCCGTAGAGGAACGTGACGATCAGGGCCGGGGCCCACATCGTGTAGTCCCGCATCCGCAGGAAGGTCGGGGCCGGGGAGAGGATGATCCCCTTCAGCAGTTCCTTCCAGTGCAGCGGCGGGCCGGTCGGTCCGGACGGGGCGGCCGAGCCGGCGTGGTAGGTCGCGCCCTGGGTGTAGCCGGCGGCCTCGTCGACGGAGAAGGCCTGGGTGTGGCCCGGATTGTTCGCGGCGTACGGATCGTGGCCGCCGTGCGCCTGGCCCGGGTGGCCGCCGTCGCCGAAGTACTCCGGTCCGTCGTCGGCCTGGCCCGGGTAGCCGTACGACTGCCCCTGCGGCGGGTACGACGGCTGCGGCGCCGACGGGTAGCCGTACGACGGGCCCGGGGGCCGGCCTCCGGGCTGTCCGTAGCCCTGGCCCTGGCCCCGGCCGCCGGGTCCGCGACCCTGTCCGTGCCCGTACGACGGTCCCTGCGGAGCCTGTTGTCCCTGGGGGGTGCGGTTGTCCCGGCCCCCGCGTCCGTTCCTGAATCCAGCCACGTCATCGAACGTACCTGGTCCCGGAGAGTGACGTGCCGGGCCCAGGGGTACGGACCCGGCTTTGCGGCCGACCTGTGACATCCCCTAAGGGACCGTCAGGGGACGTGCCAGGGATTCCCCCGGTTCCACCGGCCCTTCACCCGCGCTTCATCGAGCCCTTCACTGGCCCATCAGGCGGCCCAGATGCGGGTGGCCCGTGGCCGGGACGCCGGTCGCCGCCGGGCCGAAGGACACCGCGCCCGTGGTCCGGATGCCGGAGGCCGAGCCGCGCAGGCTCCACACCGCGCCGTCGGAGTCGTTCTCCCCGTGGGCGCCGACGGACAGGTCCGCCCTGCCGTCGCCGTTCAGGTCGGACAGCCGGACCGCCGAGCCGAAGAAGTCGTTGTCCTCGGCGGAGCCGGGGACGCCGGCCGTGTCCTGGGAGAAGGACTGCGCGCCGGTGCCGGTCAGGCCCGCGGCCGAGCCGCGCAGCAAGGTGACGGCGCCGGTCTGCCAGTCGGGACCGATGGCCTCGTAGATCGCGCCGACGGCCACGTCCGCGTACCCGTCGCCGTTGACGTCGCCGACGGAGAGGGAGTGGCCGAACCAGTCCTCGTGCTCGTCGGTGCCGGGGACGCCGGGGCTGTTCTGGGTGATCGTCGCCTGGGGCGTGGTGCGCAGGCCGCTCGCGCCGCCCAGGTAGGCGCGGACCGAGCCGCCGTCGTTCGCGGAGACCGAGCCGGGGGCGGTGGCCGCGACCACGTCGTCGTAGCCGTCGCCGTTGAGGTCGCCGACGGCGGCCGTGCGCCAGGCGCCGCTGTGCACGAAGGTCTGCAGGGACAGGGGCGTGGCGGGGTCCGCCGAGCCCGTGTAGACCAGCTGGCCGTCGTCGTACGTCCGCTCGTCGGTGCCGCTGATCACCAGGTCGTCGATGTGGTCCCCGTTGACGTCGGCGGCGGCCAGGCCCTGGGCGCCGTGGATGACACCGGCCTCCAGCTCGGTCCGCAGCACGAAGCGGGACGCGGCGCCGGAGGCCTTGGTGAAGCCGCCCCTGAGGACCCACACGTCCTTGCCGAGGCTGCCCACGGCGAGGTCGGCACGCCCGTCGCCGGTGAAGTCGCCGACCGCCAGGGTCAGGCCGTACTGGTCGTGTGCCGCCGAGGACCCGGGGCCGGGGACGGTCCAGGCGCCGGAGAGGCCGGTCTTCCCGCCCCAGACGACGACCGCGGTGCCGGCGCCGCCGTTCTCGTCCGGGGTGCCCACGACGAGGTCGGCGTAGCCGTCGCGGTTGAGGTCGCCGGAGGCCAGAGCGGCGCCGAACTCGTCGTCCGTCTCGGCGGTGCCCGGGACGCCCGCGGTGTTCTGGGTGATCACCGTGTGCCGGGAGGCGCTGATCCCGGACTTGGAGCCGTAGTTCACGACCACCGCACCCGCCCGGGCCTTTCCGCCGACCGTGGCCGAGGGGGCGGCGGTGACCAGGTCGCGGTAGCCGTCGCCGTTGAAGTCGTCCGAGAAGCGGGCGGGGGCGGCGGTGGCCGCCGTGGCGGGCAGGGCGGTGAGCAGGCCGGTGGTCAGGGTGGCTGCCAGCAGGAGGGTGCGGGTGCGCAAGGCGGGGCTCCGGGACGAAGGAAGAGGCCGGGCCCGCGGGCGGGCCCGGCCTGTGGAGGGGGTGCTCAGTCGGCGAAGTTGGCGCCGAAGTACGGCGTGCCCGTCGTGGAGACGCCCGAGGCGCTCGGGGAGACGCTGCGGGAGCCCGCGGTGATGATCTTCGTGCCGTCGGAGGGCAGGTAGGTCACCGCGCCGTTGCCGGCGTTCTCCTCGGAGCCGACGAGCAGGTCGGCCTTGCCGTCGCCGGTGACGTCGTCGAGCTTGACGTCCTGGCCGAAGTAGTCGTCGTCCTCGTCGTTGCCGGGCACGCCCGCGCTGGACTGGGCGAAGAACTGGGCGCCCGAGTCGGTGTTCAGGCCGCTCGAGGTGCCGTAGAGGACGGTGACGGCGCCGGTGTTCGTCGCGCTGCCGATGTTCTCGCCCGCCACGCCGATCGCGAGGTCGAGGAAGCCGTCGCCGTTGACGTCGCCCAGGTCGAGCTCGTAGCCGAAGAAGTCGTTGCCCTCGGCCGTGCCGGGGACGTTGCCCGTGTCCTGGGTGATGCCGGTGGAGCTGGGGGTGAGGGGGCCGCCGTCGGAGCCGTACGTCACCCAGACCTTGCCGCCCTTGCCGGAGTCGGGCACGGAGGTGCCGTCCTCGGTGGTGGGGTTCCAGTAGGCGCCGCTGACGACGTCGCCGTAGCCGTCGTGGTCGATGTCACCGACAGCGGTGATCACGCCGGGCTTGAGTGTCATCGCCTCGGACATGTGGAGGCCGTTCACCCCGCCGGGGATGTAGTAGTTGCGGTTCCAGCCGGCGGCGGTGTCGGTCTCGAAGCCGTCGACGACCAGGTCCGTCTCCTGGCCGCCGTTGATGTTGCCGGCGGTCAGGTTGAGCGGGCCGTTCGCGTCGCTGCCCATGATCGGGGGCTTGATCGTGTACTTGCCACCGGGAGTGCCCGAGGCGTTGATGCCGCCCTTGAGGACGTAGATGGTGGCGGCGGAGCTGCCGACGGCCAGGTCGGCCTTGCCGTCGCCGTCGAAGTCACCGGCGGCGAGGTTCTTGCCCCAGAGGTCGTGCGCGGTGGGGGCCGGGTCGGCGACCGTGACGCCCTTGCCGGTGATGCCGGAGGCCGAGCCCCACAGGATGGCGATGGTGCCGCCGTCGGTGTCGCTGCCCACGTCCTCGCCGGGGGAGCCGACCGCGAGGTCGTCGTAGCCGTCGCTGTTGAAGTCGGCGTACGCGGTGTCCGTGCCGAAGTAGTCGCCGGTCTCGGCGGTGCCGGGGCTGCCGGCGGTGTTCTGGCTGATCGTGGAGCGCTTGGCGGAGGAGACGCCGGCGTCGGAGCCGTAGAGGACGACCACCTGGCCGGCCGCCTTCTTGCCGCCCACGTAGGCGCCCTGGGCGGAGAAGGCCGTGTCGCCGACCCCGTCGCCGTTGAAGTCGGCCTGCGGGACGCTTGTGGAGTCGGCGGCCGTGGCGGTCACGGCCGAGAACGTGAGCAGACCGCCCGTCAGCGCGGCGGCGCCGGCCGTCGCGAGGGCGAGTCGCAGAGGCTTGTGCATGCGTGTTTCTCCTGCGGCATGCGGGAACGCCTGGCGGGGCGTCCCCAGTCGATGGGGTGCGGACGTCCGTGTTCGTCGTGTGTTGTCCCACGGTTCACGGAGCGTTCGGTGATCAGGAGACAGGCGCCGGGGGGTAAGGGTTGTACAGGAGTTCGGTAACTTTTTGATGCTGCTGTGACCTGAGTGGTCACGGCTACGGCGTGCGGAACTCCGAGCTGGAGAAGGTCACGGCCGGCTCGGCCTCCAGAAGCCCCCTCTTCGTCCCCCGGTACACGGCGACCGTGTCCTTCGTCTCGCCCCGGTACGTCCGCACCACCAGGTCCGCCCGCCCGTCCCCGTCGAAGTCGGCGGCCGCGAGGACACGGGTCGTGCCGGGTGCGGGCGGTACGACGGTGACCGCGTCCTTCGCCGAGAGACCGGCCGTGCCGGCGTGGAAGAGGCGCAGCCGGGAGGCGCCGGCGACGAGTTCGTCGCGGCCGTCGCCGTCGAAGTCGGCGGCGCCGAGTATCGGGCCCGGGGCGGCGAGCGTGGCCCGCGCGGCTACCGGGAGGTCGTAGCGCAGGGACGTCTTCCCCGTGCCGCCGACCGCCGCGTCCAGCGCCGCGCCCCTGCCGAAGCGGCCGAGGGCGACATCGGTGCCGGCGGGAAGGACGGCTCCGGTGCGCGTCGGGCCGCCGGGGCCGCCGAGGACCAGCGCGGACACCGCGGTGCCTTCCGCTCCGCGGACGATCAGGTCGTCGCGGCCGTCGCCGTCGACGTCGGCCGCGGGGCCGACGGGCACCTCGCCGGGGGAGGCCAGAGGCGCGCCGGCCGCGCGCGGGGCGCCCCCGCGGCTGAACGGGCCGCGCGGGTACGACAGCCGGCCCCCGGACGCGTGCAGCACCAGGTCCTGCTTACCGTCCCCGTCGAAGTCGCCGCACACCGGCTGGTCCGGCCAGTCGTTGCCGAAGCGGGCCGCGTCCGGCACGGTCAGCTTCACGGCGCGGCCGGTCAGGCCGGCGGGGGAGCCGAAGAGGAGCTGCAGCGGCACCGGGGGCCGGCCCTGGCCGTCGTACGGCGGGTCGGTCGACACGACGAGGTCGGTGAAGCCGTCGCCGTCCAGGTCGCAGCTCTCCTCCGCGTCGAAGACGGCCGGGAGTCGTCCCTCGGTGGGTGCCGCCTGCTTCTGGGGGCTGAGCAACTGCCGGGCGCCGGGCGCGAGTCCGTGCGGGCCGCCGTAGACGATCCCGACACCGGCGTCGTCGGCGTGACTCTGCTCCTTGACCAGGTCGTCGATGACGAGGTCGCGGTGACCGTCGCCGTTGAAGTCGTCGGGGGTGCTGCTGCCCCTGCCGTGCGGGACGGGGAGCCGGGCGGGAGCGCCGGCGACGCGGGCGGGGGTGTCGTGGCCGGCGTCCGGGGCGGCGGGGCCGCAGGCGGCGAGGAGCAGGGGGACACAGAGGGCCGCCGTGGACACCCCGCCTCTTCGCACGCGCACCGTTCACCTCGTCAGCACCGTCGCCCGGCAACCTCGCAATGATGCACGTGTTCGAGGAGTGGGGTAAGGGGCGGGAGGTGCGCGGCGTGTGCGCGCCTTGGGGCTGGGTCAGTGGGCGCACTCCCTCAGAGATTGGACCCACCCCCGTGCCCAGACATGCGAACGACCGTCCACCACAGCGGGCAGACGGTCTCTCAAGCGGGCCAGGTTCACTCCGTGTCGGCAAGCGCCCGGTACAGCGTCGCGCGGGACACATTGAGCGCCTTGGCAATGGTCGTGACGCTCTCCCCCTTGGCCTTACGTGCCTTGGCCGCAGCGAGCTTGTCCGCATCCATGACAGTGGGCCGACCGCCGGTCCGACCCTGAGCCTTAGCAGCGTCCAGCCCGGCACGGGTCCGCTCAACGATCATGTCTCGCTCCAGCTCCGCAAAGGCGACCATCATCGTGAAGAAGAACTTGCCCTCACCCTTCGGGGAGTAGCTACCGGCCAGCGTGCCCGTCAGAATCCGCAGCGCGATCCCCCGGGCGTGCAGATCCTCGGCGATCGTGAGCACGTCCTTTGTCGAACGACCCAACCGGTCAAGTTTCCACACAGTGAGGGTGTCCCCCTCCCGCATGTAGTCGAGAGCAGCGCGCAGCCCAGCACGGTCGGCGTTCTTACCTGACGCCTTGTCCTCGAAGATGCGGGCGCACCCAGCCTCAGCGAGCGCATCCGCCTGAAGCTGCGCATCCTGCGCGTTGGTGCTCACTCGCTGGTAGCCGATCAAGGTTCCGGTGTTCGTCGTCATGACCCGATCGTCTCATAACTCGTCTCAAAACATCAAGCTTCTCGGGCGCGTTCTGAGACGGGTTTTGAACACCAAAAACGCCCCTTGGATCACCTTGCAGCGACCGTCTCAATAACCATCGATTGTGAGACTGTATCCGGCGGTCACTCTCCGCGGTGAGTGCGCCCTCCCCCAGGCCAATCCGCGATCACTCGGGCGTCACCTTCCCGTCTCGAAGGATCTGGCCCACGTCTCAAGTGTCCTGGTCTGATTCGTCGTTGATCTCACTTGATCTGGTTCGCGATCCTGATCACTGCACTACTCTGTCGAGCCATGAACGCGGACCGCTGGTTGGCAGACACCCGGACCTCCTACGACACGGTCGCGGACAGCTATGCCGACCAACTACGCGAAGCTCTGGCTGGGGCGCCGTATCTTCGGGCGGCTCTGGCGCTGTTCGCCGACTTGGTGCACGCCGCTGGCGGTGGGCCGGTGGCGGACGTGGGCTGCGGACCTGGACACGTCACCGCTCACCTGCACGAGCTGAGTGTGGACGCTTTCGGCATCGACCTTTCGTCCGGGATGATCGACGTGGCTCGACGTGACCACCCCCGCCTGCGGTTCGAGGTGGGCTCGATGACCGACCTCGACCTCGCCGATGCTTCAGTCGTCGGCCTGCTCGCATTTTGGTCGTTGATTCACGTCCCCGACGAAGCAGTACCCACGGTCTTCGGCCACTTCCGGCGCGTGTTGCGTCCCGGCGGACCACTGCTGCTCGGCTTTCACGTCGGCGACGGGTCGAGGCTGAAGACGCAGGGCTACGGCGGCCACCCGATGAATGTCCACGTTCACCGCCGCCAGCCTGACCAAGTGGCGGCCTGGCTACGCGATGCCGGGTTCACCGTCGAGGCCCAAATGCTGATCGACCCCGACGAGAGCGTTCCAGGTTCAGTCCTCTTTGCACGCCGTCAGTCCTAGCCACATCAGCGGTCCCGTTGCGGCCGACGACACAACGAAGTTGGACCACATCAACTGAAACAGCCTCCGGCATCCGCTCGCCCGGGGCCACATCACTTGAGATTCCCGGCTTCCCCACGTCTCAACTGAGCTGGTCGTCGCAGGTCAGCGGCCCGACTCGGAAGCAGATCATGTACGACGGGACAGTGCCGCGCTGCAATCCGGGGTCGGTCGAGCTTTGACCAGCGGTTTTCCCACCAGTTCGGGCGAATCTGCGCGCATTCGCATTTCGCGGAAGGCGGGGGTGCCAAGGAGGGAGCCGGAAAAGTTCCAGACCCCCCGTCCCGCCTGCCAGCGACCGTCAGTCGTTCAGCGCCACGCCCCTCCAACCCTCGTATCCGGCCAGCTTCCGGCGCGCACCAAAGCGACCGTCCATCGCGGCGAACAGCGCCCGCTTCCCCCCGGTGGTGCCTAGCGAGCGAGCAAGCACCGGCTCGGCGGCGCAGAACGCTTCCCAAACGGCAGACGTGCGCACGTGGACGCTGTGTGGCACTGAGCCGAGACGCTTGACCCACTCGGCAGGATCGCGCAGCGGAGCTCGGAAGGCGTCGAACTGTGAAGCCAGCGATAGGAGGTGAGTCGCGCGGCCGTCGGGCGCCGACAGTATCTCGGACGCCACGGTGTCAAGCGATTGCAGGGTTTTCAGCGTGAACGGAGCCGGGGGAGTGGTGACGGCGGCAGCGGCATGGCGCAGAGACGCAGCTTCCTGGTGCAGGAGCGCCCGTGCTTGCGCTTCGGCGAGCAGTGCGTTGGTCTCGATGGTGCCTGCCCGACGCTCCAACTCTGCGCGCCGCTCTCCGGCCTCAATGGCAGGGGCGTAGTACCAGCGAAGTCCGGCGGCCACGTCCGCCTTCCTCAAAATCCGACTCTCTGTAGTTACGTCCGAGCCTTGCCTTCCCGCTGTCCCCAAGATCGCGAAGCGACGGAGGGCCCACAGGTGACCGGAGGTGAACCAAAGGTCACCGTCAGGTGACTCCGTGGACTCACAAAACTCCAGGTCAACAGCAGAATAGGTGAAAGGAGAGATCAATATAAACATCTACCGCTGTAGGGCAAACCGAGAACGGTGTCACCATCGTCATTCGTCACCGGCCGACACGATCCACAGGGCCACAATGCCCGTAGGAACGCCCACGGCCCGTCGCCAGGGGGTTACCGACGACGGACAGTGAACGCGCTCAGGTGCCTACCTGGCTGGTGCCTCTGCCCAGTGCACGGCCACCCGTTCCGCCGTGTTCGCGTTCCGGCCCCTGCCCACGCTGCGTGCCACGCTCACACGGTCAACGAACAGCGCGAGGAACTCCCGTCGACGCGGAGTCGTCCTCACGCTTCCTTGACTGTCGGATGTAGGACACTGCGCGCACATGGTCCAGATTAGGGGTCCAGTCGGGGCCCCGTTTGACGAGAGGTGTCATGTGCCTAGCGTAGTAAAAATCAACGTGCTGACCGTCCCCGCCGAGCAGCGGGAGGTCCTGGAGAAGCGGTTCGCCTCGCGAGCCCACGCCGTGGAGAACTCCGACGGGTTCGAGTGGTTCGAACTGCTGCGGCCCGTCGAGGGGACCGACACCTACCTCGTGTACACGCGGTGGCGGGACGAGGAGTCGTTCCAGGCGTGGATGGAGGGGCCGATGAAGGCCGCGCACCAGGGTGGCGGTGAGGGCGCCGAGCGGCCCAGGCCCGCTGCCTCCGGCTCCACCCTGTGGTCCTTCGAGGTCGTGCAGCAGGCGGGTCCCAAGGGCGCCTGAGCGAGCCGCGGACACGACGGCGCCCCCTGCCTGTGCGGGTCAGGGGGCGCCGTCGGGCTTTCAGGGGCCGCTCGATGCCGGCCTCCGAGGGGCCGTTACTTCACCGGCTCCGGCTCCGGCTCGCTCTCGGTCTCCGGCTCGCCCGCCGGGTCGACCGGCGTCTTGACGGACTCCAGGAGCAGCTGGGCCACGTCCACGACCTGGATGGACTCCTTGGCCTTGCCGTCGTTCTTCTTGCCGTTGACCGAGTCGGTCAGCATGACGAGGCAGAACGGGCAGGCGGTCGAGACGATGTCGGGGTTGAGGGAGAGGGCCTCGTCGACGCGCTCGTTGTTGATGCGCTTGCCGATCCGCTCCTCCATCCACATCCGCGCGCCACCGGCGCCACAGCAGAAGCCGCGCTCCTTGTGGCGGTGCATCTCCTCGTTGCGCAGGCCCGGGACCTTGCCGATGATCTCGCGCGGGGGCGTGTAGATCTTGTTGTGGCGGCCCAGGTAGCACGGGTCGTGGTACGTGATGATGCCCTCGACCGGGGTCACCGGGATCAGCTTGCCCTCGTCCACCAGGTGCTGCAGCAGCTGGGTGTGGTGGATGACCTCGTAGTCGCCGCCGAGCTGCGGGTACTCGTTGCCGATCGTGTTGAGGCAGTGCGGGCAGGTCGCGACGATCTTCTTCGCCGACTTCGGCTTCTTGGTCGACTCGTCCTCGTCGTCCTCGCCGAAGGCCATGTTCAGCGCGGCCACGTTCTCCATGCCGAGCTCCTGGAACAGGGGCTCGTTGCCGAGGCGGCGGGCGGAGTCACCGGTGCACTTCTCGTCGCCGCCCATGATCGCGAACTTCACGCCCGCGATGTGGAGCAGCTCGGCGAAGGCCTTCGTGGTCTTCTTGGCGCGGTCCTCGAGGGCGCCGGCGCAGCCGACCCAGTACAGGTACTCGACCTCGGTGAGGTCCTCGATGTCCTTGCCGACGACCGGGACCTCGAAGTCGACCTCCTTGGTCCACTCGAGGCGCTGCTTCTTGGCCAGGCCCCAGGGGTTGCCCTTCTTCTCCAGGTTCTTGAGCATCGTGCCCGCCTCGGACGGGAACGCGGACTCGATCATCACCTGGTAGCGGCGCATGTCGACGATGTGGTCGACGTGCTCGATGTCCACCGGGCACTGCTCGACGCAGGCACCACAGGTGGTGCAGGACCACAGGACGTCCGGGTCGATGACGCCGTTCTCCTCGGCGGTGCCGATCAGCGGGCGCTCGGCCTCGGCCAGGGCCGCGGCCGGCACACCGGCCAGCTGCTCCTCGGACGCTTTCTCCTCGCCCTCCACGGTCTTGCCGCCACCCGCGAGCAGGTAGGGCGCCTTGGCGTGGGCGTTGTCGCGCAGCGACATGATCAGGAGCTTCGGGGACAGCGGCTTGCCGGTGTTCCAGGCCGGGCACTGCGACTGGCAGCGGCCGCACTCGGTGCAGGTGGAGAAGTCCAGCAGGCCCTTCCAGGAGAACTGCTCGACCTGGGAGACACCGAAGACGTCGTCGTCACCGGGGTCGGTGAAGTCGATCGGCTTGCCGCCGGAGGTCATCGGGAGCAGCGCGCCCAGCGCGGTCTCGCCCTTGGCGTTCCGCTTGAACCAGATGTTCGGGAAGGCCAGGAAGCGGTGCCAGGCGACACCCATGTCGGTCTTCAGGGCGACCGTGATCATCCAGATGAAGGAGGTCGCGATCTTCAGGCCCGCGAAGAAGTAGGTGAGGTTCTGGAGCGTGGAGACGTCCATGCCCTTCAGCCACGACACCACCGGGTACGAGATGAAGAAGGACGCCTCGTAGCTGTCGACGTGGTGCTGTGCCCCCTCGAGCGCGTGCAGCATGAAGATGCAGACGCCGACGATGAGGATGACGGCCTCGACGAAGTAGGCCTGGCCGAAGTTGGACCCGGCGAAGCGGGACTTGCGGCCCGGGCTGCGCGGGTGGCTCAGCTGGCGGATGACGATCAGGGCCAGGATGCCGAGCACCGTCATCGTGCCGATGAACTCGACGAAGACGTTGTACGGCGCCCAGTCGCCGATGACCGGCAGGATCCAGTCGGCCTGGAACAGCTGGCCGATGGCGTTGACGATCGTCAGCAGCAGGGAGAAGAAGCCCACCGCCACGAACCAGTGCGCGACACCGACGATGCCCCAGCGGTTCATCCGGGTGTGGCCGAGGAACTCCCTGACCACGGTGACGGTGCGCTGCACGGGCTCGTCGGTGCGGGTGCCCGCGGGCACGTTCTGGCCGAGCCGCATGAAGTTGTAGATCTGGAGGAGGGCGCGGGCGAAGAGGGCCACGCCGACCACGATCAGAACCAGCGACACGATGATCGCGGCGAGTTGCATTTCGGGGCTCCTCGGGCCTGCGAGGGACATTACTAAGCGGTAACTTATGCAGTCCGTTCGAGACTACCCGCATCTTTACTCGCACTGTAGCCAGGGCCGGGGTGATCTGGGTCGCTGAGGGGGGCCTGAGCGGGCCAGGCAATCGGATCGTGTTATTCATACCGAATTGCTACATTCGCGCCTAACTTAGACCCGTGCTATACGGGATCGCCGCGGCCTCCGCCGCCCTACTCCTCACCGCCGTGCTCGCGGCGCTGCTCCGGGTGCCCGCCCTGCGTGCGGGCATCGTCGACCGGCGGCGGCAGCGGCCCCTGCCGGTGCCCGGAGGGGTGGCCGTCGTGGTCGTCACCTGTCTGGTGGCATGGGCGGGGGTGTGGACGAAGGTCGCCCCGTTGGGGCAGGGGGTCGGCCGGCTGCTCGTCGCCGGCGCCGGGGTCGCCGTGCTGGGGCTGGTCGCCGACGTGTGGCGACTGCGCCCGCGGGTGCTGGTCGCCGGCACGGCTGTGGCGGCGGCCTGCGTGGTGCCGTACGACGAGACGGGCCTGTGGGGCGGGATCCTGGCCGTGGCCTGGATCGTCTTCGTCTCCCTCGCCTTCAAGGGGCTCGACCACGCCGACGGGCTGGCGGGCACGGTCGGGGTGGTCACCGCCTTCGGGGCGGGCGCCTGTGCCGCCGCCGAGGTGATGGACGGGCTCGCGGTGCTGCTGAGCGTCTTCGCGGCCGCCCTCACCGGCTTCCTGATGCACAACTGGCATCCCGCGAGGGTGGGAATGGGGGCCTGCGGCTCGCTGTTCACCGGGTTCCTGCTCTCCTCGGCCGCCGTCTTCACCCGCGCGGGCTACGCGCTCGGGCCGACCGCGGGTGTGCTGTTCTGCCTCGGTGCCGTGGCCGCCGCCGACGTCCTGCTCGTGGTCCTCGCGCGCGGGACGAGCCGCCGGCCGCTGCTCAGGCGCGGACCGGACCATCTCGCGCACCGGCTGCGGCGGCTCGGGCTCACCCCGCCGGGGGCCGTCGTGCTGCTCGGCGCCGGTTCCTTCTCCACGGTGCTCGTAGGGGTGCTCGTGCATGCCGGGTGGACGGGGGAGGGGGCTGTGCTGTGGGTGGCCGGTGGGGCGGTCCTCGCCGTTCTCGTACTCCTTCGCATCCCTGTCCAGCAGTCCCGGCGGACGGAATCGACGCAGGTCAGAGGCCAGTTGCGTGTAAGGAACGGATAAGAGTTGAGTCTGGCTGACTCAGGTCTGTTGACCCGGAGGGTCCGCTCGTGCACACTTGAGCCTGTTCCACTCAAGTCAGCTGGAGGAATCAACCATGGCACGTGCGGTCGGCATCGACCTGGGCACGACTAACTCCGTCGTCAGCGTTCTTGAAGGCGGCGAGCCCACCGTCATCACCAACGCAGAGGGCGCCAGGACCACGCCGTCCGTCGTCGCCTTCGCCAAGAACGGCGAGGTGCTCGTCGGCGAGGTCGCCAAGCGCCAGGCGGTCACCAACGTGGACCGGACCATCCGGTCCGTCAAGCGCCACATGGGCACCGACTGGAAGATCCAGCTGGACGGGAAGGACTTCAACCCCCAGCAGATCTCCGCGTTCATCCTGCAGAAGCTGAAGCGGGACGCCGAGGCGTACCTGGGCGAGAAGGTGACCGACGCGGTCATCACCGTCCCGGCCTACTTCAACGACTCCGAGCGTCAGGCGACGAAGGAGGCCGGCGAGATCGCCGGTCTGAACGTCCTCCGCATCGTCAACGAGCCCACCGCGGCCGCGCTCGCGTACGGCCTCGACAAGGACGAGCAGATCATCCTGGTCTTCGACCTCGGTGGCGGCACGTTCGACGTCTCGCTCCTGGAGATCGGCGACGGTGTCGTCGAGGTGAAGGCCACCAACGGTGACAACCACCTCGGTGGTGACGACTGGGACCAGCGCGTCGTCGACTACCTGGTCAAGCAGTTCATGGCCGGCCACGGCGTGGACCTGTCCAAGGACAAGATGGCCCTCCAGCGCCTCCGTGAGGCCGCCGAGAAGGCCAAGATCGAGCTGTCCTCGTCCACCGAGACATCGATCAACCTGCCCTACATCACCGCGTCCGCCGAGGGCCCGCTGCACCTGGACGAGAAGCTCACCCGGGCTCAGTTCCAGCAGCTGACGGCCGACCTGCTGGAGCGCTGCAAGACGCCGTTCCACAACGTCATCAAGGACGCCGGCATCTCCCTCGGCGAGATCGACCACGTCGTCCTCGTCGGTGGCTCGACCCGTATGCCCGCCGTCGCCGAGCTCGTCAAGGAGCTGACCGGCGGCAAGGACGCCAACAAGGGTGTGAACCCGGACGAGGTCGTCGCCATCGGCGCCGCGCTCCAGGCCGGTGTCCTCAAGGGCGAGGTCAAGGACGTCCTGCTCCTCGACGTCACCCCGCTGTCCCTCGGTATCGAGACCAAGGGCGGCATCATGACCAAGCTGATCGAGCGCAACACCACGATCCCGACCAAGCGCTCCGAGATCTTCACGACGGCCGAGGACAACCAGCCGTCCGTGCAGATCCAGGTCTACCAGGGCGAGCGCGAGATCGCGGCGTACAACAAGAAGCTCGGCATGTTCGAGCTGACCGGTCTGCCGCCGGCCCCGCGTGGCGTCCCGCAGATCGAGGTCGCCTTCGACATCGACGCCAACGGCATCATGCACGTGACCGCCAAGGACCTGGGCACGGGCAAGGAGCAGAAGATGACCGTCACCGGCGGCTCCTCGCTGCCGAAGGACGAGGTCGACCGCATGCGCCAGGAGGCCGAGCAGTACGCGGAGGAGGACCACCGCCGCCGCGAGGCCGCCGAGACCCGCAACCAGGGCGAGCAGCTCGTCTACCAGACCGAGAAGTTCCTCAAGGACAACGAGGACAAGGTCCCCGGCGAGATCAAGACCGAGGTCGAGGCCTCCGTCGAGGAGCTGAAGGCCGCGCTCAAGGGCGAGGACACCGCCGAGATCCGTACCGCCACGGAGAAGGTCGCGGCCGTCTCGCAGAAGCTGGGCCAGGCCATGTACGCCGACGCCCAGGCCGCGCAGGCCGCGGGCGGTCCCGAGGGTGCCGCCGCCGGTGGTGCCAAGGCCGCCGACGACGACGTGGTCGACGCCGAGATCGTGGACGACGAGCGCAAGGACGGTGCCGCGTGACGGAGGAGACCCCGGGCTTCGAGGAGAAGCCCGACGTCCCCTCCGGCGCGACCCCCGAAGACGCCGAGTCGAAGGCCGCTCCCGAAGAGGGGGCGGCCCCGGCCGGGGACGTAGCAGCAGACGCGGGTCTGGTGGCCCAGCTGGACCAGGTGCGCATGGCTCTGAACGAGCGCACGCTGGACCTCCAGCGGCTCCAGGCCGAGTACCAGAACTACCGCCGCCGAGTGGAGCGCGACCGGGTCGCGGTCCGGGAGGTCGCCATCGCGAACCTCCTGACCGAACTCCTGCCCGTGCTCGACGACATCGGCCGCGCGCGGGAACACGGCGAACTGGTCGGCGGCTTCAAGTCGGTGGCCGAGTCGCTGGAGACCGTCGCGGCCAAGATGGGCCTGCAGCAGTTCGGCAAGGAGGGCGAGCCCTTCGACCCGACGATCCACGAGGCCCTGATGCACAGCTACGCGCCGGACGTCACCGAGACGACGTGCGTGGCCATCCTGCAGCCCGGGTATCGCATCGGCGAGCGCACCATCCGCCCCGCGCGGGTGGCCGTCGCCGAGCCGCAGCCCGGCGCGCAGGCCGTCAAGGCGGAGGGCACCGAGGAGACCACCGAGGCGCCCGCGGCCGACGACAAGGAGAACGGTGGCCCGGAGGAGGGCTGACGTAATCACCGAAGACAGGAAGGAGGGACGTCGGGGATGAGCACCAAGGACTTCATCGAGAAGGACTACTACAAGGTCCTCGGCGTCCCCAAGGACGCCACCGAGGCCGAGATCAAGAAGGCGTACCGGAAGCTCGCCCGCGAGTTCCACCCGGACGCCAACAAGGGCAACGCCAAGGCCGAGGAGCGCTTCAAGGAGATCTCCGAGGCGAACGACGTCCTGGGCGACCCCAAGAAGCGCAAGGAGTACGACGAGGCACGCGCCCTGTTCGGCAACGGCGGCTTCCGCCCCGGGCCGGGCGCCGGCGGCTCCTTCAACTTCGATCTGGGCGACCTCTTCGGGGGCAACGCGCAGAGCGGGGGCGGCTTCGGCGGTGGCATCGGTGACGTCTTCGGGGGCCTGTTCAACCGCGGCGGGACCACGGGCACCCGTACCCAGCCGCGGCGCGGCCAGGACATCGAGTCCGAGGTCACGCTGAGCTTCACGGAGGCCATCGAGGGCGCCACGGTGCCCCTGCGGATGTCCTCCCAGGCGCCGTGCAAGGCCTGCTCCGGCACCGGCGACAAGAACGGCACACCGCGGGTGTGCCCGACCTGTGTCGGCACCGGGCAGGTCGCGCGGGGCTCGGGCGGCGGCTTCTCGCTGACCGACCCCTGCCCCGACTGCAAGGGCCGCGGCCTGATCGCCGAGCACCCCTGCCTGGAGTGCAAGGGCAGCGGCCGGGCCAAGTCGTCGCGCACGATGCAGGTCCGCATCCCTGCGGGCGTCACCGACGGGCAGCGGATCCGGCTGCGCGGCAAGGGCGCGCCCGGCGAGCGGGGCGGACCGGCGGGCGACCTGTACGTGATGGTCCATGTCGGCGAGCACCCGGTGTTCGGGCGCAAGGGCGACAACCTCACCGTCACCGTGCCGGTCACGTTCGCCGAGGCGGCTCTCGGCGGCGAGGTGCGGGTCCCCACCCTCGGCGGCCCCGCCGTCACCCTGAAGCTGCCGCCCGGCACCCCCAACGGCCGCACCATGCGGGCCCGGGGCAAGGGCGCGGTCCGCAAGGACGGCACCCGTGGCGACCTCCTGGTCACCGTCGAGGTGAGTGTCCCGAAGGACGTCTCGGGGAAGGCTCGTGACGCGTTGGAGGCGTATCGCGAGGCGACCGCGGACGAGGACCCGCGGGCGGAGCTGTTCGAGGCCGCGAAGGGAGAATGAGAGTGATGGACGGCCGTCGGCGCAACCCGTACGAACTGACCGAGGAGACCCCGGTCTACGTCATCTCGGTCGCGGCCCAGCTCTCCGGACTCCACCCGCAGACGCTGCGTCAGTACGACCGCCTGGGTCTGGTCTCCCCCGACCGCACGGCCGGCCGGGGCCGCCGCTACTCGGCCCGTGACATCGAGCTGCTCCGCCAGGTGCAGGCGCTGTCGCAGGACGAGGGCATCAACCTGGCCGGCATCAAGCGGATCATCGAACTGGAGAACCAGGTCATCGCGCTCCAGTCCCGCGTCGCGGAGCTGGAGGCGGCCCTGGACGGTGCGGCGGCCGCGATGCAGCAGCGCGAGGCCGCCGTCCACGCCTCCTACCGTCGCGACCTGGTCCCGTATCAGGAGGTCCAGCAGACCAGCGCGCTGGTGGTGTGGCGGCCGAAGCGGCAGCAGAACGACTGAGCGTCTGTGACAGCTGAGAGGGGCCCGGATTCCGGGCCCCTCTCACGTGCTCGGCGTGTTCGGAGTGTTCAGGGCGCGAGGGAGGCCCAGTCGGCGCCGGGTGCGGACTCGGTGCCGTCGGGCTGCAGGGCGGTCACCCGGTAGAAGTGGGTGGTGCCCCTGGCGGCGCCGGTGTCCTGGTAGGAGCTGTCCGTCGTGGCCGCCAGCTTCTCGTACGCCCTGGTGTCCGGGTTCCAGCGGTAGACCTGGTAGCCGGTGGCGTCCGCCACGGCGTTCCAGGCCAGCGCGACTCCGGTTCCCTCGGCGGTCGCCGACAGCCGGACCGGCGAGCCCCCGGGCGTCGGCTCGCCCGGCGTCATGTCCAGCTCGGCGACGGTCACGGCCTCGGCCGGGCCGTTCCACTTGATCGCGGAGTTGCCCTGGTCGTCCACGGCGTCGACGAAGAAGCAGACCTCGTCGCCGTCCGGGAGCGTGGTGTAGTCGTAGGACGTCGTGCCGGGGGAGACGTAGTCCGCGGTGCCGCCCCAGCAGACCTGGTCGCCCGGGTCGCCCAGCACCTCGCCCCGGTGGATCTCGTAGTACTTCAGGTCCGTGGCGGGGCTCCTGTCCCAGTCCAGGTGGAAGCCGTACTCGGTCGGGGTGACGTTCAGCCCGGTGACGAGGGCGGGCGGGTCGTTGTCCCAGATCTTGCCGTACCCGGGCTCGGACCGGGCGGACTCGTTGCCCGCCGCGTCGACCGCCGAGACGCGGTAGTAGTAGACGACCTTCTCGGCGGCCGAGGTGTCCAGGTAGGAGAGCTGGTCCGTGGTGCCGAGCGCGGTGTACGTGCCGTTCTCGCTCGCCGCCCGGAAGACGCGGTAGGACACCGCGCCCGTGACCCTGTCCCAGACGACCTTCAGCCCGCCCGTGCTGTCGGCCGGACCGAAATGGCCCCCGGCGCTCACGTTGGCCGGCGCGTCGGGCGCCACCCGGTCGACGGTGGTCACCGCCTGGTCCGCGGTGCCCGCCGACTCGTTGCCGGCCCGGTCGTAGGCGCGGACCTCGTAGTAGTACGTCTCGCCCGTCTTCGGGAGGGTGGCGTCGGTGTACGAGGTGGAGGTCGTCGTCGCGAGCGGCTTGCTGCCGAACGACATGCCCTTCAGCCGCCGGTAGACCCGGTACCCCGCGAGGTCCATCTCCTTGTTCTTGGTCCAGCTCGGCTTCGCCCTGCCGGTCGCCGTGTCGTACGACACCGAAGTCCCCGTCGGGACGAGGGGCTTGACCTTGTCGTCGGCGGCCGAGAGCCGGGGCAGGTACGAGAAGGCGACGTCGGCGGTGCCGGTCCAGTTGACGTAGTCGACGCGCAGCGTGTGCCTGCCGGACGGGATCGTGACGTCGACGGACTTGCTCTGGTCGGTCGAGACGTTCTTCCAGATGTCCACCTTGCGCACGCCGTCCAGGTACACCCGCACCCCGTCCTGGGTGCTGACCGGCAGCGAGAACGGCCCGCCGGAACCGAAGTCCCGGGTCACGCTCCAGCGCACGCCGAAGTTGTCCCTGGGCAGGCCGGTGGCCGGGGCGCCCGTGCCCCAGTGCTCGGAGATCCCGGAGTCGCAGTCCGTCTTCTTCGGGGCGCCGGAGAAAGTGGTGTTCGCGTAGAACATCCGGATGTACGAGGGTGACGGGCAACTCGGGGCGGCGGAAGCGGCGGTGGTGGCCGTGCTCAGCAGGGCGCCGGTTGCGGAGAGCACGACGGCCGTGGTCGTCGTGCGTCTGGCTGGGTTCATTCGGTCCTCTGCTCGAGTCGGGGGAACGGTGTGCGACCGCCGGTGATCACGACTCGCGGGGATTGCCATTGGTTGTGCGGATCTTTGCCTCCCTGTGAACTCCGTTTGAATGGAGGGTCCGTAAAGAGTGTTTGGAGATGATTCCGCTCCTCCTTCACAGGTGCAGCGGAGCGTGCTGTTGCGCACTCGTTAAGTAGTTCCGCTTGACGCCGGGTAGCGGCTCCGCGTTGTCTTTTCAGACACCTGGGTCGTAAAGCAGCACCCACGTCCGGAACGCACCTGAAGTGAGCCCTCGAATGCGTCGTATCGCCATAGCCGTGGCTGCATCCACGATGACCCTTTCGCTTGCCGGCTGCGGCGTGCTGGACGCGACGGGGGACGGTGCGAGCGCGAGCCCGACGAAGGGTGACGACGTCACCATCGGGCTGCTGCTGCCGGAGAAGGCGAACAGTCGCTACGACAAGTTCGACTACCCCATCATCAAGAGCAAGGTCGAGGAGCTGACCGACAAGAAGGGCAAGGTCGAGTACGCCAACGCCGACGCGGACGCCGCCCGGCAGGCCGGCCAGATGCAGTCGATGATCGACGACAAGGTCGACATCATCCTGGTCGACGCGGTCGACTCGCACGCCATCGCGGGCCAGGTGAAGAAGGCCAAGGACGCGGGCATCCCGGTCATCGCCTACGACCGGCTGGCCGAGGGTCCGATCGACGCCTACATCTCCTTCGACAACGAGCTGGTCGGCGAGGTGCAGGGCCGCACGCTGCTGGAGGCGCTGGGCTCGAACGTCGACACCTCCGACAAGGTCGTCATGGTGAACGGCTCGCCCACCGACCCGAACGCCAAGCAGTTCAAGCAGGGTGCGCTGTCCGAGCTGAACGGCAAGGTGACGATCGCGGACACCTTCGACACCCCGGACTGGAAGCCGGAGAACGCCCAGACCGAGATGGCCGAGGCGATCGGCAAGATCGGCAAGAGCAACATCGCCGGGGTCTACGCCGCCAACGACGGTATGGCGGGCGGTGTCATCAAGGCGCTGAAGGCGGCCGGTGTCACCAGCCTGCCCCCGATCACCGGCCAGGACGCCGAACTGGACGCGGTGCAGCGGATCATCGGCGGCGAGCAGTACATGAGCGTCTACAAGTCCTACCCGGACGAGGCCGAGGCCGCGGCCCAGATGGCCGTCACCAAGGTGCAGGGCAAGGACATCCAGTTCGACGCCCTCACCCAGGACAAGGTGGACAGCCCCACCGCCAAGGACATCCCGGCCAAGCTGGTCCAGGTGAGCCCCCTGGTCAAGAGCAGCATCAAGGACACGGTCATCGCCGACGGGATCTACACGATCGACGAGATCTGCACCCCCAGGTACAAGGCGGCCTGCGCGGCCATCGGCCTGAAGTAGGCCCCGGAGCGGTGGCCCGCCGCCCCGGAGCGGGGCGCCGTGGCAGAGGGCTCGCACGTGACGCGGCGGGCGCCGGAAGGTCTCGGCGCCTGCCGCGCCACGTGCTGAGCGGCCCTCCCGTATCGCGCCACCCCCGTGGGCGCGATACGACGGTCCCGGCCGAACGGGGGGTGCCCGACCGGGACCGCTCCGGGTGCTGGTGCACCCGGGGGAAGCGAGATCAACGATGCCCCGGTGGCGTGCGCCCCACCACCATCATCTTGTTGCAATGCGACGGGCGGTCTCGCAGTGGCCCGGAGTGAGATCGCCCCGCCGACGCCAACGTCATGGTGCCTTGCCTGTCGACCACACCTCCGAGTCACCCATGTACGGTCACGCGCGGAGTTGTAGTGGGCCGTGGGCCTGTGTCGGCGACGGCTGAATCGCGCGTCGCCGACAGCCCGCCTCTGTAACGTGAGCGCGTCGGCCAGACCATCTCCCGGCGGAAGCGGCTCACTCGGTGCCGGAGGCGGAACCAACAGCAGCCGACGGCTTCCAGAATTGTCCAAGAACCGGCAAATTACGGAGACCACTCAGAATCTGACAGCTACGGGAGATCGCCCGGCTCACCCGGTGGGAGTGGTGGTGGCGGTCGGCCCATGATGGCTGTCATGGAGAACGAGGCCGGGAAGATCGAGGTCTGGTTCGGGTTCGTCCGTCGTGAGGGGTGGTTCCCGCAGGACACCGAGGGCCTGTGGGGCGACGAAGGTCGGTGACAGCATGGCCAGGGTGCAGAATGCTCCCTTCCTTCAGGGCGGGGTGGCCGAGGGTGACGTAGTGCGGTACCAGACCGACTCCGACGGGCTCCACAGGGCTGTCGGGCGGGTCAGTTCCGGGAACGGCGCGATCCGTTCTTCTTGCGCAGGGTCATGGGTGCCTCGCGTGTGGCGGTAAGGCGGTCGCCGCCTTCTGGTGCATCCATCCATGCGGGGCCGCGGGATGGACGCCGAGCTCCTGGGCCGCCCTGCGGATGACCTCGGGGCAACCGTCGGCGGGGCTCCTCTCGCGAGACCTGCTTCATCCGTCACTGCACCCGGAGCTTGACAGCACACATATCGCTTATCGATACTATCGATAAGCGATATGTGTGCTGCGGACAACAGGGGGAACCGTGGGTACGAAGTCCTGGTGGGCCCGGACCGACAATCGGCTGCTGGAGGCGACTCTGGGCCTGGCCGCTCTGTTTGTCGGCGTCTTCGGGGTGCTGACCCCCGCCCTCGGGGTGGTCGGCCTCATCGACCCCGTGGACACCCGCGAAGTCGAGGTCGAGACCACGACTCGGGTACCGAGCACCGTGACCGATACGGTGGCGGGCAACGGCATGACCCTCACCGGCACCCACCAGGCCGACCTCGCCTTCGCTCACCCCGACCTGAGCCAGCGCCTGTTGCTCGCGCTGCCGGAGGTTATCGGCAGTCTGCTCCTGCTCCTCGTCCTGGCCCTCCTCCTTCAGGTGGCCAGGACGCTGCGAGGCGGCGACGTCTTCGTGCCGAAGAACGCCCGCCGCCTTAGCGCCATAGGGCTCACGGTGCTAGTGCAGGCCTTCCTCTCCCCAGTGCTGCCAGCGCTCACCACGGCTGCACTGGTGAGCGGCACCCCCATGGCCGATCAGATCCCCTCCTCGATCACGTTCACCGGCGAGTACGTCCTGCTCGCCTTCCTCATCCTGGCCCTGGGCGAGGTCTTCCGGCGTGGTACGAAGCTCCGCGCCGACACCGAGGGGCTGGTCTGATGCCGCCAGAGGAGGAACACCGGGTCAAGGTCCACCTGGACCGACTGCTGGCAGAGCGCGGCATGACTCTGTCCGAGCTGGCGGCCAAGGTCGAGGTGACGGTCGTCAACCTCTCTGTCCTGAAGAACGACCGGGCTAAGGCAATCCGCTTCTCCACCCTCACCGCGATCTGCCGCGAACTGAACTGCCAACCCGGCGACCTGCTCAGCATCCGCGAGGACTGACCCCGGCTACCGGCATGGCCGACGTTCCGTACGAGAGCGCCGTGCACTGCCTCCTACCGTGTGGCCTTCGCCGTACAAAGCTCATAACTGCGCTATCTAGACAAGGGATTACTCATGGAGATGACCTCTGGCCGGCGTCTGGCACAGGTTGGTGTGGTCGCTGTGTGTGCTGCCGCTCTTGCGGCGTGCGGGACCTCCTCGCGTTCCTACAACGTGTCGGGAGCTCCGGGCGGTGCCAGTGCCGAGTGCTCCAGTCTGGTGAGCAAAGCGCCGCAGAAGCTAGGGGGCCGTGAGCGTAATGATTCCGACCAGAAGGGAACGGCCGTGTGGGGGGACGGTGATGTGATTCTCCGCTGCGGCAACATCTCGGACGTCCCGGGCTCGGCTTCGTGCACGTTGGTGAAGGGGGTCGACTGGGTCGTGAACGCGAAGAAGACCCACGGCGGGACCAAGACGGTTCTGTCGTACGGGCGTAGTCCTGCGGTCGAGGTCACGATGTCGGACCGAATCAAGGACAAGGACGCCGTCATCGGTGAGGTGTCCGGGATCGTGTCGGGGCTGACCAGGCAGAAGGCGTGCGCGAAGCAAGACTGAGTCTCTGAAGTCGGGGCTCCTGAGGCAGCCCTGGCGGGCAGGATGCCCGAAGGTGCAATGGTCGTCGGCGTGGCCAGGACGTAGAAATTCAGTGGAACGTGCGTGCGGGTGCCGTCTGCGGTGCCGGGCGCATGGTCAAGGAAGCATTTCCACTTCTACGGGGAGGAAACATGCGTCATCTCTCGCGCCTGGTCTCTGGTGGTGCCGCTGCGGCAGCCGCTGGCGCTCTGCTGCTCGCAGCCGCGCCCGCGCACGCCACGCAGGCCTCGCACACCTGGGGCATCCCGGGCCACAAGATGCAGGTGAACGCCTGGCACTGTGGTTCGTACGTGACCGCCTGCGACTGGAAGGCGTCGACCAAGCTGTACAAGGGCCGATCCCACGACAGTGCCCAGTGGGTGCAGAACCGGGCCATCCTCGCCGCTCATGGTGTCAGCGTCTCCATCAAGATCTCGAAGAACCCTGAGGCGACGCTGACGATGAACAGCAGGTCGCAGGGCACGGTCCGCTGGAAGAACTACGGCGGCCACAAGTGGATCGCGGACACCTACGGTCAGATGAAGCCCAGCATGCTGACCGTGTACGTGTCGACGAAGTCCTGTGGTTCGGCCCAGATCAACAGCAGGATCAAGTTCACGGAGAAGTGCGTCTACGCCGGCGCTTCCTGATCCGCGCTTGACTCTGCGCACCACCTGAACGTCTCTGCCCCCGCCCCTGGCGGGGGCAGAGTTCTCTTACGGGGGAGAACGAGTGTGTCTCACGCCAAGAAAGTCGCGAGGAAAGCGGCGTGGGCTGCTGCCGCGGCCTGCGTCCTCATGCTGGCCGTGTCCTGCACCTCGCAGGGCAACCAGAATGAAAGCAGGGAAACGGCCTACTTCCAGAGTCTCGTCAGCCAGGCCAACGGCCTGTACTACCACCCCTTCCTGAGGGAAGGGCGCGGCAGCCCCGAAGCCCAGTCCTACGCGCTGCGCATCCTGGAGGAGACCGGCGCAAAGCCGAAGGTCACAGTGGGAGCCACGACGGCCGCGGCGCTGCGCTCCGACGCGCTCAAGACGTCAGCGCTGTGGGGGAGATACTGGCTTGTCCCGCTGCGCGACGCCGGGGCTGCGACGGTGCTGGGGCGCGGCGACGCGCAGGCGGTGGAGAAACTGCGGACCGGCAGGGGGTGGTACGAGGATCCCGCGCTCGGAGCGAAGAGCGACGAAGGACGCCTGGGTGCCACGTGGGCCGCGCTGGAGGTGGAGGCGGCCACCGGAACTCTCGCTATGCTTCCCGCTGCCGACAAGGCGGCCACTGCCGACTGGCTGGGTCGGCTGGCAGACGGCAAGCCGCAACTGGACGAGGCCGCGGCCCTGGCACGCTGCCTGCACCTGCTGGGCAAGTCCGTCCCCGGCTCCCTGACGTCGCTTGCGGCTCCGGACGCGAGCCGATTCACCGAGCGGCCGGACAAGGAACGCGCCGACCTGCTGGACGACACGTACAACTACGTACTACTCCAGGAGTCGGCCGGCAAAGAGCCGCATGTGGACCGGAAGACATGGCAGCAGGCGTTGTCCCACAACGTCACAAGCCTCGACTACGACCAGCTCTACAGCCTGGTGCACATCCTGCGCGCCACCGGCAGCTCCAAGGGAGCGTTCTCGGCGGTCACCCGCCGTCTCGAGCGGCAGCGCATGCAGGACGGAACGGTGCGTGACCCGTCCTCCTACCTGGGCACGCCCGACGCGTCGCTGTTCGTGCAGCGACTGCGGAGCGTGGCCGGCTGGCCCGAGCGGGACAAACGTCTCCTAGCCGCCGTCGAGGAACAGGCCAACACCCAGGACGCGCCCCGCGACGGCGCTGCGCGGCTGAACCTGGCCACGCTCAAGCACAGCGCCGGCGGTGAACCGCTTTCCCATCAGGAGGCCGCACTGTGCCAGGATCCGTCGACGGTGCCGACCACGATCACCACGGACAACGTGGCGGCCTGGCAGCGTGCGGCATGGGACTGCGCGGAGTCCGGCGTACCGATACCGGTTCCCTCTGTCACACGCTGGAGTGTTGACGATCTGGAACGCGCGCAGGCGGCTGCCACGCTGGTGGTCGGTCTGCACCAGGCCGGCCAGGAGGACCGGACACCTGGATGGCTGACCGCGGACGTGCTCAGGCGATGGGCAGGCGACCCGGGACCCCGCGCGAGCGTCTATGACCGTGCGCTGATCGTCCGCGCCTACCTGCTGCTCGGCGGCCATGCCGACGACTCCATGGTGAAGCACCTCACGAGTCAGTTCAGGGCGCACCGGGGCTGTCCGGGGCTCCCCGACCTGTACCGGCCTGATGGCGAGCCCGGCTGCGATCTCAAGACGACGTGGGCGGTGTGGGAGCTGGACAAGGCACTGGGCCGGAAGCTGGGAACTCTGCCCTCACAGGGCCCTTGAGACAGAAAGTGAGCAGAACCTCCTTGAACGCACTGCTGACAGCGAGTGGGGTAGGCAAGTCCTATACGCTGGGCGGCCAGCGGGTCGACGTCCTCAAAGACATCGATCTCGCTGTCGCGCCGGGATGTGTCACCGCGCTCGTCGGACACTCGGGATCGGGTAAATCCACCCTCATGCATATTCTCGGGCTGCTGACGAAGCCCGACACCGGCCGCGTGGTTCTGGAGGGCCACGACACCCATGGCCTGGCGGGCAGTGCACTCGCGGACCTACGGCGTCGGCGTCTGGGGTTCGTCTTCCAGTCCTACAACCTGCTGCCGCAGCACAGCGCCCTGCGGAACGTCCTGCTTCCGTACACCGGCAGGCGCCGGGAGGCAGAGGCCCGGGCGCGCGGTCTGCTGGAGCGCGTGGGGCTGGGGGACCGGTGCGAGCACCGGCCCAGCGAGCTGTCAGGGGGCGAACAACAGCGCGCGGCGCTGGCCCGGGCACTGGTGAACGATCCGCCACTGCTGCTGGCCGACGAACCCACCGGAAACCTGGACACCGAGAACGAGGCCCTGTTGTTGGGCTTGTTCCGGGAGTTGGCGGACGACGGGCGGGGGGTGCTGGTCGTCACCCACAATCAGGCGGTCGCGGATGCGGCTGACGTCGTTCACCGACTGGGCCGGAGAACCGGCCTTTCGGCACAGGGCGAGGCTCTTGCGGCGCATAAGGAGACGAAGGGCCGCTCCCGGGCAGCCACCCGGAGTTCGCGGGAGGGTGAGCTGTGAACCTGCTTCAGTTGGCGTGGTGGAACGTGCGAGCGCTGCGTAGGCGGTTGCTGGGGCTTGTGGCCATGGTCGCGGTCGCCAGCGCGGTGTGCCTGAGCGCGATCGGTATCGCCTCGAACGCGCAGGGGACGACGACCAGCCAGGTCGGGGAGTCGACGGCGAGCCGGTCGGTCACGGTGGACTCCCCAGAGGGGCGTCCTGACACCGCTCAGCTGACGGACGCGACGGAGACGCGCCTGGCGAAGATCGCTCATGTGGAGTCGGTCCAGCACAGGCTTCAGGTGTCCATGCCGGTGCGGGACAACCCTGAGGGGGCCGACCTGCTGTATGCGACGACCTACCGCAAGGCGCTGGCGCCCCCCGTGATCAAGTCGGCACGCAAGCAACTGTTCCCGCTGCACCGTGGAGAGGTGGTCTTTCCAGCCTCCACGCATGGGGTGGACCTGTCTTCGATGGTGGGCAGGACGGTGACGGTGGACGCGCACCGCTATGTGCGGCCCGGCGTGGGGGACACGGTCAGCGACCGGGTGAAGGTGGTGGGCCTGTACGACCCCAGCTGGCAGTTCGACGGCCCGGACACCGCGTATGCGGACGACGCGACCGTGGTGAAGTGGGCGGCTGCCGCGGCCGGCAAGACGTCCGACGACTACCTGCGCACGTCGGGGTGGGATCAGCTGACGGTGGTGGCTGACAGCGCCGCCCACGTACCGGACGTGCTCAAGGCTGTGCAGACGATGAACTACCCGGCCAACTCCCTGCAGCAGCAGCTTCAGGCTCTTCCCGGAGTGCTGCAGCTGGTCAGGCTGACCGGGAACGTGCTGCTCGGCGTCCTAGGCGTGCTCGCCTTCGTCGGGGCGGTCACGGTGACGGGTGCGCTGGGGCGGCAGCGGGCCCAGGAAGTGGGCATCCTCAAGGCGGTCGGTTTCCGTAGCTGCTCGGTGATGGGGATGCTCGTGACGGAGATGGCGATCGCCGGGGTGGTGGCGGCCGCGGCCGGCGTCGTGCTCGCGATGGGCGCGTCCAGTGCGGCGGCGGCTGGTCTTCGGCGTATCGGCGACGTCGCCCCGTATGTGCACGACACGGTGCCGCTTCCGGGGATTTCGACGCTGATCTCCCTGTCGGTCACGACCGTTGTCGTCGTAGCGGCCGGCGCCGTGCTCCCGGCGCGCCGTGCCGCGCGCATGTCCCCCACAGAAGCCATGAAGGATTGGTGATCCCTGTTATGCGGCGCAAGACGTCGTACGCCGCGCTCGCGGTGTCCGTTGCCCTGTTGGCTTCCTGTTCCGATTCCGACGACGTGGAGTTGGGAACGGACTGGAAGGGCTCGCAGACCTTTGTGACCGCGAGCGTGTCCGGGCACACCGTGGTGGTCGGAATCAATCCCGAAACCCACCACGCGCAGGCGCTGGTTGTTGTGCCGCAGAAGGACGGCGACGACGACGTGCTGGCTCCTCAGCTCGTGCAGTTGGCCGACGGGACCTGGTGGCTGTCCACGCCCCGCGAAGGGGAGCGTCCAGACCGGCTCTTCACGCTGAACACCGCCCGGCACGCCCTAGATGAGAAGGACGGTACGGAGCGGCTGCGTGAACTCGTGCCGGGCAAGCGCCTGGTCGCGGCCGTTCATGGCTCCTCCCAACGCGGTCAGGGCGCTGCCGCGGCGGACAGTAAGACCACCAGTGTGCTGGTACGCGATGCGAAGACGTGGAAACAGGTCCGGGACGTGCGGGTTCCGGGTTCGGTCACGCTGGCGGCGTCCGATCCGTCCAGTGACACGGTGTGCCTGGCCACGGGACAGGGATCCGGCATAAAGGTAAGTGTGCTCGACCTCACCACAGGCAGGACCAGGCAGGCCGGGCAGGCCGGCGGCGTGCAGGTGCAGCAACTGGCATGTCCGGCAGGAACCCCGGTCCTGGCCGGTACCCCCACCCGGAACAACCCGGGAACCAGGGTGAAAGTGACCCTGAAGAACACGGACGGAGCGACGGTGGTGAGCGCGGTCGGCGGAAGGGTCGATGCCGTGCAGGCGTCGAAGAACACCGTCGTGGTCGCAGTGAACATCGGGGAGGACAGCGATCTCATCGAGCTGGACCGGAGAAGCGGGCGTGAACTGCGGCGCGTGACGGTCAAAGGCATGGACAGCTCGTCTCTGCTGCGGCACACGCGGGACGGCTGGGTGATGGTCTCAGACAACACCGCGACCGTGGTGGACCTGGACAAGGGGACGTCCCAGACGTTCAACCTGCCGGGGACGCTGACGAGCTTCTGAGTCTGTGCGCAAGGGGGCTCCGCGCGTTGTCTGAACCGCTCCGGGTCTGATGGAGGCTCGATTCCCTGAGAGGATCGAGCCATGGCACGTCCGTCCCCCTACCCGCCCGAGCTTCGTGCGCGCGCGGTACGCATGGTCGCGGAGATCCGTCCCAACTACCCAACCGAGTGGGCCGCGATGAAGGCAGTCGCAGCCAAGCTGGGCATCGGTGCGGCTGAGACGGTGCGGACCTGGGTCCGCAAGGCCGAAGTCGACGCCGACCAGCGGCCCGGTGTCACGTCCGAGGAGGCCGCGGAGATCAAGCGGCTGCGGGCCGAGAACGCCGAACTGCGGCGGGCCAACGAAATCTTGAAAGCAGCGTCGGCTTTCTTCGCGGCCGAGCTCGACCGGCCGTCGAAACGCTCATAGCGTTCATCGACGCACACCGCCCGGTCGGTCCGCGACGCGGAGCTGAAGACGCAGATCAGCCGCGTCCACACGGACAACTTCAGCGTCTACTGGGTGCGGAAGGTCTGGCGGCAGCTGCACCGCGAAGGTATACCAGTGGTTTGCTGCACGGTCGCCCGGCTGATGCGCGATCTCAGTCTCCAGGGCGCTCGACGCGGGAAGAAGATCCGCACCACCATCCGGGACGACGGCCAGGAGCGGGCTGGTGACCTGCTTAGGCACGACTTCACCGCGTCCCGTCCGAATGAGCGGTGGGTGGCTGACTTCACCTACGTGGCAACCTGGTCCAGGATCGTCTACGTCGCGTTCGTCGTGGACGTGTTCTCCCGGGCGATCGTGGGCTGGTCCGCCTCCACCAGCAAGCGGGCCAAGCTCGTCCTCGACGCCCTCGGCATGGCGTTGTGGTGCCGGGACCGTGCCAGCACTCCCGCTGGTCCAGGCCTGGTTCATCATTCGGATGCGGGCAGTCGGTACACGTCGTTCGCGTTCATCGCGCAACTCCTCGAGGCCGGCATCGATGCCTCGATCGGCACCGTCGGCGATGCTCTGGACAACGCGCTCATGGAATCCCAGATCGGCCTCTACAAGACGGAGCTGATCAAACCCCGCAAGCCCTGGCACGGCCTTGCCGACGTCGAACTTGCCACCGCGGAATGGGTCGACTGGTTCAACAACCAGCGTCTCCACACGGCGATCGGATACATCCCGCCCCACCAGTACGAAACCAACTACTACGCTCAACTCCAGCCCCAACCGGCGGCTGGAGTCAACATATAGAGCCACCACCGATCCCGGAGCGGTTCAGTCCGGCGTGTGGGCCCCTCTCATTGAAGATCCCCCATCTTGAAGTCGCTGGTCCACGGGGCTGGTCAGAGTTGTTGGTCGTACACTCGTGCTAGGCGGGGGCGGTTGCCGGAGCTCAAGAGCGTCTGTGGTTTCGGTGATTGCTGAGCTCTTTCAGTGTGGCCACTGATCGTGTGACCGGCCGGCGTCCCGCAACGCACGAGGCTCCTGCGCCGTTGAGAGAGATGTTCGACGTCTCAACTCCTCGGCACAGGAGCCTCCTTGGTCCCCTATCCTGCCGCACTCGACCTCCCGCACGCCCTGGTCGAGTGGGTAACTATGCTCATCGTCACCCGTGAGGGTGACCGCCGCTGCAAGCTCCCGCCTCACCGTGTTGCTCTCGTCGGCTTGGTCTACCTTCGCCGGCACGACACGCTCGCGCAGATCGCCGCCGGTTTCGGTATATCCGTCGGCACTGCCCACGCGTACGTCACCGCCGTCGTTGGCCATCTGTCCCGCCGGGCGCCCGGACTGCTGCGGGTCCTGCGGGAAACGGACCCCGATCACGTCCTGCTCGACGGAACGCTCGCCGAGTGCGACCGGGTCGGTGACAGCCGGGCCGACTTCTCCCAGAAGCACCGCCGCCACGTCGTGAACGTGCAGGTCGTCGCCGACCCTGCGGGCAAGCTGCTGTGGATCTCGCCCGCACTGCCCGGCCGCACCCACGACCTGACCTCGGCCCGCACCCACCGCATCATCCGGATCTGCGAACGCCAGGGCGTGCCCGTCCTCGCCGACCGCGCCTACATCGGGGCCGGCTCCTGGGTGACCACGCCGATCAGACGTCTTCCCCACCAGGACCTCACCGAGACCCAGCGGACGATCAACCGGGCCCTGTCAGCGGCACGAGCTCCGGTCGAACGAAGCATCGCAAGGCTGAAGGCCTGGCGTGTCTTCCGCAGAGCCCGCTGCAGCCCTAACCGCATGACGGTTATCGCCGCTGCCGTCCTCACCCTGGAGCGTCAACGCTGAAAACGCTCACTGTTCCGGGAATTCCCCGGCGTGCGTGGAACGCCTGTCCGTACGATCCGGGCGAGAGGTGCGTGAGGTGGCCCAGGATGCGATGCCTGACCTTCGTGAGCTGATACCCGCCCGTAGGGTCGAGCTGTAGGAGCGCTCTGATTGGCACTGCTGCCGCTCAGGGTGCCTATGACCTTGACACCATCGTCGCCGCGGGCGACCGCGGCCGAGCCTTCTTGACTACTTTCCAGCCCGAAAGGTCATCGCCAGGACAAACGGCGGCCTCCGGATGGTGCTCGCCACCGACCTGCTTGCCGCAAGTTACATCTGAGCGGACCACGAGCTCGACGCTGGGGCGGGCGAGCGCACCGCTCAGCACGAGCGGACGCTTCGCCCGACGGCCGAAACCACCCTGGGTACCCGCCAGGTATTTGGCTTGACGGCTACCGGATCGGTGGCTGGCCGCCGAGCGCTGTGTGTCGGCGGCCAGAGTTGTAGAAGTCCAGCCAGGGTGCGAGTGCTCGCGCGCTTGGCTATTGCTGATGAAGACCTTCCCGTAGGCCCATTTGGTCTCCAGGGCGTTACTTCTCCGCCGCCGGGCCGAACATCAAGCGCATGGGCGACATCACCTACTCGCCCGTGGAGGACGGTGAGTCTCTTTACCTCGCCACCGTGTTGGACTGCTTCACCCGCCGGGTGGTCGGCTGGTCGATCGCCGACCACATGCACCAGCCTTGCTGCCGACGGGATGCGCCTGGCAGTTGTCACCCGCAGCAGCCCCACCGGAGTCGCCTTCCGCTCCGATCACGGCGCCCAGTGCCTCTCGCGTGAACTCGCCGAATTCTTCTACGGCAGGTACCGAGACTACGAAACGACCCCCCTCGGCCCGCACTCTGCGTGCGGCCGAGCGGGTCGAGTCTTTGGCGTTGCGCCATGCACTACTGTTTGCAGGTCCGGCGGTTGATGCCTGCGATCAGGATCTCGAAGGCCATCGCATCCATGGAGGTTGGGTGGCGCGGTGATCGCAAGGACCCAAGAGTGGTCGGCCTTGCAGGCGTTCCGACATGTCAAGCCGCAGCGCAGGCATCGCCGTGGCGGGCGATGTGGTGGTGGTGAACATAGGCGAAGAGGGCTGCTTCGGTTCGGCAACTGACGCTGATCTTGGTCATGACGCTGGTCAAGTGCGCTTTGACGGTGCGTTCGGCTATGCCGAGCCCGCGGCTGATTTCGCGGTTCGATGCCGCAGTGGACAGCGCCATGAGCACCTCACATTCGCGCGCTGTCAGGGAACTGATGGCATTGGGGTCTCCTGGTGTCGGCGGCGGCCCTTTTCGGTCACTGGGCTGCCCTTTATCTGGCTGCTCGGCGTGGGTGAAAAGTTGCGACAAAACAGTCTTGCCTTCCCCGTGGTGTAGAACTGGATCGCTTTTTTAGGTGATTCCCCCTGATGTGGAACAGGTAATCTTCTCGTGGTGCATGTGCATCTTGTGCCCATGAGCAAGCGTCTCGTATATCTCATATGAACCGTGTCGCTGGGGAAATCCGCTGTAGCGCAGCTTGGTCAGTGACGCTTGATTCGGCGATCTCGGTACTCAATGACAACGATGCTTCATCCAGCATGGCGTTGCAATCGGATGCATCGCGGCCCAGCACAACCCAATAGGCTAGGCGGTCGTCTGGCCTTGCCTCAGGCATCGCCACCACATGATTGCCTATCTGTTGAAGCAGAACCATGCGTTCGAGAAAAGGCCGGTGGGAAGCACCGAGGGGTACGGCGAAATTCTGGATGCGGCCGGTTGTTGAGGAATAGGCGAAGTGGATCGCTGCCGCCCGTTGCCGGGTGGGAGTAAGGTCGGGCGACTTGCCAGCGGCCAGGCGCGCGGCAATCTGGGGCAAGTCGATCCCGGTGGCCCGCTTGACCAGTGCTGGAACCAAGTCGTGGGCTAGGCGGCCTTGAATGTCTGTGATGAGCGGTCCCCGAGGGCTCAGCTTCATGGTGATGTGAAGTACGCCAGGCGCGACACCGATGGCACGTACGGCAAGTGTGACGATTTGGCGGAGGACGGGGTTGTGCAGCAGGCCGTCGTGAGCGTCCACGCAGTAACGTATCGCCTGATGGTTGGGCGTCGGGCTGAAAGTAGTCCGCGCGATGGCAACCATCCGGATCTCGCCGTCGCCGAGGACGACGGTCTCAACGGAGATGGAGGGGCCGTCCGGATACTCTTCGACCACCATTTCCCTAACAGGACTCGACGTAACTGATCGTGAGTCCCGGATCAAGCGCTCGCGTGCATCCAGGACCCCCTGCTGGCTATGGGCCAGAGCAACTCCGGTTTCCACGTTGGTTCGTGGCCTAACCAGAACGGGATACCCGAGTAGGTCCGCATACGCGATGGCCGCCTCTGCATCGACGGCCTCCGCCCAGCGCGGCTGAGGCACCTGGTGCCGTGCCAGTAGTTCGCGAAGCGCGACTAGATCGGTAAGCGTGGCTAAGGATGCGGCTGGGGCCGATGGAAGCTCCAGTCGGTCAGCGACGTGTGCCGCTGTAACCAGATGTTCCGGCATGTAGGTGAGAACGCCACGAACTTCGTGGCGCGAAGCGTAGTTTTCGACCACGCCAGCGGTGATCGTGCATTCGGTGAGGTTGGCTGCAATATGCTTCACCAGGTATGGCTTAGCCCAGGCCGGGGCGGTGGCGTCGACGAGTACGACTGGGTGCGTGGCGGCAATTCCTGTAAGCAGACATTCTGCACCGGCCGCTACTGATCCAGCCCCGAGGAGCATCAGGAGTTCAGGCATCATTTCACCTCTGAGTGGTTTGGCGCGAAGCTGAGTCTCTCGCCTGAACAGGACGAGCAGCGAAGAGAAGGTGCCGAGCGAAGACCGCGCATCAAGATCCGAGATGTGTAGGCTCGGGCGACCCTCTATTGTCCTCCCGGTGTATTGCGCGAGAGATGATCGCCCGAACCGTCGAGAGTAGCCTGGTTACCCGGGATTCCTTTCGGTTTACTGTCGCAAGGCGCAAACGCGTTTTAGGAGCTTTCTGTTCCGTTCGCAGCCGACAATTCGATGGCCGGACAGGGGCCGGCCCCGGCGAGGACAGGGGGGTTCCTGCCGGGGCCGCCCTGGGTGCTGTCGCACCCGGGAGAAGCGGGAACCACGATGCCTCGGCGGACTCTCGCTCACCACCATCATCTTGTTGCAACGTGAGGGGCGGAGGCCGGGATATATCGGATCATACCGGTGGTTTATGGCGGCCTCGGCGGGGTGAGTCGTGTTGCGGACCCGGTCAGGGGCCGCGCATAGTTGCGCTGCGGAAGTGGCAGGAATCGGGGGGGTGGAATGGGCGATGGCCGGGCACAGGGCTCAGGAGCATCCACACGGTGCCGACCAACTGTGTGAGGCCGGGGACCACGTGTATTCCCGGGCCGTGCGCCGGGGGCGGGTACCGCGCACGGACGCCGCGCTGGTCCCTTGTCTGTTGGAGCTTGCCCTGCTGCACCCGGACCCCGATGACATGGACTGGCTGGTGCCGACCTCTCCGCAGGAGGTCATGACCCGGTTGCTGCGCGTGGTCTACGAGGAGGCCAGGGAGAGCCAGCGGCGGGTGGGTTCGGCGGCGGCCGCGTTCGAGCGGTACGCCGGTCTGGGCCGCCAGTTCCAGGCGTTGTCGGCTCCCGCCGAGGGCGCCGCGATCCGGGTCCTGGACGGGTTGTCCCGCATCCAGGCCGCGATGGACGAGGCCACCGCGGCGTGCACCACCGAGGTGCTGACCGTGCAGCCCGGCGGCATCCGGCGGGAGGACGAGCTGACCGAGGGACTGCACCGGGCGCTGACCCTGCGCAGCCGGGGCGTGCGCATGCGCGACCTGTACACGCACGTCGCCCGGCACGGGCAGGGGCTGCTCAACTACCTGGAACTGATGGGTGACGCGGTGGAGGCCCGCACCCTGGACGAGGTCATCGACCGGCTGATCCTCTTCGACCGCCAGGTCGCCTTCATCCCCGCGAACACGGACCGCACGATGGCCCTGGAACTACGCCACCCATCCCTGGTCGAGTACCTGGTGACGGTCTTCGAACGGCTGTGGCGGCTCGCGCTGCCGCTGACCACCCCGCTGCCAGACACCGGCATCGAGGGCATCTCGCACCGCGAACGGGTCATCGCCGCGCTGCTCGCAGAGGGCCATCAGGACGCGGTGATCGCCGAGCGCCTCGGCATAAGCGTTCGTACTTGCCGGGCCCATATCGCCCGCCTCTCGGACACCCTGGGCGCGGCCAGCCGTACCCAACTCGGCGTGCGCATCGCCCACGTGGGCCTGGACGGACCCCCACACCCCGGCCCGCTCATGATTCCTGATCAAGAATCCCCGAGCATGCGATGAGATAACCGAGCTGCGTGCGGCTCTCGCTGCCGAGAGTGGCGGCGAGTTTGGCGATGTGGACGCGGGCGGTGCGGACGTTCAGGCCGAGGCGGTTGGCGATGGCGGCATCGGCGTGGCCTTCGACGAGTAGGGCAGCGATGGCCTGTTGGCGAGGGGTGATGCCGTTTGGGGACGCTTTCTGGACTGTCTGCGGGTACAGGGGGGTGGCCAGGTGCCAGAAGCGGTCGAAGACGGTCACGAAGTACTCGACCAGTGCGGGGTGCCGGATCTCCAGGGCGAGGGTGCGGTCCGTGTTCGCGGGGATGAAGGCGACCTGGCGGTCGAAGACGAGGAGCCGCTTGGTGACCTCGTTCAGGGTGCGGGCCTGTGCGTCGCCCCGCAGCCGTTCGTAGCGGGTGTGGACGGTGGGAGCGTGGCGAAGTGTGTGCTGGTACAGCGTGCGGATCCGGCCGCCGCGGTCCAGCAGGGCCTGGTCGCGTTCGAGGGCCAGGGCGAACAACGCGGGGGGCGTGCGGGTGTGGGTGGGGTGCGAGTGGATCGCGAGGAGCTCCTCGTCGGCGTCCGCCATCGCATGGGAGATGGCCTGGTTGATCCGGTCCAGCCCACTGTGCATGCGGATCGCCGCGGTAGCGCCGGCCGCCCCAGCGCTCGGGGGCTGTGCCCGTAGCAGCGGAGCGAAGGTCTTGGTCAGGCGCGCCTCACGGCGTCGTTCGTCGGCGATGCGCTCCTCGGAGGTCCGCAGCAGCTCGTGCAGGGCGACGGCTGCGGTGACGGGCTCCAGCCGGCTCGGGTCGTCGACGGTGGGCTGCAGCAGCCCGAACTTCAGCAGACAGGGCGCCGTCTCGACCTCCGCGGCGGTCAGTCGGCCCTCGCGCAGCGCTCGTGCGTACAGCTCCGATCCTGCCGCGCACAGCTCCTCAGCGCCGTGCTCCGGGTGTGCTGGCGTGCTCACGCATCCTCTTTCCGTATTCTGTGGATTCCCGACTCGCCGATGAGGTAGCCGAGTCGGGCACGGCCCTCGCTGCCAAGGGCGGCGGCGAGCTTGGTGGGGAGGCAGGCGGTGCGGACGTTCACACGTCCCGGCCCGCGTCGGCGTCGCGGGGCGGGATGTGCCCCTACCATGGCGCGCGGGTGTAGAGCTCCAGACCCGCCTCGCACAGTTCCTCCGGTCCGTGGTCGTGCGCTCTTGCGGTCAACGACGGCTCTCCCCCTGTGGTTCAGGGCTCCTGCTTCAGGATTCCGGACTGGGCGATGAGGAATCCGAGCTGGGCCCGGCTTCCGCTGCCCAGGGCCTGGGCGAGCTTGGCGATGTGGGCGCGGCAGGTGCGGACGTTCATGCCCAGGCGGCGGGCGATGGCCTCGTCGACATGGCCCTCGACCAGGAGCTTGGCGATGGAGTGCTGGATGTCGGTGATGCCGTCGGGCGCGGTCTCGTAGGGCGCGCCGGCGCTCAGCGGTACCGCCCGGTTCCACATGAACTCGAACACTTTGATCAGGTAGCCCACCAGTCCGGGGTGACGGAGTTCCAGGGCCACCTGACGGTCGTCCCGGATGGGGATGAACGCCACGGTGTCGTCGCAGATGATGAGCCGCTCCACCAGTTCGTCGATGGTGCGGTACTCCACCTTGCCGTTGGTGAACTGGTCCACGTACGCGAGTCGCTCGGGGCTGTACCTGGCGGTGTGCTGGTAGAGGGTCCGGATCCGGACCCCTCGGTCGATCAGCGGCTTGTCACGTTCGAGCCCTTCGATGAGTCTGCGCTCGGGATGACGGGCGCTGGGCTGTACCGTGAGAACCTCGCTCTGGCACTGGGCCGTGGCCAGGTCGAGTGCCGCGTTGATCCGGTCGAGCCCCTCCAGCACGGTGACGGCGTCGGCGGACGTCGTCGTCTGGGCGCTGAGGTCCATGAACGGATCGAACGCCTCGGCGAGTTCGGTTGACAGCTTCCTGCGCTCGGTGATTTCGCGCTCAAGGGGGTTGAGCCGCTGGGCCAGGGCGACCGATGCGGGGACGGGCCGCAGCCAGTTCGGATCGTCAGGATCGGGATGGAGGAGGTCGAACTCCACCAGACACGGGGCGACCTCCGCGTCTGCGCGGGCGATACGGCCTGTGCGCAGTGCGTTCGCGTAGAGACGGCTCCCTGCCTCGCACAGATCGGTCAAGGCATGGGGATGTGTCTCTTTAATGCGATTCGTCACCAAATCTCCACCCCCCAGGGTCCTGAACATGCAGGAACATGATGCACTGAATGTGTGGCCATGACGTGCCCGAATGAGCCATCGTCTTGTTCGACGGGGGAAGAGGGGACTTTCAAGTGAGGACGAAGCCGACTATGCGAAAGAGAATGCTTCGCTCGATACTTGTCGCCGCCTTCTCCGCCGTTGTGGCCTTCGGATCGCTGAGTGGCCTCTCTGGCGCGAAGGGTGACGCTCGAGCGGACACCGTCTGGTCCGTCGTCAAGGCCGACGAGGGCCACGTTGCCGCAGATGCCGCTCCCGCCTTGCCGGATGACACGGTGTGGAGTTGACGTGACTATTCCACCGGACGACCGCTCCTTCCGGCGTGAGATGGCCACCGCCTACCGCTCAGGCTGGCACTTCATCGACCTGGTCACCGCCATCCCCCACAGCGGTGACTCGCTGATGGTGACCGTGTTCGGAGAGCCGGTCGTCGTCACCCGTGACGAGGAAGAGGACGTACGGGCGTACCGGTGTCTGCGCAAGCCCCGCGGGGCGCCGCAGCCGGTCCGGTGTGCCATCCGGTACGGCATGATCTTTGTGAACCTGGACCAACGTGACCACCGGCTGGCAGAACCGGAGGTCGCGGACTTGAGGACCATTTCGGCCACCCCCCGCAGTGCCTGACGCGATTCCCCCGTCGTAAAAGATCGCTCAGGTACTTCCCCCCGCAGCGGCGTCACCGTGACCTGAACACGGTGACGCCGCTGCAGTTTGTGGCGACATTTCGGTGTATGGGAGCGATCCCAGGTGGCTGAAACCGACCGGTTGACCGCCTCGCCTCAGCCCCTCCCGAGCGCCCGCTCCAATTCGATCTCGATCACCACCCGGGAGGGGTTCTCCCCGGGCTCCCGGTGGTACCGCTCGGCGTACCGCCGCTCCGCCTCGGCCACCCGCTCCGGCTCGGAGTGCACGTGCGCCCGGCCCTCCAGCGTGGCCCAGCGCTGGCCGTCCACCTGGCACACGGCGACCCTGGCGCCCTCGGCCCCGGCCGCCAGGACGTGGGACACCTTCGCGCTCGTCTTGTTCGTGATCACCCTGGCCAGCCGTGCCTCGGGGTCGTAGGTCACCCCGACCGGCACCACGTGCGGGCTGCCGTCGGGGCGCAGCGTGGTCAGGGTGCACAGGTGCCGTTCCCGCCAGAAGGCGAGGTACGGCTCGTCCGGCGCGGCCGGGTCCTGGGAGTAGGTGGGCATGGGGCGAAACCTAATTGCAGGAAGCTGCAATCCCCAAGAAGCCACAGCCGGCCGCACCTTGAGTGGAGTAGACTCAACTTTGTGTACGCTGGTTAAGTCAGCAGTGGGAGAGTGACAGCGGAGACACGGCCTGCGAGCCGACGCCGAGGAGGAGAACGCGAACGTGGACGCCGAGCTGACCAACAGGAGCCGGGACGCGATCAACGCGGCCAGTAACCGGGCCGTGACCGAGGGGCACCCGGACCTCATGCCCGCCCACCTGCTCCTCGCGCTGCTCGCGGGGCAGGAGAACGAGAACATCACCGACCTGCTGGCCGCCGTGGAGGCCGACCAGGCAGCGGTACGCTCCGGGGCCGAGCGGGTGCTCGCCTCGCTGCCCAGCGTGACCGGCTCCACCGTGGCGCCACCGCAGCCCAACCGTGAGCTGCTCGCGGTCCTCGCGGACGCCGCCGAGCGGGCGAAGGCACTGGGTGACGAGTACCTGTCCACCGAGCACCTGCTGATGGGCATCGCCGCGAAGGGCGGGGCGGCCGGTGAGGTGCTCCAGGGGCAGGGAGCCGATGCGAAGAAGCTGCAGGAGGCCTTCCAGAAGGCCAGGGGAGGACGCCGCGTGACCACCGCCGACCCCGAGGGCCAGTACAAGGCCCTGGAGAAGTTCGGCACCGACTTCACCGCCGCCGCCCGTGAGGGCCGGCTCGACCCGGTCATCGGGCGGGACCAGGAGATCCGCCGGGTCGTGCAGGTGCTGTCGCGTCGTACGAAGAACAACCCCGTCCTCATCGGTGAGCCCGGTGTCGGCAAGACCGCCGTGGTGGAGGGCCTCGCCCAGCGGATCGTGAAGGGGGACGTCCCCGAGTCGCTGAAGGACAAGCGGCTGGTCTCCCTCGACCTCGGCGCGATGGTGGCCGGCGCCAAGTACCGCGGTGAGTTCGAGGAGCGGCTGAAGTCCGTGCTCGCCGAGATCAAGGACTCCGACGGCCAGATCATCACGTTCATCGACGAGCTGCACACCGTCGTGGGCGCCGGCGCGGGCGGCGACTCCGCCATGGACGCGGGCAACATGCTCAAGCCGATGCTGGCCCGCGGCGAGCTGCGCATGGTCGGCGCGACCACCCTCGACGAGTACCGGGAGCGGATCGAGAAGGACCCCGCCCTGGAGCGCCGCTTCCAGCAGGTGCTGGTGGCGGAGCCGAGCGTCGAGGACACCATCGCCATCCTCCGCGGTCTGAAGGGCCGGTACGAGGCTCACCACAAGGTGCAGATCGCGGACAGCGCGCTGGTGGCCGCGGCCACTCTCTCCGACCGCTACATCACCTCCCGCTTCCTCCCCGACAAGGCCATCGACCTGGTCGACGAGGCGGCCTCCCGGCTGCGCATGGAGATCGACTCGTCGCCCGTCGAGATCGACGAACTCCAGCGCTCCGTCGACCGGTTGAGGATGGAGGAGCTGGCGATCGCCAAGGAGACCGACCCGGCCTCCCGCGAACGCCTGGAGAAGCTGCGCCGCGACCTCGCCGACAAGGAGGAGGAACTGCGCGGCCTCACCGCCCGCTGGGAGAAGGAGAAGCAGTCCCTCAACCGGGTCGGTGAGCTGAAGGAGCGCCTCGACGACCTGCGCGGCCAGGCCGAACGCGCCCAGCGCGACGGTGACTTCGACACCGCGGCCAAGCTGCTGTACGGCGAGATCCCGCAGCTGGAGAAGGAACTGGAGGAGGCTTCGGAGGCCGAGGAGGAGGTCGTCAAGGGCACGATGGTCAAGGAGGAGGTCGGCTCCGACGACATCGCCGACGTCGTCGCCGCCTGGACCGGCATCCCGGCCGGCCGCCTGCTGGAGGGCGAGACGCAGAAGCTGCTGCGCATGGAGGACGAGCTGGGCAAGCGCCTCATCGGCCAGACCGAGGCCGTCCGGGCGGTGTCGGACGCGGTACGGCGCTCCCGCGCCGGCATCGCCGACCCCGACAGGCCCACCGGTTCCTTCCTCTTCCTCGGCCCGACCGGCGTCGGCAAGACCGAACTCGCCAAGGCACTGGCCGACTTCCTCTTCGACGACGAGCGGGCCATGGTCCGCATCGACATGTCGGAGTACGGCGAGAAGCACAGCGTGGCCCGCCTGGTCGGCGCGCCCCCCGGGTACGTCGGCTACGAGGAGGGCGGCCAGCTCACCGAGGCCGTCCGCCGCCGCCCCTACACCGTCGTGCTGCTGGACGAGGTGGAGAAGGCCCACCCCGAGGTCTTCGACGTCCTCCTGCAGGTGCTGGACGACGGCCGTCTGACGGACGGTCAGGGCCGTACGGTCGACTTCCGCAACACCATCCTGGTGCTCACCTCCAACCTGGGCAGCCAGTACCTGGTCGACCCGGTGCTCGGCGATGCGGAGAAGAAGGAGCAGGTCCTGGAGGCCGTACGCACCTCCTTCAAGCCGGAGTTCCTCAACCGGCTCGACGACCTGGTGGTCTTCTCGGCCCTGGACAAGGACGAGCTGGCCCGGATCGCCCGGCTGCAGATCGACCGCCTGGCCAGGCGGCTGGCCGAACGCCGGCTCACCCTGGACGTCACCCCCGAGGCGCTGGCCTGGCTGGCGGACGAGGGCAACGACCCGGCCTACGGAGCCCGCCCGCTGCGCCGTCTCGTCCAGACCGCCATCGGCGACCGCCTCGCCAAGGAGATCCTCTCCGGCGAGGTCAAGGACGGCGACACGGTCCGCGTGGACCGCTTCGGCGAGGGGCTGATCGTGGGCCCGGCAACGGGCAAGACGCTGTAGCCGCGTCGGAGTGCGGCCCCTTCCTCCGCGCCGCCTTCCGGTGGCCGCAGGAAGGGGCCGCCGCGTCCCGGCGGCCGGCTCAGACGCTGCTCATGGCGACGTACAGCGTCCAGAAGAACCAGACCGAGAACCCGAGACAGCCCAGCCACAGAGCCCACAGCGCCCACCGCGCCGGTCTTGGTATGTGCATGACCGCATCATCGCTCATGGCAGGCGGCCGGCGGGCGTCACACGGTGAACGCGGAGAAGATCACCCGCGCCGTGTCCGGGCCCTCGTAGGTCACGTTCACGACGACCGCGTCCGCGTCGGCACCGGCCGGGGGCCGGTGCTCCTCGGAGTCCAGGTTCAGACACAGGTCCGCCCCCTCGTCGCAGTACTCCGTGCCGGGCGCCGGCCCCTTCGGGTAGGTGCCCTTCAGCCAGTCGCGCACGCTCGCCCGCGGCATCCGGAAGCTCGCGCTGTAGTCGGTGTCCATCCAGGCCCGCACGGTGCACTCGGTGTCGTACGCCCCCTTCGGCAGCTTCGCCCCGCCGAAGTCCAGCGCCTCGGCGCACGGCACCTTCTCCGGGCCCCCGCCCAGCGGATGGTCCGAGGTCGCGAAGCGGACCACCGCCACGGCCAGCCACACCACGGCCAGGGCGGGCAGCGCCATGATCAGTGCGAACCGGCCCCATCTGGCCCACCCTCTCGCCGCCACACCGACCTCCATCGCCCGCCGACCCTCCACCCGACCAGACGGATCATGTCAGCCGACGGCTGACAGACCCCGTCGGGGCTTGCCACCCCCCTCCCCGCATGGGGGAGGATGACGGAATCCGTACGAAGGGAAAAACACGGTGACCATCGACCCGTCCTCGATTCCGAACTTCGGGGGCCAGCCCGAGCCGCAGCCCCAAGGACCGGCGGGCCCCGTCGTCCCGGATCAGGACCTCGTGAAGCAGCTCCTCGACCAGATGGAGCTGAAGTACGTCGTCGACGAGGAGGGAGACCTCGCGGCGCCGTGGGAGCTGTTCCGTACGTACTTCATGTTCCGCGGAGAGGCCGAACAGGCGGTCTTCTCGGTGCGGACCTTCTACGACCGCCCCCACCAGATCGACGAGAAGCCGCAGCTGCTGGAGTCCATCGACGACTGGAACCGCCGCACGCTGTGGCCCAAGGTGTACACCCACACCCACGACGACGGCACCGTCCGCCTCATCGGTGAGGCCCAGATGCTGATCGGCACCGGCGTCGACATCAACCACTGGGTCTCGTCCACGGTCAGCTGGGTGCGGGCCGCGATCGAGTTCGACAAGTGGCTGGTCGAGCAGCTGGGTCTGGAACAGGAGATCGACGACACGGAGAAGCCCGAGGAAGACGGGGAGTAACCAGGTCGGCCGGATCCGGGGGCTGTCGGCCCCCGGACGGCCCTCACATGCCCCGCAGTCGCTCCGCCGCCTCCCGCAGGACCTCCTCGCGCTTGCAGAACGCGAACCGCACGAACGGCGCTCCCGCCTCGCGGTCGTCGTAGAAGACCGCGTTGGGGATGGCCACCACGCCCGCCCGCTCCGGCAGGGCGCGGCAGAAGGCGAAGCCGTCCTTCTCGCCGAGGGGGCGGATGTCGGTCGTGATGAAGTAGGTGCCGGCCGGCTTGAAGACCTCGAAGCCGGCCTCCGTCAGACCGGCCGCCAGGATGTCCCGCCTGGCCAGCATGCCGGCGCGGAACGCCTCGAAGTACGTGTCCGGGAGAGCCAGGGCCTCCGCCACCGCGTACTGGAAGGGGCCGGAGGAGACATAGGTCAGGAACTGCTTCGCCGAGCGGACCGCGGTCACCAGCTCCGCCGCCTTCGTCACCCGGGCGACACCTCGTTGACCTAGCTGTTGTTGGCGGCGCGACAGGCCCCCTGCGGATCTCCGGCATCCTCGGTGAGCCGGCCGCACAAGCCGTCCGGACCGGTCTCCCGGCCGTATCGCCGGGCTCGGCGACGCGGCACTGTCCGTCGTATCCTGACCACACACGGGAAGGAGCCGTTGATGAGCGTCGATGCGATTGTGCACACCGAGTTCCCCAAGGGGTACACGGTCCTGTTCGGGGCCGACGGAAAGGTGATCATGACCCCGCAGAGCTTCGAGCACTCCAGCACGATCAAGTCGATGCAGTACGACACGATCGTGTCGCTCGGACGCCACGCGAAGACCGCCTCCGACGTCTACATCGACTTCCCCGCCGACGAGAACTCCGCCCCCGATCTGGCGATCCTTCGTGAGGACGCCCGCCGGGAGGGCAAGCGCTACGGCTTCGAGGACGTCCTGCTGATCTCCGAGGTCGTCTCGACCTCTTCCGCACGCAAGGACTACGACGACTGCACCGCGAAGTACGGCCGCTACGGAATCCCGATCTACCTGGTCGTGGACCCCTACGCCCAGGAAGTCGTCCTTCACACCCAGCCGACCGCCACCGGTTACATCGCAGCGCACACCCACAAGTACGGCACGGGCAAGCTCCCCATCCACCTGGCCGACGGCCGCACTTTCACCCTCGACCTCGACGAGCTCCCGCGCCCGGAGCCCGAGGCGGACGCCCGCTGACGAAGGCTCCCGGTGTGGCCGTGCCCTTGGCACGGCTCTCGTCGGACGTGGTCGTTCAGGGTCGGGCGCGACTGGCCGTGGTCGGCGGGGGCGACTGCCCACGTACCGCCCCGAGGCAGCGGGTTGCTCGTCCTCGGCAGAGTCCACGGCCGTGGTGCGGCGGTAGCGTGGCACGGCAGGGACTGCTGGAAGCCCTTCGCGTAGACCCGCTGTCGCGGGCCAACTGGAACCGCTGGCCGACTGTGATCCTTGTGTACGCTTCCCCGCGACACCCGAAGGACACCGAATAACCCCGGCTGTCCCACGTCGCTACCCTCATCGACGAGATACCCGCAAGTAGGGCGTCCGGAATGGTGACTTTCGGTATCGGCGATGCATGCGGATGAACCTGCCGGACAGCAACAGGGTGACAGCAGCAGTGGCACTGGCGGAATGCGGTGACGGTCGGGGCACGGCCCTCCTCGATGCCCAGGCGGCGGCCGATCAGTTCGGAGGCGGACAGCGGCTCCGCGCGGCCACGGAGTTGACGCGGTTCGCTCCGGCGCGTGGCCGGGACGTGCTGTGCGCGCTGACCGTGGAGCAGCGATTGGAGGACGTGTACCGAGTCGGGGCGGCGAATGAACTCACCCGCCTGCGTGACCCCTGGACGCGGGACGCGTGGGCGGGGCTTGCAGCCGACGCAACCCTGACCGCAGGACATAGGGTTGAGGCGGCTCGTACGCTGCAGGGCCTCGGGGATCCCCGTGGCGCCGACCTTCTCGCCGGCCTCGCCGCCCTGGACGGATTGCCTGCCGCCCAGCGCATTCGGGCCGCATCCTTCCTCATGGAATCCGCTGACCCGCGGGGGGCGGACGCGTTGAACACGCTTGCTGCCAGCCCAGGCATCGACGGTGCTCACCACATCGAGGCCGCTGCGGCTCTGGCACGGTTCGGTGACCCACGCGGCGGCGATGCGCTCCGCGCGCTCGTCATCGCCTCTACGCTGGCAGCGGGACACCGTATCGCGGCGGCGCGGGTCCTCGCCGAACTCGGTGATCCTCGCGGCGCCGATCTCCTTGAGTCGCTCGCGCGGTCGCGGCAACTGGAGAACTCGCATCGGGTCGATGCCGCCCTGGCACTGACGGATATGGGGGATGCACGCGGTCCCGACACGCTTGCGGCCCTGGCCTCGGACCCGGCATTCGACGTCGGCTCCCGGATTCGTGCCGCCCAGCTGCTCGATGAGGCGGGTGACCCACGTGGGATCGCCGCCCTCCATGCCATTGCATCGGCTCCCCGGATCGCAGACCCGCAGCGTATCCAGGCTGCTGAGGCACTGGGCCGGCTCGGTGATTCCCGTGGAGCCAATGTCCTGTTCGTTCTGGCATCTGACACAGGCAGGAAGGGGGGCGACCGGGTCGATGCGGCCAAAGCCCTGGATCGGCTGGGGAATCCGTCCGGCAAGCAGTTGCTGACCGAGCTGGCGGCCGATGACAGGATCGGCCGTCTGGCCCGGTTCAAGGCGCGCGAGGTGGTGAGCAATCCCTTGCGGTTCAGAAGGAAGTGATCAACTAGGCGCCGAAAGCGGTGATCCCTCTTCGGCGCCGATGAGTCCGGGGGCTGTCGGCCCCCGGACGGCCCTCACATGCCCCGCAGTCGCTCCGCCGCCTCCCGCAGGACCTCCTCGCGCTTGCAGAACGCGAACCGCACGAACGGCGCTCCCGCCTCGCGGTCGTCGTAGAAGACCGCGTTGGGGATGGCCACCACGCCCGCCCGCTCCGGCAGGGCGCGGCAGAAGGCGAAGCCGTCCTTCTCGCCGAGGGGGCGGATGTCGGTCGTGATGAAGTAGGTGCCGGCCGGCTTGAAGACCTCGAAGCCGGCCTCCGTCAGACCGGCCGCCAGGATGTCCCGCCTGGCCAGCATGCCGGCGCGGAACGCCTCGAAGTACGTGTCCGGGAGAGCCAGGGCCTCCGCCACCGCGTACTGGAAGGGGCCGGAGGAGACATAGGTCAGGAACTGCTTCGCCGAGCGGACCGCGGTCACCAGCCCCGGCGCCGCCGTCACCCAGCCGACCTTCCAGCCGGTGAAGGAGAAGGTCTTGCCGGCCGAGCCGATCGTCACCGTCCGCTCGCGCATCCCGGGGAACGCGGCCAGCGGCAGGTGCTCGGCGTCGTCGAAGACCAGGTGCTCGTAGACCTCGTCCGTCACCACCAGCAGGTCCCGCTCCACCGCCAGCTCGGCGATCGCGGCCAGCTCCGCACGCGTGAGGACCGTTCCGGTCGGGTTGTGCGGGGTGTTGATCAGCAGCAGCCGGGTGCGGTCCGTGACCGCCGCGCGCAGCTCGTCCAGGTCCAGCCGGAAACGCGCCCCTCCGTCGAAGGACGGCCGCAGCGTCACCGGCACCCGCCGGCCGCCCGCCATCGCGATGCTCGCCGCGTAGGAGTCGTAGTAGGGCTCGAGGGCCACGACCTCGTCGCCCGGCTCCAGCAGCGCCAGCAGCGAGGCCGCGATCGCCTCCGTCGCGCCCGCCGTGACCAGCACCTCGGTGTCGGGGTCGTACGACAGCCCGTAGCGGCGCCGCTGGTGCGCCGCGACGGCGGTGCGCAGCTCGGGGACGCCCGGGCCCGGCGGGTACTGGTTGCCGCGCCCGTCGCGCAGTGCGCGTACGGCGGCCTCCCGGACCTCCTCGGGGCCGTCGGTGTCGGGAAAGCCCTGGCCCAGGTTGATCGACCCGGTCGCCACGGCGAGGGCGGACATCTCCGCGAAGATCGTTGTCCCGAACTCGGCGAGACGGCGGTTGAGGTGCGGGCGTGCGCTGGACGTCATGCCGGCCATCCTGCGCCCAAGCTCTGGAGTTCCTCAACTCTGCTTTGCTGATGGGCGCCTGCGCCGGTACCCAAAGCACCATCGCTGAGCAGCGGCAGGGCTGGCGTCGACTGTCGTCATCCGTCGTCGTCGGCCGCCCTCGGACGGCCCACAGACGGCCCCGACGGGTCGATGCTACGGCGAGTTGGCGGCACCTTCACCTGGCTCCGGAGGGCTTTCGGCTGGGACGTTGCGTTGCGTTCTGTCGAGCAGCCTTAGGTACAGCTCAACGCGGTCTGGGCCGTCGGGAAGGTGGCTTATCTCCTCCGCTATGCGACGGTGAAGCTCGCGCCGGTCGATTTCAGTGCGGAGAATGCGATCCTCCGTCCAACGATCCCTGATCCGCCCGTGGTGATCTGCCTGCCAGGTCCGCCACTCCTTGAAGATCAAGGGAAGTAGCCCCGCTGCCGCGAGCACGATGATGAGCCAAAGAGGAGCCCCGCTCGCCGCTGCTCCAACTGAGCCAGTAACGCCAATCAGTGGAGACGTGAGGGATGAACCCATGATCGCTTCCTTTCGCACCTCGCGCTGTAGGCGTGGCGCTGGTAGGCCGGAATGTCTGAAGTGCGGATGAATCGCCAAATTCCGGGCATGAAAAAGGCCCGAGCTAGCGGCTCGGGCCTTGGAGGAGTGGTTGGATCCTGTGCGGTTTCTACAGCTGCTGGGGCAGCAAAAAGGCCGTCCCGACGCTTCGGAACGGCCTACAGGGATGCACCGCGTACAACGCGGCTAGCGTAGCGAAAGATCTCGTCACGCTGCGGGTGATTCTCAGGATTCTGGGGCTGGCTGGCGTCCCCGTGGTGTCTCCGGCATCGGAGGCGTCTCCCCAGGGCTGATCAATTCGCGAGTCCACTCATCCCGATGTGCCTTAGGGAGCTCTGCCAGGTCGTACCGGATCTGCCCTCGTCCGGATCCGTAGGTAGTGATGCGCCCTTCGTACGCCCAACGCCGTAACGTGCTCGTGGGGCGACCAGTCCAGTAGGCGGCGGCCTCTGGGTCGATCAGAACCATGCAGCCGCTCTCCCAACAGGTCGAGTATCGAGCCGTCTTGGCATGCAGATCACACGAGGATGACAGACTCTATGCTCGCCCAGGTCAGAAGCGCAAGGGTCACGGCTGATCGATGGTGCCGAGAGGCTGGCGGAATCTCATAGCCGAGTCAAGGTGACGGGCGCCGGCCGACAGTGAGGACGGCGCCCGTGCGAGACCGAAGCTTTGAGGCCTGTGCTCATCCTTATCAGGTCGATCACCGCGAGCTCTAGGCACTGGATCTTGGCCGCCATGCGGCGTGAGAGTGGTCGCTAGGGTTCGCCCTGATCCGCCTTCGTCCGGCGCTGTTGGTGTCAGCCGCTGGTGTCAGACATCAGTGGCCCACTTGACGGTCGCCTTAGATAGGGAGTAGAGCGCCACTCAGTCGCCGTTGCCAGCACGACGAGCCTTGCCGAACGCTCCGCCCCAGACCAGAAGCACCGCACCAAGCACGGCGAGCCCCAGAGCTACCGTGGAAAGCACCATCGCCGCTCCGGAAGGGAAGCCGAGGAGTTTGGGTCCTCCGTCCAGGACGGGGCCGCCAGCCATCGCTATCCAACCTCAACCAGCCCTAGGCGACGGCGCATACGCCGCGGTTCCCCGGCCATTCAAAGTCAACACGCCCAGAACTACGAAAACGCAGCCGGAACCCAACATGATCCACGCGGACATGGCACCCCTCCATGGGGAGGCTACTGCACGGGCGGAACGGCTTTGGTCTGTGGCCTGGCGGTGCTGTAGAGCACCAGTTTGGAAGATCGCGTATGCGGATGTGCGGTGACCGGGTGAGACGCTGACCTGAGCTTTTCTAGGCTAGTTGCCGTGACTCCCCGCCGTTCCCCGTGCGATACCCACTCATCGGGCACGCAGGGGGCACGTGTGCGGGTCGAGAGTGGTCACAGATCGGCGTACAGCTCCTCCAGGTCGCCCGACAGCGCAGCGCGTACCCGGCGGGTGGCGTCGTCGACCAGCACTTCGGGTTCGTCATTGAGCAACCCGGTCATCGTCTGCTCGGCGACGTCGACCGCAAGGACTTTCGGGGAGTCGATATCTGCCGTCAAGTCGGTGTCGACATAGCCGGCATGCACGCCGACTACCAGCGTTCCCTGCTCTCGCAGCGCTAGTCGGAAAGCGTTCGTAAGCGACCACTCGGCGGACTTGGAGGCCGCGTAGCTGGGAAGCCGCCTGTTGGCCACCCACGACGCCCGGGACAGCATGTTGACCAGCGCTCCGCCGCCATGGGCGGCCAACACGGGAGCGAACGCGCGCGAGACAGCCCAAGTGCCGAAGTAGTTGACCTCCATCTCGCGCCTGGCACCGTCGAATGACCCCTCGAGGAGGGGCGGGCCACCGGTGACCCCGGCGTTGTTGATGACGATGCTCACATCGTCGGCGACACGTGCGGCCGCGGCGACCTGCTCCTCGTCGGTGACGTCCAGCCGCAACGGGGTGAGCCTGGAGTTCCGGACGGTCTCCGGCTCCCGGACACCGGCGTAGACCTTGGCGGCGCCGTGATCGAGTAGTGCCTGGGTGAAGGCCAGACCAATGCCACGGTTGGCTCCCGTGACAAGGGCTACCGAACCTTTGATATCCATGATCACCCTCCCTGCGGGTGGATGTGGACGTGCATGTCAGAGACCCCTTCTTCCGACGCTAAGCCTCGGACAGCGGCTGATCCACTCGACACTGACTGCGCCTTCGACACCTCTGAACGCACTCGATGGCCGAACCGCGCGGGCCGGACTTTGTCCTCCACCACCACCCTCCCCAGCTCCCATCCCGTACGCCGTCGACCCACACACCGTGGAGCGGGCGTGGTTCCTGGCGTCCAGGTGGAGCGCGCCACTGTACGAACGACCTGGACGCCAGGGGCCGCGTCTGCTCGGCTCTGCCTGGGTCGATGGTGTGCGGGATGGGAGCCCCCAGCATCCGCCACAACGGACCCGCAGTCGGCGACGGCGCCCCCTCCATCCCGGTGCCGGCCGATCCCCCGCCGGAGGCACTGTTCTGGCCGTCGCGTCGCGGTGATCGACTCATGGCCACCGGCCCTATCCACCAGTGGGCGCGCGTCGGCGCAGCGCGGGCGGAGCGGGCCGAAGGCAGGAGCGTCGCCCGCAGCGGAGCCGGGAAGCGCGCCCGGCGGAGCGGAGCGCAGCCGGGGCTTGATGAGGTAGAGAAACCTGTAACAGCACAGGTCACGCGTCGAAGTCGTACTCCAGGATGTAGGAGGCGGCGTCGAGCGTCATCTCGTTGATTTCGACGGGGCGGCCTTCGTCCGCGAATGCGGTGCGGCAGATGAGGATGACCGGCGTGCCGGAGGACATGCTCAACTGTGCCGCCTCATCCTTCGACGGCATGCGTGAGCGGATCTCCTCGCGGAAGTGCACCGGCTTGTAGCCGAGTTCGGCAAGCCGGGCGTACGTTCCGCCTGGTCCCGTGTCCTCCTGAGTGATGGCGGATCCGGCAACCACTGACGTGGGCAGATAGCTCGTCGCGAGCAGGACGGGCTTCCCCTCCAAGACGAAGCGCCGACGCCTCACGCACACCGTCTCGTCGTCGGCCAAGTCCAGAACCGCGCTGATGCGGTCGGGCGCGGCCTCCTCGGACACGGTGACCTGGTCCACCTCAAGTGCGCGGTTCTCGATGTCCGCGGACCAGATGGAACGGCCGCTGCCCCACTGCTGCTGGGAAAGCCGCTGAATGCCTCGGCGCCGAAGGGGGCGGAACGCTCGGACGAACACGCCGGCACCCTTGCGGGCCTCGGCGACGCCTTCGTCTCGGAGCACGCTCAGCGCCTGTCGGGCCGTCATGCGGGCCACGCCGTGCGCGGCCATCAGTTCGTTCTCTCCGGGGAGGCGATCACCGGGGCCGTACTCGCCCGACTGGATCGCCTCGCGCAGGGAGTCCGCGATCCGCTGGTACTTCGGCCGACGGTCGTCGTCGGTATTGGCCATTCCGGAGCCCTCCTCTCTTCTCTAGACAGCCTAGGCCATGGGTATGGCGCTCGCCCTCTGCGGGTTACCGCGATCTTCGATTGACAACCTCTCTAGACAGCACGCTTGACATCTCTAGAGATGTGCGTCCAAGGTGGAGATGTCTAGAGAGGTCGCATCGGGTGGCCTCCTGAACGAGGGATGCGTTCATGCCTTCTTTCAAGATCGACACGTCGACCGCTGTGGTGTTCGTGGCGACCGCGCCGACGCCGAAGCTGGCCAACGCCAAGACCGGTGAGCGGGCGATGGACCGGGAGTCCGGTGCCGCGCTGTCGACGGTGGGTCTGCTGGTCTCGGACGAGGGGGAGGGGAACCTCTACCAGGTCACGGTCCCCGAGAACGGTTACCCGGAGGGACTGGCGCCGGGCATGCCGGTGAAGGTGGTCGGCCTGAAGGCCCGGGACTGGGAGAACGAGTTCAACGGCCAGAAGCGGCACGGGATCTCGTTCCGCGCGGTCGCGATCACCCCGGTGGCCTGACCATGACGGATCTGTCCATGGTCCTGGAGACCGCCGGAGTCCTCGCGGGGGCCGGTGGTCTCGGCTACGCGAAGGTCCGCGCTCCGCGCGTGTACTGGTCGCTGGTCGGGCTGCCCGTCACCTGGGGCCGGTTCACCTTCACCTACCGCTCCACGATGGACGTGTGCGGGCTGACGGTGCAGCCGTCGCGGATGCGGGCCTTCATCGCCCGGAACGTGGCCAGGCGTGAGGTGCTGCCGGTCCCGCCGAAGGTGCGCCGCGTCCGGGGCACGTCGACCGGGCTTCGGGTGACGCTGCGGCTTCCCGCCGGCCTGGAACCTGCCGACCTGATGGCCGCCTCGGAGCGGCTGCGGCATGCCTGGGGCGTGCACTCGGTGACCATCGCCGAGACCAAGCCGGGGTACGTCGAGCTGCGGATGACCGGCTACGACGTACTGCGTCAGGTCCGGATGCCGCGCGGGGCTCGCCCTGAGGGTCTGGCGGTTCCGGTGGCGCTGCGAGAGGACGGCACCGCGTTCGTCCGTGACTACCGCCAGGTGCCCATGGCGCTGACGCTCGGCGCCAACAGCTCGGGCAAGTCCGTGTATCAGCGAAACCTGATCAAGGGCTTGGCGCGGCTACCGGTGGCACTGGTCGGGATCGACTGCAAGCGCGGTGTCGAACACTCCGCCTACGCGCCCCGGCTGTCGGCCCTGGTCACCACCCCCGACGACTCGGCCTCCCTGCTGGACGTCCTGGTGGGCGAGATGGAGTCCCGCTTCGACCTGCTGAGCGCGCACGGCGTCTCGGACATGTGGGACCTGCCCGAGCGCTTACGGCCGGTGCCCGTCGTCGTCCTGGTCGACGAGGTGGCCGAGCTGTTCCTGATCTCCTCGAAGAAGGATGAGGAGCGGCGGGAGCGGATCGTCACCGCGTTGATCCGGCTGGCGCAGATGGCCCGCGCGGTCGGCATCTACCTGGAGGTGTGCGGGCAGCGCTTCGGCTCCGAACTCGGCAAGGGCGCCACCATGCTCCGCGCCCAGCTCACCGGCCGTGTCGTGCACCGGGTCAACGACAAACAGACCGCCGAAATGGGCTTGGCGGACGTCGCTCCGGACGCCGTCGCGGCCGCCAGCCTCATCCCCGCCGAACGCCCCGGCACCGCCGTGGCGGCCGACTCCTCCGGAGGCTGGGCAAAGATCCGCACCCCCCACACCTCCCGCGACGAGGCCAAGGCGGCGTGCCGGGACTTCGCCCACCTCGTCCCGGACCTCCCCGCCCTGGACCGGTTCCGCCCGCACGTGCCCACCTACGCCCCGAAGACGGGTCCGTCGCTGGTCAAGCCGCGCCCGGTCACGGAGTAAGGGGGCCGCTGTGAACCGCTCGCTGCGCCCTGATGCCGTCCTCATCCAAGCCGTGATCGCCGGTGCTCTGTCCTTCGCGCACCTGCACGACCTGGCGGCGGCGGCCGGGCAGTCCGGATGGAAGGCGTGGGCCTACCCCGTCTCGGTCGACCTGCTGCTGGTCGCCGCCTGGCGTCGGCTCCGCGCCGACCGGGACCGGTCCTCTTGGACCTGGTTCGCCATCGCCCTGGCGGCATCGCTCGGTGCCAACGTCGCCACGGCCGGACTGCTCGACCTCCACCAGGTGCCCGCCTGGCTGCGCATCCTCGTCGCCGGTTGGCCCGCCCTCGCCTTCCTCGGAGGAACCCTCCTCGTCCACGCCCCTACCCCGGCCGCCGTGGAGCTGGAACCGGACGAAGAACCGTCCGCCCCGGGAATCGAGGTGCACCGCGTCGACACCCCCGAACCGGTGCCCCCGGCCCCGGTCAAGGCGCCGGAACTGGCCCCGGCGCCTGTGAAGCCTCCGGCCGCCCCGGCCGTTCCGCCAGCACTGCTCGACCACGCTCGTTCGATCGCCGACGCACACCGCAGCAGCACGGGCGAGCAGATCACCGCCGACGCGCTCACCTCCCGGCTCGGCCTGCCTGCCCCGACCTGTCAAGCAATCGCCGCACATCTCCAGCTCACCTGACACCGAGAAGGGATCAGCCCGTGCGCCCGAACCGCTTCTACAACGTGATCCGCGTCGGCCCGGTCGAGGTCGGCACCTACAACAACGGCCGGGGCCAGACCAAGCACACCGCCGCCTGCACCGCCCCCGGCTGCGGCTTCTCCACCGAACACCGCGACCGCTCCGCCGCCGAACTCGCCGCCCGTACCCACCGCTGCACCGCCTGACAGGAGGAAGAGCCCGTGTTCACACCGAAGTACCCGCCCCCGGACACCGCACCGGCGCCAACCCTCGCCCGGGTACCGACCACCGCTGACATCCCCGCGGTTCAGGCCCCGGCTCCGGTCGTCCCGGCAGTCCCGGTCTCCCAGAGGCCGGCCGTCCAGCTCACCCCGGGCAGCGCTCTCGCCCTCGTGGCCGGTGGCGGCGCCGTCGTCCTCGTCGTCGGCGCGGTCCTGGTCTCCATGCTCCTGGCCGTCGCCATCACCGGCGTCTCCGTCGCCCTGGTCGCGGTCGTCTTGCGCCTGCTCCTCAAGGACCTGAACAACCACGGCTGAACGGCCCCCGGAGCGGCCTCGGCCGCCAAACTTCCGCCGCTCCGGGCGCCTTTCCACCTTCCAGATCCAACGAACCCGAAAGGCAAGCCCATGATGCCCGAGCACACGCCGCCCGCGCGGATCTGCCGCGACTGCGACGGCTTCGCCGCCGTCGCCATCACCACCGGCAGCTGCCACCCCGACGGCACCCGCGTCACCCTCCGCGTGACCTGCCCGGCCTGCAAGGGTTCGGGCACCGCGTCTGCCGCCCGCCTCGTCCGCGCGGGGAGGTGACCGCTGCCATGAGGACGATCACCACTTCCGCCCATCTGGAGCCGGACACCACCGCCCGCCTGAGCGTGTTCGCCCCCACGTCGGAGGACGAGGGCTTCGTCAGCCTGCGTGTCGGAGGCGAGTTCGTCGACCTTGCACTGATCGCCCGTCCGGGCACTGCTGGCGCCCTGCGTGCCCTGGCCCGCGTCGCCGAGGAAGCCGCCGCGGTCCTCGACCGGATCGCCGACACCGCTCCGGAGGGTGCCGCGTGACCGATGCCGCCATCATGGCGGGCCTGGACCCGGCCACCCTCGCCGACGTGCTGAGGCTGGCCGGGTCCACCGGCTTCGACCGCATCCAAGACCAGATCCGCCGCACCGGAGGCTGCACCGACCCGATCCGCCTGCAGGGCACCACCGTCACCCGCGACGCGGCCACCGGTCATGTCCTGCACTCCTACTCGACCGACACCGAGCCCGGTGGCGTCCTCCGCTTGGCCTGCGGCAACCGGCGGGCCTCCCGCTGCCCGTCCTGCGCCTGGACCTACGCGGGCGACACCTACCACCTCATCCGAGCCGGCCTCGTCGGCGACCCCGGCAAAGGCACGCCCGAGACCATCCGGGATCACCCCCGCGTCTTCGCCACCCTCACCGCGCCCTCGTTCGGCCCGGTCCACAACCGGCCCGGCAACCGGCCCTGCCACTGTGGCACCCACCACACCGAAGACGCACCCGAACTCGGCACCCCGCTCGACCCCGAGAGGTATGACTACGCCGGCGCCGTGCTGTGGAACAACCACGCCTCCGACCTGTGGCGCTACTTCACCATCTACCTGCGCCGCGAGATCGCCAAGCGGGCCGGACTCACCCAGAAAGCCGCGGGCGAACAGTCCCGCGTCTCCTTCGGCAAGGTCGCCGAGTACCAGAAGCGCGGCGCCGTCCACTTCCACGCCGTAATCCGCTTCGACGGGCCCGAGGGACCCGACTCGCCGCCCCCGGCCTGGGCCACCATCTACCTGCTCACCGACGCCATCCATGCCGCCGCCGCCCGCGTCGCCGTCGACGTGCCACCAGCCGGGGACCAACCGGCCCGCACCCTGCGCTGGGGCACCCAGCTCGACGTACAGCCCATCGGCGCCTTCGGCCACGGCGAGGAGATCACCGAACAGGCCGTCGCCTCCTACGTCGCCAAATACGCCACCAAGGCAGCCGAGACCACCGGCACCGTCGACCGCCGCATCGGCAACAAAGAGGCCTTGACCCTCCTCGAGGTCCCCGAGCACCCGGCCCGGCTCATCGCCGCATGCCTCGACCTGCACCCGCTCTACCCGGACCGGAAGTTACGGGACTGGGCTCACATGCTCGGCTTCCGCGGCCACTTCTCCACCAAGTCCCGCCGCTACTCCACCACCCTCGGCGCACTGCGCCAGGTCCGCGCCGACTACCGCGCCGCCCAGCAACGCGCCGCCCTCGGACTGCCCGACCCTGACGACGAGGAAGCAACCACCCTCACCCTCGCCCACTGGGCCTACGCCGGCCACGGCCACACACCCGGCGAATCCTGGCTCGCCGCCAACATCCGGCGCGACATCCAGCACAACCGCGAGATCGCCCGCGAAGAACTACCAGCCCTGCTCGCCGACGAAAGGATTCCCAATGGAGTTGTCAACCCAAGTTGGTGACTCGCTGTGAGCGTGTCAGCTCAGCGGAACGGGGCTGTCCGGAGCTGCGATCTCGA
>NZ_VISR01000006.1:0-306795 GCF_007827595.1 Streptomyces sp. BK340
TGGTCGAGCTGTTCGGTCTCGCCCGCGAGCTGAACATCGACGCCGAGGGCATCGACATGGGCCCGTCCCCGACGGACGCCGCCCTGGCCGCCGACCTCGCGCTCCCGATCGAGGAGCTCGAGCTCACGGTTCGCTCGTACAACTGCCTCAAGCGTGAGGGCATCCACTCCGTGGGTGAACTCGTCGCCCGCTCCGAGGCCGACCTGCTGGACATCCGCAACTTCGGTGCGAAGTCCATCGACGAGGTCAAGGCGAAGCTGGCCGGCATGGGCCTGGCCCTCAAGGACAGCCCGCCCGGATTCGACCCCACGGCCGCTGCCGACGCCTTCGGCGCCGACGACGACGCGGACGCGGGTTTCGTGGAGACCGAGCAGTACTGATCCGGTACTGAGCGTGTTCCACCTCCGGGGCCCGGAAGGGCCCCGGATCTCTGACAGACAACCGTCTGCTCAGATACTGACCTCGGTACCTGGTACGGCCGGGGCAGACACACAGGAGAAGAACAATGCCGAAGCCCACCAAGGGTGCCCGTCTGGGCGGCAGCGCCGCGCACGAGAAGCTGCTCCTCGCGAACCTGGCGAAGAGCCTCTTCGAGCACGGCCGCATCACCACCACCGAGGCGAAGGCCCGCCGCCTGCGCCCGTACGCCGAGCGTCTGGTCACCAAGGCGAAGAAGGGCGACCTTCACAACCGCCGTCAGGTGCTCCAGGTCATCACGGACAAGAGCGTCGTCCACACGCTCTTCACCGAGATCGGCCCGCGCTACGAGAACCGCCCCGGTGGCTACACCCGCATCACCAAGATCGGTAACCGTCGTGGCGACAACGCGCCCATGGCTGTCATCGAGCTGGTCGAGGCGCTGACGGTTGCCCAGCAGGCGACCGGCGAGGCCGAGGCCGCCACCAAGCGTGCGGTCAAGGAGGCCGAGGAGACCAAGGCCCAGGAGACCCAGGTCGAGGAGACCGAGGCTCCGGCCGAGGAGTCCAAGGACGCCTGAGGCTCTGCCTGACGCTGGAAGCGGGTCCGCCCTTCGGGGCGGGCCCGCTTCCGCGTTTTTTGAAAAGGACCTGTCCTGAGAGGATTCCCGAGTGAGTGACGAAGTACAGCCCGGGTACGTCCGTGTCCGCCTCGACCTGTCCTACGACGGCACCGATTTCTCCGGGTGGGCCAAGCAGGCCGGTGGCCGGCGGACCGTGCAGGGCGAGATCGAGGACGCGCTGCGCACCGTGACGCGGTCGCGGGAGACGTACGAGCTGACCGTCGCGGGGCGCACCGACGCAGGGGTGCACGCGCGGGGCCAGGTGGCGCACGTGGACCTGCCCGAGGGGGTGTGGCGCGAGCACCACGAGAAGCTGCTCAAGCGGCTTGCCGGGCGCCTTTCCAAGGATGTGCGGGTGTGGGCCCTCAGGGAGGCGCCCAGTGGCTTCAACGCCCGTTTCTCGGCCGTCTGGCGGCGCTATGCGTACCGGGTGACGGACAACCCCGGGGGCGTCGACCCGCTGCTGCGCAACCACGTCCTGTGGCACGACTGGCCGCTCGACGTCGACGCCATGAACGAGGCCGCGCGGGCGCTGCTCGGCGAGCACGACTTCGCCGCGTACTGCAAGAAGCGGGAGGGCGCGACCACGATCCGTACGCTCCAGGAGCTGAGCCTGGAGCGGGGTGCGGACGGCATCGTCACCGCGACGGTGCGGGCCGACGCGTTCTGCCACAACATGGTGCGCTCGCTGATCGGCGCGCTGCTGTTCGTCGGCGACGGCCACCGGGGCCCCGAGTGGCCCGGGAAGGTACTGGCCGCGGGTGTGCGCGACTCGGCCGTGCACGTCGTACGACCGCACGGGCTGACCCTGGAGGAGGTCGGTTACCCCGCCGACGAGCTGCTGGCCGCCCGGAACAAGGAGGCCCGGAACAAGCGCTCGCTCCCGTCGGCGGGGTGCTGCTGAGACCTACCGGTTCGCTGCGGCCGAGGCCTGGGCCTCGCCGCGGCGCCAGATCTGGCGGAAGGTGAACTCCTGCAGGTCGTCGCTGACCGCGAAGGCCTTGGTGTCCTTCTTGGTGACGTTCTTGCCGTTCGTGAAGCCGGTGATCGTGAAGTAGCCGTAGCGGCCGACGGCGTTGCGGGTCGAGAAGCAGATCGCGCCGTCGCAGAAGGACTTGACGCCCTTGCCGGACAGTGAGCGCACGATGCTCTTGTCATCGGTCTGGGACTTGGCCTTCGCCGTCTGGGCCGCGGTGTCGAAGACGGCGACGCCGACGGTGACCGCGATGCCGTCCTTGGTGTAGGTGGCCCGGATCACGCGGGTGCAGCCGTTCGCGGTGAGGATCTTGGGCAGGGTCGCGTCGGCGGCGGAGGCACAGTTCTTCGTGTCCGCGGTGGCGCCCTTCTTGTACACCGTGCTGCCCATGGTCAGCTGGGTGCCCGGGAACAGCGTCTCGGGGCTCAGCGGCGCGGTGTCCTTCTTGGCGCTGGATATGAAGTCCCTCGGGTCCAGCGGCGGCGGGGCGCTGGTCGGTTCGAAGGACGGCGCCGTGGCCGTGCCGCTGGGCAAGGAGGCGCTGGCGGGCAGGCTGGTGGGGTTGCCCGAGGCCTTGTTGTCGCCGTTCGCGGACACGACGGCCATCGCGACGGCGGTGCCGATCCCGATCGTGGCGAGCGCGCCGCCGCCGATGAACAGCAGCCTGCGACGCTTGTTCCGGGTCTCCGAGGCCTCGGCCAGCGCGGCCCAGTCCGGAGTGCCGTCGTCGCTCCCGCTGCTCCACGGCTGCTGGGAATTAGGTTTCCAGGGATCCCACTGAGACTGGGGTCCCCCCTGCCCGTAACTCATGGGGCGCATCTTAGACGGGGGGCGAGGGGTGCTGGGGTGCCCCGGTCGGCATGCCTTGTTTGTCCGTCGACATGAGGGGGAAGAGCCTCGTTTTGACCCTGCCGGGGGCGCCCAGGTATTCTGCCTCTTCGTTGTGTATTGGCTTGCTCATTCTCACGGGACGGGCCCTTACACCGGTCCACCGGGCCGATGACCAGCGATCAGCACGCGGTTTGCGTCACCGTGGTGCGGTCGAGGCTGTCGTGATCGTTTCGGTGACCTGTTCAGGACCATTCACTCGAAGCGAAGGCTACGAACCGTGCGTACGTACAGCCCCAAGCCCGGCGATGTGACGCGCCAGTGGCACGTCATCGACGCTCAGGACGTTGTCCTGGGTCGTCTCGCCACCACTGCCGCCACCCTTCTCCGGGGCAAGCACAAGCCGATCTACGCGCCGCACGTCGACGCTGGTGACTTCGTCATCATCATCAACGCCGACAAGGTGCACCTGTCCGGCAACAAGCGGACCCAGAAGATGGCGTACCGCCACTCCGGCTACCCGGGTGGTCTGCGCTCCGTCCGTTACGACGAGCTGCTCGACAAGAACCCCGAGAAGGCCATCGAGAAGGCCGTCAAGGGCATGCTCCCCAAGAACACGCTGGGCCGTCAGATGCTCTCGAAGCTGAAGGTCTACAAGGGTGACGTGCACCCGCACGCTGCGCAGCAGCCGGTGCCGTTCGAGATCACCCAGGTCGCGCAGTAAGTCCGGCCACCCCCTAAGACTGAAGAGAATCTGAGGAGAATCGTGGCCGAGACCACTGCCGAGCAGCCGATCGAAGAGATCGACATCGAGAGCTACACCACCGAGTCCGAGGTCCCCGTCGAGGGCGAGTACACCTCGGAGTCCCTGGCCTCCCGTTTCGGTGAGCCCCAGCCGGCCGCCGGCCTGGGCCGCCGCAAGAACGCCATCGCCCGCGTCCGGATCGTCCCGGGCACCGGCAAGTGGAAGATCAACGGTCGCACCCTTGAGGACTACTTCCCCAACAAGGTGCACCAGCAGGAAGTCAACGAGCCCTTCAAGGTGCTCGAGCTCGAGGGTCGCTACGACGTCATCGCCCGCATCGCGGGTGGCGGTGTCTCCGGTCAGGCCGGTGCGCTCCGTCTCGGTGTCGCCCGTGCGCTGAACGAGGCCGACGTCGACAACAACCGCGGCCCGCTCAAGAAGGCCGGCTTCCTCCGCCGCGACGACCGTGCGGTCGAGCGCAAGAAGGCCGGTCTGAAGAAGGCCCGTAAGGCCCCGCAGTACAGCAAGCGCTAACCAGCAGCTGCCTGCTCGTACTCCGAACGCCCCGGCGGCACGCCACATGTGCCGTCGGGGCGTTCGTTTATCCCGGCCAAGGGCGTATAACGACACAAGACGCTCAAAGGCCGGTGTGATCGGATGTTCAGCCGTCTGCCATCATTCCCGGCAGCAATGAAGCTTCCCTTGGAGGACACGTGGGACGACTCTTCGGTACGGACGGCGTGCGTGGTGTCGCCAACGCGGACCTGACGGCCGAGATGGCGCTCGGCCTGTCCGTGGCGGCGGCGCACGTGCTGGCCGAGGCGGGCACCTTCGAGGGCCACCGGCCGACGGCGGTGGTCGGGCGGGACCCGCGTGCGTCCGGGGAGTTCCTGCAGGCCGCCGTGGTCGCGGGCCTGGCCAGCGCCGGCGTGGACGTGCTGACCGTGGGCGTCCTGCCGACGCCGGCGGTGGCGTTCCTGACCGGCGCGCTCGGCGCGGACCTCGGCGTGATGCTCTCCGCCAGCCACAACGCCATGCCGGACAACGGCATCAAGTTCTTCGCCCGCGGCGGCCACAAACTCGCCGACGAGCTCGAGGACAAGATCGAGGCCGTGTACGAGTCGCACCGGCACGGCGAGCCCTGGGAGCGGCCCACCGGTGCCGGGGTCGGCCGCGTGCGGTCGTACGACGAGGGCTTCGAGCAGTACGTCGGCCATCTGCTGGCGGCGCTGCCGAACCGTCTCGACGGCCTGAAGATCGTCCTGGACGAGGCGCACGGCGCGGCCGCGGGGGTCTCGCCGGAGGTGTTCTCACGGGCCGGTGCCCAGGTCATCACGATCGGTACCGAGCCGGACGGGCTCAACATCAACGACGGCTGCGGCTCCACCCACCTGGACAAGCTGAAGGCCGCGGTGCGCGAGCACGGCGCGGACTTCGGTGTAGCGCACGACGGTGACGCCGACCGCTGCCTGGCCGTGGACCACACCGGCGAGGAGGTGGACGGCGACCAGATCCTGGCCGTCCTCGCGCTGGCGCTGCAGGAGCGCTCCGAGCTGCGTTCCGACACCGTGGTCGCGACCGTGATGTCCAACCTGGGCTTCAAGCTGGCGATGGAGCGGGCCGGCATCCACCTGGTGCAGACCGCCGTGGGCGACCGGTACGTGCTGGAGGAGATGAAGGAGCACGGGTACGCCCTGGGCGGCGAGCAGTCCGGGCACGTGATCATCCTCGACCACGCGACCACCGGTGACGGCACGCTGACCGGGCTGCTGCTCGCGGCGCGGGTGGCGCAGACCGGTCGTACGCTGCGCGAGCTGGCCGCCGTCATGGAGCGGCTGCCGCAGGTCCTCATCAACGTGCCGGACGTGGACAAGTCCCGCGTGAAGACGTCCGCCGACCTGGCCGCCGCCGTCGCCGAGGCGGAGCGGGAGCTGGGCTCCACCGGGCGCGTGCTGCTGCGTCCCTCGGGCACGGAGCCGCTGGTCCGCGTGATGGTCGAGGCGGCGGACATCGAGCAGGCCCGGTCGGTCGCCGGGCGGCTCGCCGACGCCGTGAAGTCGGCCCTCGGCTAGGGGGTTTCGTTTGGATCAGCCCGGGTCCGCGACGCCCGGCACGGCACCTCGCCGCGTCGTCGGACCACCCGGGTGCGCCCGGTACGCGGGTGCTCCTCCGTCTTGCGATGCACCGCACCGGACGCCGCGGCCTGATCCGACCTGATCCAAACGAAACCCCCTGGCCACTTCCCGCTTTTCCCCCGCCGGCCCGGAACCGCTTCCGGGCCGGCGGTGTCTTCGGGTCACAGCTTGCGCAGCCGCAGCCGCTGGACCTTGTGGTCCGGGCCCTTGCGCACGACGAGCGTGGCCCGGCCTCGGGTGGGGGCGATGTTCTCCACCAGGTTGGGCTTGTTGATCGTGCGCCACTGGGTGCGCGCGTAGTCGAGGGCCTCCTCCTCGGAGACCTGGGTCCACTTGCGGAAGTACGAGGACGGGTCCTGGAAGGCCGTCTGGCGCAGCTTCTTGAAGCGGTTGAGGTACCAGCTCTCGACGTCGTCGGTGTTCGCGTCGACGTACACGCTGAAGTCGAAGTAGTCGGCGAGGCCGACCCGGGTGCGGCCGTCCTTGCCGGGCAGGGCGGGCTGCAGGACGTTCAGGCCCTCGACGATCAGGATGTCGGGCCGGCGTACGACGAGCTTCTCGCCCGGGACGATGTCGTAGATGAGGTGGGAGTAGACGGGGGCGGTGACCTCCTCCTTGCCCGCCTTGATGTCGGCGACGAACCGGGTCAGCGCCCGGCGGTCGTACGACTCGGGGAATCCCTTGCGCGACATCAGTCCGCGGGCCTGGAGCTCCTGGGTCGGCAGCAGGAAGCCGTCGGTCGTGACCCGCTCCACGCGGGGGTGCTCGGGCCAGCGGGACAGGAGGGCCTGGAGCAGACGGGCCACGGTCGACTTGCCGCACGCCACGGATCCGGCGATCCCTATGACGAAGGGCGTGCCCGACTGCGAGCCCCCCTCGCCCAGGAACGTGTTCAGGGCGCTTCTGAGCCCGTCCGTGGCGCCGACGTAGAGGTTGAGGAGGCGGGAGAGCGGGAGGTAGATGTCCCGCACCTCGTCGAGGTCGATGACGTCGCCGAGGCCGCGGACCTTCTCGACCTCTTCGGCGGTGAGCGGCAGCGGAGTCTTGTCGCGCAGCGCGCTCCACTCGGTACGGGTGAGGTCGACGTAGGGAGTCGCCTCCGGCTTGGGCCGGTGGGCGCTCCGGGGCATCGAGGAGACCGGTGAGATCACAGTCCATTGTTAACGGAGTTTGAACGGGGGTGCGGGGTGGGGTGCGTCACGTGGGCAGCGGACCCGTGACACGCCGCAGGGGCGGGCACGCTCGCGGGGCGGCTCAGGCATGAAGAAACCCCGCCAGGGGTCACCTGGCGGGGTTCGACCTCATCGATCTGTCGAGATCACTCTTCGTTCAAGGCAGCTCGCAGGTAGGCGATCAGATCACCGGCCGGAACCTCGGCCCAGTCGGCCCCGGGCACCCCGACGCGCATGACCTCATACCGTTCCCCGTCCGACTCGTGCACCAGAACCTGACGGCTCGTTCCGTCCAACGGAGCAACCTGCAGACGCACGGCACCGTGCGTGATCGTCGGGAACATGTTCCGCAGTACCTCATCCGCACGGAGGCGGCGCAGAAGGTTCCACTGCCGCCGGTGGAAGTCGGACGACAGGAGGTCGGACCACTGCGAAGAGGTCGGCTCTCCGCTTTCGAGCGCTCTGGCGAATTCGTCGAGCTCCAAGAACCCGAACCTCTCCGCCAGCTCGTCGAGCGGTATGCCTTCCCGCCATGCGGCGATCGCTTCCACAAGCAGTCCGAGGTCCTCCGTGGAGCCGATCTCCCACTCGAACCCGGGAATGCCGACACTCAACCGGAAAAGACGTTCCTCGGGCGCGGGATCGACCAACAGGAAACCCCTCGCCGTTTGGATGCTGACGACGTCGACCGCCCACGGAGCCAGCCCGGTGTCGCATCCGCGCAGCCGTGCTGCCTCTCGCATGGCTGGTCCCAGGCCACCCGAAGCGGTCACGTCCGGGTACAGGTCTTTCCGGTGGGTGTTCATGTTCATTGGATTCCTCAGCAGCGGCAGTAGGGGAATTTGCCGCCGTCTACAGGCTTGAGTTCCCCCAACTTCGACAGATCCGGCATGTCTATCTTTTTGAACTGCATGGTGCCATCGGCCATCGGATAGTAGAACCTCACCGAATCCCATGCGCGTTGACCATTGGCGACGGCTCTCGCGATCAAGGACATCTCGTAGTCCGTGGCCTTTGCCCCGGCCTCACCGCCCAGCAGGCCGCGCTTGGCAGCGTCCATGAAGTCTCCGTACCGTTCCAGTCCCGTCATGTTGACGTGCAGCTCCACGCCCGGGTCGGAGATGGCCTTCCTCGCCAGCGCAGCGAAATCCTGCGGGAGCGCGATGGAGAAGGTGGTGAACTTGTTCTCGGGAAGCCGAGCCCACTCGTCGAGCGCCCCATTTCTCTGCCACCCCAAGGCGACCTTGCAGTTGTGAACAAGGATCGGGGTGGCGCCCGCGAGCACGAAGAAGGTGTGCAGATCGCCGACCGTGAAGTCGTAAACCGTACGCGGAGACAGGCCCGGGCGGTCGAGGAGGGCGGTCACCGGGTGGACGGAACCGTCCGGGGTGCGCAGGCGGTCACCGACGTGCAGGTCGGAAACCAGCGTCCATCCGCGGTGGACCACGTAGAACCTGTGGCCGGCGGTGCTGGTCAGCTTCCCCCCGTCGGCAACGGTGATGTCCACCAGCCGCTGGGTTTCGTGCTTGAAGGTGTCGGTGACCTGCCGGGTCCGCAACTGGCCGGTGGCCGGATCCATGGCCCTGACGAGGTCCCCCACGCCCACCTGGCTGATGGGCCGTTGTGAGCCGTCCGCCATGAGCACCTCGGTGGTGCCCGGGAAACTGTTGGTTTCGCAGGCGGTCCGCATCTCCTCGGAGAGCCTGGCCGTTCGCTCGATCTCTGCCATCGCCTCCGCGTCGATGGGCAGCGCGCGCAGCGCCTTCAGCGCGTCGGCGACTCCGACGCCGGACCGCAAGGAGGTGTTGAGCGCCTTGATCGCCTTGGTGATGTCGCCGAGTGCGTTCTCTACCGGGACGTAGGTCGCGTAGGCCCAGGCACAGCCGCTGGCGCTGCCGTGGAAGCAGTCCATCATGTCGTCGGCGAAGAAGGAGAACAGGATCGTTCCGGCCACGTCGCCGAAGAGGCTCTGCCATCCGGCGCGGACGATGTCCTTGCCGGAGAAGTGGTGCTGCCAGTTTTCGATCTTGACGTTCTTCAGCGTCGCCCGCTGAAGGAACTGCCACGCCGACTTCGGGCAGCCGTCCGCGGTGGCCTGCGCATTTTCATCCGTGCACAGGTAGAAGTCGGCCTTGTAGGTGACGACCAGATCGTACGCGGCGTCGCAGCCCTTGATGGCTGCTTCCGGCATCCCGGGGCACGTGCCGATCTGCTTGGAGCTGACGATCTCCACGGTGGACTCGTCCGGGACGGCGAACACACCGGGAATGCCCGTACCGGACCCCTTGGCCGCCTCCTTGTTGGCCTGCGCCCTTTCCGCCCTGTCGGCGGCGTCCTGGGCTTCCTTGGCGTACTTGGCGGCGTCCTTGGCGGCTTGTTCGGCCTCGGTTGCCGCGGCGTCGGCTCGGTCGGCGGCGGAGCGGGCGTCCTTGGCGTCCTGTTCGGCCTGGGCGGCGGCGGAGCGGGCGGCGGAGGCGTCGAGTTCGGCGGCGTCGGCGCTGTCGCGGGCGTCCTTGGCGTATCCCTCGGCGTTGCCGGCCGCCTTGTCGGCTGCTGCCGCGTCGTCGGCGGCCTGCTTGTCGTAGTCGATGGTGCGGGCCAGGGACGCTGAGGCCGCCGCTGCGGCCTTGGCGGCGTCGGCGGCGTAGCCGAGGGCGTCCTTGGAGTAGGTGCGGGCGTCGGCGGCGTACTGGGCGGCGTTGGCCGCGTGCTGGTAGGCCTCCTTGGCGTCGCCCTTGGCCTGGTCGGCGAGGTTCTTGGCCGCTTCCGCCTCGGCCGCCGCGTTCTTGGCGTGGGCGTCGGCGACGGCCTGCTGCTGTTCGGCGATCGTCTTGGAGTTCTGTCCGGTCAGGACGACGAGGCCGGCGGCCGAGTCGGTGTCGACATACGCGGAGCCCAGCTGGATCGCGTCGTTGGCCGGGTTGGCGACCTGCTTGGCCGCTTCACCGGCGTCCACGGCCGCCTGCGCGGTGACGTGGGCGTAGCCGGCGGCCTTCGCGGCGGCGGCCAGCGCGTTGCCGGCTTCCTTGTTCGCGGCGTCCGCCTGGGTCTTGGCGTCCTTGGCGTGCGCTTCGGCCTCGTCGGCGAGCTTGACCGCCGTCTTGGCCTCGGCGGAGGCGTCCTGGGAGGCCTTGATGGCATCCGCCACCGCGCTGGTCGCGGTCTTCACCGCCGCGTCCGCCTTCAGCTTGTCCGCCTGGGCGGCGTCCGCGTCGGAACGGGCCCGCTTGGCGGCGGCCTCGGCGCGGGTGGCCGCGGCGTCGGCGTCGGCCGCCGCCTGGGTGGCGGCGTCGGCCTCGGAGCGGGCCTGGGTCGCAGCGGCTTCGGCGTCGTCGGCGTGCTTGTCGGCGTCGTTGGCGGCGGCGCGGGCGGCGTCGGCGGCGTCGCCGGAGTCCAGGGAGTCGGCGTAGGCGTCCTTGGCGTCGGCCTTGGCGCGCGCGGCGTCGGCCTTCTGCTCGGCGTCCCACGCGTCGTCGCGCATGGCCTTGGCGTGGTCCTTGGCCGCGACGGCGTCGTCCCGCTTGCCCTCGGCGGTCTTCTCGGCGGCCTCGGCCTTGTCCTTGGCGTCCTTCGCCTTCGTCGCCTCGGACTCGGCGTTCCTGCGGTGCTCGGCGGCCTCGGCCCGGCTGGCGGCGGCGTTCTCCTTCTCCGCCTTGGCCGTCTTCTCCTCGGCCTCCGCCGCGAGCCGCTTGGCGTGCGCGTCGGCGGCGGCCGCCTTGGCGTCACCCTCGGCCTTCAGCGCGTCGGAGAGCTTGGCCTCCGCGGTCTCCTTGTCCTTCTTGGCGTTGTCCCGGTGCACCTTCGCGGCGTCCGCGGCGGCCTTCGCCTGCAACTCCGCCGCCTCGGCAGCCTTCTTGCGGAACTCCGCCTTCGACTGGGCGGCCTGGGCGAGGGCGCGCTGCGCGATCGTCGCGCTGTCCCCGGCCGCGGCACGGGTCGCGGCCTCGGCGGTCTCACCGGCCTTCTCCAGGGCCTGAAGTGCGGCAGCCGCGCCCTTGGTGACCTGGTCCTTCTGCAGACCGACCAGCAGACCACGACCCCGCGGCGCACCGGCCGCGTCGGCGATGCCATAGGCGGCCTGGAGCGCGGTGTCCGACGTGGTCGCCGTCTTCTGCGCGGCCGCCAGCTGCGCCTTGAGTACGGTCAGCTGGCTCTTCGCGGCGCTCTGGGCGGCCGTGAGACCGGACTTGGCCTTGGTGAACTGGGCCTTGTCCGGGTAGTTCGGGCTGTCGTCGCCGGTGTGCCCCTCGGGGACGAGGCGGAACTTCTGCGCGGCGGAGCCGTTGCAGGTCGACAGCACGGCGTCTTTGCTGTTGTCGAACGTCGGCAGGTGCAGGCACTTGCCGGTGGCCGCGTTGCGCAGTTCGCCCGCCGAGCGGACGTCGAACTTCCACTGCTGGGCCTTGGCGTTGCCGCAGTCCCGGATCTGGATCTTCGTGCCGTCGGCGCTGTTGCCGTTCAGCACCTCCAGACACTTGCCCGAGTTGATGTTGCGCAGGGTGTAGCCGCCGTCGTAGGAGCCCCACATCTGCCACTTCTGGCCATTGCCGCCGTTGCAGGTATAGACCTGGACGGGGGTGCCGTTGGTCTTGCCGGCGCCCTGGACGTCGAGGCACTTGCCGGCAGCGCCCGGCACCTGGATGACCAGCGGAGCGTCACCGATGTAACCGATGCCACCGGCGGACCAGTAGTCCTGCCAGCGGGTGATGTGGTCGGCGACCCAGGACTGCCCCAGCATGTCGGAGAGGGCCTTCGCACCCTTGGCCAGGGCGTCGGTGGCGTCCTTGTTCGCGTTGACGATCTGGTTGCGCTGGGCGGCCTGCGAGGAGATCTCCTGCTGCCACTCGCCGGCCGCGGTCGCCGTGACGTCGTCGAGAACCCGGTCCGGGTCGAGCGGGTCACGCCACGCACACGAGGCGAAGCGGGTCTTCAGGTCCTCGACCGCGATGCGGTACTCCGGCGTGCCCGGCTGCGGGGCGGTGCGCGGGAAGCCTCCCGAGGACAGGAAGACACGGGCGTCGTCGGCGCCCATGTTGGCGTTGCTGAAGCCGTGCATCCACTCGAAGGCGTTGTGCTCGTCGAGCGCCCGGTTCCAGTCGGGCCGTTGCGGGTCCGGGCTCTGCGCGTACAGCGGGTTGCCGAGATCGTCGACGGCCTTGACGGTCTTGGCGTCGGCCTTGGGGGTGGAGTCCTTGTAGAAGTCGTCGTCGTTCTTCCAGAACCGGTCGGCGACCCAGGTGGACAGACCCGTCTGCTCGTAGAAGGTCTGTTTGCCGTCGCCCGGCGATCCGGGCGGCCAGTGGAAGTCCGCGTCCGTGAAGCCGACCGGGGTGTTCAGGCCCGACAGGGGCTTCTGCCATCCGTCCCGGGCGGCGGCGAGGTCGTCCAACTGCTTGCCTGCGGCGTCGCGGTCGCTCTTGTAGGCGTCGGCCAGCGGCGTCTGCTCCCAGTGGTTGCGGTTGGCGAGGACGTGGAGTTTGTCCGCCGGCTGGTTCAGTCCGTCCTGCGCGGTCGCGGCCATCGACGGGCCGCCCAGTCGCAGGACGTCGGCCATCAGGCACTGGTCCTGCCGCAGTTGTTCGGCGGCCGTGTCCTGGTACCAGGGGTCGGAGTCGCCCACCGGCTCGGTGTTCGGCTTGATCGAGCCGGGCTGGACCGCGAGACCGGCCACGACGGCCAGCGCTGCCGCCGAGGTGACGGCGGAGGTGAGTGTTCCTGCTCTCCCGAGTCTTCGTGACCTGGGCAGGCGGAACCATGGTCTGGGGTGCAAGGAGCATCCCTTTCTTCGTTCAAGGGGGGCGTGGGCCGTGAGGGCGGCCGAAGAGCAGGGAGCGCAGATGCGCCGCGTGGTCCTGAGGGGGACTCAGGAGGACACGGCAGCGGCTGAGTCGATGTGTGCGGGCGCCCGATGCGACGGCATGGCGATGCAACCCCTCCCCGTGAGCGACGGCGTTCCCCCGGTCGCTGTGCGATGTGCGCGACGGTGGACTGGTCAGGTTCCCGTCATGCGCGGCGCCACCATACGCAGGTGCGAACGGGGGCGTACAGGGGTTCGTTCTGGGCGGGCGGGCGGTGGCCGGAATCTTCCTGCGTCCGGTGGCCCGCAGGCCGAGCACCGAGTCCGCCCATCTATGGAGTTTCTGTGCACTTCATGTGTGCGCGGGCGGCACGTCGGTAAGCGTCGACCGCTCAGAGTTGGCCGATTTTCGCCCCTGGTAATGCCGGCCGGGTGGCCATGGGGTGCGTCACGTGGCCGAAGGGCCGGGCGCCGAGCCCGTCAGCGGGGAGTTGTCGGCGTACCTGACCTCGTAGACGCGTTCCGTGAACCGCCAGCCGTCCGGGGTGCGGCGGTAGCGGTCGTGGTAGACGGAGTGGTTCGCGTGCGAGGTGCCGTCGCGCATGCGCCCGAACTCCGCGATGTACGCGCGGCCTTCCGCGGCGTCGCCCGTGAGCCGGATCGTGCCCGGGTGCACGTTCTGCACGAAGTAGTCCCAGAAGCCCTGCAGCCGCTCGATCCCGGCGCGGATGTCCGCCCGGCCGGTGAACTCGGCGACGCCGGGTATCCGCCAGACGCCGTCCTCGGTGAACAGGGCGGCGAAGCGGTCGTAGTCGCGCATCATCCCCGCGTCGGTGAACTCACCGCGCAGGGCCTCGATCTCGAAGCGGTCCGCGAGGGACTGGAGGTCGCTCATCAGTTCTCTCTTCTCGTGTCGAAGTGTCGAAGCGCGTCAGCCGGTGAAGGAATGGGGGCCGAAGCGGCCCCACGCCACGAAGGCGGCCAGGGCGAGCAGGACCAGGTTCACCGCGACGGCCTGGGCCTCCTGGCGGCGCAGGTGCGTGATCACCGCGCCGGTCATCAGCAGCACCCAGCCGACGGCGGCCAGCGGCACCAGGACCGGCGCGACGTGGAGCGCGGCGGGCAGGATCAGGCCCGCCGCGGCCAGGACCTTGAGGGCGCCGATGACCTTGACGGTGCCGTCGCCGAAGTCCTCGACCCAGGCCCAGCCGGAGGTGGCCAGCTGCTGCCTGGACCGGATCAGCAGCATGGCGCCGCCGGCCAGGGAGCCCACGGCCAGCAGCGCCGCAGTGATCCACAGAGCGATGTTCACGAGGGTTCTCCCAGGGGAGTGGATGTGTCGGTCTCAGCGGTACGACGGCACGGCTCCTCGGGATGTGAGGTGGCGCGCCCACGTCACAGTCCGGTGCGCTGTCCCGTCGTACCGGTGAGTGCGGATACGACCGAGGGAGACGGCGACACATGAGCACACAGTCCGGGCCTGCCGACGGCCCGCTCGATCCGGGCCTGAGCGCGATCACCAGCGAGCGGCGTCAGCTGATCAATCTCGGGTACCGGCTCCTCGGCTCGCTGGCCGACGCCGAGGACGTCGTGCAGGAGACGTACGTGCGCTGGTACGCCATGTCCGCGGAGCAGCGGGACGCCATCGACTCCCCGGGCGCCTGGCTGACGAAGGTCGCCGGCCGTATCTGCCTGGACCTGCTGCGCTCGGCACGGGTGAGGCGGGAACGCTATGTGGGCGCGTGGATCCCGGAGCCGCTGCCCGACCGGACGGAGTGGATCAGCGGGCGGCCGGGCGGCGGCGCCGTCGACCCGGCCGACCGCGTCACCCTCGACGAGTCGGTCAACATGGCCTTCCTCGTCGTGCTGGAAGCGATGACCCCGGCCGAGCGCGTCGCGTTCATCCTGCACGACGTCTTCCGCTATCCCTTCGCCGAAGTGGCCGAGATCGTCGGCCGCAGCCCGGCGGCATGCCGCCAGCTGGCCTCGTCGGCCCGCCGACGCATGCGTGCCTCGCAGGCTCCCGTGGCTGCCGGGACTCACGCTGCCCCGCGCGCCGACGTCGTCAGGGACTTCAAGCGGGCCTGGGAAGCCCAGGACATCGACGCGCTCATCGGCCTCCTCGACCCCGACGTCACGGCGATCGCGGACGGCGGCGGCCTCGCCCAGGCCGCGCTGCTCCCCGTCGACGGCGGTGAGCAGGTCGCGCGCTACCTCGTCGACCTCTCCGCCCGGGCGGTCGGCATGACCGTCCTGGAGCGTACGGTCAACGGCCAGCCCGGAGTCGTCGTCCAGCAGGACGGCGTCACCGTGGCGGTGCTGGCCCTCGACGTCGTGGGCGACCGGATCCACCGCATCTGGGCCGTCCGGAACCCGGAGAAGCTCCGGCCCTGGACGGCCCCGGGAGGCGGGCCTACCTGGTGAGTTCGGACGGTTCGTCCAGCCGCGTCAGCTTCCGCGGGTTGCGCACCACGTAGATCCGGGTGATCCGCCCGTTCTCGACCGAGAGGCTCACCGCGGACGGCTCGCCGTCGAACGTGAGCCGTCCCGCGGGGGCGCCGTTGAGCCACACGTCCGTCGCCTCGAACCCGGCCACCACCCGGCTCGCGCGCGCGAGCAGCGGCGCGACGAGCCCGGCGCCGTGGACCGGGGCCGGCGCGGCGGCCACGAACCCGCCACCGTCGGCGATCATGACCACGTCCGGCGCCATGACCTCCATCAGCTCCTGAAGATGCCCGGTGCGCAGCGCGGCCAGGAACCGCTCCACCACCGCCCGCTGTTCCGACCGGCTCACCTGCACCCGCGGGCGCCGGGCCGCCACATGCTCGCGGGCCCGGCGGGCGATCTGTCGCACCGCGGCCGCCGACTTCCCGACGGCCTCGGCGATCTCGCCGTACGGCAGGTCGAAGACCTCGCGCAGCACGAAGACCGCCCGCTCGGTCGGGGCGAGCGTTTCGAGCACGGTCAGTACCGCGATCGAGACGTTCTCCGCCAGTTCGACGTCCTCGGCGACATCGGGGCTGGTCAGCAGGGGTTCCGGCAGCCACTGGCCCACGTAGTCCTCGCGGCTGCGCGACAGGGCCCGCAGCCGGTTGAGCGCCTGCCGGGTGACCGTCCGGACCAGGTAGCCCCGCGGGTCACGCACCTGCGCCCGATCGACGCCGGCCCACCGCAGCCAGGACTCCTGCAGCACGTCCTCCGCGTCGGCCGCCGACCCGAGCATCTCGTAGGCGACCGTGAACAGCAGGCTGCGATGGGCGACGAACGGGTCCTCGGTCATGCGCCGGACGCCGCGCCGGGGTCGGCGGGCCGCGCGGCCAGGGGAATCGCGCACGCGTCGGAGTAGCCCTGCGACGTGATCCCGTGCGCCGTGTTGCTCCTGGTCGCGAAGTTGGCGAAGGCGATGAACACGGTCAGCTCGACCAGCGCCGCCGGGCCGAGCCGGTCGAGCAGGCTCGCGGACAGCTCGTCGGTGACGGTCGTCGGCGTGTTCGTCATGGCCTCGGCGTACTCCATCACGTCCCGCTCCAGCGGGGTGAACACGTCCGACTCCCGCCAGCGCGGCACCTGGCTCGCCTTGGCCAGGTCCAGGTTCTGGTTCTGCGCCTGGAAGTAGCCGATGTCGAGGCACCAGCTGCAGCCGACCTGTGCCGAGACGGCCATGTGCGCGAACGACTTGAGGCTCGCGTCGGCCGCGTTCCAGGCAGCGACCCTGGCCGAGAAATCCATGGTGGCCAGGGCGACGTCGGGGTTGTTGAACACCACCTCGACGGGCTCGGGCACGGCACCGAGCTGCTTGGTCAGGTTCTCCTTCAGCTCGGGGTCGAGCTCCGCCTTCGGAATGCGTGGCGTCATGGTGTCCTCCTCGGACTTCTGCCTGCCGGGCAGTTCAGCTGCCGGGCTGTCGGGCCGTTCGACATGAAGACACCGCCGGACCCGCGCATGTGACACCCGCCGAGTTGATGATCCGGACCGCCGTAGAGCTTCGTACCCCTGCGGGAATTTCCGATTTCGGGCAGGCGAAGGCCACTTGTGCCGCTCGTCGGCCCGTAGGCTGCCGGTCATGTGCGGAATCGTGGGATACGTAGGGTCGCAGTCGGCGCTCGAGGTCGTGATGGCCGGGCTGAAGCGGCTGGAGTACCGGGGTTACGACTCGGCGGGCGTCGCCGTGCTGGCGGACGGCGGGCTGGCCGCCGGGAAGAAGGCCGGGAAGCTCGTCAACCTGGAGAAGGAACTGGTCGACCGGCCGCTTCCGGCGGGCTCGACGGGCATCGGCCACACGCGCTGGGCCACCCACGGCGGCCCGACGGACGCGAACGCGCACCCGCATCTCGACAACGCCGGCCGGGTGGCGGTCGTCCACAACGGCATCATCGAGAACTTCGCCCTGCTGCGGGCCGAGCTGGCCGAGCGGGGACACGAGCTGTCGTCCGAGACGGACACCGAGGTGGTCGCGCACCTGCTGGCCGAGGAGTTCTCGGCGTGCGCCGATCTCGCCGAGGCCATGCGGCTGGTGTGCCGGCGCCTGGAGGGCGCGTTCACACTGGTCGCGGTGCACGCCGACGAGCCCGACGTGGTCGTCGGCGCGCGCCGGAACTCCCCGCTCGTGGTGGGCGTGGGGGAGGGCGAGGCGTTCCTGGCCTCCGACGTCGCCGCGTTCATCGCCCACACCCGCTCGGCGATCGAGCTCGGCCAGGACCAGGTGGTGGAGCTGCGCCGGGACGGCGTGAAGGTGACGGGCTTCGACGGCCGCGAGGCGGACGTGCGCTCCTACCACGTCGACTGGGACGCCTCGGCCGCCGAGAAGGGCGGCTACGACTACTTCATGCTCAAGGAGATCGCCGAGCAGCCGAAGGCGGTCGCCGACACGCTCCTGGGCCGAATCGACGCGGCCGGTTCACTGACCCTGGACGAGGTGCGGATCTCGCCGTCCGAGCTGCGCGAGGTGGACAAGGTCGTCATCGTCGCGTGCGGTACGGCCTTCCACGCCGGCCTGATCGCCAAGTACGCCATCGAGCACTGGACCCGGATCCCGTGCGAGGTGGAACTGGCCAGCGAGTTCCGCTACCGGGACCCGATCCTGGACGGCCGCTCCCTGGTGATCGCCATCTCCCAGTCCGGCGAGACCATGGACACCCTGATGGCGCTCCGGCACGCGCGGGAGCAGGGCTCGAAGGTCCTGGCCATCTGCAACACCAACGGTTCGACGATCCCCCGCGAGTCGGACGCCGTGCTGTACACGCACGCCGGGCCCGAGGTGGCCGTCGCCTCCACCAAGGCGTTCCTGACGCAGCTGGTGGCGTGCTACCTGGTGGCCCTGTACCTGGGCCAGGTGCGGGGCACCAAGTGGGGCGACGAGATCCGTGCCGTGATCCGGGACCTGTCGCAGATCTCGGGCGAGGTCGAGCGCGTGCTGGAGACGATGGAGCCGGTACGGTCCCTCGCCCGGTCCCTGGCCGGCAAGAACACGGTGCTGTTCCTGGGCCGGCACGTGGGCTATCCGGTCGCCCTCGAAGGGGCCCTCAAGCTCAAGGAGCTCGCCTACATGCACGCCGAGGGCTTCGCGGCGGGCGAGTTGAAGCACGGTCCGATCGCGCTGATCGAGGAGGACGTGCCGGTGGTGGTCGTCGTTCCGTCGCCGCGCGGCCGGTCCGTCCTGCACGACAAGATCGTGTCCAACATGCAGGAGATCCGGGCACGGGGTGCGCGGACGATCGTGATCGCGGAGGAGGGGGACGAGGCGGTGGTCCCGTACGCCGACCACCTGATCCGGATCCCGGCCACGCCGACGCTGCTGCAGCCGATGGTGGCGACGGTGCCGCTGCAGGTGTTCGCCTGCGAGCTGGCCACCGCCCGCGGCAACGAGGTGGACCAGCCCCGGAACCTGGCCAAGTCGGTGACGGTGGAGTAGCGGGCGTTCCCCGGTCAGCCGCGGTCACGCTTGGCGTAGCGGTACGCCCTGCGGGTGTAGGCGATCGCCAGGGCGGCCGGCAGGATCGCGCGGGTCAGGTGCGTCCACGCCGAGTGGGCCGAGCGCGTCCGAGGGCAGCTTGGCGGCGCCGAGGTCGGGTGTGTCGTACCGCTTGGGCAACTTGCTGCGCACCGAGTCCAGTTCGGCCTGCTCGATGCGGCCCGCGCGCAGCCCGGCGAGCGTGTCGACGAAGGCGCCGACCACTGCGTCCTGCTTCTCGGGCAGCGCGTCGGCGTACGCGGTGAGGGTGGCGAAGTCGGCGTCGCCCCTTAGCAGGGAGCCGTGACGCGAGGAGGCTCGGTTTCTGGGGCGTTCTTGAGGGCTTCGGCCCTGGCTCGGTCCTGTGCCGACCTGAGGGGGTGGCAGCCGTCGGCGAGAGGCGGAACATCCGGTCACCGGGGAGCCGAGCCCGCGGTCGCCGGACGGATCGTAGAGTGCACGGATGAGCATCATCGGGGTCGGAATCGACGTAGCCGAGATCGACCGGTTCCGGGCGTCGCTGGACCGGACGCCTGGGCTGGCCGATCGGCTTTTCGTCGAGAGTGAGTTGTTGCTGCCGAGCGGGGAGCGGCGGGGCATCGCGTCGCTCGCGGCGCGGTTCGCCGCCAAGGAGGCGCTGGCCAAGGCGCTGGGTGCGCCGCCCGGGCTGCACTGGACCGACGCCGAGGTGTTCGTCGAGGACAGCGGGCAGCCCCGGCTGCGGGTGAAGGGCACCGTGGCCGCGCGGGCCGCGGAACTCGGGGTGCGGTCCTGGCACGTGTCGCTCAGCCATGACGCGGGGATCGCGTCGGCCGTGGTGGTCGCCGAGGGGTGACGCTCCCGGGTGTGGCGGCAGGGGTTTCCGGGGCAGACTCGATGCCATGCGTACTGCGTACAGCGTGGAGACGGTGAGGGCGGCCGAGCGGGAGCTGATGGCGCGGCTTCCGGAGGGTGCGCTGATGCAGCGGGCCGCCGCGGGGCTGGCCGCTGCCTGTGCGGACCTGCTCGGGCGGGTCTACGGCAGCCGGGTGGTGCTGCTCGTCGGCAGCGGGGACAACGGCGGCGACGCGCTGTACGCCGGGGCGCGGCTGGCGCGGCGGGGGGCCGGGGTCACGGCCGTACTGCTGGCGCGGCCCGAGCGGACCCACTCCGGGGGGCTCGCGGCGTTGCTCCGGGCGGGTGGACGGGTGACTGCCGACGGCGCCGCCGAGGAGGCCGTCGAGCGGGCCGACCTCGTCGTGGACGGCATCGTCGGGATCGGGGGCAAGGGCGGACTGCGGCCGGACGCGCAGGCGCTGGCGGTTGCCGTCGAGCGCTCGCGGGCCGTCGTCGTCGCCGTGGACCTGCCGAGCGGGGTCGAGGCGGACACGGGAGAGGTGCGGGGGGCGGCGCTGCGGGCCGACCTCACCGTCACCTTCGGGACGCACAAGCCGGGGCTGCTGGTCGACCCCGCGCGGGAGTACGCCGGGTCGGTGCGGCTCGTCGACATCGGGCTCGAACTGCCGCCGGACGCCGAGCTGGAGGCGTTGCAGCACGCGGACGTGGCGCGGCTGTTGCCGCTGCCGGCCGCGGAGAGCGACAAGTACCGGCGGGGCGTGGTCGGGATCGCGGCGGGGTCCGCGCGCTATCCGGGGGCCGCCGTGCTGGCCGTGTCCGGGGCGCTGCGGGGCGGGGCGGGGGCCGTGCGGTACGTCGGGCCCGCGGCACAGGCGGTCATCGCCCGTTTCCCGGAGACCCTCGTGTCCGACCAGGGTCCTGCCAAGGCCGGCCGGGTGCAGGCCTGGGTGGTCGGGCCGGGTGCCGGGGACGACGCGGCGACCGTGGCGGAGGTGCTGTCCACCGAGGTGCCGGTGCTGCTCGACGCCGACGGGCTGCGGCTGGCCGAGCGGAACGCCGTGCGCGGACGTACGGCACCGACGCTGATGACTCCGCATGCCGGGGAGGCGGCGGCGTTGCTCGGGGTGCCGCGGGAGGAGGTCGAGGGGGCCCGGCTGGCCTCGGCGCGGGAGCTGGCCGCGGTGTACCGGGCGACCGTGCTGCTGAAGGGGTCCACCACGTTGGTGGCGGACTCCGGCGGCGGAGCGGTGCGGGTGAACGCCACGGGGACGGGGTGGCTGGCCACGGCCGGGAGCGGGGACGTGCTGTCGGGGCTGGCCGGGTCGCTGCTGGCAGCGGGGCTGTCCGCGTCGGACGCGGGGAGTGTGGCGGCGTATCTCCATGGCCTGGCGGGCCGTTTCGCCGCCGACGGGGCACCGGCCGGGGCCCACGACGTCGCGGACAGGATCCCGGAGGCGTGGCGGGATGTGCGCGGGTGAGCCGTGGCCGGCCGGGAGGCGGCTTCGCCCACCCGCGCCGGGCGGGGCACCGGACGGTGGCTGTCGGCCAGCGGCCGAGGGACCGTCACTCAGCCCTTCAGATAGGCCAGTACCGCCAGCACCCGCCGATTGTCCTGCGGTGACTGCTCCATCCCCAGCTTGGCGAAGATCGACGCGATGTGCTTGGCCACCGCGCTCTCGCTGATGTGGAGGGTGCCGGCGACGGCCGTGTTGGAGCGGCCCTCGGCCATGAGGGCGAGGACCTCGTGCTCGCGGGGGGTCAGCGAGTCCGTGCGGCCCCGTTTCTCGCTGCGCGTCAGGAGCTTGGCGATGACCTGGGGGTCCATCACCGTGCCGCCGGCGGCGACCGTGTGCAGGGCGTCGACGAACTGCGCCGTGTGGGTGACGCGGTCCTTGAGGAGATAGCCGACGGCGCCCTCGCCGGAGGCGAGGAGTTCATGGGCGTAGAGCTGGTCGACGTACTGGGAGAGGATCAGGACCGGCAGCCGCGGTCGGGTGCGGCGGGCCTCCAGGGCCGCCTTCAGGCCCTCGTCCGTGTGGGTCGGCGGCAGCCGGATGTCGATCACCGCGACGTCCAGGTCCGTCTCACGCAGCGCCCGTACCAGCGCGGGCCCGTTGTCCACCGAGGCCACGACCTCGCAGCCGTGCTCGCGCAGGGTGCGGGTCAGGCCGTCGCGGAGGAGGAAGAGGTCTTCGGCGAGGACGACGCGCACGGGATCTCCAGGGTCGCGGTGGTCGGGCCGCCCGGCGGGCTGTGCAGGGCGAGCGTGCCGTCGAAGGTATCCAACCGGCGCCGTACGCCGGTCAGTCCGGTTCCGGCCGACGGGTCGGCACCGCCGTGGCCGTCGTCGGTCACCGTCACCCGTAGCTGCGTGCCGTCGTGGCCGAGGGCGATGTCGACCCGGCGCGCGTCCGCGTGCTTGGCCGCGTTCGTGAGGAGTTCGGACACCGCGAAGTAGGCCGCCGACTCGACGGGCGCGGGAAGACGTTCCGGGGGCAGGTGCACGTCCACGTCGACGTCCAGGTGGCTGTCCAGGGCCAGGGAGCGGACCGCGTCGCCGAGGCCCCGGTCCGCCAGGACCGGGGGATGGATGCCGTGGACCAGGTCGCGCAGGTCCTGCAACGCCCGTGCGGACAGGGCGCGGACGTCCATGAGGAGGGTGCGCGCGGTCCCGGGGTCGGTGTCCAGCAGCCGGGTCGCCTCGCCCAGGGTGAGGCCCAGGGCCACCAGGCGCGCCTGGGCGCCGTCGTGCAGGTCCCGTTCGATACGGGTGAGTTCGGCCGCGTGCACGTCCAGCGCGGCGGCCCGGGTGTCCGTCAGCCGGCTCACGCGGCGGGCCAGTTCGGTGGTGCGCGGGGCGGCGAGGAGGCGTCGGGTGAGACGGGCGTGCAGGCCCGCCATGACCGGCGCCAGGCGCAGGCCCGTCACGATGAGGGCCAGACCGAGGAGCAGGGCCATCAGCATGGTGGCCGTGGAGGTGACCGGTACGAACGCGTACCAGTTGCCGTCGCCCAGCAGGCGCCAGACGAAGGGCTGGACCAGCGCGCCGAACACCCCGTACTCGACCAGCGCGAGCGGAACCGCCGCCAGCACCCCGCCCGTCCACGGCTCGAGCCAGGCCCAGCGCAGGTCGTGCCAGAAGCCGTCGTCCCCGAGGATCGCGGCGCTGCTGCGGCGGGCCGACGTGCCGCGGGGGAGGGGGTCGGGAGCGCTGAGGGGACGGCCGGTCCAGCGGGCCGCGCGGGCCCGGTACGTGTCGGACACGCGGCGCAGCAGCCCGGCGGCCGCGGGCAGCACCCGGAAGCCGATGCCGAGCGGCAGCAGCGTCAGCGCCGCGCCGGCCGACAGCGCGGCCCCGACCACGAGAAAACCGGCCAGCCCGGTCAACTGGCACCGCCAGAGAGCGACCCAGTCCGCGCGCCGCAAACCCCGCACCCCACGCCCCCTCACCCCACGGCCGCCGGGATCGTAACCTCCCGCCCGCGCCACACCCATGGCACCGCCGCCACCGCGCAGGCCAGCCCGAACAGGACCATCGGCAGCGCCCTGCCCGTCTCCTCGTCCATGAACAGCAGCATTCCGAGGTTGACCAGGGCGTGGAAGCCGCCCGCGAGAAGCAGGCGCCGCAGTCCCCCGGCCTCCTCCAGGGCCAGACCCAGGACGACGGACATGGCGATCGTGGCGAGCAGGAAGCCCGCCGCGTAGGCCGGGCTCTGAGCCAGCGCCTGGACGTGCCACAGGCCCCACACCGCTCCGACCGCGACCGACGCGGCGAGCGGGCCCAAGCGGGTGCGCAGCAGGGGCTGCAGGAAGCAGCGCCAGCCGATCTCCTCGCCGCAGGCGCCGACCAGTTGGGCGAGGGCGATGAGGAGGAAGGGATGGTGCAGGCCGCGTGGGTCGGTGGCGTGGGCGGCGCCGGTGAGGAGGGCGTACGGGCCCGCCGAGAGGAGGATGATCAGGAGGGGTGTGGCGAGCAACTGCCGCCAGGGGGAGACCGGATGCCCCGCGGAACCGGCGAGCAGCTCGCGTGTCCGGGACGGCCACAGCAGAGCCGCCAGGGCCACGCCCAGCGCAGGGCCGAACTGGGTCAGCTGGACGACCTCCGTGGGAATCCCGGTGGCCGGCTGCACGGCTCCCAGCGCCCAGGCCGCCAGGAAGGCGACCACCAGATGGACCCCTGCCGGGACCTTCCACCGCTGTCTCGTGTGTCTCGTCTGTGTCGTTCGTGTCGTCTGCATGACCTCGACGATGCCGGGGCGGTGACGTGCGCGGACTGAACCTGCCTGCCGAACCGGGGTGTACCCAGGTGCACCCCCGGGTGACCCGTCCGCGCGGCATCCGGGACCGGCCGGGGCCGCGCGTTCGGCTGATCGCATGATCAGCGGACGAATCACCCATGGAGACGTCGCGGTGCTGCCCGCCATCGCGAGCCCGGCAAGCCCGGCAAGTCCGGCAAGGCGGAGGAGGCCGGGGAGCGGGGGCGCCGGCCCGGTACCCGATGCTGCACCGGGAGCCCGCACGGGCCTCTGAGACACTGGGGGCGCCATGAGTGAGACTGCAGCTGTGCCGACCGCGCCCCTGCGCGCCCGGGCCGAGATCGATCTGGCCGCCCTGCGCGCCAATGTGCGGGCCCTGCGTGCCCGGGCGAAGGGCGCTGCCCTGATGGCCGTCGTCAAGTCCGACGCCTACGGCCACGGGGCCGTGCCGTGCGCCCGCGCGGCCGTCGAGGCGGGGGCCGCCTGGCTCGGCACGGCCACGCCCGAGGAGGCACTCGCCCTGCGCGCCGCCGGCCTGGACACGCGTGTCCTGTGCTGGCTGTGGGTGCCCGGCGGGCCCTGGCGGCAGGCCGTCGAGGCCGACATCGACGTCTCGCTCAGCGGGATGTGGGCGCTGCGGGAGGTGACGGAGGCCGCCCGGCAGGCGGGACGGCCCGCGCGGGTGCAGCTGAAGGCCGACACCGGGCTCGGCCGCAACGGCTGCCAGCCCGCCGACTGGCCCGAACTGGTCCGCGAGGCCCTGCGCGCCGAGCGCGAGGGGCTGGTCCGGGTGACCGGTCTGTGGTCCCACTTCGCGTGCGCCGACGAACCCGGGCACCCGTCCATCGCCGCCCAGCTCGCCCTGTTCCGGGAGATGGTGGCGTACGCCGAGGAGCAGGGCGTGCGCCCCGAGGTGCGGCACCTCGCCAACTCCCCGGCCACGCTGACCCTTCCGGAGACCCACTTCGACCTGGTCCGTCCGGGTATCGCCATGTACGGCGTCTCGCCCAGCCCGGAGATCGGCGCCCCGGCCGACTTCGGCCTGCGGCCGGTGATGACGCTGAGCGCGTCGCTGGCGCTGGTCAAGCACGTGCCCGGCGGGCACGGCGTCAGTTACGGCCACCACTACGTCACCGCCGGCGAGACCACCCTCGGTCTCGTCCCCGTCGGCTACGCGGACGGCATTCCCCGGCACGCCTCCGGCACCGGTCCGGTGCTGGTCGACGGCAAGTGGCGGACCGTCGCCGGACGGGTCGCGATGGACCAGTTCGTGGTCGACCTCGGCGGGGACGAGCCCCCGGTGGGCGCGGAGGCGGTGCTGTTCGGGCCCGGCGACCGGGGCGAGCCGACCGCCGAGGACTGGGCGCAGGCCTGCGGCACGATCGCGTACGAAATCGTCACGCGGATCGGAACGCGCGTTCCTCGCGTCTATGTGAACGGGGAAGAAGAGGGGTAGCCCCTTCTGGGACGGGCGCCGCGCGCCCGGTTGCTCCTGTCACGACCGGCACCACGCACCACACCCGCACCACAGCCACACCGGCATCACCTGTTTTCATTCACCCAGCGAACTGCAGTACGGCGAAGAGGAGCGGTACGTGAGCGAGAGCAGTGCGGAGGCCGTGGCGGACATCGTCGCCTCGGCGGCCGCCGCCTCCGCCGCGGAGGCGGCCGGCAGCTGGCGCAGGGCGACCGGCATCGCCGGTGCCGCGATAGGCGTGCTCGCCGCGGGCGCGGCCGCCGGTGTCGCCATCGAGCGGATGACCGTGGGCCGCGGGATGCGGCGCAAGGCACGGCTGGCGCTGGACTCGGCGGGCCCCTACGGCGCCCTGCGCGGCACCCCGGGCAGGGCGTACGCCGACGACGGCACCGAGCTGTACTACGAGGTCGACGACGTCGAACCCGACCCCGGCCCGAACGTCTCCCCGCGCCGCCGCCGGCTCTTCGGCCGCAAGGCGCCCGCCCCGGTCACCGTCGTCTTCAGCCACGGCTACTGCCTCAACCAGGACTCCTGGCACTTCCAGCGCGCGGCCCTGCGCGGGGTCGTGCGCACCGTGCACTGGGACCAGCGCAGCCACGGGCGGTCCGGGCGGGGCGTCGTCCAGACCCAGGACGGTGTGGCCGTCGCCATCGAGCAGCTCGGCCGCGATCTGAAGGCGGTCCTGGACGCGGCCGTGCCGAACGGGCCGATCGTGCTGGTCGGCCACTCCATGGGCGGGATGACGATCATGGCGCTGGCCGACCAGTTCCCGGAGCTGATCCGGGACCGGGTGGTCGCCACCGCCTTCGTCGGCACGTCGTCCGGGCGGCTCGGCGAGGTCAACTTCGGGCTGCCCCTGGCCGGCGTCAACGCGGTGCGCCGGATCCTCCCCGGAGTGCTGAAGGCGCTCGGCCAGCAGGCGGAGCTGGTGGAGAAGGGCCGCCGGGCCACCGCCGACCTGTTCGCCGGGATCATCAAGCGGTACTCGTTCGCGACCCGGGACGTCGACCCGGCCGTCGAGCGGTTCGCCGAGCGGATGATCGAGTCCACGCCGATCGACGTGGTCGCCGAGTTCTACCCGGCCTTCACCGACCACGACAAGACCGAGGCGCTCGGCTGCTTCCGGGACTTCCCGGTGCTGGTACTGGCCGGAGTGCGGGACCTGGTCACGCCCAGCGAGCACAGCGAGGCCATCGCCGACCTGCTGCCGGAGGCCGAGCTGGTGCTCGTGCCGGACGCCGGGCACCTGGTCATGCTGGAACACCCGGAAGTGGTCACCGACCGGCTCGCCGACCTGCTCACCCGCGCGGGTGCCGTGCCCGCAGGAGCTACCGTAAGTGGCTATGGAAGCACCAGCAGCACCGCACAACCCCGCTGAGACCCGGCTGACCATCACCTCCCCCGAGCAGATGCGGGAGCTGGGCCGCCGGCTGGCCAAGCTGCTGCGCGCGGGCGACCTGGTGATGCTCACCGGGGAGCTGGGCGCGGGCAAGACGACGCTGACCCGAGGGCTCGGCGAGGGGCTGGGGGTCCGTGGCGCGGTCACCTCGCCGACCTTCGTGATCGCCCGGGTGCACCCCTCCCTCGGCGACGGCCCGCCGCTCGTCCACGTCGACGCCTACCGGCTCGGCGGCGGCCTCGACGAGATGGAGGACCTGGACCTCGACGTCTCGCTGACCGACTCGGTGATCGTCGTGGAGTGGGGCGAGGGCAAGGTCGAGGACCTGACCGAGGACCGGTTGCAGGTCGTCATCCACCGGGCCGTCGGTGACACCACGGACGAGGTACGGCACGTGACGCTGAGCGGGCTCGGCCGGCGCTGGGCCGAGGCCGGTCTGGACGCGCTCGACGCCTGATCCGCCGCATTTTCCGACAAGCCGTCGGCAACGTGTTGCGCCGGATGTCCCGGGCGTGGTCACATGGTAGCCAGCCCGTGGTTAGGTGTGCCTAACTACGCCCCGCCCCCGCACGTCAGGAGGCGTCCATGCCCGCTTCTCGACCCACCGCGCAGCCGGCCGAGCCGGTCGCGGTCTCCGCGGTGTCCATGCGTGACCTGCTGGCGTCGTGCGCGGCCGCCGACGCGGTCTCCAGACCACCGCGCCGGCCGGAGCCCGAGAAGACCGACCGGGACGGGGGCCAGGGGCACCGCCGGGCCGCGTAGCCGCGGGGCCGCCACCTGCGGGTGACGGCGGGACTGTGACCGCAGGCCCTAACGGATGACGACGACCGGTACGCCGATCGTCGCGAACTTCCACATGGCGTCGCCGTCCTCGCGCCGCTCCCGGATGCCGCCCGTCTTCACGCCGTCGGTGGCCATGCCCACGCTGCTGCCCACCGCCGCGCTGAAGCCGATCACCACGCCGTCCACGCTGGTGAAGCGCACCACGTGCTCGATCGGCACGCCGTCCGTGCCGGTGACCGCGTTGGAGCGGGACGTGACCCAGTACCTGCCCACCGGCGGGTCGACGGCGCCCGGGCGCACCCCGAAGCCGCGCAGCACCACGTTCCGCTCGTCGACCAGCCAGACCCGGTCGTCGTCCACCGAGTACACGACGCGTTCACCCGTACCGGAGTCGCCCGGCAGGGCGCCCGGGTTGCGCAGGTCGCGCGGCGCCTTGCTGGCGCTGACCGAGGGCGACGCGCCCGCGCCGGCCACGCCGCCGAGGCCCGCCGGCACGGTCGCCTGGGCCTGGTAGGCGAGGAAGCCGACGGTGCCCACGGCGGCCGCGGTGAGGCCGGCCACGATCCCCGAGCTGGTCCCTGCCACGTCCGCCACCTCTGCCTCGCGTCATATGTCGTACTTCGTACAGACCGTAGCAGTCAGTCACCGTCTGCCCCGGACGGCCATGCGCGAGCCGCGGGCGCCGTAGGCTGTTCGCGTGCTCTTGCTCGCTCTGGATACCGCCACGCCCGCCGTCACCGTCGCACTGCACGACGGGACGGACGTCATCGCGTCGTCGAGTCAGGTGGACGCGCGCCGGCACGGGGAGCTGCTGCTGCCGGCCGTCGACCGTGTGCTCGCCGAGGCGGGGCTCAAACTGGAGGCCGTCACCGGGGTCGTCGTCGGCACCGGCCCCGGCCCCTACACCGGCCTGCGTGTCGGCCTGATGACGGCCGACACCTTCGGCCTCGCGCTCGGTGTCCCCGTGTACGGCCTGTGCACGCTGGACGCGCTCGCCTACGCCGCCGACATCGAGAAGGGCCCCTTCGTCGTGGCGACCGACGCCCGGCGCAAGGAGGTCTACTGGGCGAAGTACGCCGACTCCCGCACCCGCCTGACCGGCCCGGCCGTCGACCGCCCCGCCGACATCGCCGAGCAGGTCGCCGGACTCCCCGCGGTCGGCGCGGGCGCGCTGCTCTACCCCGACACGTTCCCGAGCGCCCACGAGCCCGAGCACGTGTCCGCCGCCGCCCTCGCCTCACTCGCCGCCGAGCAGCTGGCCGCGGGCGAGGAGATCCCGGTACCGCGCCCGCTGTACCTGCGCCGTCCCGACGCGCAGGTCCCCAAGAACTACAAGGTGGTCACGCCCAAGTGACCGCACAGTTGCGCGAGATGCGCTGGTGGGACATCGACCCGGTCCTCGAGCTGGAGAAGGACCTCTTCCCCGAGGACGCCTGGTCCCGCGGCATGTTCTGGTCCGAGCTGGCCCACTCCCGGGGTGACGAGGCGACCCGGCGCTACCTCGTGGCCGAGGACGCCGGCCGCATCGTCGGCTACGCGGGCCTGGCCTCCTCCGGCGGGCTGGCGGACGTCCAGACCATCGCCGTGGCCCGCGACCAGCAGGGCACGGGGCTCGGCGCCCGCCTGCTCACCGAGCTGCTGAAGGCCGCCACCACGTTCGAGTGCTCCGAGGTCATGCTCGAGTGCCGCGTCGACAACGTCCGCGCCCAGAAGCTGTACGAGCGCTTCGGCTTCGAGCCGATCGGCTTCAGACGCGGCTACTACCAGCCGGGCAACGTCGACGCCCTGGTGATGCGCCTGACCACGGAATCCGGCGGCTCAGCCACGGGTTCCCCCTCCGTACGAGAAACCGAGACCAATGACTGACGAACCTCTCGTCCTCGGCATCGAGACCTCCTGCGACGAGACCGGCGTCGGCATCGTCCGCGGCACCACCCTGCTGGCCGACGCGGTCGCCTCCAGTGTCGACGAGCACGCCCGCTTCGGCGGTGTCGTCCCCGAGGTGGCGTCCCGCGCCCACCTGGAGGCGATGGTCCCGACCATCGACCGCGCCCTGAAGGAGGCCGGCGTCAGCGCGAAGGACCTCGACGGCATCGCGGTCACCGCCGGGCCCGGTCTCGCCGGCGCCCTGCTGGTCGGCGTCTCGGCCGCCAAGGCGTACGCCTACGCGCTCGGCAAGCCCCTCTACGGCGTCAACCACCTCGCCTCCCACATCTGCGTGGACCAGCTGGAGCACGGCCCGCTGCCCGAGCCGACCATGGCCCTGCTGGTGTCCGGCGGCCACTCCTCCCTGCTGCTGTCCGAGGACATCACCTCCGACGTCCGCCCGATGGGCTCGACCATCGACGACGCGGCAGGCGAGGCCTTCGACAAGATCGCCCGCGTGCTCAATCTCGGCTTCCCCGGCGGCCCGGTCATCGACCGCTACGCCCGCGAGGGCGACCCGGAGGCGATCGCCTTCCCGCGCGGCCTGACCGGCCCGCGCGACCCCGCCTACGACTTCTCCTTCTCCGGCCTGAAGACGGCCGTGGCCCGCTGGATCGAGGCCAGGCGCGCGGCCGGCGAGGAGGTCCCGGTCCGTGACGTGGCCGCCTCCTTCCAGGAGGCCGTGGTGGACGTCCTCACCCGCAAGGCCGTCCGCGCCTGCAAGGACGAGGGCGTCGACCACCTGATGATCGGCGGCGGGGTCGCGGCCAACTCCCGTCTGCGCGCCCTCGCCCAGGAGCGCTGCGAGGCAGCCGGTATCCGGCTGCGCGTCCCCCGCCCCAAGCTGTGCACGGACAACGGCGCGATGGTCGCGGCCCTCGGCGCCGAAATGGTCGCCCGCAACCGGGCCGCCTCCGACTGGGACCTGTCCGCCGACTCCTCCCTGCCGGTGACGGACCCGCACGTCCCGGGCCACGCGCACGACCACGACCATGTGCACGAGGTCAGCAAGGAGAACCTGTACTCGTGACGGTCGCCCTGATGTGGGAGGCCCGGGCCGCCGAGGGCCGGGGCGGGGAACTGCTCGCCTGGGCGCGGGAACAGCGGCTAGCCCCCGCGCCGGTGCGGCGCGAGACCTTCCGCGCCCCGCAGGACCGGGTGCTGGTCGTCACGTGGTGGGACGCGCCGTACGACGCCCCGCTGCCCGAACTCCCGGAGCCGGAAGCGGAGTTGGTGACCCGGGCGGTGCACCGGTGGCGGTTCGAGTCGGTGGACGGGGAGCACCCGGACCGCTGAGTGGCGCACGGGCCCGTGCACACGCTATGATCATCACACGCGAACGGCCGGAACACCGGCCCGGACGCAGTGCGTTGGTGGTCCAAGGAAAGACGCCCCGCTTCCTGCGGGGAAATGCAGGTGCAAGGCCTGCCCGGCGCTCCATGAAAACCCCGCCCCGGTTCTCCGGAGGCGGGGTTTTTTCGTCACCGGCGGCCGGCCCTCGCGCGGATGACCGCCTCCGCCTCCGGGCCTTCGGGCCGGTCCGTCCCGGCCCGCCGCTCCTGCAGCTGTGCGTACGCCATCAGGCCGAGCAGGAGCGCGAGCAGCACCGCCGACGAACCGACCGTACCGAGGTCCAGACCGCCCTTGGCGAGGGGCTTGGTCAGGAAGTCGCCGGCCGTGGCGCCCAGCGGGCGGGTCAGGACGAAGGCGATCCAGAAGAGCAGGACGTTCGGGACGGCCGGCACCTTCATCAGCGCGACCAGGACCAGCAGCACACCGGTCACCAGCGCGGCGCCGCCCAGGTAGCCGAGGCCCGAGCTGTCGGAGAGGAAGTCGCCCATCGAGGTGCCGAGCGTGTTGGAGACGAGGATGGCCGCCCAGAACAGGGCCTCGCCCCGGAAGGAGACGATCTCGGTGATCTGGAAGGTCATCCCGCTCAGTTTCCAGGCGAGGAAGATCGCCAGGAGGATCGAGACCAGGATCGCCGCGCCCTCCGGATAGCCGAGGCCGAGGCCCTGCGGTCCCCAGCCCAGCTTCGTGGCGCCGTCGGAGAGGTACTTGGAGCTGGCGTCCCGGTTCATGAAGTCGGACATCGTGGTGCCGGCCATGGAGGTCGACAGGATCACGGTCCAGTAGAAGAACGGGTTGTAGCGGGAGGAGCGCAGCTGGATCACCAGCGTCACCACGAAGACCAGGAACAGGGCGATGGTGGTGAGGAAGTAGCCGAGCTTCAGCGTCTGCGCGAACAGGTCGCCGGCCGTCTCGCCCAGGGTCGTCGCGGCGATCTTCATGATCCAGAACGCCAGCGTGACCTCGGGCAGTTTCTTCATCACGGATTTCGTGGTCGTCAAGGGTGCTCCTGCCGGGGGATCAACTTCGGCCCGACCCCGCCAGGCGCGACCCGGACCGATCCCGAACGCCCGTGTCAGGGGTCTTGCGGAACCGGGTTCTCTGTGGTCCCGCTGCGGCTGAATACGTCCCCCCGGCCCCTTCCGCTCAACCGGTTCCCGCGGACACCTCCACCTCGCAGCGCAACCGCCGATCCGGCCCCACCACCCGCACCGGTCCCGTCAGCCGCAGCGCGGCCGTGTGCCGCACCTGTGCGCTCGACGGCCCCAGCCGCAGCTCCAGCGCCCCCGGCTCCACCACCCGCGCACCCGTCCGGTCGGTGAAGGACGACAGGTCCGCGTGGAAGCGGAAGGTCACCCGGCGGGCCTCGCCCGGGGCCAGTTCCACCCGCTGGTAGCCGATGAGCCGGACGTCCGGGCGGGTCACCGACGCCACCGGGTCGTGCAGGTACAGCTGGACGACCTCCGCGCCCGCGCACCCGCCCGTGTTGCGGACGGTCAGCGAGAGGTCGTACGAACCGTCCGTGCCGATCTCGGTGACAGCGTCGCCCGGGCCGTCCTCCCAGGCGAACGACGTGTACGAGCGGCCGTGGCCGAACGGGTACAGCGGGGTCGGGTCCAGGCTGCTGACCTCGCCGGCCAGCCCCAGCGGGGGCTGGAGATAGGTCCAGGGCTGCCCGCCGGGCGCGCGCGGCACGCTCACCGGGAGGCGGCCGGAGGGGTTCACCCGGCCGGACAGGACCCCGGCGAGCGCCGGGCCGCCCTCCTCGCCCGGGAAGAAGGCCTGCACGACCGCGCCCAGCCGGCCGTGCCAGCGGCCCAGGGCGTAGGGCCTGCCGGTCAGCAGCACGAGGACGACCGGGACCCCCGTGGCGAGCAGTGCGTCCAGCAACTCGCCCTGCACGCCCGGCAGCCCGAGGTCCGCCGCATCGCAGCCCTCGCCCGACGTGCCCCGGCCGAACAGGCCCGCACGGTCGCCGAGGACCACCACGCACACGTCCGCCTCGGCCGCCCGGGCGACCGCCTCCGGGAAGCCCGCGGTGTCCGGGTCCGAGACTCCGCAGCCCTCGGCGAACGTGACCTTGGAGTCCGGGAGTTCGGCGCGCAGGGCGTCCAGGACGGTCGGGACCCGGATGCCGAGGGGGACGTCGGGGTGGTGGGTGAGGACGTGGGACGGGAAGGAGTAGCAGCCGAGCATCGCGAGCGCGTCCGCCGCCCGGGGGCCCACGACGGCGACCCGGGTGCCGGGGGCCAGGGGGAGCAGGCCGTCGGGGTTGTCCAGCAGGACCACCGACTCCTGGGCCAGTTGCCGGGCCAGCGCCCGGTTGCCCGCGGAGTCGAGGTCGAGCGGCCCGTCCGGTTCCGGCCGCCAGTCCTCGTCCAGCAGGCCCAGTTCGCACTTCTGGAGCAGGACGCGGCGGGCCGCCCGGTCCACCAGGGACTCCGGGACGCGGCCCTCTCGTACGGCGGTCACGAGCGGGGGGCCGTAGCACTTCAGGGTCGGCAGTTCGACGTCGACGCCCGCCACGAGGGCCTGGTGCGCCGCGCCCGCCTCGTCCCCGGCGACCCGGTGCCGGGTCTGCAGGAAGCCGATGCCGAAGTAGTCGGCGACCACCGTTCCGGTGAAGCCCCACTCGTCGCGGAGGAGACCGGTGAGCAGGCGGGGGTCGGCGGTGACCGGCACACCGTCGGTCTCGGTGTACGAGGCCATCACCGAGCGCGCCCCGCCCTCGCGCAGCGCCATCTCGAACGGCGGCAGGGTCACGTCCGCGAACTCGCGCACCCCCGCCCGGACGGGCGCGAGGTTGCGGGCGCCGGCCGAGGACGCGTACCCGGCGAAGTGCTTGAGCGTGGCGACGATCCCGGCCGACTCCAGGCCCCGCACATAGGCCGCGCCGATGGTGCCGACCAGGTACGGGTCCTCACCGATCGTCTCCTCCACCCGGCCCCAGCGCGGGTCGCGGACCACGTCCAGGACGGGGGCGAGACCCTGGTGGACGCCGGCCGAGCGCAGATCACGGCCGATGCGCCGGCCCAGCTCCTCGGCCAGGGCGGGGTCGAAGGCCGCACCCCAGGCCAGCGGCACCGGGTACGCCGTCGCGCCCCAGGCCGTGAAGCCCGCAAGGCACTCCTCGTGGGCGACGGCCGGAATCCCGAAGCGGCTCGCCGCCGCGATCCGCCGCTGGGCGCGGGCCAGTGCCCGGACTCCGAGCACCGGATCCACGGGTGCGGTGCCGAAGGAGCGGGTCAGCTGGCCGAGGCCATGGCTGATCAACTCGTCCCATTCGTCGGCGGAGGGGCCGGCGGCCATCTCGCGCTGCAGCGGGGCGACTCCGTCGCCGTCCGTGGCGGCGCCCACCCACACCCCGTACAGCTGGGCGGTCTTCTCCTCCAGGGTCATCCGGGAGAGCAGGGCGTCGACGCGGTCGGCGGCGGGCACGGCGGGGTCGCGCCAAGGGGCGGTGGTCATGGAACTCCCGTCGGATGGGGTCGGGATGCTCGCGAATGTTTCGGACGATTTCTCGAATGTTCCGGGAAGCTATGGCGGACGAAGACCTTCGTCAAGAGGACCCGCAGGGATACGATCTCGGGCATGGAGCCTTCGAAGCCCGCAGGAACGCAGACGGCGACCCTCGCCGAAATCGCCCGGGAGGCCGGGGTGTCCGCTCCGACTGTTTCGAAGGTCCTCAACGGCCGCGCCGATGTCGCTCCGGCGACCCGCGCCCGGGTCGAGGAGCTGCTGCGCGCCTGCGGCTACCGGCGCCGCCGCGCCGAGGCCTCCCGTTCGCCGCTGATCGACCTGGTCTTCCACGAGTTGGAGAGCGCCTGGGCGATGGAGGTGATCCGGGGCGTGGAGAACGTGGCCCGGGACGCGGGCCTGAGCGTCGTGCTGTCCGAGTCCGCCGGGCGGCTCACCCCGGGCCGGACCTGGGCCGACCAGGTCGCCGCCCGCCGCCCGCACGGGGTGGTGCTCGTGCTGTCCGGCCTGGACGAGTCCCAGCGGGCGCTGCTGACCAGCCGCTCCATCCCGTTCGTGGTGATGGACCCGGCCGGCGACCCGGGCCCGGACGTCCCCTCCGTCGGGGCCACCAACTGGCAGGGCGGCCTCGCCGCCACCCGGCACCTGGTGGAGCTCGGCCACACCCGGATCGGCGCGATCAGCGGACCCTCCCGGATGATGTGCAGCCGCGCCCGCCTCGACGGCTACCGCGCCGCCCTGGAGACCGCCGGACTCCCCGTCGACCAGGACCTGATCAAGGCCGGCGACTTCCACCACGACTCCGGCCACCGCCTGGGGCTGGAGCTGCTGCGCGGTCCCGGCCGGCCCACCGCGGTCTTCGCGGGCAACGACCTCCAGGCGCTCGGCCTGTACGAGGCCGCGCGCGAGCTGGGGCTGCGCATCCCGCAGGACCTGAGCGTGGTCGGCTTCGACGATCTGCCGGTGGCCCGCTGGGTGGGCCCGCCGCTGACGACCGTACGGCAGCCGCTGACCGAGATGGCCGAGGCCGCGGCCAGGCTGGTGCTGGAACTGGGCCGCGCCGAGGACGAGCGGGCCGCGACCCGGGTGGAGCTGGCGACCAGCCTGGTGGTGCGTTCGAGCACGGCGGCGCCGGGCGCGCAGTGACACCGGTGGCCGGAAGGTGACGTATTGACGGGTGGGGTGTGCGCCCCCACACTCCTCCGAAGTCAATCGGTTGCACAGTCGAAACTTTCGGAGGCTCCCGTACCGGCACTGCCGCCGCGGCGGTGTCCTGCGCGAACGCCTCGTGCAACGGGGCGGTGCCGGACGGTGGTTCGGTGACGTTCGGTTCCAACGCTTCCTGGGACGGGCGCAATTCGCTGCCCACGGTGACGCTGGGATGAGAATTTCCCAAGAAAACCGTCTCTCATGGCTTCCGCTAACAGTCTGCTAATAATTCGGACTTACGTTCCTGCCCGTGACGCGACACGAGGAGCAGGGCGACGCGGGCAGACGGGTGGGCCGGCGGTCGAGAGCGCTGAAGGCCGTCGGCCTCACTCTGGCGGGATTCCTGGTGCTGGGCGTGGCCACGGCCGGCTACGCGTACTGGCACCTCAACAACAACATCAAGAGCGTCGACATCAACAGCGCGCTCGGCGACGACCGCCCGGCAAAAGCGGTGGTCACCCCGGCCGCGACCGCCTCGGCCGCCGCCTCCCCGCTGCCCACCGAGGCACTGGACATCCTGGTCCTCGGGTCCGACTCGCGCAGCGGCGAGGCCAACCGGGAACTGGGCGGCGGCGACAGCTCGGGCGCCCGCTCCGACACGGCGATGGTCGTGCACATCGACGCCGGCCGCACGAAGGCGACCGTCGTCAGCATCCCGCGCGACACCCTCGTCACCCGTCCGTCCTGCCCGCTGTCCTCCGGCGGCTCCACGGCGGTGGCGTACCACGCGATGTTCAACAGCGCCTACTCGGTGGGCGGTCCGGTGTGCGCGGTCAAGACCGTCGAGTCGATCACCGGCGTCCGCATGGACCACTACGTCGAGATCGACTTCTCCGGCTTCGCCAGGCTGGTGGACGCGCTCGGCGGGGTCACGGTCACCACCGCCCAGGACATCGACGACGACAGGAGCCATCTGCACCTCGCCGCCGGCACCCACCACCTGAACGGCACCCGGGCCCTGGCCCTCGCGCGCACCCGGCACGGCATAGGCGACGGCAGCGACCTCGGCCGCATAGGCCTGCAGCAGAAGCTGGTGAAGGCCCTGCTGGAGCAGATGGCCGCCACCGACCTCCTCACCGACCCGGCCAAGCTCTACCAGGTCGCCGACGCGGTCACCGCCAGCCTCACCACCGACACCGGCCTCGACTCGCTGGGCGAGCTGACGAAGCTCGGCCAGAGTCTGAAGGGCCTCACCGCCGACCGGGTGAAGACGGTGATGATGCCGGTCGGCACGGCACCCTCCGACGCCAACCGGGTGGTGGCGAGGGAACCGGCGGCGAGCGAACTGTGGGCCTCGCTGCGTTGAGCAGCATCGCAAGGCTGCCGGGCGGAGCAGCACAACCATCGCTGTGACCCGCGAGTCTCCTGCGGTGATCCGGTCGTTGTACACATGGGGGTTTTCCGGTGTTCTCGTTGCGTTCGCAGGCCCGTTGGGCGCTTCCGCTGACCCTGGGGCTCGCCGCCCTCGGGGTCGCCGTACCGCAGGCGTCCGCGACGCGCCCGTCCGCGCCCGTCCGCGACGACTTCAACGGCGACGGGTACGCGGACCTGGCCGTCGGCGCCCCGCGCGCCACGGTCGGCGGCCAGTCCGGGGCGGGCTACGCGGCCGTGATGTACGGCGGTCCGCACGGTCTGTCCACCACCCACCGCACGATCATCAGCCGTGCCACGACCGGCGTCCCGGGCAGCCCGGTCAAGAACCAGCGCTTCGGCCTCCAGGTCTCCAAGGGCGACCTGGACGGCGACGGCTACGCCGACCTCGTCATCGGCACGGGTTCCGCGTCGGCCGACGCGGTCGTGGTCTGGGGCGGCCCGCACGGGCTGTCCGGCGGCACGTCGCTCCCCGCCACCGACACCCAGACCGGCGACTTCGACGGCGACGGACGCCTCGACCTCGCCGCGTTCCGCACCGGCTTCGCCACCGGCGACGACCCGCACGGCACCACCGCGACCCTCTGGAAGGGCCCGCTCAAGCGCTCCGGCACCCCGGCCGCCAGGACCCCGCTCGACCCCGACCACCTCAAGTGGATCGACATCCACGACGGCGGCACCGGCGACGTCAACGGCGACGGCCGTGCCGACCTGCTGCTGACCGGCTACTGCGGCGACGGCAGCCACTGCAGCCGCCTCTACCTGAGCGGTCCGTCCGGCCTCACCCCCGTCACCGACGGGTATCCGGGAGGCGACGGGGCGGCCGCGCTCGGCGACGTCAACGGCGACGGCCACGCCGACCTGGTCAGCGGATTCGCGGACGACGAGCGGATCTCCGTGGCCTACGGCTCGCCCTCCGGCCTCGGCGGCCAGGACACCTGGCAGTCGTACTCGCAGGACACCCCCGGCGTCCCGGGCGCCACGGAGCCGAGCGACCGGTTCGGCACCTCCCTCTCGGTGGGCGACATCACCGGTGACGGCATCGACGACGTGGCCGTCGGCGCGCCCGGCGAGAACGACGGCGAAGGCGTGGTCGACGTGCTGCGCGGCAGCGGCTCCGGCCTGACCGGCACCGGCGCTCAGGTCTTCGGCCAGAACACCAGGGGCGTCCCCGGCGCCGCCGAGCGCAACGACTCCTTCGGCGCCACGGTCGCCCTGCTCGACACCGGCCGCGACGGCCACGCCGACCTCGCCGCCACCGCACTGTTCGAGGACGCGGGCAACGGCGCGGTCACGGTCCTGCAGGGCCGCGCCACCGGCCTGGTCACGGACGGGGCCCTCGCCTTCGGCGGCAGGGGGGTCGGGGCTCCGTACACGAAGGCGGCGTTCGGGGCCGAGCTGAAGTAGCGGCGCCGCACGCCCGCGGAAAAGATTTCTTCGAGGAATTTCCGAGCGCGTGTCGATCCAGGTGTCTCCCGATCGACGCATGGGTGAGCGGCGGGGACGGACCCCGCCGCACCGACCGAAGGAGTCACCATGCCCCGCTACCTGTCGATCGTGCACATCGACGAGTCCTCCGCCCCCGCCGAGGGCCCCAGCGAGGAGCTGATGCAGCGGATGGGCCAGCTGATCGAGGAGGTCACCAAGGCCGGGGTCATGCTCGACACCGCCGGCCTGACCCCCTCCGCACAGGGCACCACCGTGCGCTGGACGGGCGGGAGGATCTCCGTCACCGACGGGCCCTTCACCGAGTCGAAGGAGGTCATCGGCGGCTACGCGATCATGCAGTGCAAGGACAAGGCCGAGGCCCTGGAGTGGGCCAAGCGGTTCCTGCAGGTCCACGAGGACTACTGGACCGTCAGCTGCGAGGTCCGGGAGATCGCGGAGGGCTGAGCCTTTCCCTGGCCTCGGGCCGCCCGGGGGTGTTGCATGGTGGGCTGTGGAAGCACAGCCCACCGCGGCGCACGCGATCGAGACCGTCTTCAGGCTGGAGTCCCCGAGGGTCGTCGCCGGCGTGGCGCGCATCGTGCGGGACATCGGCATCGCCGAGGAACTGGCGCAGGACGCGCTGGTCGCGGCGCTGGAGCGATGGCCCCGGGACGGCGTGCCCGACAACCCCGGCGCCTGGCTCATGGCCACCGCCCGGCACCGCGCCGTCGACCTGGTCCGGCGCCGTGAGACCTACGCCCGCAAGCTCGCCGAGATGGGCCGGGACCTGGAGACCACGGCCCCGCCGGAGGAGCCCGCCGACCCCGAGGACATCGACGACGACCTGCTGCGGCTGGTTTTCACCACCTGTCACCCGGTGCTGTCCACGGAGGCCCGCACCGCGCTGACCCTGCGCCTGCTCGGTGGCCTGACCACCGCCGAGATCGCCCGGGCCTACCTCGTCCCCGAGCCGACGATCGCGCAGCGCATCGTCCGCGCCAAGCGCACCCTGGCCACGAAGAACGTCGCCTTCGAGGTGCCGTACGGCCCCGATCGCGAGGCCCGCCTCGGCTCCGTCCTCGACGTCATCTACCTGATCTTCAACGAGGGATACGCGGCCACCGCCGGGGACGACCTGCTGCGCCCCGGGCTGTGCGAGGACGCCCTCCGGCTGGCCCGTGTGCTCTGCGCCCTGATGCCCAAGGAGCCCGAGGTGCACGCCCTGACCTCGCTCCTGGAGTTCCAGGCCTCCCGCACCGCCGCCCGCACCCGCCCCGACGGCACCCCGGTGCTGCTGAAGGACCAGAACCGCCGCCGCTGGAACCGCATGCTCATCGCCCGAGGCATCCGGGCCCTCGGCCGCGCCGAGGCCGCCGGTGCCCCCGGCCCCTACGCCCTCCAGGCCGCCATCGCCGCCTGCCACGCGCACGCGTACACCTACGAGGAGACCGACTGGCGGACCATCGCCACCCTGTACGGTCTGCTCGCGGCCCGCGCCCCCTCCCCGGTCGTCGAGCTGAACCGCGCCGTCGCCGTGGCGATGGCCGAGGGCCCGGCCGAGGGGCTGAAGCTGGTCGACGCCCTGACCGCCGAACCCTCCCTGCGCGACTACCACCTGCTGCCCAGCGTGCGCGGTGACCTGCTGGCGCGGCTCGGGCGCACCGCCGAGGCCCGTGAGGAGTTCGCCCGCGCGGCCGGGCTGACACGCAACGAGCGAGAACGTCAGCTGTTGAACGCGAAACTGTATTCCCTTCCTGATCACTGAGGGTCTACAGTTGCGCGGCTGCCACGCAACCGGCGTGACACCTTCCGCGGGCGGGGCAGTACCACCGATACCTGTGGGGGGTACAACGCACCGTGCGCTCTTCCAGATCTTCCGCACGCCGTAGGCTCGTCGCGCTCGGCGCCACCGCGGCCCTGACCGCCGGCACCGTGGCCGCGCTGGCCCCGGGCGCCTCGGCCGACACCGGCTGGACCGCGACCGACGGCATCCTCACCGCGGACATGGACGGCTACGTCTCGCAGCTGTACGAGGACGGCACCGCACCCGTGGCCCGGCTCTCGAACGCCATGAAGCCCGCCTGGTCGCCCGACGGCAGCCGTATGGCCTACGTCAACCAGACCACCGGGCGCGTCAACGTGGTCGGGCACGACTTCAAGGGCTCCGTCGAGCTCCCGGTCGACACGACCGACACGATCCTCGCCGACGACCCGACCTTCCTCTGGGGCGGCAGCGACGTCGTCTTCACGCTCAGCGGACGGCTGCGCGTCGCGCCCTCCGACGGCAGCCGGGTCCAGCAGCACCTGTTCGCCACCGCGCAGGAGGGCTGCGACAGCCAGCCCAGCGGTGCCGTGAACGGCAAGCTCGCGTTCATCCGCTCGGGCACCACCTGCAGCGGCGACAGGCGCTTCGGTGCCGTGTGGCTGTACGACGGCGCGAAGGGCACCCTCAAACAGCTGGTGGCGGGCAAGGCCAACGCGCCGGCCATCTCCCCGGACGGCACCGAGGTCGCCTACACCCTCGGCGGCAAGCTGTACACGGTCGACGTGGCCACCGGCGCGGTGACGCCGCGGCTGCCCGACGAGACCGGCGCCGTCAGCAGGCCCGCCTGGTCGCCCGACGGCACCAGGCTGGCGTACGAGCTGACGACCGCCTCGAACGAGTCGGACCAGGTCCTGGACCTCTCCGGCGGCACCACCGAGGTCCTCTACGACACGCCCACCACCGCCAAGTGGGACCTCGCCTGGCAGCCGCTGCGCAAGAACGTCACCGGACGGGTCTGGGGCGCCGACACCTACGCCACCAACATCGCCTCCTCGCGCTGGACCTGGAACAAGGTCGGGGGCAGCGTGCCGGGCCTGATGAACGCCAAGTCCGCGGTGCTGGTCAACCGGGACAGCACGGCGTACTCGCTCACCGCGCCCGCCCTGGCCGGCAAGAAGCACGGCCCGGTGCTCGGCACCCCGAAGAGCGGGCTGTCCTCGGCGGTGAAGTCCGAGCTGAAGCGGATCCTCAAGCCCGGCTCCACCGTCTACCTCGTCGGCGGCACGTCCGTCCTCAGCAGCACCGTCTCCTCCCAGGTGACGTCGCTCGGCTTCACCCCGAAGCGGCTGTCCGGCACCGACCGCTACGCGACCTCGGTCGCCGTGGCCAAGTCGGTCACCAGCACGCCCAAGTACGTGTTCCTGGCCGACGGCACCACATACGCCTCGGCCCTCCCGGCGGCGGCCGCCGCCGGTGCGGACGGCACGAGCAGCGCGGGCAGCGTCGTCCTCAGCAACGGCAGCACGCTGACGTCGTCGGTGAAGTCGTACCTGAACAGCCTGAACCCCAAGAACACCATGGTCATCGCGGTGGGTTCGAGCGCCAAGTACGCGCTCACGCACACGTACTTCTCGCACTGGCCGTCGACGTTCTCGTACTACCCGATCACGGCGATGAAGTCCGGGCGCGAGACGGCCCCGGCCCTGTCCGTGGCCCTCGCGAAGTTCTGGTGGAGCGCGCCCTACCAGGTGGCCCTCGCGGGCGACACCTCCTGGCGGGGCGGAGTTTCCGCGGCCTCGGCGATGAACGTCTTCGGTCCCGTTCTGTGGACCGACCCCGCGACTCTGCCGAGCGAGGTCAAGAGCTACCTCGTGCGCGAGGCCGCGGGCACCCAGGCCGTGATCGCCTTCGGCGGCAACTCGTCGGTCCCGGCCGCCGGACTGGACACGGCGGGCACCGCGATCAGCGCGGGCGCCGGTCAGTTCGTGTATCACCCGTACTACAACGGCGACCAGCCGGTGAGTGCGCTCGCCGCGAGCACCGTCACGGGCACGTCCGGGCCGGCCGGTGCCGACCCGCACCTGGAGCCGCTCAGGACGCTCCACCGGCAGTAGCCGGTGTCTGCGCGGGGGCGCCGATCAGCATGGTCGGGGCCCCCGCGACCCTGGTGAGGAACACCGTTGCCGAGCCCGGCCCCTGCGGCTTGACCTTCCTGCGCAGCTCCTCCGGCTCCACCGCCGACCCCCGCTTCTTCACGGTCAGCGTGCCGACCTCCCGTTCCCGCAGCAGGGCCTTCAACTTCTTGACGTTGAAGGGGAGCCGGTCGGTGATCTCGTAGGCCGAGGCGTACGGCGTCGGGTGCAGTTCGTCGGCGGTGACGTACGCGATGGTCTCGTCGACCAGGCCGCCGCCGACCTCCTCGGCCATCTCCGCGACCAGATGGGCGCGGATGACGGCGCCGTCGGGTTCGTACAGGTACCGCCCGACGGGGCGCACCCGGGGATCGGGCAGACCCCGGCCGAGGAGTGTGCGCGGGCCCGGCAGCAACGTGGCCCGAACGGCCCCCGGCGCTCCGGTGCCGAACCACAGCACCGCTTCCTTCACGTCCCCGCCGTCCGAGATCCACTCGGCCTCGGCCTCGGCGGGAATCGCCTCGTGCGGGATGCCCGGGGCGATCTTCAGGGCGGCGCGGGGCGCCCCGAGAGCCGCGGCGACCGCCCAGGACAGGGGTGGGGAGTACGCCTCCGGGTCGAAGATCCTGCCCCGCCCGCCCCTGCGTGCCGGGTCCACGAAGACGGCGTCGTAGCCCGCCGTGTCCACCTCCGTGACGTCCGCCTCCCGGACCTCGATCAGCCCGGCGAGCCCCAGCGCCTCGGCGTTCGCCCGTGCCGTGGCCGCCGTCCGCGGATCCCGGTCCACGGCCAGCACCCGGATCCCGGCCCGGGCCAGCGCGATCGCGTCGCCGCCGATCCCGCAGCACAGGTCGGCGACCGAGGTCACGCCCAGCTCCCGCATGCGGCCCGCCCGGTACGCCGCCACGCTCGCCCGGGTCGACTGCTCGACCCCGTTCGGCGTGAAGAACATCCGCCGCGCGTCCTCGGCCCCGAACTTCGCCACGGCCCGCTGCCGCAGCCGGGCCTGCCCCAGTGCCGCCGACACCAGCTCGGCGGGGTGTTCGCGGCGCAGCCGGGTGGCCACGGCCAGCTCCTGTGCGGGGTCGGTGTCGCGCACCTCGTCGAGGAGGGCGCGGCCTTCGGAGGTGAGGAGAAGGGCGAGGTCGTTCACCGGGTCATTGTGGGCCAGTCGGTGGATGGTGCGCCTCCGGCGGCGGTGTCGGACCGGGGCGGGGGCCCGGGGCTGGAAGGATCCGACACCATGCGAGTAGTAGTACAAAATGACAAAAGCCGGGCATTGATCCCGAAGGTCGCCCTTCGCTGCGCGGCAGCCGCGCTGGCCACAACCGCCCTCGTCTCCGGCTGTTCCGCCCCGGGTTCGGACTCCGCCGCCCGGAGCGCCCCCGGCCACGGCGGCCCGGCGGACCAGCAGGCCCGCCTCGCCGCCGAACACGCCCGTCTGGCCGCCGCCGCCCGGCACTGGAACCTCGACACGGTCCCCCTGAGACCCCCGGCGCCACCGGCCGTGAAACCGAAGATCACCGCGCGCGCGGGCTTCGAGGTGGAAGGCCAGGAGGAGGAGAACCTCCCACCGGTCTTCACCACCGTCCCCACCCGGCGGAAGGTCGTCTTCCTCACCATCGACGACGGCGCCGAGAAGGACCCGGCGTTCCTGCGCATGATGAGCGACCTGAAGATCCCCTACACGGCCTTCCTCAGCAACTACCTCGTCAAGGACGACTACGGCTACTTCCGCCGGATGCAGTCCGAGGGTCACACCCTCAACAACCACACCCTCACCCACCCCTATCTGCCCGGACTGTCCTACGAGGAGCAGAAGGACGAGATCTGCGGCATGCAGGCCATCATGAAGCGGCAGTTCGGAAAGGCGCCGACCGTCTTCCGTCCGCCCTACGGCAACTACAACGGCGACACCCTGCGCGCCGCCAAGTCCTGCGGGATCAAGTACGCGCCGATCTGGGACGAGGAGGTCTTCGTCGACCACTGGGAGTACCGCGAGGACGACAGGAACCTGCACCCCGGCGACATCGTGCTCACCCACTTCCGCGGCCGCAGCGACTGGGACGGCACGATGGTCGACGACATGCGCCGGTTCCTGAACAAGGTCACGCGCGAGGGGTACGCCGTGGCGCGCCTGGAGGACTACCTGTGAGGAACCGGGGGCGACCGGGGCGCGGCCCTGGAGGAGTTCGGCCGGGGCTGGCCGCCGTCCTCGCGTCGGCCCTCCTCCTCGCGGGCTGCGCACAGTCGGTCGACCCCATCGAACGCCTCGGCAAACGGGCGGCCCAGGGCGTACGGAAGCCCAGCCCGGCCGGCAGCCAGGCCTACCGCCGCTGGGGCCTGGCCGCCCCGCTCGCCACGCCGCCCCGCCACCGCGTCCGCCCCCTGACGGCCCACGGGGCGGGCGCCTCCCCGCCCCGCGTCGTGGACCACGTCGCCACCACCGACAAGGTCGTCTTCCTCACCTACGACGACGGCGCCGAGCGCGATCCGCGCTTCGTCGACATGGTCCGCGACCTCAGACTGCCGGTCAGCTTCTTCCTCACCGACAGCGTCGTCGGCCCCGGCTACGGCCACTTCGCCCGCCTGCGCGCGGTCGGCGCCGACATCGAGAACCACACCCTCGACCACCCGGCCATGCCCGGACTGCCCTACGCCGGCCAGCGCGCCGAGATCTGCGGCCAGCAGGACAAACTCAAGTCCCGCTTCGGCATCCGCCCCCACCTCTTCCGCCCGCCCTACGGCACGTACGACGCCACGACACTGCGCGCCGCCGGCGACTGCGGCATCTCCGCCCTCGTCCTGTGGCGCGCCGCCATGACCTCCGAAGGCATCGCCTACACGCGCGGAGAACACGACCTGCGCCCGGGCGACATCGTCCTCGTCGGCCCCGACGAGGCCACGGGCCCCGCGCTCAAGGAACGCACGGCACGCCTGCTGCGGCGGGTCCAGTCACGAGGGCTGACGGTCGGGCGCCTCGAGGACTACCTGTAGCCGTGCCTTCCGGTGCCGGCCGGCACCGGCAGCCCGTCCGGCGTTCGAGGACGAGGCCGTTCAGGCCGTCAAACGGCCGACGCGCCGCACGGCATTGGCACTCCGCTTGACCGAGTGCTAATCGCGGTCATAGTCTCGGCTCTGGCACTCCTCCCTGGAGAGTGCCAACAACGCGACGGGCAGGTCCGGCACCCGCGACGACGGATCGACCTGGTCGCCACCTCAGACAGTCAAACCCCGTGAGATCTCCGAAGGGGGAGGTCGGATCGTGACGACCACCAGCTCCAAGGTTGCCATCAAGCCGCTCGAGGACCGCATCGTGGTCCAGCCGCTCGACGCCGAGCAGACCACCGCCTCTGGCCTGGTCATCCCGGACACTGCGAAGGAGAAGCCCCAGGAGGGCGCCGTCCTCGCCGTGGGCCCGGGTCGCTTCGAGAACGGCGAGCGCCTTCCGCTCGACGTCAAGGTCGGCGACGTCGTCCTGTACAGCAAGTACGGCGGCACCGAGGTGAAGTACAACGGCGAGGAGTTCCTCGTCCTCTCGGCTCGCGACGTTCTCGCGATCATCGAGAAGTAATCACCTCAAGCACTCAGTTGCTTCCAGCTGCGCCCCTGGCCCCCGCGACCACATAAGAAGCCGGGCGCCCGGGGCGCAGTTCTTTTTTCATCCACAGATCTCCGAGAGGGCTCCCGCTGTCATGGCGAAGATCCTGAAGTTCGACGAGGACGCCCGTCGCGCCCTCGAGCGCGGCGTCAACAAGCTGGCCGACACGGTGAAGGTGACGATCGGCCCCAAGGGCCGCAACGTCGTCATCGACAAGAAGTTCGGCGCTCCCACCATCACCAACGACGGTGTCACGATCGCCCGCGAGGTCGAGGTCGAGGACCCGTACGAGAACCTCGGCGCCCAGCTGGTGAAGGAGGTGGCGACCAAGACCAACGACATCGCGGGTGACGGTACGACCACCGCCACCGTGCTGGCCCAGGCGCTGGTCCGCGAGGGCCTGAAGAACGTCGCCGCCGGTGCCTCCCCGGCCGCCCTCAAGAAGGGCATCGACGCGGCCGTCGCCGCCGTCTCCGAGGACCTGCTCGCGTCGGCCCGCCCGATCGAGGAGAAGTCCGACATCGCCGCCGTCGCCGCGCTGTCCGCCCAGGACCAGCAGGTCGGCGAGCTCATCGCCGAGGCGATGGACAAGGTCGGCAAGGACGGTGTCATCACCGTCGAGGAGTCCAACACCTTCGGTCTGGAGCTCGACTTCACCGAGGGCATGGCCTTCGACAAGGGCTACCTGTCGCCGTACTTCGTGACGGACCAGGAGCGCATGGAGGCGGTCCTCGAGGACCCCTACATCCTCATCAACCAGGGCAAGATCACCTCGATCCAGGACCTGCTGCCGCTGCTGGAGAAGGTCATCCAGGCGGGTGCCTCCAAGCCGCTGCTGATCATCGCCGAGGACGTCGAGGGCGAGGCCCTGTCGACCCTGGTCGTGAACAAGATCCGTGGCACCTTCAACGCCGTCGCGGTGAAGGCCCCCGGCTTCGGCGACCGCCGCAAGGCGATGCTGCAGGACATGGCCGTCCTCACCGGCGCCACGGTCATCTCCGAGGAGGTCGGCCTCAAGCTCGACCAGGCCGGTCTGGACGTGCTGGGCTCCGCCCGCCGCGTGACGGTCACCAAGGACGACACCACCATCGTCGACGGTGCCGGCAACTCCGAGGACGTCGTCGGCCGGGTCAACCAGATCAAGGCCGAGATCGAGAACACCGACTCCGACTGGGACCGCGAGAAGCTCCAGGAGCGCCTCGCGAAGCTGGCCGGCGGCGTGTGCGTCATCAAGGTCGGCGCCGCCACCGAGGTGGAGCTGAAGGAGAAGAAGCACCGTCTGGAGGACGCCATCTCCGCGACCCGCGCCGCGGTCGAGGAGGGCATCGTCTCCGGTGGTGGCTCCGCGCTGGTCCACGCCGTCAAGGTGCTCGAGGGCAACCTCGGCAAGGACGGCGACGAGGCCACGGGTGTCTCGGTCGTCCGCCGCGCCGCCGTCGAGCCGCTGCGCTGGATCGCCGAGAACGCCGGCCTCGAGGGCTACGTCATCGTCTCCAAGGTGGCGGAGCTGGAGAAGGGCAACGGCTACAACGCCGCCTCCGGCGAGTACGGCGACCTGATCAAGGCCGGCGTCATCGACCCGGTCAAGGTCACCCGCTCCGCCCTGGAGAACGCCGCCTCCATCGCCTCCCTGCTGCTCACGACCGAGACCCTGGTCGTCGAGAAGAAGGAAGAGGAGCCGGCCGAGGCGGGCCACGGCCACGGCCACGCCCACTGAGGCACCTCAGCACTGAGGCCCGGCGCCCCGAGGGGGTGCCGGGCCTTCGCCGTGCGCCCCGCTGCCGTGCGCCCTACTTCTCCAGCTCGTCCAGCGCGCCCAACTGCCCCAGCAGCCCTAGCCGGTCGTACTGCCACCAGGACTCGCAGATCTTGCCGTCGTGGTCGAACCGGAAGACGGTCGTACCGGTCATCGACACCTGCCGGCCGGTGTTGGGCAGGCCCATGAACTCGCCTGTCTGGATGCCGTTCCAGCTCCAGCGGGTGCAGACCCGGTCCGACTGGGTGATCTGGTCCTCGACCGTGAACGTGAAGTCGAAGGCGTTCCGCCACATCTCGATCTCGCGCCGCATGTTGTCCAGGCCCAGCTGGTCCTGCTCGTTGGCCGGATCGTGGTCGTGGTAGTGCTCCGCGATCAGGTCGTTCAGCGCGGGCAACGGCCCCTGTATCGCGACGGTGTCGAAGAACCGGCGTGCCTGGGCCGCGTACAACGGCTCGTCGCGCACGACGTCCAGGTCCGTGAACGTGGGCATCTCGTCGCACAGGGCGACCAGATCCCGGAAGATCCGGTCGGTCTCCGGCAGGTTCGAGTTCCGCATCGCCTCCTCGTACGACGGGAACTCCACGATCTCGATGACGTGCGACGCGTCCGAGCGGTCCTTGCCGACCACCGCGTGCGTCGCGGTCCGCTTCCCCTTGGTCTGTTCGACCCACTGGTCCATCAGCCGGTTCATCTCGTCGATCCGGCTGGTCCTGCAGTCGATGAGCTGTACGAACGTCATGGCGCCGCCTCCCGGCCCCCTGGGTCCCGGATCCGTCAGGCCCATTTTCCCACCGGAACGCGGACGCCACCCGTCCTACTGCGGCCCGTACTTGCGCCCCGTCCTCGAGCTGATGCCGCCCATCAGCCCGCGCGGGGCGACCTTCACCAGGCCCATCAGCGCCTTGTACCGGGGGTCCGGGATGGACAGGGTCTTGCCGCGCGCGAGGTCGGCCAGGGCCGCCGCGACCAGCTTGTCCGCGTCCAGCCACATCCAGCCCGGGATGTTGTCCGTGCCCATCCCGGCCCGCTGGTGGAACTCGGTGCGCACGAAACCGGGGCACAGCGCCATCAGCCGCACGCCGCTGCCCGCAAGGTCCTTCGCCGCGCCCTGGGTGAACTGCACGACCCAGGCCTTCGACGCGCCGTAGGTGCCCCGGGGCACGAAGGCCGCCACCGAGGCGACGTTCACCACGCCGCCGCGGCCGCGCTCGCGCATCGCCTCGGACGCCGCCGACGTCAGCCGCAGCACCGCCTCGCAGTGCACCTTGAGCATCTTCAGCTCGTCGGCCATGGACACTTCGAGATAGCGGCCCTTGTTGCCGAAGCCGGCGTTGTTGACCAGCAGGTCGACCGGGTTCTTCCGGTCGCTCAGCCGCTCGGCCACCGCCTCGATGCCCTTGTCCTCGGCGAGGTCGGCGCTCAGCACCTCCGCCTCGATGCCGTGCCGGTCGTGCAACTCGGTCGCCTGCTCGCGCAGCCGTTTGGCGTCCCGGGCCACCAGGACGAGGTCATGCCCGTCAGCCGCCAGCCGCCGCGCGAACGCGGCACCGATTCCCGCGGTCGATCCCGTAATCAGAGCCGTTGTCATGGCCCAAGGGTAGTGACCCGGAGCGACGGCGTCCGCTGACCGTGACGGCCTCTCAGCGGCCCTGTCCGGCGACGTACTTGCGGGCCGCGGCCAGCGTCTCGGAGTGCAGCGCCTCGCCCGCCACGAGCAGCTGCGGCAGCAGCTCCCGCTCGGTGGTGACGGCGCGGAACTGCATCGCCGCCGTCACCGTGTGGTCCGGCCGGTGCACGATCTCGATCGGATCGGCCGCCCTGATCTCACCCCGTTCGATCACCCTCAGGTAGGCACCCGTCGCGCCCTTCCGGGTGAACCTCTTCACCCAGCCCCGCTCGCCCAGATGGCCCTGGAACGTACGGCACGGGATCCGCCCCGACGTCACCTCCAGCACCACCTCGGTCCCGATCCGCCAGCGCTCGCCGATCAGCGCCCCGGACACGTCCAGGCCCTCCGTCGTGAGGTTCTCGCCGAAGCAGCCATTGGCCAACGGCTTGTCCAGCTCCCGCTCCCAGTCGTCGAGGTCCTCGCGCGCGAAGGCGTACACCGCCTGGTCGTAGCCGCCGTGGTGGCGCAGCTCGCACACCGCGTCCCCGGCCAGCCCGCTCCCGCCGACGCCCTTGGGCCCCGGAGCCGCCACTCTTACCGGCCCGTCCGTGGGCCGCTTGTCGATGCCGGTCACACCCTCCGCCTGGTCCGTGTACGGCACCGGCGTCGGGCGGCCCAGATTGACCGAGAGAAGCTTCATGCTTCGCACGGTACGGGACCGCACCCCAAAGCGTCGACGCAGTATGCGGCGCCATGTCCAAGCCAGGCTTATGCTCGGGGAGTGATCGAGGCCCGTCATCTCCGCGTCCTGCGTGCAGTCGCCACCACCGGTTCCTTCTCGGCGGCCGGGCGCGAGCTGGGCTGCACCCAGCCCGCCGTCAGCCAGCAGATGAAGGCCCTGGAGTCCTCGGTCGGCACCCCGCTGCTGGTCCGCAGCGGCCGCGAGATGCGACTTACCCAGGCCGGCGAGGCCCTGGTCCGGCACGCCTCCGGAATCCTCGCCGGGCTCACCGCGGCCGAGGAGGAGGTCGCCGCGATCGCGGGCCTGAGGGCCGGCCGGGTCCGGCTGGTCTCCTTCCCGAGCGGCAGCTCCACCCTGGTCCCCACCGCCCTGGCCGCCCTGCGCGCCGCCCACCCCGGCACCCGCGTCTCGCTGGAGGAGGCCGAGCCCCCCAAGTCCGTCGAGCTGCTGCGCGAGGGCGACTGCGACCTGGCGCTCGCCTTCCGCTACGAGGGAGCGGCGGTCGCCGACGAGTGGGACGACCTCGTCGTACGGCCCCTGCTGGCCGACCGTCTGGTCGCCCTGGTGCCCGAGCGGCACCGGCTCGCGCGCGCGGAGTCCGTCGCCATCGGGGAGCTGGCCCGGGAGCCCTGGATCGCGGGGTGTCCGCGCTGTCGCGGCCAGCTGGTGGAGGTGTGCGAGAGCGAGGGCTTCACGCCCCGCATCGACTTCGCGACCGACGACTACCCGGCGGTGGTCGGCCTGGTCGGCGCGGGCCTAGGCGTCGCCGTACTGCCGCAGCTCGCGGTGGATTCGGTGCGGCCCCGGGGGGTGCGTACGGTGGCGCTGGAGCCCGCGGTACGGCGGCAGATCGTCGCTCTCACCCTGCCCGACCTGGCACAGGTGCCGGCCGTGGCGGCGACGCTTGAGCAGCTCGCCCGGGCGGCCGGGCGGCGGTGACACAGGTGAGCGGGGGCCTCCGGACGAGGGGCGGCGTCCGAAGGGTCACGGGCACGCATGCGCGTGCCCGGGTGCCGAGTTATCGCAGAAACGTTCCTTCATGCGTGCGGTGCGGAGCCCCCGCTGGTCGTCGACGCCGACACCAGCCGGTTGCGCGCCCGCCCCATCAACTCCTCGCGCTCGTCCTCGGTCAGGCCGCCCCAGACGCCGTACGGCTCGCGCACCGCCAGCGCGTGCGCCGCGCACTCCGCACGGACCGGGCACCTCATGCAGACCTCCTTGGCCGAGTTCTCGCGAGCGCTCCGAGCCGCCCCGCGCTCGCCCTCCGGGTGGAAGAAGAGTGAGCTGTCCACCCCGCGGCAGGCAGCGAGCAACTGCCAGTCCCACAGGTCCGCGTTCGGTCCGGGAAGGCGGGAGAAATCTGCCATTACGTGACCCCTTGTAGCCGTTCTGAGCGGATACGGTGCCATCGACCGTACATCTCCGGTCTAAGGAGATGAAAATATGACTCATTGCGAATCTAGCTCTAGACACCGAGAAACGGGAGCAAAAACGGCTAAATGGGGCATGGGTTGTGATGAAAACTTGAGGGTCCGTTGGGCATGTCTGCACCGTGTCGGCGCCCTCACGTAGAGTGCCGAAGACGGCACGCAGCCCCGTAACTCTTTCGAGTGACCGTCGTTGAGAGTGCGGAGGCGGTTGAAAACACAAGCGCTCGGGCAGGCGTCCGAGACGGTCGACCGCACAGGTGACGATTCCGTACCAGCCTGGAGGCTCAAGGTGACGCGCATCAGCTGCGGAGGGCGGTCATGACATCCGTCCTCGTCTGCGACGACTCCCCGCTTGCCCGAGAGGCGCTCCGCCGCGCGGTCGCGACCGTGCCCGGTGTCGAGCGTGTGACGACGGCGGCCAACGGCGAGGAAGTCCTCCGCCGCTGGGGCGCCGACCGCTCCGACCTCATCCTGATGGATGTACGCATGCCCGGCCTGGGCGGCGTCGAGACCGTGCGCCGGCTGCTGTCCGCCGACCCGGGCGCGCGCATCATCATGCTCACCGTCGCCGAGGACCTGGACGGAGTGGCCCTGGCGGTCGCCGCCGGCGCCCGTGGCTACCTGCACAAGGACGCCTCGCGCGCGGAGCTGCGGGCCACGGTCACCCAGGCCCTCGCCGACCCGACCTGGCGTCTCGCCCCGCGGCGCCTCCGTTCGGCCGAGATGGGCGCCGCGCCCACCCTCACCGCGCGTGAGATCCAGGTGCTGGAGGGGATGAGCCACGGCCGCTCGAACGCCGAGATCGGCCGCGAGCTGTTCCTCTCCGAGGACACCGTCAAGACCCACGCCCGTCGGCTCTTCAAGAAGCTCGGCGCCTCGGACCGCGCCCACGCGGTGGCCCTGGGCTTCCGCTGGGGTCTGGTCCGCTAGACCCCGGCCGGATGAGCCGGCCGCGGGCACTCGCCTCCGGCCCGGCTCACCCCCGGGTGTGGGTGTGGTCGGCGGCGAGTGGTGGATCCGTCTCGCCCGGAATTCGCGAGCATCTGTCTGACCTGCTGCTTTGCTCTGTGTCCGTGGGGGCGGATCCACCACTCACGCCCTTGCGGGGGCCGGTGCGGAGCGTGCGGTGCTCGTTTCGGCGCGGATGCCGCATCCTTGAGATGTGGAGTCTCTCGGGGACGAGTCGGTCGAGCGGAAGGGGAGGGCGCAGGGGATGAGTGCCGGCGCACCTGCTCATAACGCTTCGGTGCACAACCACGAACACGATGCGACGGACCGGACGGCCGCAGGGCACCATGGACCGATGCGCGACGACGAGGCGGGCACGGTCCCAGGGGCGATCGGTGCGCTCGTGCATCGTGCCGTCGACGGGGACGAGCAGGCCACGCACGATCTGCTCGCCCATGTGCACCCCCTGGCCCTGCGCTACTGCCGCACCCGGCTGTCCCGGCTGCCCGGCGACGCACGCCACTTCGTGGAGGACCTCGCCCAGGAGGTCTGTGTCGCCGTCCTCCTCGCGCTGCCGCGCTACCGCGACACCGGCCGCCCCTTCGAGGCCTTCGTCTTCGCCATCGCCTCGCACAAGGTCGCCGACCTCCAGCGCGCCGCGATGCGCCACCCGGGCTCCACGGCCGTCCCCTCGGACGAGATGCCGGAACGCCCCGACGACTCCCTGGGCCCCGAGGAGCGCGCCCTGCTCAGCAGCGACGCCGAATGGGCCAAGAAGCTGCTGGCCAATCTCCCGGAGAACCAGCGAGAACTGCTCCTGCTGCGTATCGCCGTGGGCTTGACCGCGGAGGAGACGGGGCAGATGTTGGGAATGTCACCCGGCGCCGTGCGGGTGGCCCAGCATCGGGCGCTGAGCCGGCTGCGCGCGCTCGCCGAGCAGTAACCGCCCTGGGTGGAGCCCCTGTAGCTCCCTTTTTTGAACAGGCCTGCGTTCGTTTCCGTACGAACATACGAAGCCTGAAGTCATCCCGGACCGTGGAATTTGCTAGCCGTGCTTCCCGTTAGCATGGACATCCGCACCGATCAAGGCCATTTGGGGAAGGTGTCATGACTGCAAACGTCGACGGAGTGCCCGGTAAATTCGCGACACTCGGGCTGACCTACGACGACGTGCTGCTGCTGCCGGGCGCATCCGAGGTGCTCCCCAACGCGGTCGACACCTCGTCCCGCATCTCCCGCAATGTCCGGGTCAACATCCCGCTGCTGTCGGCGGCGATGGACAAGGTGACCGAGTCCCGCATGGCGATCGCGATGGCCCGGCTGGGCGGCGTCGGCGTGCTGCACCGCAACCTCTCCGTCGAGGACCAGGTCAACCAGGTCGACCTGGTGAAGCGGTCCGAGTCCGGCATGGTCACCGACCCGATCACGGTGCACCCGGAGGCCACGCTCGCCGAGGCCGACGCCCTGTGCGCCAAGTTCCGCATCAGCGGTGTCCCGGTCACCGACCCGGCCGGCAAGCTCCTGGGCATCGTCACCAACCGCGACATGGCCTTCGAGAGCGACCGCACGCGCCAGGTGCGCGAGGTCATGACCCCGATGCCGCTGGTCACCGGCAAGGTCGGCATCTCCGGGCCCGAGGCCATGGAGCTGCTGCGCAAGCACAAGATCGAGAAGCTGCCGCTGGTCGACGGTGAGGGCGTCCTCAAGGGCCTGATCACGGTCAAGGACTTCGTCAAGGCCGAGAAGTACCCCAACGCCGCCAAGGACGCCGAGGGCCGTCTGCTCGTCGGTGCCGCCGTCGGTGCCAGCCCCGAGGCGCTGGAGCGCGCCCAGGCGCTCGCCGAGGCCGGTGCGGACTTCCTGGTCGTCGACACCTCGCACGGCCACAACAGCAACGCCCTCGCCTGGATGGCGAAGATCAAGTCCAGCGTGAACGTCGACGTGATCGGCGGCAACGTCGCCACCCGTGACGGCGCCCAGGCGCTCATCGACGCCGGTGTCGACGGCATCAAGGTGGGTGTCGGCCCGGGCTCGATCTGCACCACCCGCGTGGTCGCCGGCATCGGCGTCCCGCAGGTCACCGCCATCTACGAGGCCTCCCTCGCCGCCCGTCCGGCGGGCATCCCGCTGATCGGCGACGGCGGTCTGCAGTACTCCGGCGACATCGGCAAGGCGCTCGCCGCCGGTGCGGACACGGTCATGCTGGGCAGCCTCCTCGCCGGCTGCGAGGAGTCGCCGGGCGAGCTGATGTTCATCAACGGCAAGCAGTTCAAGTCGTACCGCGGCATGGGCTCGCTGGGCGCCATGCAGTCCCGTGGCCAGGGCAAGTCGTACTCGAAGGACCGCTACTTCCAGGCCGAGGTGTCCTCCGACGAGAAGCTCGTGCCCGAGGGCGTCGAGGGCCAGGTGCCCTACCGCGGCCCGCTCTCCAACGTGCTGCACCAGCTCGTCGGCGGTCTGCGCCAGACCATGGGCTACGTGGGCGCCGCCACCATCGAGGAGATGGAGTCCAAGGGCCGCTTCGTGCGGATCACCTCGGCGGGCCTCAAGGAGAGCCACCCGCACGACATCCAGATGACGGTCGAGGCGCCGAACTACAGCAGCAAGAAGTGACGCACGCGCACGCGTGAGGGCCGTACAGGCCGTGCGAGGGCGGTCCCGGAGCATCCGGGGCCGCCCTTGTCGTACGTGTCGGCGATACTGGAAGACGCTGCAATGCATCAGGGAAAGGCCAAGACGTGACTGAGATCGAGATCGGGCGCGGCAAGCGCGGCCGCCGGGCGTACGCCTTCGACGACATCGCCGTCGTCCCCAGCCGCCGTACGCGGGACCCGAAGGAGGTCTCGATCGCCTGGCAGATCGACGCCTACCGCTTCGAGCTGCCCTTCCTGGCAGCCCCCATGGACTCGGTCGTCTCCCCGGCCACCGCGATCCGGATCGGCGAGCTGGGCGGCCTCGGGGTGCTGAACCTCGAGGGCCTGTGGACGCGGTACGAGGACCCGCAGCCGCTGCTCGACGAGATCGCCGGGCTGCCCGCCGAGCAGGCGACCCGCCGCCTCCAGGAGATCTACGCGGCTCCCATCAAGGAGGAGCTGATCGGTGCCCGCATCAAGGAGGTGCGCGACTCCGGTGTGGTCACGGCGGCCGCGCTCTCCCCGCAGCGCACCGCCCAGTTCTCCAAGGCGGTCGTGGACGCGGGCGTGGACATCTTCGTCATTCGCGGTACGACGGTCTCGGCGGAGCACGTCTCCGGCTCGCACGAGCCGCTGAACCTGAAGCAGTTCATCTACGAGCTGGACGTCCCGGTGATCGTCGGCGGCTGTGCCACCTACACCGCCGCGCTGCACCTGATGCGCACCGGCGCGGCCGGTGTCCTGGTCGGCTTCGGCGGTGGCGCCGCGCACACCACGCGCAACGTGCTCGGCATCCAGGTCCCGATGGCCACCGCGGTCGCCGACGTGGCCGCGGCCCGCCGCGACTACATGGACGAGTCCGGCGGCCGGTACGTGCACGTGATCGCGGACGGCGGCGTCGGCTGGTCCGGCGACCTCCCGAAGGCGATCGCCTGCGGTGCCGACTCCGTGATGATGGGCTCCCCGCTGGCCCGGGCCACGGACGCGCCCGGCAAGGGCCACCACTGGGGCATGGAGGCGGTCAACGAGGAGCTGCCCCGCGGCAAGAAGGTCGACCTGGGCACGGTCGGCACGATCGAGGAGATCCTCACCGGCCCGTCCCACACCCCGGACGGCTCGATGAACTTCTTCGGTGCCCTGCGCCGCGCCATGGCCACGACCGGCTACAGCGAGCTCAAGGAGTTCCAGCGGGTCGAGGTGACGGTGGCGGACAGCCAGCACCGGCGGTAGCCCACCGGCTCGCGCTGAGGGCTCGGACCGTGTCCCGTCCGGTCCGGGCCCCTTGTTCCCCTGTCTGTGCTGGGACAAGGCTCAAATGTTGATCAGATACCCGGTTCCGGTTATCTGTTGTGTTCCTGACATCGTTAGTCTCGTTCTGCTGCTTGACCAGCAGCAGAACGAGGGGAACTCCGTTGCGATCGACCAACTCTGCCGTATCCCGTGGCGTACGCGCCGCAGCCGTCGCCCTTGCCGTCCTCACGGGCACCGTGGGCATGACCGGTGAGGCCGGCGCCGCCTCGAGGACGCCGTGCCGGAGCATGCGGCTCGACTACAACCCGGCCCTGTGCGGCATCAAGAGCGTCAAGTACCACGGGCTGGTGGAGGGCAAGGACTCCATCGCCGTCGTTCAGGGGCGAGGCCCCATGACGCTCACGCTGACGGCCATCGAAACGGTGAGCAACACGAGGAGCACGAACATCACGGTGACCGCGGAAGCGGTGTCCGGGGCCGTCGGCTTCGACGTCACGAAGTCCCGCACGAAGAGCATGGCGGGCAGCTGGGACGTACCCAGGGGCAAGTTCGGCACCCTGAACGCGTACCCGCTGTACAAGGAGTACTCGTTCAACGTGTACAGCAAGATCACTGGCAAGTCCGTGGGCAAGGGGATCGCCCGCAAGGCGGTCGGCTACCGCTACGAGCACTCGGCCAGGTGATCCGTCTGCCCTGACGAACGGCCCACCGGTCCGACCGGTGGGCCGTTTCGCTTCCCGGGCTTCCCGGGCCGGCCGCCGCGCGGGGCGGGCTCACAAACGGTGCGCAGCCCCCGTGGGTGTGGCCCCTCGGGTGTCCAGCAGCAACTGGGCCTTCACCGACAGGCCCTGCAGGTCGTACGTCCGGTGCTGCTGGAGCAGGATCGTCAGGTCGGCGTCGGCGGCCGCCTCGTACAGGGAGTCCGCACGGGGGACCGGGCGGTCCAGGACGCTCCAGGACGGCACGTACGGGTCGTGGTAGCTGACCGAGGCGCCCAGTTCCATCAGGCGGACGGCGATCTCCCGGGCGGGGGTGCCCTGCAGGTCGGCGAGGTCGGGCTTGTAGGTGACGCCGAGGAGCAGGACGCGGGCACCGCGCGCGGACTTGCCGTGCTCGTTCAGGAGCGTGGCGGCGCGCTGGACGACGTACCGGGGCATGCGGTGGTTGACCTGCTGGGCCAGCTCCACCATGCGCAGCGTGCGGCTCGCGTGGCCGCTGAGGTCCTGCGCGACGCCGTGCCCGCCGACGCCCGGGCCCGGCCGGAACGCCTGGAAGCCGAACGGCTTGGTCTCCGCGCAGCGGATGACGTCCCACAGGTCGACGCCCAGCTCGTTGCAGAGGACGGCCATCTCGTTGACCAGCGCGATGTTGACGTGGCGGTAGTTGGTCTCCAGGACCTGTACGGCCTCCGCCTCGCGCAGTCCGCGCGCGCGTACCACCTTGTCGGTGAGCCGTCCGTAGAAGGCCGCGGCCGACTCGGTGCAGGCGGGGGTGAGGCCTCCGATGACCTTCGGCGTGCCGGAGGGGGTGCGGTCACGGTTGCCGGGGTCGACGCGGCTGGGCGAGTAGGCGAGGTGGAAGTCGCGGCCGGCGCGCAGCCCCGAGCCCTCCTCCAGCAGGGGACGCAGGAACTTCTCGGTGGTTCCGGGGAGCACGGGCGACTCCAGGATGACCGTGGTGTGCGGGCGCAGCCGCTCCGCCAGGGTGCGGGCGGCCGCCTCCACCTGGCCGAGGTCGACCCCGCCGTCGGCGCCGCGCGGGGTGGGCGCGCAGATCACGGCGGTGCGCACCCGGCCGAGCTGGACCGGGTCGGTGGCGGGCCGGAAGCCGGCCGCGTGCATCCGCCGCAGCTCGGCCGGGCTGAGCGAACCCGCCTCGGGGCCGGTGGCGTACCCGATGGTCGGGATGCCTGCGGCGACGGCGGCCTGGGCGAGCGGCAGGCCGCAGGGACCGAGTCCGATGACGGCGAGATCTGCGGGCATGGCGTGGCCCGTCCTTCCCAGTAACCGAAGCGGGACAGATGCGCAACCGCTGTGGACTGCCAGAGCGAGCGCACTGTCACACTAGGAGTAAATATGACCGTTATGTGGGATTGTGTTCGTGTGTCTTCCGGGGGTTGTGTTCGTGTTGTCCACAGGTTGGAAGCCCGTGGTGGCTGAAGTCGGGCAAGCCGGTCAGAATTTGGGCATGAGGAGGGGATGAACCGGGGCTTCGCCCACCCGGGTGCGGCCGACGCGAGCGAGTTCTTCGACAGCGGGAGGCAGCGGTGAGGACAGCGACTCTGGGTCCGGCGCAGCGCGCCGAGGCACTGGCGGCGATGGCGGAGCGCGAGCTGGACGTGCTGGTGGTCGGCGGCGGAGTGGTCGGCGCCGGGACCGCGCTGGACGCCGTGACCCGCGGCCTGTCCACCGGCCTGGTCGAGGCCCGCGACTGGGCCTCCGGCACCTCCAGCAGATCGAGCAAGCTCGTCCACGGCGGCCTGCGCTATCTGGAGATGCTCGACTTCGCCCTGGTCCGCGAGGCACTCAAGGAGCGCGGCCTGCTCCTGGAGCGGCTCGCCCCGCACCTGGTCAAGCCGGTGCCCTTCCTCTACCCGCTGCAGCACAAGGGCTGGGAGCGCGTGTACGCGGGCTCGGGCGTGGCCCTGTACGACGCGATGTCCATGGCCCGCGGACACGGCCGGGGTCTGCCGCTGCACCGCCACCTGACCCGCCGTCACGCCCTGCGCGTCGCCCCCTGCCTGAAGAAGGACGCCCTGGTCGGCGCCCTCCAGTACTACGACGCGCAGATGGACGACGCCCGCTATGTGGCGACCCTGGTGCGCACGGCGGCGTCCTACGGCGCGAAGGTGGCCAACCGGGCCCGCGTGACCGGGTTCCTGCGCGAGGGCGAGCGGGTGGTCGGCGCCCGGGTGCAGGACGTGGAGGGCGGCGGGGAGTACGAGATCCGCGCCCAGCAGATCGTCAACGCCACCGGCGTGTGGACCGACGACACGCAGGCCATGGTGGGGGAGCGGGGCCAGTTCCACGTCCGCGCCTCCAAGGGCATCCACCTGGTCGTGCCCAAGGACCGCATCCACTCCACCACCGGTCTGATCCTGCGCACGGAGAAGTCGGTCCTGTTCGTCATCCCCTGGGGCCGGCACTGGATCGTCGGCACCACCGACACCGGCTGGGACCTCGACAAGGCCCACCCTGCTGCCTCCAGCGCCGACATCGACTACCTGCTGGAACACGCCAACTCGGTGCTCGCCGTCCCGCTCAGCCGCGACGACGTGCAGGGCGTGTACGCGGGCCTGCGTCCGCTGCTGGCCGGCGAGTCCGACGCCACCAGCAAGCTGTCCCGCGAGCACACCGTGGCGCATCCGGCGCCGGGTCTCGTGGTCGTGGCGGGCGGGAAGTACACGACGTACCGGGTGATGGCGAAGGACGCCGTCGACGAGGCGGTGCACGGCCTCGACATGCGTGTCGCCGACTGCGTCACCGAGGAGATCCCGCTGCTGGGCGCGGAGGGCTACCGGGCGATGTGGAACGCACGGGCGCGGATCGCGGCCCGCACCGGACTGCACGTGGTCCGGGTGGAGCACCTGCTGAATCGGTACGGGTCGATGGCCGAGGAGATCCTGGACCTCATCACCGCCGACCCCGCACTGGGCGAGCCGTTGCATGCCGCCGACGACTATCTGCGCGCCGAGGTCGTGTACGCGGCCTCGCACGAGGGCGCCCGGCACCTGGACGACGTGCTCACCCGCCGTACCCGCATCTCCATCGAGACCTTCGACCGGGGCACCCGCAGCGCCCGTGAGGCCGCCGAGCTGATGGCGCCCGTGCTCGGCTGGGACAAGGACCAGATCGAGCGCGAGGTGGAGCACTACGAGAAGCGGGTCGAGGCCGAGCGGGAGTCCCAGCTCCAGCCGGACGACCTGACGGCGGACGCGGCGAGGCTGGGGGCGCCGGACATCGTGCCGCTGAGCTGAGCTGAGCCTGAGGTGGGCTGAGCTGAGCCTGAGGTGGGCTGAGCCTGAGGCGGGCTGACGGCGGCCCACCTTCGGCTTTCACTCGAAAGAGTGTCGTGAACCGGGATCTTCGTTCGGAACCGGTGCGTTCTACCGGGTGCGAGGGCAGAACTCGGCGTCGAGCAGGGCCGGTTCGAGCCGTGGATCTGCGATCGCGTCCGTGTTCACACGGAAGGTGAGGACATGCCGGCCGTCGGCGGTGGCCGCGGTGCGCACGTAGCTCCCGGATATCCGGCCGTTGTGTCCCCACACCGTGATGCCGCACGGGAGCTTTGCCGGAAAGATCCCCATGCCGTACGAGCCATGTGCGGCACGAGTGTTGAGCATCTCGCGCAGCCAGTGCGAGGGCAGCAGCCGGCCGCCGAGCAGGGCCGCGTAGAAGCGGTCCAGGTCGGCCGGCGTGGTCACCAGCTCACCCGCCGCGCCGGCCACGCGCGGGTCGAGCCGGGTGACGTCGGAGCCGTCGGCGCCGTAGGCGCGGCCGTGCGGAGGCGGAAGTGAAGTGCGGGATCCGGGAAGGGAGGTGTCGGTGAGACCGAGCGGAGCGATGATCCGACGCCGGACCTCGGTGGCGTACGAGTGGCCGGTGACCTGCCGGACGACCATGCCGAGCAGGACGTAGTTGGTGCTGGAGTAGGCGTAGCGGCCCGGGCGGGCCGGAGGGAGGGCGAGGGCGACGCGTACGGCCTGAGGCGGGGTCAGGGGGACGGTCCCCCGGGTGGCCCGGGTGAAGTCGGCGAGCCCGCTGGTGTGGGTGAGCAGGGCGCGCAGGGTGATGTGCCGTCCGTCGGTGCCGCGTCCGCGGAGCAGTCCCGGCAGGTGCCGCTCCACGGTGTCCGACAGGGACAGCCGGTGTTCCGCGGCCAGTTGCAGCACGACCGTGGCGACGAAGGTCTTGGTGACGCTGCCGGCGCGGAAGTGGTCGGCGCGTGCCATGCCCGGACCGGCGGCCGAGTAGTGGAAGCGGTTCGCGTCCAGGGCCAGCAGGGCCGCGGCGGGCGCCCCGCCCCGGGTGACCAGCAGCGGGAGGACCGAGTCCGTGGCGGTGGCCGCCGAGTTTGCGGGGGAGGTGGCGCAGGCGAGCAGGGTCAGCAGCGCCGGTATGGACAGGACTGTCCGAAGCGTCGGCATCCGGGCTCCTCTCTGCTCGGGTCCATCATCCCGGTAAGCGGAACCTCACCTTCAGTGGGCGTTGCGGTGCGCGGAGTCCGGGACGGGGTCAGGGGCACCCTGGGCGTCGGCCACTTGTCGGGTGAGAGACAATGGAGGCTCTGTCAGGGCGGGTTGCATGAGGGGACGCATGTCGGAGGCGGAGCGGGCGGGCACATCTCGTCAGGAGACTCGTCAGGACAAGAGCGAGCGTCGTCTCCTCGCCGGGCGGTACCGGCTGGGTGACGTGCTGGGCCGCGGCGGCATGGGCACGGTGTGGCGCGCCGAGGACGAGACCCTCGGCCGGACGGTCGCCGTCAAGGAACTGCGGTTCCCGTCGAACATCGACGAGGAGGAGAAGCGGCGCCTGATCACGCGCACCCTGCGCGAGGCCAAGGCGATCGCCCGGATCCGCAACAACAGCGCGGTGACGGTCTTCGACGTGGTCGAGGAGGACGACCGGCCCTGGATCGTCATGGAGTTGGTCGAGGGCAAGTCCCTCGCCGAGGCCATCCGCGAGGACGGCCTGCTGGAGCCCAGGCGTGCCGCCGAGGTCGGGCTGGCCATCCTCGACGTGCTGCGCTCCGCGCACCGCGAGGGCATCCTGCACCGTGACGTGAAGCCGTCCAACGTGCTCATCGCCGACGACGGCCGGGTCGTGCTCACCGACTTCGGTATCGCGCAGGTCGAGGGCGACCCGTCCATCACCTCCACCGGCATGCTCGTCGGCGCTCCCTCCTACATCTCCCCGGAGCGCGCCCGCGGGCACAAGCCGGGACCCGCGGCCGACCTGTGGTCGCTGGGCGGCCTGCTGTACGCGGCGGTCGAGGGTCTGCCGCCGTACGACAAGGGTTCCGCGATCGCCACGCTGACCGCGGTGATGACCGAACCCCTGGAGGAGCCCAAGAACGCGGGTCCGCTCCGGGACGTCATCTACGGCCTGCTCACCAAGGACCCGGCCCAGCGGCTCGACGACGCCGGTGCCCGGGCGATGCTCAACAGGGTCATCCACGCGCCGGAGCCGGAGGCGATGGACGCCACCCGGGTGGTTCCGCTGCCGGCGCAGCCCGAGGGGCGCGAGGGCAAGCGGGGCGAGGAGGCCGGGGAGAAGCTGCGCGGGGCGCTGCGCTCGGTCCGCAAGGCTGCCGGGGCGGCGGGCTCGTCGTCGTCCGCGCGCGCCAGGAGCGGTGGCGGTACGGCGGCTGCGGGCACCGGCGGCAAGCCGGCCGCGGAGAGCGGTTCGGGCACGGGTGCCGGGACAACCGGCCGGCCGACCGTCCCGGCCCAGGCTTCCGCCGCGCCGGACTCCCGGGCGAACAAGCCGAGTTCCGGGTGGCCCGTGGTGCCGCCGCCGGACCTGGACCTGTCGCCGCGGCCGGTGCCGAGAGCTCCGCTCACCGACGTGGTGCCCAGGCGGACGCTGGTGATCATCGCGGTGGTGGTCGTGCTCGCCGTGATCGGTACCGTGCTGACCATCGTGCTCGACGGGGGCGACGGCAAGGGCAGCAAGAACGGCGGTGCCAGGACCGCGGCCAGCGCCAGCGCCTCCACCAAGCAGGACAAGGGCACGGGCGGCAAGAACGGCACCGACAGCGACGCCAGGACGGACGGGAAGACCTCGGCCTCCGCCACGACCGGTTCGGCGACGGAGACGAGCGCGAGCCAGGCCGGCGACGGTGACGACTCCGGCTCGTCCGGCTCGAAGAGCGGCGGCGGCGCACCGGCGGAGTCGACCCGAAAGGGCACCCAGGGGTACTCGATCGGACTCCCCAAGGGGTGGAAGTTCAAGTCCACCGGCCAGGCCGGAGACCGCTACACCGGGCCGAACGGGCAGATGCTGCTCGTCGGCTGGACCAGCACGCCCAAGGACGACCCGGTGGCGGACTGGAAGAACCAGGAGCGCTACATGTACCGCTCCCAGTACCGGAAGATCCGCATAGCCCAGGTGGACTACCGCGGCTGGAACACGGCCGACTGGGAGTTCACCTACGTGGAGGGCGGCACCAAGTACCGTTCTGTCGACCGGGGGTTCGTGGTGAACGGCAGCCTCGGGTACGGGCTGATGTACACGGCCAAGGCCGCGGCGTGGAACAGCCCGCTGCGCAAGGCCACCTGGAAGACGCTGACGACGTCGTTCGAGCCCAAGTCGTGATGTGAACGAGCCCTGTTTGGGGCCGTGAGAATCCGTCATCCCCTCAATGCGACTTGCCTCCGGCACGTATCGTGAATGGTTGCGGACCGTACGGAGCCGGATTGTGGCTGCGCAACGGCCCGAACGGGAACGGATGTGAACGACCGGGCGGTCGGGGGAGGCAACGTGGACGACTATGCGGGCCGGGTGCTCGCCGACCGCTACCGCCTGCCGCTGCCGCCCTCCGACGAGTACGAACTGACCGAGACCCGGGCCTTCGACACCTACAGCGGCCAGGAAGTGCTGGTCCGTCAGGTGCCACTGCCGGAGGTCGTCGAGGCCGAGGTGCTCGACGCGGACGGGCTGCCCGAGGGGTTCACCGCCCGTGAGCGCGGGGCGCGTCGTACCCCGGCGGCCCGGACCGCCACCCGCAGCCCCTCGGACCCCGCGGTGCGGCGGGCCGTCGATGCGGCGCAGGCGGCCGCGAGCATCCCCGACCACCCGCGGCTGGACCAGGTCTTCGACGTGTTCGCCGAGGGCGGCTCACTGTGGATAGTGAGCGAGTGGGTGGCCGCACGTCCGCTGTCCGCGCTGCTGGCCGAGCAGCCGCTGACGCCGTACCGGGCGGCCGAGGTCGCCTCCGACGTCCTCATGGCGCTGCGTGTCCTGCACGGCCACGGCTGGGTGCACCGCAACATCACCGCCCGCACGGTCCTCGTCTGCGACGACGGCCGCGTGATGCTGACCGGCCTGGCGGTCGGTGCGGCGGAGGAGGCGCTGTGCGGGTACGACCCGGTGCCGGTTCCGGACGGGCAGCAGGGCCAGGAAGGGCCGGCGGGGGCCCTCGGGCCGGGCGGCGCTGACGGCGTCGGCACGGGCCGGCAGGGCCTGCGCGGGCAGGGGCCCGGCGGCTCCGGTGGCCAGGGCTTCGGTGACTCCGGTGGCCGGGGTCCCGGTGGCGACGGAGGGCGGGGTGCCGCGGGCGGCGGTGCCCCGGTCGGTGCCGTGAGCGGCCCTGCGGGCGCTGCGGGACCGGTGCCGTCCCCCGACGCGGATCCCGAGGCCGCGCGGCGGGCCGCGATCCAGGCACGGGCCGTCGGTGGGCTGCCGGTGCCGGGCGCGAACGGGGCGTCGGGTGAATCCACCGTCCCCGGACCTGCGGGCCGACAGGCCCTGGAGAGCGGCGACGACATCCGTGCCGCCCGGGCCGGGGCCATCGCCGCCTACCGTGCGGGAGCCCGGGCCGCGGCCCGGGTGCAGGAAGCCCGGCAGAACGGCCACGCCGCCCTGCCCGGAGCCCGCCCGCCCGCCGACGGCGAGGCCGCGGCCGACGGCGCGGTGCAGCCGCCGTACTCCTCCGGCCAGGCCGCCGCACCGCCCGGCCGTATCGCCGACCCCTACGGGGTGCACGGCTCCTCCTGGCACGGCGCCGCACCGCGCACGGGCCCCGCAGGTACGCCGGCCGAGCCGGGCGGTGACGGACGGCGACCCGTCCTGCCGCCCGGGGAGTGGCGTCCCGGCGCAGCACCCGGCGCGGGCCGGCTGCCCGTACCCGGTCAGGCGCCTGCCGGTCAGCCGCGCGGCACGGGTCGGGGTGCCCCCGTTCCCGGACAGCCCCCCGCCCTCCCCGCAGGCGCGGCCCTCCCCCCGGCCACCGGTGCCGCCCGCTGGGACGAGCCCGGCGCCGGTGCCGTGCGCCGCGGTCCCGCCACCGCGCTCGCGGCCGAGCGGGCGCGGCAGGTGCGGATGACCGTCGTGGGGCCGGTGACCGAGCGATGGGCGCCGGAGCAGGCCGGGCCCGTGCACGAGAACTGGCAGCTGGCGGCGCCGATCGGGCCCGCCACCGACCTGTGGGCCCTCGGGGCGTTGCTGTTCCGGGCCGTGCAGGGGCATGCGCCCTACCCCGAGGAGTCCACGGCCGAGCTGGTGCAGCTGGTGTGCGCGGAGCCGCCCGCCTTCGCCGAGGAGTGCGGGCCGCTGCGCCCGGTCGTGGAGTCGCTGCTGCGCCAGGACCCCACCGACCGGCTGGACTTCGAGGAGCTGAGCGGCTGGCTGCGCTCGCTGGTGCGCTCGGCGCCCGAGCCGGACGCCGGTACCCATGTCGTCCCCGTCCCGCCCGCCGACCCGAGACGGCTGCCGATCGTCCGGCGCCGCGGTGAGCTGGTGCGGCGGCGGCGCGCCGGGATGCCCGCGCCCCATCCGCACGGCCGGCACAAGCGGGCCCGGGACGAGGCGGTTCGTTCCCCGCGCAGCCTCGGCCGGACGCTGCTCCTGCTGATACTGCTCCTGCTGGCCGGGGCGGTGGCGTACGCGGTGCTCTTCATGCCGAAGCAGGGGGAGAGCGGCGCGGCGGGCAGCGACCGTACCGGCAGCGCCGGGGAGGCGGGCCCCGCGCCGTCCCGCACCGGGCAGCCGTCCTCCGGGCAGACCGCGAGCGGCAGTCCCTCGGCGTCCGAGCCCGCCACCGAGACACAGACCGGCGGCGATCCCTCCGTCGCCGACGGGTTCACCCTGCGCACCGACCCGGAGGGCTTCAAAGTCGCCGTCGCCAAGGGCTGGGACCGCACGCCCAAGAACGGCAGCGGCCAGGTGGTCTACTCGCACAAGAACTTCGAGCTGATCCTCGTACCGGGACGGGACAGCGCCTCGGCCAACGGCAGCGATCCGATGGTCTACCAGCGGGACAAGGAGCGCGAACTGCAGCCGTACCGGGACTCCAGCTGGGCCACGGCCACCGGCCTGAGAACCATCGAGGTGGGCGGACGGACCATGGCCGAGGGCCAGTTCACCTGGACCGACGGGCAGGGACGCGACGTTTACGTGCGCAACATGGCGATCCTGCTGAACGGTCGTTACCACATCGTCCAGGTCCGGGGGCCGGAGGCCGAGCGGGATACGGTGACGCGGCTGTACGAGCAGGCTACGGCGACGTACCGCTACACGCGTTGAGCGCCGTGTATACCGGTCGGGCGAGCGAGGATTCGGTTCCCGTTCGCGAGGAGAAGCGACAACCGTCACAGTGCGGTTTCCTTGGCCCCCCGCTTGTTCCCAGCGGGCAGACCGGTCCTTAGTCTGAGCCTGTCAAGAGCATTGCGGGGCAACGTGAATCAGATGCAGGGCCTGCTGATAGCGGGCCGCTACCGGCTTGCCGATTCCATCGGCAGCGGCGGCATGGGCCGGGTGTGGCGCGCCCACGACGAGGTGCTCCACCGGGCAGTGGCCGTCAAGGAGTTGACCGCCGCGCTCTACGTCTCCGAGAGCGACCAGGCCGTTCTGCTCGCCCGCACCCGGGCGGAGGCCCGCGCCGCCGCGCGGATCAACCACTCCGCCGTCGTCACCGTCCACGACGTGCTCGAACACGACGGCCGCCCGTGGATCGTGATGGAACTGGTCGAGGGCCGCTCGCTGGCCGACGCGGTCAAGGACCGCGGCCGTCTCGACGCGCGCGAGGCCGCCCGGATCGGCCTGTGGGTGCTGCGGGCGCTGCGCGCCGCGCACTCCGCCGGCGTGCTGCACCGGGACGTCAAGCCCGGCAACGTGCTGCTCGGCGATGACGGCCGGGTGCTGCTCACCGACTTCGGCATCGCCCAGATCGAGGGCGACACCACCATCACCCGCACCGGCGAGGTCGTCGGCTCGGTCGACTACCTCGCGCCCGAGCGGGTACGCGGTCACGACCCCGGCCCGTCCTCGGACCTGTGGGCGCTCGGCGCCACGCTGTACACGGCGGTCGAGGGCCGTTCGCCGTTCCGCCGCACCTCGCCGCTGAGCACCATGCAGGCGGTCGTCGAGGAGGACGCGGAGGAGACCCGCCACGCGGGTGCGCTCGGCCCCGTCATCACCGCCCTGCTGCGCAAGGAGCCGGCCCAGCGGCCGAGCGCGGAGGAGACGGAGCAGTTGCTCGCCGAGGCGGCGGAAGGCCGCCGGCCGAGCGCCGCACAGGCGTTCGTACCGACCCAGGGCCGGGGCGTGAGCACCGGCGGGTCGTACGGCAGCGGGTCGTACGGCAGTGATTCGTACACCTCCGGGGCAGGCACTTCGGGGCACGGTTCCGGGCCGCGTGCCGAGGGACGCTCCGTCACCGGTCCGACGGCGGTGGGCCCGCAGGGGATGGACCCGACCATGGTGGGGCCCGCCGCACCGGCCCGCCCCCGGCGCCGTCTGCGCACGCTCGCGCTGGTCGTCGCCCTCGCGGCCGTGCTCGGCGGCGGCGCCGCGGTGGCCTTCAAGCAGTGGGGCACGATGCAGCAGGACACCGAGACCGGCGGCGGGGCGAGCCCGGCGCCCGCGACCTCGGGCAGGAGCAGCCCGGGTCCGGGGGGCGCGGGCCGCGACGGCTGGGTGCGCCAGAACGACCCGTTGGGCTTCAGCCTCTCCCTGCCCAAGGGCTGGACGCGCAAGGTGTACCAGAACGACGGCGACCTCAAGCAGGTCGACTACTCGCCCGACGGCGGCGTGCACTTCGTCCGCATCGCCATCGACACCGACCCGGACTTCGCCGACCCCTTCCAGCACCAGAAGGACCTGGAGCAGCAGCTCCAGCGGCTGATCGACTACAAGACCGTGACCATGCACCAGAACACCTACCGCGACTGCAAGGGCTCGCTGTGGGAGTACACCTGGACCGCGCAGAAGACGGTCCCGCCCTACGTGGCCGGCCCGCGGCACGCCGTCGAGGAGACCTACTTCTCGCGCGAGGGCGTCGAGTACGCCATCTACATGTCGTCGCCCGCCGCCGACTGGGCGACGACGAGCAAGCAGTTCAAGCGGGTCCTGCAGGGCTGGCAGCCGAACTCAGGCTGAGTCCCCGAGGCTTGGCCGATGACCGCCCCGGAAGGGGTGCGGCCGGTGCGGCATGATGGGGCTCATGGGATCCGAGGGGGACGACTTCCGTGTGATCGCGGGCCGTTACCGCCTACTGGCGCGGATCGGGCGCGGCGGAATGGGCGTCGTATGGCGGGCCGCCGACGAGCTGCTGGGCCGTCAGGTGGCGGTCAAGGAGCTGGCTCCGGACGACTCCCTGACGGACGACGACGCCCGTCGCCGCCGGGAGCGCACCTTCCGCGAGGCGCGGGCGGTGGCGCAGCTGCGGCACCCGCACATCATCGTCGTGCACGACGTGGTCGAGCAGGACGAACGGCCGTACATCGTCATGGAGCTGATCGACGGCGGCTCACTCGCCGACCGCATCGCCGCAGGTGGGCCGGTCGACGCCGCGGAGGCCGCCCGGATCGCCGTCGACCTGCTGAGCGCGCTGCGCACCGCGCACACGGCCGGGGTGCTGCACCGCGACATCAAACCGGCGAACGTGCTGATCGAGTCCGACACCGACCGGGTCGTGCTCACCGACTTCGGCATCGCGCAGGTCGCTGGCGCCACCACGCTCACCGAGACCGGCTCCTTCGTCGGCTCGCCGGAGTACACCTCCCCGGAACGGATGTCCGGCGTCCGTACCGGGCCGGAGTCCGACCTGTGGTCGGTGGGCGCGCTGCTGTGCACGGCGCTCAGCGGCGAGTCGCCGTTCCGCCGCGACTCGCTCGGCGGCATCCTGCACGCCGTCGTCGCCGCCGACATCCGGCCACCCGCGCAGGCCGAGCCGCTGCTGCCCGTCGTGCTCGGCCTGCTGGAACGCGACCCCGACCGGCGGCTGGGCGCGGCGGAGGCCGAGCGGATGCTGCGGACGTACCTGGAGACGGGCCGCACCCCGGCCGCGCCGGGCGGCACACCGGGCTCGGCCCGCACACTCCGGAGCGGTGACACGAGGGGCCGTTCCCCCAGGGCCGGCGACGCCAGAGGCCGTACGCCCCGGCTGGGCGACTCCGGAGGCCGTGCCCCCGTGACCCCCTACACGCCCACCGAGCACGACATGCCGCGCGGGCCGGTCACCCCGCCCGCACCCACCGCCGAACAGCCCCCGGCCGCACGCCAGTCCGCGCGCGGGGTGCTGATCGCCGCGCTGCTCGTGGCCGCGGTGGCCGGCGCCGGCGTCTCGGCGACGGCGCTGCTGCTGAAACAGGGCGGCGGCGCAGGCGGCGGCACCCCGAGCGGTACGGCGACCAGCCCGACGGCGCCCACCGGCAGTTCCCCGGCCGCCGGCAACTCCCCGACGACCGGCGCCCCGAAGTCCCCGACGCCCACCGCGAGCAGCGCACCGGCGGCCTCCACCACGCACACCGCTCCCTCCGGCTACCGCACCGCCCGGGACCCGGCCGGCTTCTCCCTCGCCGTGCCGGAGGACTTCACCCGCGAAAGCCAGGGCGAGCGGGTCTTCTACCTCTCCCCGGGGCAGACCTTCCGCCTCGGCATCAAGGTCGCCGCGCCCGAACCGGGCGGCCCCACCGGCGTGATGAACCGGTCGGCGGCCGACGGGCCCAGCACCAACCCCGGTTACCACGACGGCCGGGTCACCACGACCACGCACGCCGGACACCCCGCGGCCCTCTGGGAGTTCACCTGGAACGGCTTCAGCGCGGCCGAGGGCGCCCGCCACACCTACGACGTGTGCTGGGAGGAGGGCGGCCGGATGTACGACGTGTGGGTGTCGGCGCCGGTGGGGAAGGTCAAGGAGGCCCGGGAGTACTTCGACGTGGCCGTGGACACCTTCTCGGTCACGGCTTCGTGACCGGTTCGCGTTCCCTGTGGCTGGCGCGCTCATGGCGCGATATGGATGAACCATGAGCAGTGACGGGGGAGTCGGCCGCACGGCCGACGACACGACGAGTTTTGTTCTGCAACCGCCGAGCCCGAACCCGGGCCCACAGCCTCCGGTGCTGCCCGCCCAGGGTGCCGGGCGGCTGATCGCCGGGCGGTACCGGCTGCTCGCCAAGCTCGGCCACGGCGGGATGGGCACCGTGTGGCGGGCCAAGGACGAGATGGTGGACCGCGAGGTCGCCGTCAAGGAGCCCAGGGTCCCGGACCACCTTCCCGAGCGGGAACGCGCCAACGCCTTCGAGCGGATGCGCCGCGAGGCGCGCGCGGCGGCCCGGCTCGACCACCCCGCGGTGGTCGACGTGTACGACGTCGCGGTCGTCGACGACCGCCCGTGGATCGTGATGGAGCTGGTACGCGGACGCTCGCTGGGCGACGCGCTCCAGGAGGGCACGCTGGACGCGCGCGAGGCGGCCCGGACCGGTCTGCAGGTGCTCGGCGCGCTGGAGGCGGCGCACGCGGCGGGCGTCCTGCACCGGGACGTGAAACCGGACAACGTGCTGCTGGGCCGGTACGACCGGGTCGTCCTCACGGATTTCGGCATCGCACAGATCGAGGGCGAGACGAGCCTGACCGACACCGGCGGTTTCGTCGGCTCGCCCGAGTACATCGCGCCGGAAAGGGTGCTGGGGCAGCGCCCCGGCCCGGCGAGCGACCTGTGGTCCCTGGGCGTGGTCCTCTACACGGCCACCGAGGGCGTCTCCCCGTTCCGCCGCAGCAACACCCCGGCCACCCTGCAGTCCGTCCTCAACGCCGCCCCGGCCGCGCCCGCCGCCGCGCGGGGCCCGCTGGCCGAGGCCATCGACGGGCTGCTCCAGAAGGACCCGGCCCGCCGCCCGACGGCGGCGCAGGTCCGCGCCCTGCTGGAGGCGGCCGCCGACCCGCCGGCGCCGGAACCCACCCAGCAGGTCCGGGGCGCCGAGCCCGCCACCCGCTCCGGGCGGCCGGGCCGGAAGGTCTGGCTGGGCGTGGGCGCCGCCGTGGTCGCGGCCGCCGCTGCCGGATACCTCGTCCTCGCCGACCCCTTCGCCGGCCCGCTCCCCGACGGCTGGGCGAAGCGGGCGGATCCGAAGCTGGGCGCCACCCTCGCCGTCCCCGCGGCCTACCAGGCGGGCCGCCCGGACAAGAACGCCACCGACAAGAGCTGGGTGTCGTACACGGACTGGAGCGGCGGTATCTCGGTCGTCCTCGACCTGACCCGGAAGTCGGAGGACTCCCTCAAGGAGATCAAGAGCAACGCCGTGGCCCAGATGCGCGCCGACGACGAGAAGTTCAAGAACGAGGGCGACTACACCCTCGGCATGGCCAAGGGCGCGCGGACGCACCCGGACGACAACGCCGAGTACCGCGGCCGGCCGGCCGCCACGAACACCGTCGCCTTCACCACCGACGACAGCGAGAACCCGCGCCCGCGGGAGATCCAGATCTTCTACTACCGCACCAGGTCCGGCGACCTGTACCGGCTCACCGTCGGCTACCCGGGCAAGGGCGACTTCACCGCCCGGGGCCGGGAGGTGGCGAAGGCGGCGATCGCGAACCTGGAACTCACGAAGCCGTGAGGGCGGGCCCGTCGGCCCGGGCCCCGTCCCGGTACCGCCCCGGTGTGGTCCCGAACTCCCTGCTGAACGCGTGCGAGAGGGCGTACGGGCTGCCGTAGCCGGTCTCCCGGGCCACCGTCGCGAGGGGCACGTCCGAGTCGCGCAGCCGGGTCGCCGCCAGGGTCAGGCGCCACCAGGTGAGGTACGCCATCGGCGGGCGGCCGACCAGCGAGGTGAAGCGGCGGGACAGGGTGGCGCGCGAGACGCCCGCCTCCGAGGCCAGACGGCCGGCCGTCCAGGAGGCGGCCGGATCGGAGTGCAGGGCCCGCAGCGCCGCCGTCGTGACCGGGTCGTTCAGCACCGCCGGCCAGGCGCCCGTCTCCGCCCGGGTCATCCAGGCGCGGACCATGTAGATCAGCAGAAGGTCCAGCAGGCTCGGCAGGGCCAGGCAGGCGCCCGGCCGGCGTTCGTCCAGCTCGCGTGCCAAGAGGTCGACGGCGGTGCGCAGTTCGGGATGGTCGCCGACCCGGTGGGGCAGGTGCACCACCTGCGGCAGCTCCGCCAGCAGCGGGTGTGTGCGACTGCGGTCGAGACGGTACTTGCCGCACAGCAGCTCGACGCCGGGACCGGACCCGGGAAGCCGTACGTCCGTGTCCCGCACCTCCTCGAACGGCACCGCCCGCCGGATCTCGGCGGCCCCCGCCGCCCGGTCCGCCAGCACGTGTCCGGCCCCGTGCGGCAGCAGCACCACGTCCCCCGTGTTCAGCGGCACCGGGTCGCCGCCCCCGTCCGGCACGAGCCGGCACGCGCCGCTCAGGACGACATGGAAGCCCGCCCCCTCGTACGGCGCGAGCCGGACGCTCCAGCTGCCGCGCACCCGTAGCCGGTTCGAGGACGGCCGGCCGGACCTGACCGCCGAGATCGCATCGCTCACCACATCCATGAGACAACAGCGTATTGGACAGAGCCGAATGAGCATTGGGACGTTCAGTCCGGACTTCTAGGGTCATCGGTATGGCTGATGACAAAGTGCAGAGCTTCATGGTCGGCGACGTCGAGGTGCTCCGTATCGTCGAGTGGCGGGGCCCGTACGTGCCCGCCGGGGCCCTCGTCCCGGACTGCGGTCCCGAGGTCTGGAGCGCCCGCGAGCACGAACTCGTCCCCGACCACCGGGAGTCCGGTGGCGACCGCGCCGTGGTGGCGCTCCAGACCTGGGTGGTGCGCTCCGGCGGGCGCACGGTGCTGGTCGACACCGGCGTCGGCAACGGGCGCGAGCGACCCGGCAATCCGCTCTTCCACCGACGGCAGGGGGACTTCCTGGACCGCCTGGAGCGGGCCGGGGTCCGTCCGCAGGACGTCGACGTCGTCGTCAACACGCATCTGCACGGCGACCATGTCGGCTGGAACACCCGTGACGCCGACGGCGCGTGGGTACCGTCCTTCCCCGGTGCCCAGTACCTCCTGCCGGCCGCGGACGACCACCACTTCGGGCCCGAGGGCGGCTACGCGGGCGGCGTGCGCGTGGACGACCGGCTCGTCTACGAGGACAGCGTCGCGCCCGTGCACCGGGCCGGTCAGGCCGTGGTGTGGGACGGCGAGTACCGCATCGACGAGCATCTCGTCCTGGAGGCCGCCCCCGGGCACACCCCGGGTTCCTCCGTGCTGCGCCTCGCCTCGCGCGGCGAGCGGGCCGTGTTCGTCGGCGACCTGCTGCACAGCCCGGTGCAGATCCTGCACCCCGAGTGCAGCAGCTGTTTCTGCCTCGACCCGCGGCAGGCGGCCGCGACCCGGCTCCGGGTGCTCGAACGCGCGGCCGAGGAGCGGGCGTTGGTGGTCCCGGCGCACTTCGGTGGCGCCGGTGCCGTCGAAGTGCGCAAGGAGAAGGGGGAGTTCACGCTGCACCGGTGGGCCGCCTGACCGCCCGCTTCGACAAGGGCGTGGTGCGCACGGTACTCATGTGACATGACTGGAGACGGCGAACGCTCGCCCGACGGACAGTTGATCGGTGGGCGCTACCGGCTCCTGGAGCGCCTGGGCGCCGGTCCGTCCGGGACCGTCTGGCGGGCGCGGGACGAGCAGGGCCGGCGGGACGTCGCCGTCAAGGAGCCCCTTCTGCCCGGGGATCCGGCCGACGACGAGGAGAGCCGGCGGATCGCGCACCGTCTGTGCACGGAGGCGCGGGCCGCCGCCCGGGTACGGCATCCCTCGGCCGTCACCGTGTACGACGTCGTCGCCGAGGACGGACTTCCCCGGATCGTCATGGAGCTGATCCGCGGGGAGTCGCTGCGGGAGGCCGTCGGACGTGGGCCGCTGGAGCCCGCCGAGGCCGCCCGGGTCGGACTCGCCGCCCTCGGGGCGCTCCGGGCCGCGCACGCCGTCGGGATCGTGCACCGGGACCTCAAGCCCGCCAACGTCCTGATCGAGTCCGGCACCGGGCGGGTCGTCGTCACCGACTTCGGGATCGGGGACGGGCATGCCGGAGACGGGCCCGCCGAGTTCGTCGCGCCGGAGCGGGCGTCGGGGCGCGGCGCCGGTCCCGCCTCCGACCTGTGGTCCCTCGGGGCGCTGCTCGCCGCCGCCGTCGAGGGCGGGGACGCCGGCCCGCTCGGCCCGCTGCTGACCCGGCTGCACGCGCCGGAGCCGGAGGCGCGGCCGGGCGCGGAGGAGGTCGCGGCGGTGCTGGAGGCGTGCGCCGGCGTGCTGCCCCCGGCGGAGACGACCCCCGAGAACCAACGGGAGGCCCGGCCCGAGCCGGAGCCCGAGCCGGCGCCCCGGCCCCTGTCCTCCGCCCCGGTCACCGTGCCGCCCGCCCCCACCCCCGACCCCCGCCGCCGCACCCCCATCGCCGCCCTCGGGCTCCTCCTCGCGAAAAAACCCGGATCCGAGTGATCGTCACCTCGACAACGCCCTGATCAGCACATTTCCTGCCAGTGATCACTGGCGTTGTGTGTGTACTCCGTGAATCCCCGTTACCGACGGGTACCCAAAGCCTTCGCCTCGGCATACCCTGCGCGTCATGACGGACTCGCAGGCCCCGGACATCACCGGTACCAACCCCCTCGCGCCCGCCCCCGAAGGCGCCCGCACCGCCGCCGACGTGGTCACCCCCGAACTGGTGGCCCAGCTGACCAAGGGCGTCGTCGGCTCGGGCCGTACCGCCAACCACACGCCGTTCACCGGCGAGAAGCTGGCCGACCTGCCCGAGTCCACCCCCGAGGACGTGCTCAAGGCCTTCGAGGCCGCCCGCGCCGCACAGGCGGTGTGGGAGAGGACGCCGGTACGGCAGCGGGCCGCCGTGCTGCTCCGCTTCCACGACTTGGTGCTGGAGCGCCAGGCGGAGGTCCTCGACCTCATCCAGCTGGAGACCGGCAAGGCGCGCCTGCACGCGCACGAGGAGGTCCAGGCCGTCGCGGTGGCCGCCCGCCACTACGGCCGCAAGGCCCCCGCCTACCTGCGGCCCAAGCGGCACGCGGGCGCCATGCCGACCCTGACGAAGGTCACCGAACTCCGCCACCCGCGGGGCGTCGTCGGCCAGATCGCCCCCTGGAACTACCCGCTGGAGCTGTCGGTCGGCGACGCGCTGCCCGCCTTCGTCGCCGGCAACGCGGTCGTGATGAAGCCGGACACCGAGACCTGCCTCACCGCGCTCTGGGCACGTGACCTGCTCATCGAGGCCGGACTGCCCGCCGACGTCTTCCAGGTCGTGCTCGGCGAGGGCCCGGTCGTCGGTCCGGAGGTCGTCCGGCACGCCGACTACGTGTCCTTCACCGGCTCCACCCGCACAGGGCGCGAGGTCGCGCAAGGCGCGGCGGCCCGCCTGGTCGGCGTCTCCCTCGAACTCGGCGGCAAGAACGCCATGCTGGTGCTCGACGACGCCGACATCGAGAAGGCCGCCGCCGGGGCCGTGCGCGCCTGCTTCTCCTCCGCCGGTCAGCTCTGCATCTCCATCGAGCGGCTGTACGTCCACGAGTCCGTGGCCGACACCTTCCTGGAGCGCTTCGCCGCCCGCACCAGGGGCATGCGGCTCGGCAACTCCCTCGCCTACGGCGCCGACATGGGCTCGCTGGTCGGGGAACGGCAGCTGAAGACCGTCGAACGGCACGTGCAGGAGGCCGTCGCCAAGGGCGCGAAGCTGGTCGCGGGCGGTGTGGCCCGTCCGGACATCGGCCCGTACTTCTTCGAGCCGACCGTCCTCGACGGCGTCGAGGATTCCATGTCCGTGTGCGAGGAGGAGACCTTCGGGCCGGTCGTGTCGATCTACCGCTTCAAGACCGACGACGAGGCGGTCGAGCGCGCCAACTCCACGCCGTACGGCCTGAACGCGTCCGTGTGGACCAGGAGCGCCCGCCGCGGCCAGGACGTCGCGTCCCGGCTGCGCACCGGCACCGTGAACGTCAACGAGGGCTACGCACCCGCCTACGGCAGCGTCCAGTCCCCGATGGGCGGCATGAAGGACTCCGGTCTCGGCCGCCGCCACGGCTCCGAGGGCATCCTCAAGTACACCGAGGCCCAGACGGTGGCCGAGCAGCGGCTGCTGCCGATGGCGCCGTCGCTCGGCATGGACGACGAGAAGTACGCCCGGTTCATGAGCCGCAGTCTCCGCCTCATGAAGGCGTTCCGCTTCCGCTAGAGCAGGACAACCCCGTTCTCGACGAGGAGAGCACGTGTCGCAGGAGAAGTCTGTCCAGGTCCGGGACGAGGACGGGTACGACTACGACGTCGTCGTCGTGGGTTCGGGGTTCGGTGGTTCGGTGACCGCCCTGCGCCTGACCGAGAAGGGCTACAAGGTGGGCGTCCTGGAGGCCGGCCGCCGCTTCGCCCGCGACACCCTCCCGAAGAACTCGTGGGACCTGAAGAACTACCTCTGGGCGCCCAGGTTCGGCATGTACGGCATCCAGCGCATCCACCTGCTGGGCAACGTGATGGTGCTGGCGGGCGCCGGTGTGGGCGGCGGCTCGCTCAACTACGCCAACACCCTCTACGTGCCGCCGAAGGCCTTCTTCGACGACCCGCAGTGGAAGGACATCACCGACTGGCAGGAGGAGCTGAAGCCGTACTACGACCAGGCGCGGCGCATGCTCGGCGTCCGGCTCAACCCCACGATGACCCCCTCCGACGTGCACCTGAAGGCGGCGGCACAGCGGATGGGCGTCGGCGACACCTTCCACATGGCGCCGGTCGGCGTGTTCTTCGGCGACGGCAAGGACGCCGACGGGACGGCGAAGGCGAGTCCGGGCGGGCAGGTCGACGACCCGTACTTCGGCGGGGCCGGCCCGTCCCGCAAGGCCTGCACCGAGTGCGGCGAGTGCATGACCGGCTGCCGGCACGGCGCGAAGAACACCCTGAACGAGAACTACCTGTACCTCGCCGAGAAGGCGGGTGCGGTGGTCCACCCCATGACGACGGTCGTGTCCGTCACCGACGACTCGCGGGGCGGCTACGCGGTGGCGACGCTGCCGACGGACCAGAAGAAGAAGGGCAAGGGACGGCTCTTCACCGCGCGGCGGGTCGTGATCGCGGCCGGCACGTACGGCACCCAGACCCTGCTGCACCGCATGAGGTCCGGCGGGCAGCTGCCCCACCTCTCCGCCCGCCTCGGCGAGCTCACCCGCACCAACTCCGAGGCGCTGGTCGGCGCGCAGACGGACAACCGCCGCTACCGCAGGGCGACCGGAGAGGCGAAGGCCGACTTCACCCGCGGTGTCGCCATCACGTCCTCCATCCACCCCGACGAGAACACCCACATCGAGCCCGTCCGCTACGGCAAGGGCTCCAACTCGATGGGCGGCCTGTCGATCCTGCAGGTCCCCTACGCCGAGGGCTCCTCGCGCGTCCTGGCCTGGCTGGCGAACGCGGCCCGCCACCCCGTGCTGGTCGCCCGCTCCCTGTCCAACCGGCGCTGGTCGGAGCGGACCATCATCGGCCTGGTGATGCAGTCCCTGGACAACTCGCTGACCACGTACCTGAAGCCCGACGGCGTCGGCAAGGGCCTGCTCACCGCCCGGCAGGGTCACGGCGCGCCGAACCCCAAGCAGATCAAGTCCGCCTCCGAGGCCGCCTCGGCCCTCGCCACCGAGATCAACGGCTTCGCGGGCAGCAATGTCGGCGAACTGATGGGCACCCCGCTGACCGCGCACTTCCTGGGCGGCTGCCCCATCGGCGCCTCCCCGGAGACGGGCGTGATCGACCCGTACCACCGGCTGTACGGGCACCCCGGCATCTCGGTCGTGGACGGCGCCGCGGTCTCGGCGAACCTGGGCGTCAACCCGTCCCTGACGATCACCGCGCAGGCCGAGCGGGCCATGTCGTACTGGCCGAACAAGGGCGAGGAGGATCCGCGTCCGGCGCAGGGAGCGGCGTACGAACGCCTGAAGCCGGTGGAGCCGCGCACCCCCGCGGTCCCGGCGGACGCGTTCGGCGCGCTGAAGCTGCCGTTCCTGGGGATCCCGGCGGTGCCGCCGAAGAAGTAGCCGGACCGGAGAAGTCCTCGGGCCGCCCGCAGAAAGCACCGAGGGACCTGCATCCCCCTCCGAACGCAGGTCCCTCGCTCATACCGTCTTCTTGATCCGGCAGCAGGTTTGATCAGCGAGGGGGCTGAACGGTTGTGCCGCCTCATGCGATATTTATGTGATGTGAGTCACGCATGAGGGGGGTGTGGTGGGCGTGACGGGTGTGTGGGCATGACGAAAGGGCCCCGCGGGCTTGAGCCGCGGGGCCCTCTTTCGTCAGCACCGACGTCAGGGCGGCGCCGGTGCCTGGGGGCGGCGCCGGGGGGTTGCGCCACCTCTCCTGTGGTCTCGACCCCGGGCGGACAGGCGGGGATGGTCAATGCCGGTGTCTGCGAGGGGACTTGGGGGGCTTTCTACGCATCGTGCTGGATGAGCGAGGCATCCGCAACCGTTTGACCCGGCACTGGTGCATTTTTGCAATTTTCCGCCGGTCGGCCCCGGGCGTCCCCGGAGCCGGCCGTTCTCTTGGGTGACCGGGCTGCTGTCCCCTGCCGTCCGGTCACTTCTCCGGAGCGAGGTCCCACGGCGCACGGCACGACCCGTACACCTCATCGCTCCGGCGAGCCACGCGTGGTTCTGTCGGGCCCGCCCCTGGCTGGCACGGACACCGGGATCAACGAAGCGGTCCGTGGGCCGGTCACGCGCCGTACGGGTGAGAGCGGGACCGAACTCAGATGCGACCCCGGCACAGCTCCAGCAGCGTCATCGCGAGGGAGGTGCCCGGCTTGCCGAGGGCCTCGCGGTAGCGGCCGAGGATCTCCATCTCGCGGGAGAGGTTCACCCGCCGGCCGCCGGAGGCGATGCGGGTCTGCTGGACGACGGTGGACACGGCCATCCGCTCCTGGATGAGCCCGATGATCCGGTCGTCGAGCGCGTCGATGCGCTCGCGGGCGTCGGCGATGGTCCGGTCCGCACCGGTCGTGGCCGCGATGCTCATGATGGGGGCTCCTCGTGAGGTGACTGATGGATGCCCCGGAACGACAGAACCCGGAAAACGACAGGCGCCCCGGGCCTTGTCGGCCCGGGGCGCCTGGGAAGTCGCTTGGCGTTCAGCTCAAGCAGCACGACCATGGCAGCCGGCGGGCCGGGTGCCATAGGTAAAGACGAAGGTCGAGTGCTTGCGCATGGGGCCAGTATGCCATGGCGCTTTTCCGCACGGCCGGTCCGGGCGGAGCCCCCGGCCGACGGGAGCTGTCCCGCCGGCACCCCAGTTAGAATCGGAGACACAGACCCCCGCCCAGACCGCCGGAAGGCACCCCGTGTCATCAGCGACTCCCGCTGCCGCCACCCCCGACACCGTCCTGGTCGTCGACTTCGGCGCGCAGTACGCCCAGCTCATCGCCCGCCGTGTCCGCGAGGCGCGGGTCTACAGCGAGATCGTGCCGAGCACCATGCCGGTCCAGGAGATGCTCGCCAAGAACCCCGCGGCGATCATCCTCTCCGGCGGCCCCTCGTCCGTGTACGAGGAGGGCGCCCCCCGTCTGGGCCGCGAACTCTTCGAGGCCGGCGTCCCCGTCTTCGGCATGTGCTACGGCTTCCAGCTCATGGCAGAGGTCCTCGGCGGCACGGTCGACAACACCGGCGCCCGCGAGTACGGCCGTACCGACCTGCACGTCTCCCGCACGTCCTCCACCCTCTTCGAGGGCACCCCGGCCGAGCAGCACGTGTGGATGTCGCACGGCGACGCCTGCTCCGCCGCGCCCGAGGGCTTCACCGTCACCGCGTCCACGGACGTCGTCCCGGTCGCCGCCTTCGAGAACGACGAGAAGAAGCTCTACGGCGTCCAGTACCACCCCGAGGTCATGCACTCCACGCACGGCCAGCAGGTGCTGGAGCACTTCCTCTACCGCGGGGCGGGCCTGACCCCGTCCTGGACCACGGGCAACGTGATCGAGGAGCAGGTCGCCGCGATCCGCGAGCAGGTCGGCGACAGGCGCGCGATCTGCGGTCTGTCCGGCGGCGTGGACTCCGCCGTCGCCGCCGCCCTCGTCGCCCGCGCCATCGGCGACCAGCTGACCTGCGTGTACGTCGACCACGGTCTGATGCGCAAGGGCGAGACCGAGCAGGTCGAGAAGGACTTCGTGGCCGCGACCGGTGTCAAGCTGGTCGTCGTGGACGCCGAGGAGCGCTTCCTGACCGCGCTCAAGGGTGTCAGCGAGCCCGAGGAGAAGCGGAAGATCATCGGCCGCGAGTTCATCCGCGTCTTCGAGCAGGCGCAGGCCGAGATCATCGCCGACGAGGGCCCGGCCGTGGAGTTCCTGGTCCAGGGCACCCTGTACCCGGACGTCGTCGAGTCCGGCGGCGGCACCGGCACCGCCAACATCAAGTCGCACCACAACGTCGGCGGCCTCCCCGAGGACCTGGAGTTCAAGCTCATCGAGCCGCTCCGCAAGCTCTTCAAGGACGAGGTCCGCATGGTCGGCCAGGAGCTGGGCCTGCCGGAGGAGATCGTCCAGCGCCAGCCCTTCCCGGGCCCCGGCCTCGGCATCCGTATCGTCGGCGAGGTCACCAAGGAGCGCCTGGACCTGCTCCGGGACGCCGACGCCATCGCCCGCGAGGAGCTGACGGCGGCCGGCCTGGACCGGGACATCTGGCAGTGCCCGGTGGTCCTGCTCGCGGACGTCCGCTCGGTCGGCGTCCAGGGCGACGGCCGCACCTACGGCCACCCGATCGTGCTGCGCCCGGTGTCCTCCGAGGACGCCATGACCGCCGACTGGTCGCGTCTGCCGTACGAGGTCCTCGCCCGCATCTCGACCCGGATCACCAACGAGGTCCGGGACGTCAACCGGGTCGTCCTCGACGTGACGTCGAAGCCGCCGGGCACCATCGAGTGGGAGTAGTCCCACTTCTGAGGATCATGTCCGCTTGAGGGCTCGCACCGGCTCTCCGGGCTTCCAGACCTGGGTGACCAGGTACTTCTCGTCCTCGACGTAGGTCCGTACGACCTCCGTCAGCTCGGTGCGGAAGAGGTGGAACGGCTGCGGCGGTTCCACCTCTTCGACGTATGCCGCCCTGGCCGCGCCGTCCTCGACCTCGAACGCCCGGCCACCGATCCGCACGTCCCCGCTGCCCATGTCGGCGCCCGGGTTCGCCTGGAGCGCGAAGCGCGGGTCGCGCAGCAGGTCGAGGGCCTTCAGGGAGCGCGGCATCATGCCGAGCCACAGCTCACCGCCCAGGAACCGGACCTCCAGGCCGGACGTGCGCGGGGACCCGTCCCTGCGCAGCGTCGCGAGGACGTGGTGCCGGTGACCGCCGAAGCGCTCCTCGGCGAGCGCTGCCAGATCGGGTGCTGCGGTGCTGAAGGCTGCCCAGTTCATACGTGCCAGTCTCACCGGCAAACCGGACATCCTCTGTCGTGTATTCGCTGCGTACGTCATCTTTACAAAACAGCTCTGCCCTTTTGCGCTGACCGGCGGTAACTTCCGGCCCGTACAGCACTCCCCACGCTGGAGGATCTATGCACGGGCCGACTCCGCCCCTGCCGCTGCCCACCGACCAGCTGCAGTTCGCCATGCCGCCGATGCACGACTCGGTCGAGGACGAACGCCGGCACCGCAAGGAGCGGCTCGCGGGCGCCCTGCGGATCTTCGGGCGCGCCGGATTCGAGGACGGGGTGTCCGGCCACATAACCGCGCGGGACCCCGAGTTCAGCGACTGCTTCTGGGTCAACCCGTTCGGGATGCCGTTCAAGCACGTCACCGTCAGCGACCTCGTCCTCGCCAACCAGGACGGACAGGTCGTCGAGGGCCGCTACCACGTCAACCAGGCCGCGTTCACCGTGCACGCCCAGGTCCACGCCGCCCGCCCCGACGTCGTCGCCGTCGCCCACTGCCACTCCGTGCACGGCCGGGCCGTCGCCGCGCTCGGCGACCTGATCGACCCGATCACCCAGGAGAGCTGCGCCTTCTACGAGGACGTGGCGCTCTACGACGCCTACACCGGCGTCACCGTCGACGCCGACGAGGGCCGCCGTATCGCGACGGCCCTCGGCTCCCGCAAGGCGCTCGTGCTGCGCAACCACGGGCTGCTGACCGTCGGGGACTCGGTGGACGCGGCGGCCTGGTGGTTCATGTCGCTGGAGCGGTCCTGCCAGGTCCAGCTGATGGCGAAGGCGGCCGGCCGGCCCGTCCTGATCGACCACAAGCAGGCCGTGGCCACCCGCGAACAGCTCGGCGGCGACCTGGTGGGCTGGATCAACTACCAGCCGCTGTGGCAGGACATCAGCCGCAGCGAACCGGATCTGCTCAGCTAGAAGCCCCGCAGGACGGTGGCCTTCGTCCGCGCGAACTCCTCGTCCGTGAGCACCCCGTCACGGTGCAGCTCGCCCAGCTCCCGCAGCCGGCGCAGCAGCACGTCGTGGTGGTCGGCCCGCGCCGGACCGGTGGCCGGCGGCCGGTCCCGCTGCGTGAACGCGTCGCCGGTGCGGGTGGCGGGATGCGGCAGCCGGGCGGTGACGGCCGCGGCGACCAGCGCGGTCAGCAGGTCGCGCCGGACGCTGCCCCACAGGTCGAGGGTGTAGGGATCCCGCTCCGGCGGCAGCTTGGAGAACGCCGTCTCCCGGGTCACGAACCTGAGGAAGCCGTCCTCGTAGCCGGAGTTGGGCAGCCACTCGACCTGGACCAGGTCGCCGAGGCCGATGATCCGCGGGCCGGTCGCGCGCTTGACCCGGTCGGAGGTGTCGGCCCAGTCGACGCGCACCTGCGCGCCGTCGAAGGAGACCGTGCCGTCGGAGGAGCGCACCGAGACCGGAACCGGCGGACCCGGCAGGAGATAGGCCGCCGTGGGCGCCTTGGGGACCTGGTCGAGCAGCAGCGCGTGCCGGATCTCCTCGGCGACGAACTCGGCGACCCCGCCGCGGTCCGCGTCCACGGTCAGCCGGTAGGGGTCGGCCGCCTCCGGCAGCCGCCCGCCGGTGGCCTGCAGCAGCGGGTCGGCGCCCTCGCGCAGCCGCATCCGCAGCCGGCCGCGCCCCCGCTGGGGTTCGTAGCCGACGCCGGACACCGCTTCCAGCGGCACGGCGATCTCCCCGTACGTCTGCCGGAACAGCGGTACGGAACGGTGGAGTCCGGGGGTGATCCTGATCGTGCTGCCGTCGAACGCCCAGGTGCCGTCCCGCTGGATGATCTCGGCCATGGGGAGATTCTCGCAGCCGGGTCAACTCGGTGGCCCGAACTTCACTCTTCTGGACCTGGAGAGCGGGGCCGGAACGCCCTTGCGTAGGGCACAATTCGCTCTCGACACAGGGGAGTTGCACGGCGGTGGGGCGGCCCGCAAAGGGGGCCGTCGGCCGTGTCCCGGGGCGAGGGGAAGGCGGGCGTCGGGCGTGGCGGTGCAGGAGGCGAGACAGGGCGCGGCAACGGGTGCCGAAGGGGCGCACGGAGGCGGCTGCGCCTGCGGGGACTGTCCGCACGGGGCCCGCGAGGGACATCGGCGGGCCGTCGCCGCGTTCCTGCGCGCCCGCGACGGGTTCGCGGCCGGGCAGGGCCTGCCGGCGGGCGTGGCGCACTCGGCGTCCGCCTCCCGCCAGTGGGTGTCCGCGGAGCTGACCGAGCAGGCGGAGGCCGTCGCCGAACGGGGCCGGGCGGAGGGCGAGGCCTGGCTCGCCCGGCTGTGGCTGCGCACGGCGTGCGCGGTGTGGGGCGCTGTCGTCGCCCTGCTGCTCGCCGAGTCGCTCACCGCGGTCGGCGCGGGCTGGACCGGCACCCGTACGGCCGCACTGCTCGCCGCGCTCGTCGTCGCGGCCGCCCTGACCGCCGCCTCCTGGTTCCACCGGGCACGCGGTGGCGTCCTGGCCCCCGTCATCGGCGAGGACAACCGGATGTCCACCTCCCGTACGGTGGCCGCCTGCTGGGTGCTGTTCGTCGTCTACGCGGTGCTGCTGCTGGCGGGCCGTCTGGCCGCCGCCTCCGACCACGCCGCACGCGACGCGCTGCTCTCCGGCCTCGACCTCGCGCGCGGGGCGGGCGTGGCGACCGTCCTCGCCGTCGTGTGCGGCATCGCCGTGCTGGTCCGCCGGGTCGTCGGCCTGCGCATCATCGGTCTGCGGCTGCAGAAGGTGCCGGCCCACCGGCCGCGCGCCGCCGACCTGCTGACCGACGACTCCGGCCGGGGCGCCTTCGCGGACATCCAGTACGTCGTCGTCAGCGCCGTCGCCCTGGCCTTCGCCGCGGTACGGCTGGCCCGCCGCCCCGACCAACTGCCCGACCTGCCCTGGGGCCTCGCCGTGGTCGTGCTGATCTCGGCCGCGACCTATCTGGCCGGCAAGTACGCCGAGGGCGGCCGTCCGGTGATCCTTTCCGTGGTCCGCGCCCGTGAGCCCGGAGACCTGGACGGACCGATCCGCACCGGCGACGACGTCGAGATCCGCGGCACCGGCTTCGTCCCACCCGGCGCCCACGGCGCCGACCGCCTCTCCCGCATGGTCGTGCGCATCGGCGCGGTGGACGTCCGCGTCCCCCTGGTCCCGGTCCCCGGCGGCTTCCGCAATCCCACGGACACCGTGCTGACCGTCCCGGTCCCGGCCGAGGTGGAGCCCGGCTCGGTGGAGGTACAGGTGGTCACGGCGGCCGGGGTGGCGACCAACCGGTGCACAGTCCACGTGACGGAGTGAGAACGCGCGGCGTCCTTCCCGAGGACGGGGACCCGAAATCCGGAAAACGTCCGGAGAGGATTGAACCGTTCCCGTTTGTCATGCGTATCGTCGAGTGAGGGGTCGGCGCACGGCGGGTGAGAGGCGGCTAAGGGGCATGACTCACGGCATGCGGACGGACACGCAGATGTCCCATCTGAACCGCGGCGACTGGCGGGACACGGCAACCCGCTACGCCCTCCTTCCGCTCCGGATCTTCCTCGGGGTCACCTTCATCTACGCCGGCCTGGACAAGCTCACCGACAGCGCGTTCATGAAGTCCGGCGGTGCCGGCTCGGTCGGCGACATCATGCGAGCCGCCCGCGACTCCGCGGCCGTCCCCGCCCTGGTCGACATGGCCCTGAAGAGCCCGGTCGGGTTCGGCTACGCCATCGCCCTGGGCGAGCTGGCCGTCGGCATCGGCACCCTGATCGGCCTGCTGGCCCGGCTGGCCGCCCTCGGCGGCGCGCTGATCTCGCTCAGCCTGTGGCTGACCGTCAGCTGGGCCACGACCCCCTACTACTACGGCAACGACCTCGCCTACCTGATGGCCTGGCTGCCCCTCGTCCTCGCCGGAGCGCCCTACCTCTCCCTGGACGCGGCCTGGCGCGCCCGCCGACGGCAACGGGCGGGCGGCGGCTACCGCTAGGGTGTGCCGTCACATTCCCGTCCGCCCCGCGGCGGGACCCCTAGGCCCTGTCGTCAAATTCCCGTCTGCCCCACGACGCCTGGCACGCACTCTCGCCGCACCGGGCGAAAGCCCAAGTACGTCCCGTACGAGGACTTCCGCCCGGCACGCCGAGAGCACGCACCAGACGCCGCGAGGCCGCCCTTCGGGCGACGACGGGAATTTGACGACAGGACCTAGGCCCCCCGGCCGTTCTCGGCGCCGCGCCTTCTGCGGATGCCCCGGGTCACCGCCGCCGTGACACCGGCGAGGACGAGGCCGCCCGCCACCAGCGGGACGGCCATGAAGGGGGGCGTGTTCCACAGGTCCGCCGCGTCACCGGCGTAGACGGCGCCGGCGGCGGTGAGGGAGAGACCGGCGACCAGCTTCCCGGGCTGGAACTCATGACGCAGCACGGCTGACCTCCACCTCTCCGACGCCCACCCGCAGATCGAGCCGCAGTGTCCCGGTGTCCTTGCCGTCCTTGCCGTCCTTGCCGTCCTTGACCGGCGACAGCGTCACGGTCCTGTGCCTACCGGGCTGCACGTCCACGTCCTTCCCGTTCTCGCCGGGCAACCGGATGTCGCCCACCCCCACGTCGACACTCATCCGCACGCTCGCGCCCGCCGGCACGATCACCTTCAGCTGCCCCGCTCCCACCTCGGCGTCCGTGGCCACCGTCTGCCCCTTCGCCGGGTGCACCCGGGTCAGGTCCAGCGTGCCGACACCGGTGCCGAGGCTGTACGAGGACCGCACGTCCGCCGTCGCGGCCGGCTTCCAGGACGTCTGCCGCCAGTGGGTCGTGATGTCCTTGGGCAGAGCCGTGGCCCCGGCGAGCAGCGCCGCCGTGACGATCGCCAGGAACACCGAACCGGCCCCGGTCCGCCCCAGGAAGGCGCTGAGCGTGATGCCCAGACCGAAGACGACGAGCGCGCAGGCGAGGCCGGCCTGCAGGCTGGTGCCCAGCGGGTGCGTGTCCCAGGTCAGCCCGGTGCCCACGCCGCCGGCCAACAGGGCGAGCAGGAATATCCAGCCGCCGATCCAGCGCGGGCCGCGTGGTCTCGGGGGCGCGGTGCGCTGCGGGTGTGCCGAGCCGTTGTGTGGCCAGGGGGTGGCGATGCCGACGTCCACGGACGAGTTCGGGTCACGGGCGTCCCCGGGGCCCCAGAGATAGCCGGTGCCGCCGACATGGCTGCCGTCCTTGACGATCGGGTCCCGCCACCAGGACGGGTAGGTGGTGACGACCGGCGGCGCCTGTGCCTCCGGCGGGGCGTCGGCGGCAGCCTGCGCGGCGAGCGGATCGGGATCGGCGGCACCGCGCCGACGCGACCAGTAACCGGCGCCGGCCAGCAGCAGGGAGAGCACCACGGCGAAGGTCAGCACCCCGCCGTTCTTCAGCATGGTCAGGAAGATCCCGCAGCCGACCAGGGCGAAGAGCACGGCGGCCAGCGCCTGGCCGTCGACCCGGCCCGTCAGCAGCCTGCGGACCTCGTTCTCCTCTTCCTCCTCGTACGGCACCAGCAGCCAGGCGAAGCCGTAGAAGATGAGACCGATGCCGCCGGTCGCGGACAGCACGGCCAGGGTGATCCGGAAGATCACCGGGTCCATGTCCGTCTGCCGCCCGAGCCCGGCGCACACCCCGGCGATCATCTTGTGCCGGCGGTCGCGCCGGAACCGGAGGATGCCGCTGGCGGTCTCCGGCTCCCCGGCGGTGTCCTGGTCCCGCGTCGCTTCCGTCCCTTCCCTCTCTCCTGCCGTTCCCGTTCCTCCCGTCGCGGCGGGCGCGGCATCCGTCGGTCCGGTGCCCGGGGCCGGGCGCGGGCCGGGGCCGGGTCCCGGACCCGTCGCGGCGTGCTCGTGATCCGTCATGCGTCCATGGTGACGGCCCGGCCGCCGCGACGGCAGTCGGGATGACCCTGGGCGAACCCTGAGATCGGCCCCGAGGGACGGCGGGGAGGCGTTCGACGCCCGGCCGGCGTGCCGATTCGAACGCCCGGCTCGAAGATCAGGGGAGTCTAGGGGGCAGACCCTGATGCTCCGCGCCCACGGCCATGTGACCATCGATGGCATGCCGGAAGCCGCAGCCCTGCCCCTCGACGACCCGCGGCCGCCGCGCAAGCTCTACCGCAGCAGCGACGGACGCTGGCTCGGCGGAGTGGCGCGGGGCCTCGCCGGGCACCTCGGGCTGCCCGTGATCTGGGTCCGGCTCGCCTTCGTCGGCCTGTTCATGGCGAACGGACTCGGCGCGCTGCTGTACGCCGCGTTCTGGTTCTTCGTGCCGCTCGGCGTCGGCGGCGTCGGCGACCAGAAGCCGCAGCCGCCGGCGGGCACCGCGACCTCGCCGGAGGGCCGCCGCAGACTGCTGGCCCGCAAGCCGGACAAGGGCCAGATCGTCGCCCTGCTCCTCATGGTCATCGTGTCCATGGTCTTCGTCGGCAGTATCAACCTGACCAGCGCGGCCAAGGCGTATCTGCTGCCCTCCGTCCTGGTCGCGGCCGGTGTCGCCCTCGTCTGGCGCCAGGCGGACAACGCCCGCAGGGCCCGCTGGGTCGAGGTCGGCAGCCGGCGCCGCACCCTCACCCTGCTGCGCGCGGGCGCCGGTGTCCTGCTGGTCACCGCAGGCGTCTCCGCCATCTTCGTCATGCAGGGCTCGGCCGCCCACCTCGGCGCGGTCCTCCAGGCCGCACTCGTCGTCCTCGTCGGCATCACGCTGCTCGCCGGCCCCTACCTGGTCCGCATGACCCAGGACCTGTCCGAGGAACGCCTGATGCGCATCCGCGCCCAGGAGCGCGCGGAGGTCGCGGCCCACGTCCACGACTCCGTGCTGCACACCCTCACCCTGATCCAGCGCAACGCCGACAACGCGGGCGAGGTCCGGCGCCTCGCCCGCGCCCAGGAGCGGGACCTGCGCACCTGGCTGTACAAGCCGGAGGGCACCGGCAAGGACGAGGCCGACGAGCCGGACACGGTCGCCGAGGCGGTGCGGCGCAGCGCGGCCGAGGTCGAGGACAAGCACGGCGTGCCCATCGAGGTGGTCGTGGTCGGCGACTGCCGGCTGGACGAGAGGACCGCCGCACAGATGCAGGCCGCGCGCGAAGCCATGGTCAACGCCGCCAAGTACGGTGGCGACGGCGGTGCCGTGCAGGTCTATGCCGAAGTCGAGGGAAGGACGGTCTTCGTGTCCGTCCGTGACCGCGGCCCGGGCTTCGACCTCGACTCGATACCCGCCGACCGCATGGGCGTTAGAGAATCGATCATCGGCCGTATGGAACGCAACGGCGGCACGGCCCGGCTGCGGGCGGTGCCGGGCGGCGGCACGGAGGTCGAGCTGGAGATGGAGAGGGCGGAGAAGACGTCATGAGCGACGCGACCGAGGCGAACGGTACGGCGGGGGCGGCGGAGCCGGCCGGGTCCGGCCCCGCCGGGGAGCGGCATGTGCGCGTGGTGCTCGTCGACGACCACCGCATGTTCCGCACCGGGGTGCAGGCCGAGATCGGTCAGACCGCCGAGACCGGCGTGGAGGTGGTCGGCGAGGCCGCCGACGTCGACCAGGCGGTCACGGTCATCACCGCGACCCGGCCCGAGGTGGTCCTCCTCGACGTCCACCTGCCGGGCGGCGGCGGGGTCGAAGTGCTGCGCCGGTGCGCCGGGTTGATGGCGGACGCCGAGCAGCCGGTGCGCTTCCTCGCACTGTCCGTGTCGGACGCCGCCGAGGACGTCATCGGTGTGATCCGCGGCGGTGCCCGCGGCTATGTCACCAAGACCATCACCGGCACCGACCTGGTCGACTCGATCTTCCGGGTCCAGGAGGGGGACGCCGTCTTCTCCCCGCGCCTGGCCGGGTTCGTCCTGGACGCCTTCGCCTCCACCGACGCCCCGCCGGTCGACGAGGACCTGGACCGCCTCACCCAGCGTGAGCGGGAGGTGCTGCGCCTGATCGCCCGGGGCTACGCCTACAAGGAGATCGCCAAGCAGCTGTTCATCTCGGTGAAGACGGTCGAGTCCCATGTCTCGGCGGTCCTGCGCAAGCTCCAGCTGTCCAACCGCCACGAGCTGACCCGCTGGGCCACGGCCCGCCGCCTGGTCTGACCCTGCCGGGCAGCCGCCCTCACGCCACCCGGGTGGCCCCCGCGAACGGCATCTGGTCGATCGGGGCCACCCGGACCGGTGCCGAGGGGTTCGGGGCGTGGATCATCTGGCCGTTGCCGATGTAGAGACCCACGTGGCTGATGCCGGAGTAGAAGAACACCAGGTCACCGGGCTGGAGTTCCGAGCGGGAGACCCGCCGGCCCGCGTTGATCTGGGCGTAGGTGGTGCGGGGCAGGGAGACACCGGCGGAGCGGTAGGCGGCCTGGACCAGGCCCGAGCAGTCGAAGGCGTCCGGGCCGGTCGCGCCCCACACATAGGGGCTGCCGAGTTTCTGGTAGGCGTAGGCGACGGCCGCCGCCGCGCGGGAGCCGGGGGCGGCGGGGGAGCCCGTCGGCTCCAGGTCGGGCCGGGCGTTCGGGGCCGAGCGCGAGGCGTGCCCCGCCGCGGTGCCGTCGCCGGTGACCTGCGCCCGCTGTGCCGGAGTGAGCCCGGCCAGCAGCTCGCGCGCCTGGGCCAGTTTCCCGGTGATGGTCTTCTTCTGCCGCTTCAGCTCCGCCTGCCGTGACCGCAGCGCGTTCAGATCGGTCCGCGCGGCACCGCGCAACTGCTCGATCTCCCGCAGCTGTTCGCGCACCCGCGCCACCGCTCCGGCCTGCCGGTCGCCGGCCCGTTCCGCGAAGGCGGCCCCGTCCAGGTACCGGTCGGGGTCGCTGGACAGGGCCAGCTGCCAGGCGGGGTCGATCCCGCCCTCGCGGTACTGCGCCGCCGCGTACGAACCCAGCGCGTTCCGGGCCGCGTTGAGCTTGTCCTGCTTGCGGGCGGTCTCGTCCCGCAGCGAGTTCAGCCGCCGCTGGGCCGTGTCCGCCTTCTCCTTGGCGCCGTTGTACTTCTCGGTGGCGGTCTCCGCCTCCTGGTACAGCTTGTCCACCTTGGCCTTCACCTGCGTCGGTGTCAGCTGCGGCTCTGCGTGGCCGGTTCCGTCGAAGGCCGTCGCGGTGGCCGCACCCGCCAGGGCGAGGGTGACGGCCGTCCGGGCCGTGTTCCCGCCGAGCGAGCGCTGTCGGGGCTTGCGGTGCGCTGCCACCTGGACCGTCACGTCCTTCCGTAGGACTCCTGCGACCGAACGAGCGGTGCGTCCGGCGACGGCCCGCACAGGGGAAACGGGCCGCCGCCGGACCTTTCTCGGCGGTGGTGCCCGACTGCCGCCCCTGGCCCGGGCGGCGGTGGGGAGCCGGTCACCTGGGGGAGGACGCTAAACCCGGGTGTGACGGGCTGGTAACGCGGAGTGCGTAACTGGCTTCGAGTGATCGCGGCATGACCGCATGTGGTCGAATTGCAAGTCTGGAGTCGTCGGGTTCACGTAGCGTGGTGACCGATGCGCGGAATGTGGGGCATGCGGTGGTCGCGTGCTGCTATGGGGCGCATATATGCAGGCTCCACGGATGCTCCCGGCGGGCCCGGTGACAGAGCGCTGTCGGGTCCCTGATTAGGCTCCGGGCTCATGGACGTACTCATCCATCTCTTCGTCGGCCTGCACATCATCGGCATCGCCGCGCTGCTCGGCGGTTTCCTCACCCAGATGAAGGCGATGGGCCGGGGCACGGCCCGCTTCGTCCCCGGGATGCTGCACGGCGCGTTCACCATGCTGGTCACCGGTGTGGCCCTGGTCGGCCTCAACCAGGCCGACGGCCACCACGTCAACACCGTCAAGATCGGCGTGAAGCTCACCCTGCTGATCGTGATCCTCGGGCTGGTGTACGTGAAGCGCGACGAGGAGCAGGTGGACAAGGGCCTCTTCGGGCTGGTCGGCCTGCTGACCACGGCGAACGTCTTCATCGCCGTGCTGTGGACGTGACGCTCAGCGCCGTCCGCCGATCCCGGCGCGAGCCGCCGTGAGGGCCGCGCCGGCCGCGACCGCGAGCCACGCCGCCACCGCCACCCACATCAGCACCCGCCCCGGCCCCGTCAGCCGGCCGATGCCCAGGGCGGCCGCCACCGACAGCGTGGCCGCCCCGGTCATCCCCAGGGGGAACACCGTCGCCCAGCGCCGCATGTCGTAGCGCAGCCGCGGCCGGGCCACTTCGGCGGCCAGCAGGACCACGTACCAGGCCAGGTCCAGGAAGAGCAGGGCCACCGTCACGTTCCGCAGCACGCCGCGGTCGTCGTCGTTCCACAGGTACAGCCGTGCACTGTCGGCGGAGAGCAGCTTCGCCCCGGTCAGCGCCGAGATGGCGAGCGCACCGCCCGCGATCCAGTGGTCCCCGGCCCCCTCGATGACCTGTCGCGGATCGAAGCGCAGCAGGGCGAGGCCGTAGAACACCAGGCCCAGCCAGAACAGCACCAGCGCGGCGTGCGCGAGCCAGGCCGTCGTCTCCGCCGCGGCCAGCGTGGCCGCCAGTACCGCAAGCCCCTGTGTGGCCACGCAGGACAGGAACACCGCTCCCGGCATGCCCCGCTCCCAGTGCTGCACGACCAGGTACAGCAGCACCGGCCAGAGCACCACGGCCAGCGCCAGCGCCGCCTCGGCCAGGGTCTGCCGGCCCAGCGCGGAGAACCGGGTGCCGAGCACGGCCGTGGCGGCGACGGCGGTGAGCGAGCCCGGGCTGTGCGCCTCGGCCCTCCAGCGCTCCGGCTGCGCCACCAGCCGTACGAGGAAGTCGGCGGCCAGCGCCACCCAGGCCAGGCAGGCCAGCCACAGGAAGACCCAGGACGCCGTCTCTGCGCCCGTCAGATGCAGGCCCACCGAGTTGATGCCGGTCGCCATGACGGCGGCACCCGCCGCCGGCGGACGCCCCGCCCACCACGTACGCAGAGCTGAGATGCCGGGCATGGGCCCGATGCTAGGCAGCCGCGCGTGCGGGGAACGCAGGCCACGCGCGCGCGGCGCTCGAAACCTCGAAAAGGGGACGGCAGGGCCGGTCGGAGGGAGGAGGTCAGGCGGGGCGCACCACGCTGTGGATGATCGATTCGCCGCCGTAGTAGATCGACTCCTCGCGGACGTACGCGCCCGGCTTGGGGGCGTGGATCATCATGCCGTTGCCTATGTAGATGCCGACGTGGCTGATGTCGTCGTAGAAGAAGATCAGGTCGCCGGGCCTCGCGTCCGCGAGGGAGACCGTGGTGCCGACGTCGACCTGCGCGTAGGTGGTGCGCGGGAGCGAGACGCCGGCGGCCTTCCAGGCGGCCTGCGTGAGGCCGGAGCAGTCGTACGAGCCGGGTCCGGTGGCGCCCCACACGTAGGGCTTCCCGATCTGGGCGCGGGCGAAGGCGATCGCCTTCTCGGCCTTGGTGGTGTACGTCCCGGAAGGCGTCGAAGAGCCTCCGGAACCGGACGAGCCGCCGGACGTGGGGGAGCTTCCGGAGGTGGACGAGCCGCTCGCCTGCTGCGCCTGCTCCTTGGCCGCTGCCGCCTGCTGCTTGGCCAGCTCCGCGGCCTTGCGCGCGGCCTCCTCCTGCTTCTGCCGCTCGATCGCCGCCAGCCGGGCCTTCTCCTCGGCCGTCAGCTGGGACAGCAGTCTGCGCGCGGAGGCGAGCTTCTTCTGGACGGTGGCCTTGGCCGTCTGCAGTTCGTTCTGCGACTCGGACAGCGTCTGGAGGCTCTTGGCGGCCTCCTGCCGCTTCTTCATGGTCGCGGCCTGCTGGGTGGCGTAGTCGTCGACGGCGCTCTTCTGCCGCGTGGTCAGCCGGTTCATCAGCTGGCTCTGGTCGAAGTAGTCCTGGGGGCTGTCCGCGAGCAGGAAGGTGGCGGTGTCCGGCGTGGCTGCCCCGGTCCGGTACTGGGCGGCGGCGAACGTGCCCAGCTCCTCACGGGCCTTGTTCATCCGGGCGGTCCGCCGGGCGACCTCCTCGCGCAGGCTGTCGATGTGGGTGCGCTGCTTGGTGGTCTGCTCCTTGGCGGCGTCGTACTTCTCGGTCGCCGACTCCGCCTGGCGGTAGAGGTCGTCGACCTTCTTCTCGACCTCCTCCAGGCTCGGCTTTCCGTCGGCCGGGGGAGCGGCGTCGGCCGTCTGGGACAGCACGGCCACGGAGGTGAGGGCGGCGGTGGCGAGGACTGGGGTGCGGAAACCTGCTCCGAGTGAGCCCGCGGGGCGCGACTTGCGGTGCGACGCCAAGGGAGGCGACTCCTTCCATGTGCCGCCTACCGGGTTAGCTGTCGGGTTCGGGCGCGTGCTCGGAAGGTTTGCCCTACGGCTCCTGTCCCGGGACGGGACGTGTGCCGATTCACCCCAAGGTCGGTGGGTCCCCGGCTCCGGGCACCGTACGGGGGGTGCGCCGGACTCGGCGGGGGCCGCGCGGATCGGCGACGTTCGCCGGAAGGGGGCGTGCGGCCCGCCCCGCAACCTAGCCAACTGGTGTGTCTCGTGTGAAGGTTGGTGCACGATATGTCCGATACATTTTCGTGACCTGAGTGTGGAATCGCTCCCGTGTCACAAGGTGATTCCGCTGCGTGAGGGGTTGTTCGGCCGTCCCGGGCGTGAAGGACCGGCTCCTTTCGAACCGGCCATGTTCCCGGGACGGCGGCCGGTTGTCGGTGCGGCACCCTAGACTCGGAGAGCGATGAGCAGCCTCTTTGACGACAGCTTCCTGGCGGACCTCCAGGCCCCTCGCGGGCATGCGGAGGAGCCCCCGCCGCCGCCCGAGGACGATCACGCTCCGGAGCCGATTCCGGACGATCTGTTCGGCGGGAAGTTCGATGTGCCGCCGGACCGGGACGTGCACTACCGCGACGGCGCCCCCCGCCCCGCGCTCGACGCGGCCGCGCTCCTGGAGGGGCTGAACGAGAACCAGCGCGCCGCTGTCGTGCACGCCGGCTCCCCGCTGCTCATCGTCGCCGGCGCAGGCTCCGGCAAGACCCGTGTGCTCACCCACCGCATCGCCCACCTGCTCGCCGAGCGGAACGTGCACCCGGGCCAGATCCTCGCGATCACCTTCACCAACAAGGCCGCGGGCGAGATGAAGGAGCGCGTCGAGCAGCTCGTCGGCCCGCGTGCGAACGCGATGTGGGTCATGACCTTCCACAGCGCGTGCGTACGCATCCTGCGGCGCGAGTCGAAGAAGCTCGGCTTCACGTCGAGCTTCTCCATCTACGACGCCGCCGACAGCAAGCGCCTGATGGCCCTGGTCTGCCGCGACCTGGACCTCGACCCCAAGCGCTTCCCGCCCAAGTCCTTCAGCGCCAAGATCAGCAACCTCAAGAACGAGCTGATCGACGAGGAGGACTTCGCCGCCCAGGCCGCCGACGGCTTCGAGAAGACCCTCGCCCAGGCCTACGCGCTCTACCAGTCGCGGTTGCGCGAGGCCAACGCGCTCGACTTCGACGACCTGATCATGACGACGGTCAACCTGCTGCGCGCTTTCCCGGACGTCGCCGAGCACTACCGCCGCCGCTTCCGGCACGTCCTGGTCGACGAGTACCAGGACACCAACCACGCCCAGTACGCGCTGGTGCGCGAGCTGGTCGGGACGGGCGAGCACGCCCCCGAGGACGCCGACACCCCGCCGAACGAGTACGACCTCCCGCCCGCCGAACTGTGCGTGGTGGGTGACGCGGACCAGTCGATCTACGCCTTCCGGGGCGCGACCATCCGCAACATCCTCCAGTTCGAGGAGGATTACCCGAACGCGACGACGATCCTGCTGGAGCAGAACTACCGCTCCACGCAGACCATCCTGTCCGCCGCCAACGCGGTCATCGAGCGCAACGAGTCCCGCCGCCCGAAGAACCTGTGGACCAATGCCGGCCAGGGCGCCCGGATCACCGGCTACGTCGCCGACACCGAGCACGACGAGGCCCAGTTCGTCGCCGACGAGATAGACCGCCTCACGGACGCGGGCCAGGCGAAGTCCGGTGACGTCGCCGTCTTCTACCGCACCAACGCCCAGTCCCGTGTCTTCGAAGAGGTCTTCATCCGCGTCGGCCTGCCCTACAAGGTCGTCGGCGGCGTCCGCTTCTACGAGCGCAAGGAGGTCCGGGACGTCCTGGCCTACCTGCGCGTTCTCGCCAACCCCGAGGACTCGGTGCCGCTGCGCCGCATCCTCAACGTCCCCAAGCGGGGCATCGGCGAGCGCGCCGAGGCGATGATCGACGCCCTCTCCCAGCGCGAGAAGATCAGCTTCCCGCAGGCCCTGAAGCGCGTGGACGAGGCGTACGGCATGGCCGCGCGGTCCACCAACGCGGTCAAGCGGTTCAACACGCTGATGGAGGACCTGCGCACGATCGTGGAGTCCGGTGCCGGACCGGCGACCGTCCTGGAGGCGGTGCTCGAACGCACCGGCTACCTGGCCGAGTTGCAGGCCTCGACCGACCCGCAGGACGAGACCCGCATCGAGAACCTCCAGGAACTCGCCGCCGTGGCCCTGGAGTTCGAACAGGATCGCGGCGAGGGCGAGTCGGTGGCGCTTTCCGACTTCCTGGAGCAGGTCGCGCTGGTCGCCGACTCCGACCAGATCCCCGACGAGGACGAGGAAGGCTCCGGCGTCATCACCCTGATGACCCTGCACACCGCCAAGGGCCTGGAGTTCCCGGTCGTCTTCCTGACCGGCATGGAGGACGGCGTCTTCCCGCACATGCGCGCCCTCGGCCAGACCAAGGAGCTGGAGGAGGAGCGGCGGCTGGCGTACGTGGGCATCACACGCGCGCGGGAGCGGCTCTACCTCACCCGGTCCACGCTGCGCAGCGCCTGGGGCCAGCCGTCGTACAACCCGCCCTCCCGCTTCCTGGAGGAGATCCCGTCCGCCCATGTGGAGTGGAAGCGGACGGGAGCCGCCGCCCCGGTGTCCTCCGGGCCCGCCTCCGGGATCGCGGCCTCGCTGTCCTCGTCCCGCTCCCGCTCCTCGGCGGCGGGCGCGTCCGGGTTCGCCACCCGGCGGGCCTCCGACAGGCCGGCGGTGTCCCTGGCCGTCGGCGACCGGGTCACCCACGACCAGTTCGGGCTCGGCACGGTCGTCGCGGTGTCGGGTGTGGAGGACAAGGCCCAGGCGACGATCGACTTCGGGGACGGGAAGCCGAAGCGGCTGCTGCTGCGGTACGCGCCGGTGGAGAAGCTCTAGAAAGACGAGTGAGCCCCGCCGGATCGGCGGGGCTCGGTCCGTCTCGGGCTCAGGTCGGGTCCAGACCGTGGCTGCGCAGCCACGGCAGGGGGTCTATGGCCGCCCCGCCCGCCGGGCGTACCTCGAAGTGCAGGTGCGGTCCGGTGGAGTTGCCCGAGTTGCCGGAGTAGGCGACCGGTTCGCCGGCCTTGACGGTCGTGCCGGAGGCGACGCGGTAGCTGGAGAGGTGGCAGTACCAGGTCTCCGTGCCGTCCTTCGCCGTCACGATCAGCATGTTGCCGTAGGCGCTGTTCCACTTCGTGGAGACGACGCCGTCGGTGGCGGACATGACCGTGGTGCCGTACGAGACCGGGAAGTCGATGCCCGTGTGCACGGACATCCAGTTCACGCCGGCCTGGCCGAAGTAGGCGCTGAGCCCGTGCTGGGTGACCGGCAGGGCGAACTTGGGACGCAGCCGCTCCTTGAGCGCGGCCTCCGCGGCCGCCTTCTTCTGCTGGAGTTCCTGCTGCGCCTTGAGGTCGATGCGCTCCTGCGTCCGGCTGGCCCGGTCGGCGAAGTCGTCGGCGCCGGCGGAGAGGGTACGCAGCTGGGAGTCCAGCTTGCTGTTGGCGACGGACGGTTTCACCGCGTGCGCGTCCGAGGCGGTGGCGGTGGTGTCCTTGTTGTCGTCGGTCAGGCTGCCGACGGAGGCGGCGGCGATCCCGGCGACCCCCATCACACAGACCGAGGGCACGGCGACGGTCAGCAGCGCGGAGCGCTTGGGGGGCGTACGGCGCCGGGAACGCGCCGCACTGCGGGAGCCCGCGCGGGTCGCCGGGGCCGGGGTGCTCTCTTCCTGGTCGTCGAGCAGGGACGGTACGGCGGACAGCTCGCCCGTGTCGCCCGACCCACCGTCCTCGGAAGGCAGTTCGGTGAACTCGCCGACGTGCTCGAACGTGGCCGTGACCTGCTGGTCGAACGGTTCGCCGACGTGCTCGAACGTGGCCGTGGCCTGCTGGTCGAACGGTTCGGCAAGCTGCTCGTGCGGCGCGGCCGCGCCGTCGGAGTTCCACTGCGTGGCGTCGTACGCGCCCGTCTCGAACGACTGGGTGCCCCACTCCCACTGCTGGGTGGGGTCGGCGGCGGGCTGGCCGGGCTGGAGCCAGGCGGTCGCGTCCCACTGGCCGCTGATGTCGTTCCCGGTGGCCTGCGCCGGGACCGACCAGGCGGTGTTGTCGTACACGCCCGAGTCGTAGGCCGCGTGGTGCTGGGCCGCGTACGGGTCGTAGTTCAGGAACTGGCCGGTGCCGGTCTGCCACTGCGTGGTGTCGTACGCGCCGGTGTGCTGCTCGTTGCCCGGGAGGCCGCCGAAGAGCGGGTCGACGGCGAAGGAACCGGTGCCGGTGGTGCCGCCCGTGAAACCCGTGGCGTCGTAGCCGCCGTACGTGGTGAGGTCGTCGTACTGGGCTTCCTGTGCCCCGTACTGCGCGTAATGCGCGGCGGAGGCGTCGGAGGCCGGGGCCGGGGTGGTCATGCTCCCCGACGGGTGACGGTCGTTCACCAACTTCTCTTTCGCCTCGACAACAGGGGCTGCCAGAGCAGTGCGGCGACTGTACCCGGCGGTACGCGGGCGCGACAATCTTCGGCCGGTTTCGCGTTGGCCGGAAACGGGCAATCAGCCGTGTTTTGGCGGACGGCGGGCATGACTTTGGCCTTGTGTTCGAAGAGTGTTCGATGTCAGGTGACCGTGCGTCATCCGTGCACCGGCTGTGCCGCGCCCATGCCGTCGCCCCGGCCGTCCGTCCCGCCGCGCTCAGGCCACCGTCAGGCCGTCGCTGACCGGTTCCTCGGGGAGGGTGTTGTCGAGCGCGTCGCGTATCCCGGCCGCCACCGCGGGGTGCACCGGCAGCGCGAGATGCCCGATCCCGGTCACCCGGACGTTCAGGGCGTCCAGGTCGGGGTGGTCGATGCAGGCCGTCTCCAGCGGATCCATCACCGAGTCGAGGTCGCTCCAGAAGCTGACGAACCGCGTCCGGCAGCCCGGTGCGGGCCGGGTCAGCTCCTCGATCACCTCCGAGCCGGGCCGCATCTGCCGCACGATCGGATGGGCGCTGGCCAGCGGTACGGCCCGGGTGCCGGAGTGCGGGGTGCCCAGCGTGACCAGGGTACGTACCCGCAGGTCACCGCTCAGGCACTGTACGTAATAGCGGGCGATCAGCCCGCCGAGGCTGTGTCCCACGATGTCGACCTGGCTGTTTCCCGTGCGCTCGCAGATCTCCTCGACGTGCCGCCCCAGCAGCTCGGCGGCGGTGCGAATGTCGCAGGTCAGCGGGGAGTAGTTGAGCGATTCGACGCGCTGCCTGCCGTTGCGGACGAGGTTGCGGCGCAGCAGGACGAAGACCGAGCGGTTGTCGATGAAGCCGTGCAGCAGGACGACCGGCGGTCCGGGCCGGCCGGGAAGCCGTGTGGCGCCGTCCCCGCAGGGGAGCGCGGGGGAGCGGCGCTCCTGGGTGAGGCCGGTCGGATACAGCAGCAGGTGGCCGGCCAGGATCGCGGCCTCGAGTGCGGTCGCCTTGAGGAGGGCCATGGACAGCTCGACCAGTCTGCCGGGCCACAGGCGCCGGTAGAGCGGGAGGAAGAGTGGCAGTACCCCGGTGACCTTCATGGGCCGACCTCCTGTCGGCGCACGGAGAGACGACTCGATCCCCCGTGCGCCCTCATGTCCCACCGTGTGATTTCCCCCTCGCTGCGCACCGTAAAACCGCCGGTTGCGCGATGCTGGAGATAACGTTCGTTCACTTCCCGACGGGTGGCGGAACGTGCCAGATATGCGGTACTTGTCGGTACGGACGGAAGCGGCCGCTTCCGTGGTCGCTTGATGGAGGCAGTGATGGGTGTGGCAGCCGGTCCGATCCGCGTGGTGGTCGCCAAGCCGGGGCTCGACGGCCACGACCGTGGGGCCAAGGTCATCGCGCGGGCGCTGCGCGACGCCGGTATGGAGGTGATCTACACCGGGCTTCACCAGACGCCGGAACAGATCGTCGACACCGCCATCCAGGAGGACGCCGACGCGATCGGTCTGTCCATCCTCTCGGGCGCCCACAACACCCTCTTCGCGGCTGTCATCGACCTCCTCAAGGAGCGCGACGCCGCGGACATCCTCGTCTTCGGCGGCGGCATCATCCCGGAGGAGGACATCCCGCCGCTGAAGGAGAAGGGGGTCGCGGCGATCTTCACGCCCGGCGCGACCACCACGACGATCGTGGAGTGGGTCCGGGAGAACGTGCGTCAGCCGGCCGCGTCCGGGGGCTGAGCCCTGACGCCGGACGGGCCGCCCCCGCTCAACTCCGCGGCCATCGCCGCCCGCAACCGCAGCGTGCTCACCAGCCGCTGGAACGCCTCCGCCCAGTAGCCCCCGGCGCCGGGCGAGGCGTCCTCGCGCTCGTCGGGTACCGCCAGCAGGCCGTCCAGACGGGCGGCCTCGGCCGGGTCCAGGCAGCGCTCGGCCAGCCCCATCACCCCGCTGAAGCTCCAGGGGTAACTGCCCGCGTCCCGGGCGATGTCGAGGGCGTCCACCACGGCCCGGCCGAGCGGGGCGCCCCAGGGGACGTCGCACACCCCGAGCAGCTGGAACGCCTCGGACAGGCCGTGGGTCGCGATGAATCCCGCCACCCACTCGGCCCGCTCCCCGTCCTCCAGCGTGGCCAGCAGCTTCGCGCGCTCCCCCAGGGACACCGCCCCCGGCCCGCCGGCCTCCGGCGCCGACGGCACCCCGAGCAGCGCCCTCGACCACGCGGCGTCCCGCTGCCGCACCGCCGCCCGGCACCAGGCCGCGTGCAGTTCGCCCTGCCAGCCGTCGGCCACCGGCAGCGCCACGATCTGCTCCGGGGTGCGTCCGCCCAGCCGGCCGGGCCAGGTGCCGAGTGGTGCCGCCTCCACCAACTGACCCAGCCACCAGGACCGTTCGCCCCGGCCTGTGGGGGGCTTGGCCGTCACGCCGTCCCGCTCCATGCCCGGGTCGCACTCGGGGGGCGCCTCCACGACGATCGCGGGCCTGTTCCCCGTGTGGTCGACGGCCACGCAGGCGGTGGCCCGCACTGCCATCCGCCCGGCGAGCGCCGAGCCCGGCAGCGCGGACAGCAGCTCCGCCGCCGTCGCCCGGACGTTGCGGCTGCGATCCCCCAGGGCCTGCTCGAGGAACGGCTCGTCCTCGGCGGACAGGCCCGTGCGCAGCGCGTCGAGGAACATCAGCCGGTCCTCGGCCCGCTCCGTCGCCCAGGTCGCGCTCAGCAGCTCCCGGGCGGGTCCGGGCGTGCGGGCGCGCAGGGCTGACAGCAGGGCGACCCGCTCGGCGAACAGGCCCTCCTGCCACAGCCGTTGCACCGCTTCGGTGTCCTCGGGGCCGGGCAGCGTCGCTCCGCCACCCGGTGCCGAGCGCAGGGCGAACCGCCAGTCCGGGTTGAGCCGGGCCAGCCACAGGGCCCGCGGCCCCGCGAACGCCAGCGCCGCCGGCCGCAGGTCCGTACGGCCCCGGGCGGCGTCCAGCAGCGCGGGCAGCGCCTGCGGGGGTGCCGCGTACCCGTGGGCGTTGGCAGCCGCGAGCCACTGCGGAAGCAGCTCCATGAGATCCGGTGCGCTGCCCCGCCTGCCACCGCCCCCGCCGCCGGAACGGTCGGCCAGCAGCATGGCGAGCCTGCGCGCGGCGGCGGCGGGCAGCGGCGGACGACGGTCCTCGGCAGCGGGCTCCGGCCGCGGCGCGGCCGGCCCGGGCCGCAGCCCCGCCCGCCGCCGCAGCGTGGCCAGCGCGGCGGCGTCCAGCAGGGCCACGGGTGCCTCCCGCCCGGGCACGGCCTGCGCCGGGGGGCGCCGGTCGGTGCCGAGGAGGGCGGTGGTGACGAGGTCCTCCCAGGAGGCTGGGGTCAGCGCCTGACCGGCCGTCGCGGTCGAGGTTGCGTGCATCACGTTCCCTTCTCTTCGTGTCCCTGGGGGGCCGGGCAGGTCAGCACAGCGTCACGGGGGCGCCCGGGCCCTCGGGCCAGGCCGTCAGCGGGGTGAAGCCGCGATGGCCGCACTCGCCGAAGACCTTGACGGGGGCGCCGCCGGAGAGGGCGGCCAGGCGCCACAGGCCGGGGCGGGAGCGGGCGGACGGGGTGAGCGGGAGCGCCGAGTCCGCCTCGGCGTCGGCCAGTTGCCAGGAGCCCGCTTCGGTGTCCGGCGTCGGTATGACGCGGTCCAGCGTGACCGGGACCGACTCCAGCCACGGGTCCTCGCGCAGGGCGTCGCCGTAGCGGGCCGCCGCCTCGGCCGTGCTCACGCCCGGCGGGCGCAGTGCGACGGGCGCGGGCGGGGCGTGCTGCTCACCCAGGGCCGCCCGCAGCTGTCCGGCGCCGGGGAACACGGACAGGTCGGCCTCCACTGCCAGACCGACGGGCAGGGTCAGTTCCGGTGCCCGCCCGGCCGCGCCGTAGGAGAGGAGCAGCCGGGTGCGGCCCGACTCGGCGCCGTGGAGCCAGATCCGGCGCGTCGTCAGCTTCGGGTCGACCGTGTCGTACTGGGCGAGGACCAGCCAGCGGTCGCGCACCGGTGGGCCGTCCGCCGAGGCGGGCAGGCCGAGCCGGGAGCGGACCGTCGCCGCGAGGGCGTCCGGCAGCCGGTCGCGGCGCAGCCAGCCCTGGTCGAGGAGATGCAGCAGAGCGCACTCCTCCAGCAGGCGTGCGGGCCAGCCCGGACCGGAGGCGGGCACCGCCCCCAACTCTCTTACCCGAGAAGCGAGTCCGGGGGCCTGCGCGTCGACCATGCGGGCCGCCGTCTCGTCCCACAACCCGTATCCCGCCTGTTCGGCCGAGGCCAGGCCGCCGCGCAGCAGGTCCACGAGGCGCTGCTCCAGCTCCGTCGCGCCCGCCGTGACCCGCTCGGCCCGGCGCTCCGCCCGGCGCCTCGCCGCCCCCGGGTCAGCGGACCCGGGGGCGGAACTCCCGCCGCCCTCCGTCCGTTTGCTCTCCGCGCGCTTGCGTCTGCCCGAGAGCCACTGCTCGGCCCACTCCGGCGGCTCGGCCGCCGCCGGCACCGCGCCGTCCCCCTCCGCCCACAGCAGAAGCAGCCCGAGCGCGTGCTTGCACGGGAACTTCCGGCTCGGGCAAGTGCACTTGTACGCGGGCCCGGTGGCGTCCGCGAAGTCCACCACCGTCTGGTACGGCCTGCTGCCGCTCCCCTTGCACAGCCCCCACACCGTCCCCTCTCCACCGCCCGACCCGGACCACGGTCCGGCCGTGCCCAGCTTGCTTCCCGCCTTGCGTGACGCGGCGTCAGGCGCCAGTGCCAGCACCTGCTCCGCGGTCCAGCGCACCCCCTGCTCAGTCATGCCACCGACGGTAGATCCCGCCACTGACAATCGGCCCTGCGAGCGCGTTTGTGCAGGTCGGAGCGATTGTCAGTGGCGTGGTGCACGGTGGATGCCAGATCCGAACCGGCCGAGCTGGAGGGGGCCTCAGCCATGACTGTGTCCGTGGAACCGACGTCCGTCGAAGCGAGCGGGAGCAAGGGTCCGCAGGCGTTGCGACCGCACGCCGAGCACGCCTTCGCAGCCGAACTCACCGCGCTGGCAGCCCAGGACGACCGCCCGCGCCCGGAGCGCTGGAAACTGTCGCCGTGGGCGGTGGCGACCTATCTGCTCGGCGGCACCCTGCCGGACGGCACGGTGATCACACCGAAGTACGTGGGCCCGCGCCGCCTTGTCGAGGTCGCCGTCACCACTCTCGCCACCGATCGCGCGCTGCTGCTGCTCGGCGTGCCCGGCACGGCCAAGACCTGGGTGTCGGAACACCTGGCGGCCGCCGTCAGTGGCGACTCGACCCTGCTGGTGCAGGGCACGGCGGGCACGCCGGAGGAGGCGATCCGCTACGGCTGGAACTACGCGCAGCTGCTCGCGCACGGACCCAGCCGCGACGCCCTGGTGCCCAGCCCCGTCATGCGGGCCATGTCCGAGGGGATGACGGCCCGTGTGGAGGAGCTGACCCGCATCCCCGCCGACGTGCAGGACACGCTGATCACGATCCTGTCCGAGAAGACCCTGCCGGTCCCGGAGCTGGGCCAGGAGGTGCAGGCGGTCCGCGGCTTCAACCTCATCGCCACCGCCAACGACCGCGACCGCGGTGTCAACGACCTCTCCAGCGCTCTGCGCCGCCGCTTCAACACCGTGGTGCTGCCGCTGCCGGAGAGCGCCGACGCCGAGGTCGACATCGTCACGCGCCGCGTCGAGCAGATCGGCCGCTCCCTGGACCTGCCGGCCGTGCCCGACGGCATCGAGGAGATCCACCGGGTCGTGACGGTCTTCCGCGAGCTGCGGGACGGGACGACCGCCGACGGCCGGACGAAGCTGAAGTCGCCGAGCGGCACGCTGTCCACCGCCGAGGCGATCTCCGTCGTCACCAACGGCCTCGCGCTGGCTGCCCACTTCGGTGACGGTGTGCTGCGCCCGGGCGATGTCGCCGCCGGCATCCTCGGCGCCGTCGTCCGTGACCCGTCGGCCGACCGTGTCATCTGGCAGGAGTACCTGGAGACGGTCGTCCGCGAGCGCGACGGCTGGAAGGACTTCTACCGGGCCTGCCGGGAGGTGAGCGTGTGAGCGACGACTCCACGTGGGGCAAGGTCCGTGCCGCCGGGCCGCTGCTGCTCGGCGTACGGCACCACGGGCCCGGCTCCGCGCGCGCGGTGCGGGCCGCCCTGGAGGCAGACCGGCCCGGTGTCGTGCTGATCGAGGGGCCGCCCGAGGCCGATGCGCTGATCCCGCTCGCCGCCGACCCGGACATGCGGCCGCCGGTCGCCCTGCTCGGCCACGCCGTGGACGAGCCCGGACGCTCGGCCTTCTGGCCGCTGGCCGAGTTCAGCCCCGAATGGGTGGCGATCCGCTGGGCTCTCGAACAGGGCGTCCCGGCCCGCTTCATCGACCTGCCCGCCACTCACACGCTGGCATGGGAGACCGGGCCGAAGACGTCGTCCGACGATGAGGAGGACGAGGACGAGGAGGACACCGAGGGCGGGCCGGGCGCGGTGCGGGGCCTGCGCGTCGACCCCCTCGCCGTGCTCGCCGAGGCTGCCGGGTACGACGATCCCGAGCGCTGGTGGGAGGACGTCGTCGAGCACCGGGGCCCGGGGCAGTCGGACCCCTTCGCGCCGTTCGCCGCGCTGGAGGAGGCCATGACGGCGCTGCGCGAGCGCCACGGCGCCGGCGGGCGGCCCCGCGACCTGGTGCGGGAGGCCCACATGAGACTCCAGGTGCGGGCCGCGCGCCGGGAGTTCGGGGACGCGGTGGCCGTGGTGTGCGGGGCGTGGCACGTGCCCGCGCTGCGGGAGAAGACCGCCGTCACCGCGGACCGGGCGCTGCTGAAGGGGCTGCCCAAGGTCAAGGTGGACCTGACCTGGGTGCCGTGGACGCACCGCAGGCTGGCCCGGTCGAGCGGGTACGGCGCCGGGATCGACTCGCCGGGCTGGTACGGGCATCTGTTCCGGGCGCCGGACCGGCCGGTCGAGCGGTGGCTGACCAAGGTCGCGGGGCTGCTGCGCGAGGAGGACCGGATCGTGTCCTCCGCGCACGTCATCGAGGCGGTGCGGCTCACCGGGACGCTCGCGGCCGTGCGTGGCCGTCCGCTGCCCGGTCTGAGCGAGACCACCGACGCCGTGCGCGCGGTGATGTGCGACGGCTCGGACGTACCGCTGGCGCTGGTGCACGACCGGCTGGTGGTCGGCGACGTACTGGGGGAGGTGCCGGAAGCGGCGCCCGCGGTGCCGCTGCAGCGCGACCTGGCCCGGGAGCAGCGCCGGCTGCGGCTCAAGCCGGAGGCACTGGAGCGCGCGCTGGAGCTGGACCTGCGCAAGGAGACCGACGCCGGCCGCGGCAGGCTGCTGCACCGCCTGCGACTGCTCGGCGTCGGCTGGGGGGAGCCCACCGGGTCGCGGGGGAGCACGGGCACCTTCCGGGAGACCTGGCGGCTGCGCTGGGAGCCGGAGCTGTCGGTGCGGGTCGCCGAGGCGGGGGTGTGGGGGACGACCGTGCTCGCCGCGGCCACGGCCAGGGCAGAGGCGGAGGCGACCACCGCCGGAGCCCTCGCGGAGGTCACCGCGCTCGCCGAGCACTGCCTGCTGGCCGGGCTGCCGGACGCGCTGCCGGTGGTGATGCGGGTGCTCGCCGACCGGGCGGCCCTCGACTCCGACGTCGGCCACCTCGCCCAGGCGCTGCCCGCCCTGGTCCGCTCGCTGCGCTACGGCGATGTGCGCGGCACCGACACCGGCGCGCTGGCCGGTGTCGCGGCGGGCCTCGCCGAGCGGGTCTTCGTCGGCCTTCCGCCGGCCTGCACCGCCCTGGACGCGGACGCGGCGGAGGAGATGCGCGGCCATGTCGACGCCGTGCACGGCGCCGTGGGACTCCTGGCGGAGACCCTGACCGGCACCCCGGACAGCGGCCGGGGGGACCTGCGCGGCCGCTGGCGGTCCGTGCTGCGGGCCCTGGCCCTGCGGGACACCGTGCCCGGTGTCGTACGGGGGCGGGCCGTCCGGCTGCTGCTGGACGACGGCGAGCTGGAACCCGAGGAGGCGGCCCGGCTGATGGGCCTGGTGCTCTCGCCGGGGACGCCGCCCGCCGACGCGGCCGCCTGGATCGAGGGCTTCGTCGGCGGCGGGGGCGGCATGCTGCTGGTGCACGACGAGCGGCTGCTCGGCCTGGTCGACACCTGGCTGACCGGGGTTTCGGCGGAGGCGTTCACGGACGTACTGCCGCTGCTGCGGCGCACGTTCTCGGCGTACGAGACCGGAGTGCGCAGAACCCTCGGCGAACTGGTGCGGCGCGGGCTCGGGGAGGCCGCCGGCCCGACGGCCCCGGCGGCAGGACCGCCCGGCTTCGCCGCCGAGCCGGACACCGGGCGCGCGGACGCCGTGCTGCCGGTGGTGCGGCTGCTGCTCGGCCTGGACGTGGAGCAGGAACACACGGCAACTCACGACAACAGTCTTGCGGGGGTGGGCGCATGACGACCGAACCGTTGACGGCCGGGGCACCGGCCGAGTACGCGGACCCCGCGCGCGAGCGGCTGCGGCGCTGGCGGCTGGTGCTCGGCGGCGACCAGGCCGACGGCACCGGATGCGCCCTGTCCGGCCGGGACGCGGCGATGGACGGAACGCTCACCGCGCTGTACGGCAAGGGGGACAGGCCGCAGACGGGGCGGGACCGTTCGGCGGCGCTCGGGGCCTCGGCGCCGTCCGTGGCGCGCTGGCTCGGGGACATCCGAACGTACTTCCCGTCCTCCGTCGTCCAGGTCATGCAGCGCGACGCCATCGACCGGCTGGGGCTGGCCGCGCTGCTGCTGGAGCCGGAGATGCTGGAGGCCGTGGAGGCCGACGTGCACCTGGTCGGCACGCTGCTCTCGCTCAACAAGGCGATGCCGGAGACGACGAAGGAGACGGCACGGGCGGTCGTGCGCAAGGTGGTCGAGGACCTGGAGAAGCGCCTCGCCACCCGGACCCGGGCCACCCTCACCGGCGCCCTGGACCGCAGCGCGCGCATCAGCCGGCCGCGCCACCACGACATCGACTGGAACCGCACCATCGCGGCCAATCTCAAGCACTACCTGCCCGAGTACCGCACGATCGTCCCGGAGCGGCTCATCGGATACGGGCGGGCCGCACAGTCCGTGAAGAAGGAGGTCATCCTCTGCATCGACCAGTCGGGCTCGATGGCGGCGTCCGTGGTCTACGCGTCCGTGTTCGGGGCGGTGCTCGCCTCGATGCGCTCGATCAACACCCGGCTGGTCGTGTTCGACACGGCTGTCGTGGACCTCACCGACCAGCTGGACGACCCGGTCGACGTCCTCTTCGGCACCCAGCTCGGCGGCGGTACGGACATCAACCGGGCGCTCGCCTACTGCCAGTCGCAGATCACCCGGCCGGCCGAGACGGTGGTCGTGCTGATCAGCGACCTCTACGAGGGCGGCATCCGCAACGAGATGCTCAAGCGGGTCGCGGCGATGAAGGCGTCCGGAGTGCAGTTCGTGGCGCTGCTCGCGCTGTCGGACGAGGGGGCGCCCGCCTACGACCGGGAGCATGCGGCCGCGCTCGGGGCGCTCGGTGCACCCGCCTTCGCCTGCACGCCCGACCTGTTCCCCGAGGTGATGGCGGCGGCGATCGAGAAACGCCCGCTGCCCATACCGGACACCGCATGACGGCGGACCGAAAAAGGGACATGACTACCCATCGGTAACAGGGGGGTTGCGCTACCTCGGGCCGACCGTGCGAGGATCGAGCCGCCGCCACCCCCCGCCGCGCCGACCGGAAGTCACTCGTCTTGACCTTGCCAGCCACTGTGTTCGGTATCGCTGTGCGCGTGCTGCGTACGGCGGCCGGGCGGCGTGCGCTGCAACTGGCACTGCTGGTCGGCGGATTGTTCCTGCTCGGGTTTCTCTGCGGCGAGCAGGCCCAGGCGGCCGAGCGGACGCCGGTGACTCCGGTGGCCTCCGCGATCCCGGTGACCGGGCACGAGGACACGCTACGAACCGTCACCGAACGGGTCGTCACCCCCGTGCGGGAGGTCGCGCGGACGACCTCCCGAGCCGTCGACGGGACGCGGACCCAGGCGCCCACGCTGCCGGCCGCGTCCCCCGTGCCGCTGCCGAAGCTCCCCGCGGTCCCACCGGTCCCGGAGGTCTCCGTGCCGCCCGTGCACCCGCTGCCGGCGCCGGTCGCCCCGGGGTCCGGGGCGGAGCGGCACGACAGCACGGCACCGGCGGCCGGCAAGGGGGACCGAGCCCGCACCGAGGCCCGTACCGCCGTCTCCGCACCGCCGCGGGCCGCCACGTACGGACCGGACTCCGCGCTCCCGGCGCAAGCCCCCCGGACCCCGGCGCACACCTCCGTGCACCGCGCCGCCGCGGCCGTCGACGCCCCCGCCCGGCCCGCGCCCACCGGAGACCCGGACGGCGTGCTCGGCAAGCAGGCGGCCGTCGGCACCGCGTCCCGCCACGGTGACGCGTACGCCGTCGCCCTCGACGGCCGGGCGCCCCTGCGGCTCCTGCCCGGCACCACCGCGCGCGTCGACGCGCCCGGGACCCGGGAACGGCACCGGGACATCCCGGTCTTCCCCGGCTAGGCCAAGGGCCGACCTCCCCGCCACGGACCTGTCGCGCGGGGGCGGAACAGGTCTGCCCACTCCGCCGGACCCGCCGGCCTCCCCGGCGCCCTCCGGACGGAACCCCCTAGCCGTTTCCGAAGGACTTGACGCACGCATGAACAAGAACATCCGCCGCTCGATCGTGATAGCCGCCGGAGTCACCGGCGCCTGGGCCCTCGGCTCGGCCGTGGCCAGCGCCGACGAACTGCCCGCCCCGGCGGTCTCCGTACCCGACACCGAGAGCACCACCGGCACCCTCACCGACACCGTGGACGGTGTCCTCACCGACGTCCACGACACCGTCTCCGGCGTGACCGGCACGGCCACCACGGCCGTCTCCGGTGTCGCCGCGAAGGCGCAGCAGCCGACCCGTACCGTCACCGGCGCAGCCGACCAGGCCCGCCGCTACGTCGACGCGAAGGTCCCGGTCACCGCGAAGATCAGGGGCGGCCAGGCCGTCCAGGGCGCCCGGGCGGCCCGCGCCGTCCAGGCGCAGACCGAGGCGCACGTGCGGGCGGCGGGCGCCCGGGCCACCGACGAGGCCACCGCGGCGACCCACACGGCCACCCACCCGTCCGTGCCCGCCACGCCGGCCACGCCCTCCGCTCCCACCCCGCAGGACGAGATCGACTACCTCTTCGGCCCCCTCGCCTCCTTCGCCCCCGAGGTGGAGGAGGCCCTGGCGGCCGCCCAGACCAAGCTGCAGGCCACCCAGGCCGCCGCACGCCTGCGGGCCGCGGGGGTCGAGGGCACCGTGCGGACGACGGCACAGCGGACCGTGGCCGGGGCGCAGGGCCGTACCGCCGGCGCTGCCGCCCTCGCGGACGGCGAGGCGGCACGGGTGACCGGCGCCGCCGAGGCCTCCGTCGCCGCCGTCCCCGCGCACGTCACCGGCACGGTCGCCGGTGTCGGGCAGCGGGTCGTCGGCACGGTGCGGGCGGTGTCGGGCACCGTCGCACCCGTCGTGGACGAGACGACCGCCGCCGCCGTCCCGCCGGTGGCCTCCGCCGCCGTGGCCGGGGTGCTGCCGGTCGCCGGCGAGGCGGTGGCCGGCGTCCAGCCGGCCGCGGGGCACGTGGTCGCGGGCGTCCAAGGCGCCGCCTCGGGCGCCGTGACGGGCGTCCGGGGGACCGCCACGGGCACCGTGACCGGCGTGCTGCCCGCCGCCGGGTACGCGGTCGCGGGCGTGCAGGGGACCGCCTCGGGCGCGGTGACGGCCGCGCAGGGCACCGCCACCGGCACGGTCGGGGGCGTGTACCGCACCGCCGTGGACGCCGTGACCCAGGTGCACGGACTCGCGGTGGACGCCGGGTACGGCGCGGCCGGGCTCGCCACGGGTGCCGTCGCCGACGTGCACGGGGTCGGCGCGGATGCCGTGTCCGGCGTGCACGGAGTCGCCACCGGCGCCGTGGGCCAGGTGCACGGGGTCGGTACGGGCGCCGTCACCGGCGTGCACGGTGCCGCCGCCGGTGCCCTCGCCGACGCGCTGCCCCTCGCCGGCGGGGTCCTCGCGGACGTGCCGCCGTACGCCACCGGGCTGGGCGGCCAGGTGGCCCACGACGCCGTGGATGCGGTGCTGCCGCCCGTAGCCGGGACCGCCGTGCACGGGGTCGTGCCGGTCGCCGGGCAGGCCGTGGCGGACGCGGGGACGCTCGCGTACGGCGTGACGGGCGACGTGCACCCGTTCGCCGAGGGCGTCGCGGGTGCGGTACCGCCGCTCGCCCACGGGGTCACCGGACAGACCGGCGCCTTCGCGGCGGGAGTGACCGGACAGGTGCCGCCGTTCGCGGCGGGAGTCACCGGTGCCGTGCAGCCGGCCGTAGACATGATCACCGGGACCGTGTCGCCGGTCGTGGGCGGTGTCGGCGGCAGTGCGAGCGGGCTGGCGTACGGCGTCGCGGGCGAGGCCGGTCCCTACGCGGACGGTGTCGTCGGCGCGACCGCGCCCCTCACGCAGCAGGTCGGGCCGTTCGCGCAGGACCTCGCCCGGACCGCACAGGTCATGGGCGGTCCACTGGCCGGGCACGGCGTCGCCGGAGCCGAGGGCGTCGCCCACTCCGTCACCCCGGGTTACGTCCAGGGTCTGGCGCACGGCCACGGCGTGCAGTAGGGCTGAGCGCCCACGCAGGTTCCGCGGGGGCCGGGAACCCGGACGGCCGAACGCCGACGGTCCGTCCGGCCGCACCCCCCGCGGTACGGGGCGGGTGGTCCCCATTGGGGTGGGGATCAACCGCCCCGGGCCTTTCGGGGCCCGTCCAGAGGCCTCACCGGGTCAACCCCAGCCCGGTGAGGCCTCGCGCATCCCCCCCGATCGCGGCACGCCGTGTCAGGAAAACCGGCATCATGTGACAGGTATCACCGCTCAGGTGTGACCCTCGATTTAGGGAGCCCACGCAAGCGGCGATAACCTGCGAGACGGACATGCCGCGCGCTCGGACACCGTGTGCGCTTCCCTAGTGACAGCGGACGTCACGTTGCCCTTCGCGGCACGCCCACGCATCCAACGAACCGCGAGATCACTGATAGGGACGGAAGCGCGTGGACCTGTTCGAGTACCAGGCGAGGGACCTCTTCGCCAAGCACGATGTACCGGTGCTGGCCGGTGAAGTCATCGACACGCCTGAGGCGGCGCGCGAGATCACCGAGCGGCTGGGCGGCAAGTCCGTCGTCAAGGCGCAGGTGAAGGTCGGTGGTCGCGGCAAGGCCGGTGGCGTCAAGCTGGCCGCCTCCGCGGACGAGGCCGTCGCCCGGGCGACGGACATTCTCGGCATGGACATCAAGGGCCACACGGTCCACAAGGTCATGATCGCCGAGACCGCTCCGGAGATCGTCGAGGAGTACTACGTCTCCTTCCTCCTCGACCGTGCCAACCGCACCTTCCTCTCCATCGCCTCCGTCGAGGGCGGCATGGAGATCGAGGAGGTGGCGGCCACCCGTCCGGAGGCCGTCGCCAAGACGCCGATCGACCCGATCGACGGTGTGGACGAGGCCAAGGCCCGCGAGATCGTCGCGGCCGCCAAGTTCCCGGCCGAGGTCGCCGACAAGGTGGCGAACGTCCTCGTCAAGCTGTGGGACACCTTCATCAAGTCGGACGCCCTCCTGGTCGAGGTCAACCCGCTCGCGAAGGTCGCCTCCGGCGATGTCATCGCCCTCGACGGCAAGGTGTCGCTCGACGAGAACGCCGAGTTCCGCCACCCCGAGTACGAGGAACTGCACGACAAGGACGCGGCCAACCCGCTCGAGGCCGCCGCCAAGGCGAAGGGCCTCAACTACGTCAAGCTCGACGGCGAGGTCGGCATCATCGGCAACGGCGCGGGTCTCGTCATGAGCACCCTGGACGTCGTCGCCTACGCCGGTGAGAACCACGGCGGCGTCAAGCCCGCCAACTTCCTGGACATCGGCGGTGGCGCCTCCGCCCAGGTCATGGCGAACGGTCTGGAGATCATCCTGGGCGACCCGGACGTCAGGTCCGTGTTCGTCAACGTGTTCGGTGGCATCACCGCGTGTGACGAGGTCGCCAACGGCATCGTCCAGGCCCTGAAGCTCCTGGAGGACCGCGGCGAGAAGGTCGAGAAGCCGCTCGTCGTCCGCCTCGACGGCAACAACGCCGAGCTGGGCCGCAAGATCCTCACCGACGCCAACCACCCGCTGGTGCAGCGCGTCGACACCATGGACGGCGCGGCCGACAAGGCCGCCGAGCTGGCCGCCGCCAAGTAAGCACAAGGACGAGGACTCACACCACCATGGCTATCTGGCTCAACAAGGACAGCAAGGTCATCGTCCAGGGCATGACCGGCGCCACGGGCATGAAGCACACCAAGCTCATGCTGGGTGACGGCACCCACGTCGTCGGCGGCGTGAACCCGCGCAAGGCGGGTCAGACCGTGGACTTCGACGGCACCGAGGTACCCGTGTTCGGCACGGTCGCCGAGGCCATCGAGAAGACCGGCGCCAACGTCTCCGTCATCTTCGTGCCGGAGAAGTTCACCAAGGACGCGGTCGTCGAGGCCATCGACGCCGAGATCCCGCTGGCCGTCGTGATCACCGAGGGCATCGCCGTGCACGACACGGCCGCCTTCTGGGCGCACGCCGGCAAGAAGGGCAACAAGACCCGCATCATCGGCCCGAACTGCCCCGGCATCATCACCCCGGGCCAGTCGAACGTCGGCATCATCCCGGGCGACATCACGAAGCCGGGCCGCATCGGCCTGGTCTCGAAGTCCGGCACGCTGACGTACCAGATGATGTACGAGCTGCGTGACCTCGGCTTCTCGACCGCCGTCGGCATCGGTGGCGACCCGATCATCGGCACCACGCACATCGACGCCCTGGCCGCGTTCCAGGACGACCCCGACACCGACCTGATCGTGATGATCGGTGAGATCGGTGGCGACGCCGAGGAGCGCGCGGCCGCGTTCATCAAGGAGAACGTGACCAAGCCGGTCGTCGGTTACGTCGCGGGCTTCACCGCGCCCGAGGGCAAGACCATGGGCCACGCCGGCGCCATCGTCTCCGGTTCGTCCGGCACCGCCCAGGCGAAGAAGGAGGCCCTCGAGGCCGCGGGCGTCAAGGTCGGCAAGACCCCGACCGAGACGGCGAAGCTGGCCCGGGAGATCCTGAGCGCCTGAGCTTCCTGACTGCGCACCGGTAGGCCCGCCCCGTTCGCGGGGGCGGGCCTACCGGCGTTTTCGCTCGCCGTGCCGGGTGCGGCACGCGGCTCAGCGTGCCGTCGGCGCGAGCCGCTCCGGGCCGTTGGACTCCGTTCGGTGCAGCTTCGCCCGCAGCGCCTGTTCCTCCCGTGACAGGGGACCCATGGCCGGCGGCGGTGGAACCCCCTGTACCGCCTGGGCCGGGGCGATCGGTGCCTCGTAGTGGGTGGGCGCCGTCCGCAGGGTCAGGGCCGTGGAGCCGATGATCGCGACCGTGAAGGCGATGGCCGCCCGGGTCCAGAACACGTTCCGGCGTTCGCCGACCGTCCGCACCGTGGGCGGTCTGGCGGCGCGCAGATGCTCCCTGGAGGCCAGTTCCAGCAGCCGTCGGTGCAGTGCGGCGGGATCGGCCAGTTCCGGGAGGTGCTCGGCCACGGCCGCCCGGGCGCGGGTCAGCCGGCCGGCCGCGGCCGGGGTGCTCGCCTCCGTCTCCGCCGCCGTCTCCGGCAGGTCGAGGCCGACACCGTCGTACAGGATGAGCGTGCGCCGGTACGACGGCGGGAGCTTCAGCAGCGCCTCCAGCAGCGCCCGGTCGGCCGGGTCGGCGGGCGGGGGTTCGGGGGACCGGTAGCGCGGACGGAAGGAGTGCCAGGGGGAGAGGGCGTACTCGTAGGCCATCGCCCGGACCCAGCCGCCCGGGTCCCGGTCCTGGGCCACCTCCGGCCAGCGCTGCCAGGCGAGTTGGAAGGCCCGCTCCACGGCCTCCCGGGCCAGCTCCCGGCGCCCGGTGAGCAGATAGGTCTGGCGCACGAGGGCTGGGGTGCAGAACGCGTAGAGCGCGTCGAAGGTCTGTGTGGGAGTCAGGGCGTCACCGGTCAGCAGGCGGGCGTACACCTCGCCCTCGTGTCCGCTCGGGATGCTGCGCCCGCTCTCCCACGAGCGGACCGTGGCCCGGCTGACGCCCACCTGCGTGGCGACCTGAGCCTGCGTCAGCGAGCGGGACTCGCGCAGCCGGCGGCGTTCCTTCGGTGGTGGCAGCGAGCCGGCGGGGATCTCCGTCACAGTACCTCACCCCTTCGTACGAAAAAGTACATAAACATATATTGGGCGACACATCCGGGGTTCGGCTGTTACGACGGGAAAGCGCGTGTCGTTGGGAGCATGGCGGTCGTGACGCTGATGACCGCTCGCCGACCGTCGTTGTCGCTGCTGCTGCACCGGATGCGCGACCGCCCGCCCGGGCTGGGCGCGAGCCTGCTCGGCGGTGCGGTCGCCGCCGGGCTCGGGCTCGGCTCGCTCGCCGTGCTCGTCCTGGGGCTGTGGATCAGCTCGCCGTACCCCGACAGCGGGCCGGCCGGCGCACTGCACATCGCCGCCGCGCTGTGGCTGCTGGCGCACGGTGTCGAACTGGTCCGCACCGACACGCTCTCCGGCGCGCCCCAGCCGCTCGGCGTGACCCCGCTGCTGCTGCTCGCGCTGCCGGTGTGGCTGCTCTACCGGGCCGCGCGGGACGCGACGGACGCGTCCGCCGAACCCGACGCCCCGCCGCCGGTCCCGGCACGCACGGCGTGGACGGGGGTGGTCCTCGGCTACCTCGGCGTCGGCGTCGCGGCCGCGCTGTACTGCTCGGGTGGCGAACTGCGTCCCGTGTGGGGCTGGGTGACGGTGTGTCTGCCGCTCGTCGCGGCGAGCGCGGCGGGGGCCGGGGTGTGGTCGGCGTACGGCCGCCCGCGCGAGCCCGTGCTCGGTGCGCTGATGCTGCTGCCGGGGTCGGTACGGCGGCTGCTGTTCGGGTCGGACGTGCGGGCGCGGCTGGGTACGGCCGTACGGGCCGCCCTGGCCGGGACGGCGGTGCTCTTCGGGGGCGGGTCGCTGCTGCTCGGCGTCTCGCTGGTCCTGCACGGCGCGGCCGCCCAGGGGTCCTTCCTGCAGCTGACGGAGGGCTGGACCGGCCGGTTCGCCGTCCTGCTGCTCGGCATCGCGCTGGTCCCCAACGCGGCGGTGTGGTCGGCGTCCTACGCCCTCGGCCCCGGCTTCGCCCTCGGCGCCGGGCACCTGGTGCACCCCCTCGCCTCGGACCCGGCCCCGCTGCTGCCCCCGTTCCCGCTGCTCGCGGCCGTGCCGGACGCGGGCGCCGGAACCCCGCTGAACTGGACGGCGGGAGCGGTGCCGGTGGCGGCCGGGGTGACGGTCGCCTGGTTCGTGGGGCGGGGAGCCGCGGGGTGCGTGGACCCGGAGGCGCAGGATGCGCCGAGAGCGCCCTGGCCGGCCGCGCGGACCGCCGGAGTGCTGGTGCTGTCGGCGCTCCTCTGCGGAGCGATCCTCGCCCTTCTCGCCGCGTTGTCCGGCGGCCCGCTCGGTGTGGCCGCACTGGCCCGCTTCGGCCCGCTGTGGTGGCAGAGCGGGGGAGCGGCCGCTCTCTGGCTCACGGTCGCGGGGATGCCGGTGGCGCTGACGGTACGGGCGTGGCGGCTGTGGCGGCGGCGGGCGCGGGGCACGGTTCCGGCGCAGGGGACGGAGCCGGGGAGCAGGCGGCCGACGGGCACGGGGAGGAGGGCGGCGGGCAGGGCGACGGCCGAGGAGGCCGTGAAGGGGTCCGCGAGAGGGGTGGCCGAGGAATCCGCGAAGGGTTCCGCGAAGGGTTCTGCGAAGGCCGCCGCGGAGGAACAGACGAAGGAGCAGGCGAAGGAAACGCGCGCGAAGGCGACCAGGCCGGGGAAGGCGCCGAAGACCCGGGCCCACCAGCAGGACGCCCCCTCCCCCCTCGCCCGGCCCGACGAGGACGAGGGGTACGACGTCCTGCCCGCCGCCGACCCGTTCCCCCCGGCCTGGCACGACGACGTGGCCCGAGCCGCCCGCTGGGCGGCCCTGCGAGCGGCGTCGCCCCCCCTGGGCGCGCCCGCCCCGCCCGCCGGACCCGATTGGCCACCCCTGCGGGCCCCATCGCCCCCGGCAGCCGCCCACGCACCCGCGCCGGAGTCCCAGCTGCCGCTGGTCGGCCGTTCACCCGCACCGGATCCATCGCCCCCGGCAGCCGCCCACGCACCCGCGCCGGAGTCCCAGCTGCCGTTGGTCGGGCGTTCTCCCGCGCTGGATCCGTCGCCCGAACGGGGAGGCCGTGCACCTGTGCCGGAGCCTCTGCCGCCGTCAGTCGGCCGTTCACCCGCGCTGGATCCGTCGCCTCCGGCAGCCGCCCAGGCACCTGTGCCGGAGTCCTCGATCCCGCCGGTCGCCGCCCCTGCACCCGCCCCGGAGTCCTCGCCTCCCGCGGACGCCCATCACCGGCCCACCGAATCCCCCGACTCGGAATCCGCCCGCTGAGCCCTCTACCGGAAGAGCCACCCGCTGCGCCCGGCTCGGGAGGTGCCTGCCGGGCCCCACAGGGGCTAGTCGTTCCCGACGCCCAGCACGCCCCGCAGTTGCTGGGGCAGATGCTGCTCGCAGGACTGCTTGGCCTCGTGGGTCAGGGCGTCGCCGACGCACGTGTAGTAGTCGCGGTAGACCAGCTGTACCGCGAAGGTCGTGGCCACCAGGGCGAGGGCCAGCGAGGCCGTGACCAGGCCGCCGATCGCCGCAGTGGTCTGCGGGCGGGGGCCCGGGGCGGGCGCCGGGGCGTCCGGGTCGGAGGGGCGGGGCTTGGCGCGCAGGGCGCTGATGCCCCAGTACAGGGCCAGCGCGCCCAGCAGCAGGGCGACGTAGGGCCAGCTGAAGAGGGCGAAGAAGACGGCCCATATGCCGGACAGGAGCGCGAAGCGCGCGTGGCGCTGGGCCGGGTCCGTCGGGTCCCAGCGCATGCCGGGGCCGGTCGGGCCGCCCGGGCCCTCGGGGCCGCGGCCGGGCCGCTCGCCGAAGCCGCCGGGGGAGCGGCCGGGCTGGTGGTCGCTCCACCGGGTGCCCCAGGGGGAGCTGCCCCCGGAGTCCGAGGATCCCTCGGGGTGGCGCGGCTGCCACGGCTTGTCGGGGGTGCCCTCCGGCGGCGGCGCGAACGGATTGTCGTCCTGCTGCTCGCCGCCGCGTCCGTCGCCGTCCCGCCCGCCCTGGGGCGCCTGGGGCGGCGAGGCCGGCCGCTCCCGCAGCAGCACGGCGCCCCGCTCGCCTCCCTGGGCCGGGCGCGAGGGGAACGTGAGGAGTCGCAGGCTGCGATCGGGCATCAAAAGAGCGTCTTCCCCTAGGTGAATACGGCGGTCCGACGTGAGCTTCCACCCGTGAAACGCACCGCACGACGACCGCGTTCCCGAGGCTGCTCCTTCGTGATTCCCTCCGAACGCTACCTTCCGGCCACGCCCCCGTCCCGAGGGGGCCTTCCGGAGTGCCGGTATCGTTGCTGACGGTCGGCCGCTTCGTAGACTTCCCCGTATCCGGGGGCGCGAAGCATTCGTACGACTGTACAAACGCCGGCCGGACACAACGCTTCCCCGAGAAAGGGCCCCACCGTGGCCGCCACCACCGCTGGCCAAGCGGTCAAGCGCCTCGTCGTGCTGGTCTCCGGATCCGGCACCAACCTGCAGGCGCTCCTGGACGAGATCGAGCGCACCGGAGCCGAGTCGTACGGCGCGCGGATCGTCGCCGTCGGGGCCGACCGCACCGGCATCGAGGGGCTCGCCCGCGCAGAGCGGGCCGGGCTGCCGACCTTCGTGTGCCGGGTGAAGGACTTCGGGACGCGTGAGGAGTGGGACGCCGCCCTGGCCGAGGCCGTGGCCGCGCACGAACCCGACCTCGTGGTCTCCGCCGGGTTCATGAAGATCGTCGGGAAGGAATTCCTCGCGCGCTTCGGCGGGCGGTTCGTCAACACGCACCCCGCCCTGCTGCCCAGTTTTCCCGGGGCCCACGGCGCGCGGGACGCGCTCGCGTACGGCGTCAGGGTCACCGGCTGCACCGTCCACTTCGTCGACGACGGCGTCGACACCGGGCCGATCATCGCTCAGGGCGTGGTCGAGGTCCGGGACGAGGACGACGAGAGCGCGCTGCACGAGCGCATCAAGGAAGTCGAGCGAAGGCTGCTCGTCGAGGTCGTGGGGCGGCTCGCCCGCAACGGCTATCGCATTGAGGGACGAAAGGTAGTTATCCAGTGACCGCCACCGCCGAGAGCACCAAGCGGCCCATTCGCCGGGCGCTCGTCAGCGTCTACGACAAGACCGGGCTCGAAGACCTCGCGCGCGGGCTGCACGAGGCAGGTGTCGAGCTCGTCTCCACCGGCTCCACGGCCGGCCGTATCGCCGGCGCCGGTGTCCCCGTGACCAAGGTCGAGGAGCTGACCGGCTTCCCCGAGTGCCTGGACGGCCGGGTCAAGACCCTGCACCCCAGGGTGCACGCGGGCATCCTCGCCGACCTGCGTCTGGACAGCCACCGCGAGCAGCTCGCCGAGCTGGGTGTCGAGCCGTTCGACCTGGTCGTCGTGAACCTCTACCCGTTCCGGGAGACCGTCGCCTCCGGCGCCTCGCCCGACGAGTGCGTGGAGCAGATCGACATCGGCGGCCCGTCGATGGTCCGTGCCGCCGCCAAGAACCACCCCTCCGTCGCCGTGGTCACCAGCCCGGAGCGGTACGCCGACGTGCTCGCCGCCGTCGCGGCCGGCGGCTTCGACCTCGCCACCCGCAAGCGGCTGGCCGCCGAGGCCTTCCAGCACACGGCCGCCTACGACGTGGCCGTCGCCTCCTGGTTCGCGTCCGCGTACGCGCCCGTCGACGACTCGGCGTTCCCCGACTTCCTGGGTGCCACCTGGGAGCGCGAGAACACCCTGCGCTACGGCGAGAACCCGCACCAGCCCGCCGCCCTGTACGTCGACGCCGCCGGCGCCGGTCTGGCCCAGGCCGAGCAGCTGCACGGCAAGGAGATGTCGTACAACAACTACACGGACACGGACGCCGCCCGCCGTGCCGCGTACGACCACGCCGAGCCGTGCGTCGCGATCATCAAGCACGCCAACCCCTGCGGCATCGCGGTCGGCGCGGACGTCGCCGAGGCGCACCGCAAGGCGCACGCCTGTGACCCGCTGTCCGCGTTCGGCGGCGTCATCGCCGTGAACCGCCCGGTCAGCAAGGAGATGGCCGAGCAGGTCGCGGAGATCTTCACCGAGGTCATCGTCGCGCCCGGCTACGAGGAGGGGGCCCTGGAGGCCCTCACCAAGAAGAAGAACATCCGCGTCCTGAAGGCCCCGAACGGCCCGGCCAACCCGGTCGAGGTCAAGCCGATCGACGGCGGCGTGCTGCTGCAGGAGACCGACCGGCTCCAGGCCGAGGGCGACGACCCGGCCAACTGGACGCTGGCCACCGGTGCGGCGCTCTCGGCCGCAGAGCTGGCCGAGCTGGCCTTCGCCTGGCGGGCCTGCCGCGCGGTGAAGTCCAACGCGATCCTGCTCGCCAAGGACGGCGCCTCGGTCGGCGTCGGCATGGGCCAGGTCAACCGGGTCGACTCCGCGAAGCTGGCGGTCGAGCGGGCCGGTGCCGAGCGCGCCCAGGGCTCGTACGCCGCTTCGGACGCCTTCTTCCCGTTCCCGGACGGCCTGGAGGTCCTGACCGCGGCGGGCGTCAAGGCCGTGGTCCAGCCGGGCGGTTCGGTCCGTGACGAGCTGGTCGTGGAGGCCGCGAAGAAGGCGGGCGTCACCATGTACTTCACGGGCACGCGCCACTTCTTCCACTGATCCCGCAGGGGCACGCAAAGCGGCCTCCGGCTCCCTTCGCAGGGGGCCGGAGGCCGCTTTCCGTTCAGGTGATCAGCTCGGTCGGAGCGGATGGCGCTCAGCTCAGTTGGAGCGGATGACGATCGAGCCGCAGACCTTGTCGGCGAACGTCTGACGCTTGGCGTCCCAGGCCGGCCACAGGTAGCCGAGGTAGCAGGGCAGGCCGTCCAGGATGTGGGCCAGCTGGCGCACGAACGCCATGCCACCGCCGAGCGGCTGCCCGGTCTCCTCCTTGAGCGTGCGGATGCCCAGCGCCTTCTTGCCGACGGTCTGGCCCGTCTTGCCCTCCATGATGATCTGCCAGACGAACAGGCCGATCAGGGCGAGGAAGCCGATGATGGCGAGGAACGGGGCGTTCTTGGCACCCGCGATCGCGATGCCGTAGGGCACCGCGTACAGCAGGCTGTCGAGCAGCCGGGCCAGGAAGCGCTGTCCCCAGTTCGCGTACGTCGGCTGCATGCCGTAGCCGGGCTGCTGCGGGTAGCCGGGGTATCCGCCCTGCGGCGCCTGCGGGTAGCCGTAACCCTGCTGCGGCGGGACGCCCTGCGGGGCCTGCGGGTAGCCGGGCTGCTGCGGGTAGCCGTAACCCTGCTGCGGATCCTGCGGCTGACCGTACGGGTTGTTGGGCGAGCCGAAACTCATGGCGGATTTCCTCCGTTGACACTGCGGGGACGACGCGGAAGGAACGGAGGAACGTCAGGATCTGAGCGGTTTGCCCCCCAACCGGACCGCGATACTGCGGCGCTCATGGTCGTAGGAAAGGCCGATTGTTGTCCAGCCGGATTCGCAAGGTGTTGTGCAAGTGCAACATCATCGATCAAGGACGGGACATCGGGAACCGGCCCGGGCGGCCCCGGATTGGAACCGGGACCCGGTCATCCGCGAGGATGGTGTCATGACCGCCCAGATTCTCGATGGCAAGGCCACCGCAGCCGCGATCAAGTCCGATCTGACCGCCCGCGTGGCGGCGCTGAAGGAGAAGGGCGTCACGCCCGGCCTCGGCACGATCCTGGTCGGGGACGACCCCGGCAGCCAGAAGTACGTCGCCGGCAAGCACCGCGACTGCGCCCAGGTCGGCCTCGCCTCCATCCAGCGCGAGCTGCCCGCCACGGCCACCCAGGAGGAGATCGAGGCGGTCGTCCGCGAGCTGAACGAGGACCCGGCCTGCACCGGCTACATCGTCCAACTCCCGCTGCCCAAGGGCATCGACGAGAACCGCGTCCTGGAGCTGATGGACCCGGCCAAGGACGCGGACGGCCTGCACCCGATGAACCTCGGCCGTCTCGTCCTGAACGAGCCGGCGCCGCTGCCCTGCACCCCCAACGGCATCCTGACCCTGCTGCGCCGCCACGGCGTCGAGATCAAGGGCGCCGAGGTCGTGGTGGTCGGCCGGGGCGTGACCATCGGCCGTCCGATGCCGCTGCTGCTCACCCGGCGCAGCGAGAACGCGACCGTGACCCAGTGCCACACCGGCACCCGTGACCTGTCCGCCCACCTCAAGCGGGCCGACATCATCATCGCCGCGGCCGGCGTCCCGCACCTGATCCGCGCCGAGGACGTCAAGCCGGGCGCGGCCGTCCTGGACGTCGGTGTCTCCCGCAACGCCGAGGGCAAGATCGTCGGTGACGTCCACCCGGACGTGGCCGAGGTGGCCGCCTGGATCTCCCCGAACCCGGGCGGTGTGGGCCCGATGACCCGGGCGCTGCTGCTGGTCAACGTGGTCGAGGCGGCGGAGCGCAGTGCCGGCTGAGGACTCCCGCTCCAGCACCGGACCCGCCGTCTCCGACACCGGCGGGGACCCGAAGCGGACGACGCGCCGCTTCCCGCGGTTCACCAGGGACACCGCGCGCCCGGAGGGCGGCGGCCGGGCCGCGCCCGGCAACGCTCCGGCGCCCGCGCGGCAGTGGCCGTTGCTCGCCGTCGTCGGCCTGGTGGCCGTCGGCCTGCTGGTGATCACGCTGGACGCGCTCCGCCCGGGGACGCTGCTCATCGGCGTCGCGCTGCTGGGCGGCGCCGTGCTGCGCTGGCTGCTGCCCGACGTCGGGATGCTCGCCGTGCGCTCCCGCTTCACGGATGTCGCGACCTACGGCGTCCTGGGCCTGGTGATCGTCCTGCTGGCGTTGATGATCCAGCCCGACCCGCTGCTGAAGCTCTCGTTCCTGAAGGACATCCTGCACTTCACGGTCAAGTAGCGGCTGCGGTACGGCCGCAGGCCCGCGCCTCCCCCGTGGGCGCGGGCGGGACGGCGGCCCGTCCCCTCCCCCGAGTAAGGACGAGCCGCCGTCGGGATCCAGCCTTCCCTCCATGAACCGCCTGTTCAACGGCTGTCCGTGCGCTGTGGCACGGAAGTGACCGTTCCGCTACGGTGTCCGCGCCCTGCCACATGTGTGGCCGCCGTGTCGATGTGTTGACAGTTCGGGGGTACGGTCGCGAAGGCGCGGTGGAACCGGGCTAACGTGTCCAAGGTGCCCAATCGGGACGGTCCGGTGGACCGTGGGGCAGCCGGCGTGCGACGGTGCACAACCGGCGGGAGCGGCGCTCCAGTGCGCCCCCACTCCGGGAACTGGGATCCTTAGTCGGCGCATCCCTGTGGGTAGCCAGAGGGGGCCGCGCCGGGGGACCGGACCGGCGCGAGGTCACGTGCGGGGAACGGCGCGGGGAACCATCAGCACCAACCGGGGGAATGAGGGGGGAAGCAATGCCTCGATGGAAAGCCTTGCCGGACGATCTGGATCCGCAGATCAAGGAGTTCACCAGCCAGGTGCGACGCCTCGTGGACCGCAGTGGTCTGAGCATCGCGGCGCTGGCAGACCGGACCGGTTACAGCAAGACGTCCTGGGAGCGCTACCTGGGCGGCCGGTTGCTCGCACCCAAGGGCGCGGTCGTCGCGCTCGCCGAGGTCACAGGCACCAACCCGGTCCATCTGACCACCATGTGGGAGCTGGCCGAACGCGCCTGGAGCCGCGCGGAGATGCGGCACGACCGGACCATGGAGCACATTCGTATCGCCCAGGCGCGCGCCGCGCTGGGGGAGTTCGGGGCGGCCGAGACCGAGGGCGCGAGCGGCACCAGGACGGCCGGCAGAGGCACCGGCACCGGCAGGACCGTGACTCCGGGTGCCACCGTGCCCCCCGGCGCCACCGTGACTCCGGGCACCGGCGTGACTCCGGGCACCACCGTCACTCCGGGCACCACCGTCACTCCGGGCATCGCCGGCCCGGCGGGCGTCTCGCCGACGATCCCGCCGCAGCCGACGGCGTCGGACGCCGACGGGTGGGAGAACGCGGACCGTGGTGCGGCCCGTGAGGTCAACTCCTGGGGACTGGCGGGATATGAGGGTCCGTCGAAGGCGAGCCGTCGGCCCACCGCCGCGACCAATGCCGGTGCCGATGCCGATGCCGATGCCGATGCCGGTTCCGGTTCCGGTGCGCGTCCCGCCGCCTCGCCGGACGGCCCGGGCCGGAACCCGGGCCCCCCGAACCCGTACGACGGGCAGCCGCAGGGGGCACGGCCCGGCGGTGGCGCCGCCGGCAAGGGGGCTGGGCGCAAGGGGCGGCTGACGATGTTCCTCGCGGGCGTCGTCGGTGTCCTCGTCGTCTTCGCGGCCGTCTACTTCTTCACCAAGCCGGGCAACGGCGCCAAGCACGAGCGAGCCGCCAAGTCGCCGTCCCCGACGGCCAGCAGCAAGGCCGGCCTGCCCGCCGGGGTCAAGTGCAGTGGCGCCGCCTGCAACGGCAAGGACGCGGAGGCGATGGGCTGCAGCGGTGACCTGGTGACCACCGCCAAGACCGCCACCGTCGGCACCACCACCCTCGAGGTCCGCTACAGCAGGACCTGTGGCGCCGCCTGGGGCCGGATCACCGGCGCCACCCAGGGCGACCAGGTCCAGGTCTCCGCGGGCAAGCTCCGCCAGACGGGTGACATCACCGCCGTCGGCGACGCCATCGCCTACACGCCGATGGTCGCCGTGAAGGACGCGGCCGAGGCCAAGGCCTGCGCGATCCTCGCCTCCGGGCGTCAGGGGTGCACGAAGTAGGACGGACGGGCCCGCCGGGCGGGGCGCGAGGGCCCGTCCGGCGGTCACCCCACGTGCGGGGCCAACCAATTCGGGTGGAATTCCGGAGACGGACGCATGGGCCGCCGGATCCTGGGAACGCGAACGGTACCCCCACGGGAGTCCGGTCATCCGGTACCCCCACAGCGGCCGCCCTCCTCCCTCTCCCGGACGGGCGGCCGCCCCTTCCTGAATGACGAGTCCGACTTGTGGGCTGAGCCACACGGCCCCGGACGTCTCGCATGCCGGATGCGCGATAGCCTGACCGCTGGATTCTCTTGACGCCAAGAGATCGATCATCCGCCGGGGCAGTGACGCCCCACCGCCAGCTGTCATACGGAGAACGCCATGACCCGCACTCCCGTGAACGTCACCGTCACCGGCGCGGCCGGCCAGATCGGTTACGCCCTGCTCTTCCGCATCGCCTCCGGCCAGCTGCTCGGCGCGGACGTGCCGGTCAAGCTGCGCCTGCTGGAGATCACCCCGGCGCTCAAGGCCGCCGAGGGCACGGCCATGGAGCTGGACGACTGCGCGTTCCCGCTCCTGCAGGGCATCGACATCTCGGACGACCCGAACGTCGCCTTCGACGGCGCCAACGTAGCCCTTCTGGTCGGCGCCCGCCCGCGCACCAAGGGCATGGAGCGCGGTGACCTGCTGGAGGCCAACGGCGGCATCTTCAAGCCGCAGGGCAAGGCCATCAACGACCACGCCGCGGACGACATCAAGGTCCTGGTCGTCGGCAACCCGGCCAACACCAACGCGCTCATCGCGCAGGCCGCCGCCCCGGACGTCCCGGCCGAGCGCTTCACCGCGATGACCCGCCTCGACCACAACCGCGCGCTGACCCAGCTCGCGAAGAAGACGGGCTCGACGGTCGCCGACATCAAGCGCCTGACCATCTGGGGCAACCACTCCGCCACGCAGTACCCGGACATCTTCCACGCCACGGTCGCCGGCAAGAACGCCGCCGAGGTCGTCGGCGACGAGAAGTGGCTGGCCGAGGACTTCATCCCGACCGTCGCCAAGCGCGGCGCCGCGATCATCGAGGCCCGTGGCGCGTCCTCCGCCGCCTCCGCCGCCAACGCCGCCATCGACCACGTGTACACGTGGGTCAACGGCACCGCCGAGGGCGACTGGACCTCCATGGGCATCCCGTCGGACGGCTCCTACGGCGTCCCGGAGGGCCTGATCTCCTCCTTCCCGGTCACCGCCAAGGACGGCAAGTACGAGATCGTCCAGGGCCTGGACATCAACGAGTTCTCCCGCGCCCGCATCGACGCCTCCGTCAAGGAGCTCGCGGAGGAGCGCGACGCGGTTCGCTCCCTGGGTCTCATCTGAGGCTGCCTCCGGCGGATTCGCCGCGAGCCTGTGCGGGCCCTGTTCCGGTTTCGTCCGGAGCGGGGCCCGCGCCCGTTTTCGCCGTTACTGTCAAAAGCAGAACAGGGAAGGGTGATTCGGGGGGTTCGTGATGAGCGGCTGGAACGGATGGAACGGCCCGGAGGGTTACGGCGCGGAGGGTTCCGGTCCGGAGCACGGGCCCCGGGCCGAGCGGGGGCCCGGCGAGGAGAGAGGCCGGGCGGCCTGGACCGCCGACGAGCCGCCGGCCCCGCCGTGGGCTTCGGCCCAGACCCAGTCGGCCGCGCTCCCGCCGCCCTTTGCCCGGACGTCCGCGCAGACCGGCCCGGCCCAGGTGCCGCCGTTACCGCCGCAGCCCTGGACCGCCGCCCCCGCCCACCCCGGAGGCCCGGTCCCTTCGCCGCCGTACGCCCCCGCGCCTCGCCGTGTGCACGGCGGCCGGCTGGCCGCCCTGGTCGTCGCCATGGTGCTGGTCGGGGCCGGCTCCGGCTTCGGCGTCTGGTACCTCGGGCGGGACCGCGCCGGCAGCGGCACCCCGGCGGCCTCCGCTCCGGCCACCGGCGTCACCGTCTCCGCCTCGCCCTCCACGACGCCGCGGACACCGGCCTCGACGCCGCCGCCCGCATCGCGCCGGCTCCCCGCCGGCTACCGCCTCGTCCACGACCCCGTCGGCTACACCCTCGCAGTCCCCGAGGGCTGGACCCGGCGGCAGAAGCAGGGGGAGAAGGCGACCGTGGTGTTCTACGACTCCCCGTCCGACGGCCGCCAGTTGCAGATCTTCGAGCTGGCCGAGTCCACCGTCACCGAGTCCCTGGACCTCGCCGAGAACGACCCGGGCTACGGCTACTCCCACGAGCCCGGCTACCAGGCCCTCGCCCGCAGCTCCTCGGACACCTGGGCCGAGCTGTCGTACCGCTACGACGACCCGGACAAGGGTGCCCGACGCGTCGTCGACCACCGCTTCCGCACGCCCGGCGGCACGTTGTACGCGATCCGCTCCAGCGGCCCGGAACACCTGCCCGACGCCCGCGTGCGCGCTCCGCTCACGACCGCGCTGGCTTCGTTCTGCCCGGCGGGGGCATCTTGCGGGTAGGGGGCGGCCCGGCATGCCGTCCCGCCGTCCCTCAGGAGCTGCGGGGCAGCGCCGGCTCCCGGTCCGGGGTGCTCTTCGGAGCAGGACCGGTGCCGGTGCCGGTGCCGTAGGCCGTGGTGACCAGGGCCGTTGCCGCCAGGACCACCACGGCCACCGTGCGCAGGGCCGGGCCCATGCCGTGGATGAGGTCGGGGTGGGCGGACAGGACGGTCCCGGTGACGGCGACGCCGAGGGCGGCGCCGGTCTCGCGGGCGGTGGTGCCGAGGCCCGAGCCGAGACCCGCCTGGTGGGCGGGGAGCGAGGTGACGACGCCGAGGGTCAGGGCGGGCATGGACAGACCGGTGCCGGCCGCGACGACCAGCAGCCAGCCGCTGTACGCCCAGTAGGAGGTGTGCGCGTCGGCCGTGGAGACGCCGAGCAGGCCCAGGCCGATGAGGGTGAGGCCGGTGCCGATGAGCGCCCGGGGGTGGCCCGCCCAGCGGGCGGCCAGCCGCTGGGCGACCGCCATCCCGACGGGCAGCGGCAGGATCGCGACGCCGGTGAGGGCCGCTCCGAAGCCCTTCACGTCCTGCAGGTACTGCGAGTTGACGAAGAAGAGGGCGAACAGGCCGAAGAATCCGGTGGCCGTGCCGAGGGTGGCGGCGCGCAGGCGGGACGAGGAGAAGACCCGCGGGTCGAACAGCGGGGCCGCCGAGCGCAGGGCGTGCAGGGTGAACGCGGTGATCAGCGCGGCGCCCGCGGCGAAGGCGCCGAGGATGCGGGCGGACGTCCAGCCGTAGCTCGGCCCCTCGATGATGCCGAACAGGACCGCGACCAGTCCCGCGGTGAGCAGCAGGGTGCCATAGGGGCCTCCCCTGCTCGAACGAAGTTGAGCGCTTGGGGAAGGGGCGGGGTTGCTGCCGGTGGAGCGGGCGGTGCGCGGGGTGGTGACGGCGACGGCGGCGGCGAGCACCGCGGCGAGCGGGACCATGACCGCGAACAGGGCACGCCAGGACAGGAACTGGCCGACCAGGCCGCCGCCCAGGTTGCCCGCCGCGCCGCCCAGGCCGAGCGACAGGGTCCAGGCGGCCATCGAGCGGGCCCGGTGCTCGGGCGCGGACAGCTGCATCAGGATCGACAGGGTGGCCGGGGTGATCAGGGCCGCACCGGCGCCGGACAGGCCCCGCCCCGCGATCAGCGCGGCCGGGCCGGCCGCCAGCGCGCTGGCGGCTGCGCCCGCCGCGAACAGGCCGAGCCCGGCGAGCAGTGCGCCCTTGCGGCCGTACCGGTCACCGAGCGCTCCGGCCGGGACGAGGAGCCCGGCGAAGACGATGACGTACGCGTCGACCGTCCACAGGATCTCGCTGTGCGAGGGGTGCAGGGCGGACGAACTCAGTTGCGGTATCAGGAGGTTGATGGCGGCGACCATGCTCTGCGCGACCAGGACGCAGGCGCACAGCGCCAGCAGGGCGGGGCGTTTCAGGGCGTGCGTGGGCACGGCTCCTCCCGGGAGCTAGGTGGTTGGTGCGGGATGCCCTGCCACCGTAGGGTCGCTCCTGACCTGCTTTCCAGTGCAACCTTTGCAAGGGATGCTTGCGCATGACGCAATCCACGGACCTGGACCTGAACCTGCTCCTCGCGCTGGACGTGCTGCTGGAGGAGCAGAGCGTGCAGGGCGCCGCCCGCCGGCTGCACCTGTCCGAACCGGCGATGAGCCGCACCCTCGGCCGGATCCGCAAGGCCCTCGGCGACCCGGTCCTCGTGCGGGCCGGGCGCCGGATGGTGCCGACACCGCACGCACTGGCCGTACGGGCCGAGGTGAGCGCCGTGGTGGAGCGGGCCCGTGCGCTGTTCCGGCGCGGCCGGGACTCCGACCTGCGCACGGTCACCCGCACCTTCACGATCATCGGCCACGACGCGATCGCCGCCTGCCACGGCGCCACCCTGTTCGCGCGTGCCGCCCAGGAGGCGCCCGGCATCCGCCTCCGTTTCCTGTCCGAGAGTCACGTGGACGCCCCGGTCCTGCGCCAGGGCACCGCCGATCTGGAGGTCGGCGTGATCGACGCGACCGCGCCCGAGGTCCATGTCGAGACGGTGTACGAGGAACGCATGCTGGGTGTCGTACGGGCCGGACACCCGCTGCTCACCGGCGAGTTGACGCCGGAGCGGTTCGCCACCGAGGCCGATCACCTGGGCGTCTCCCGGCGCGGCAGGCTGCACGGGCCGGTGGACGAGGCGCTGGCCGAACTCGGCCTGGAACGCCGGGTGGTGGGCACCGTCGGCACCTTCCCGTCCTCGCTCTTCGTGCTGCGCGAGACCGACCTGGTCGGGTTGGTCAGCTCCTGGGGGTGCCCGCCCGCCGCCGCCCTCGGCCTGGTCACCTTCGAGGTGCCGCTCGCCCTCCCGCCGCTCCCGGTGGGACTGGCCTGGCACCCCCGCCACGACGCCGACCCGGCCCACGCCTGGCTGCGCGACTGCGTGAGGGAGCTGATGCGGCAGTCAGCCGGTGGCGACTAGCCGCTTCTCGAACCAGTGGCCGGCGTACACGTTGTCGTCGTAGCGCGGGATCTCGGTGTAGCCGCAGGCCCGGTACATCGCCTGTGCCTCGGTGAGCACGACATGGGTGTCCAGCCGTACGACGTCCAGGCCGCGCGCCCGTGCCTCCCGCTCCAGTCCGTCGAGCAGCCGCCGGGCCAGGCCCAGCCGCCGGGCCTCGGGGTGCACCCACACGTGCCGGATCTCGCCCACCCCCGGTTCCAGTCGCCTGAGCGCCCCGCAGCCCACCGGACGCTCCTCCTCGTACGCGACCAGGAAGGCTCCGGCGTCCCCCGTCACCTCCTCGGGGCGGACCAGGGCGGCGCTGTCGAAGCCCTCCGGGAAGCGGGCGTCGATGTCGGCCGCGTACGCCGTCAGGCAGCCCCGGGCCACGGCCGAGGCGCCGTCGACGGTCCGCACCGTGATCGCCGCCAGCCGCAGCAGGCGCTGCACGATCGCCATCGCGGCGGTCAGCTCGGCCCGCTGGTCCGGGGCGAGTCCGTCGAGGAGTCCGGCGGCGAGGGCGTCGGCGCGCCGGTTCTGCTCGCCGATCTCGGCGCGGCCGGCCGCCGTCGGCTCGATCATCCGCAGCCGGCTGTCGTGCGGGGCCGCCTCGACCCGGACCATGCCCTGGCCCTCCAGCGCCTTCGCCATGCGGCTGAGGTAGCCGGCGTCCAGCCCGAGCCGGTTCCGCAGCTCGCGCAGGGAGGTGCCCTCCCCGACCTCGAACAGCAGCCGGGCCTCTCCGAGGGGGCGGTCCTGCCCCAGGTAGTGGTCGTCCAGGGCGCCGATGCGGCGCGTGAAGTAACGGTTGAAACGGCGGAGGGCCGCGACCTGCTCCGCCGACACTGGCTCGGTCATTCTTTGACTTTAGTCAAAGGACTCAGTCGGGACACGTCCACCGACTCCTTCGCGGACGGGGTGGCGGACGGCACGGGCTCGCCGTAGTCCGAGAACGTCATCGTCAGGTCGATGCCGTCGCCCTTCCGGGTGCCCTCGACCAGCACGTGCGGTGAGTCCGCCGTGACGTAGAGAGTGACCCGGCTGCCGCCCTCCGTGCCCTTCAGCGGGATCACCGGTATGCCCTCGACCGTGGTCCTGTCCCCGCGCGTCAGCGGCTTCCTGTGCGACGAGTCGGGTGTCAGCTTCCGCTGGAAGGCGTCCAGGTCGCAGAGGCCCGCCCACTCCTCGAGCGCGCTGTCGTGCGTGGTGCCGTGGATGTAGCGGTCCTTGAGGAGTTCGGCCGCCGCGGTGCCCTCGCCGCCCGGAAGCTCGGCCTTCCAGTACGTGCTGTCGCCCTTCAGCCACACCTCGTCGTCCCGTTCGACGATCTGGATGCTGCCGCCGTGCGCACCCATGCGCACGATGCCGACGCAGTTGCCGTCCCGGTCCAGGGACAGGTCCATCCACGCCACGTCCCCCTTCTTCGCGGCCGCCGCCCGGTCCGTCCACGTCATGTGGAGCGACCGGGTGTGGAGCAGGTGGTCCTGCGCCTCCCGGGCGAGCTCACGGGCGCTCGGACCGCCGGTGTCGTCCGCCGCGGCCGCCGTCACCAGGGCGGGGGAGAGGAACAGGGTCACGCTCGCCGCCGCACAGGCCAGCGGTCCTCCGGCCATCGCGGCACCTCCGTGATCACCCCAAGCCGCTCCGCTCAGCCTACTTTTGTCCGTTTTCGGCCGCATTTTCAGTGACGCGGCGCACTTTCGGTCGCCGATTGCGCATGCGATCGGAGGTGCGGGGCAGGTGGCCACGGTCCCCGACTGTGACACGACTGTGACACAGGGGGACTGAACAGGAACGGAAGGCAATACCGATCATGGCGGACAGAACGGAACGACAGGTCCCGGCGACCATCCACGCGGGCGGCGAGTGGCTGGAAGCCGTCTCCGGAGCGACGCGCGAGATCCTCGACCCCGCGGACGCCCGGCCGTTCGCCGTGGTCGCGGAGGGCGACGAGAAGGACGCGGAGCGCGCGGTGGCGGCCGCCCGGCAGGCGTTCGACCACGGCCCCTGGCCGCACGCTCCCGTCGGCGAGCGCGCCGCCCTGCTGCGCCGCGTCGCCGACCTCCTCGTGCGCGACCGCGAGGAACTCGGCCTGCTGGAGAGCAGGGACGCGGGCAAGACCGCCGAAGAGGGCCGCATCGACATCGACTGTGTCGCCGACGCCTTCCGTTACTTCGCGGACCTGGTCGCCGGCGAGGCCCCCGGCCGGGTCGTCGACGCGGGCTCCCCCGACATCCACAGCGTCGTCGTGCACGAGCCCGTCGGTGTGTGCGCGCTCATCACCCCCTGGAACTACCCGCTGCTCCAGGCCAGTTGGAAGATCGCCCCGGCGCTCGCCGCCGGCAACACCTTCGTGATCAAGCCCAGCGAGATCACCCCGATGACGACCGTCGCGCTGATCGACCTGCTGACCGAGGCCGGTCTGCCCGCCGGAGTCGCCAACCTGGTCACCGGACCCGGCCACACCGTCGGCGCCCGTCTCGCCGAGCACCCCGACGTCGACCTGGTCTCCTTCACCGGCGGCCTGGTCAGCGGCACCAAGGTCGCCCAGGCGGCCGCCCCGACCGTCAAGAAGGTCGCCCTCGAACTCGGCGGCAAGAACCCCAACGTGGTCTTCGCCGACGCCTGCGCCACCGACGAAGGCTTCGACACCGCCGTCGACCAGGCCCTCAACGCCGCCTTCATCCACAGCGGCCAGGTCTGCTCGGCCGGTGCCCGGCTGATCGTCGAGGAGAGCGTGCGTGAGCGCTTCGTCGCCGAACTCGCCCGGCGGGCCGCCCTGATCCGTCTCGGCCGGGGCACTGCCGAGGGCGCCGAGTGCGGACCGCTGGTCTCCGAGCAGCAGCGCGCCAAGGTCGAGGCCTACGTGCAGTCGGCACTTCAGGAGGGCGCGGTGCTGCGCTCGGGCGGCAGGCGTCCCGAACCGTCCGCCGATCGGCCCGCCACCGGCTACTTCTACGAGCCGACGGTCCTCGACCGGTGCCACCGGGAGATGAAGGTCGTGCGCGAGGAGGTCTTCGGCCCGGTCCTCACCGTCGAGACCTTCCGCACCGAGGACGAGGCGGTCGCCCTCGCCAACGACACCGAGTACGGCCTCGCGGGCGCCGTCTGGACCGCCGACGCCGGACGCGCCCGCCGCGTCGCAGGCCGGCTGCGTCACGGCACCGTCTGGATCAACGACTTCCACCCCTACCTCCCGCAGGCGGAGTGGGGCGGCTTCGGAAAGAGCGGCGTCGGCCGCGAGCTGGGCCCCGCCGGGCTCGCCGAGTACCGCGAGACCAAGCACGTCTACCAGAACCTCGCGCCGAAGCCGGTGCGCTGGTTCGCCGGCTGATCCCCCGACTGCCTTACACAGCAAGTCTTCTGGAGTAACACCCCATGTCCCACACCCCTCACCTCTACGACTACGTCGTCATCGGCGGCGGCACCGCGGGCTCGGTCATCGCCTCCCGCCTCACCGAGAACCCCGACGTCACCGTCGCCGTCATCGAGGGCGGCCCCAGCGACGTCGGCCGCGACGACGTGCTGACCCTGCGCCGCTGGATGGGCCTGCTCGGCGGCGACCTCGACTACGACTACCCGATCACCGAACAGCCCCGCGGCAACTCCCACATCCGGCACAGCCGGGCCCGCGTCCTCGGCGGCTGCTCCTCCCACAACACCCTGATCTCCTTCAAGCCGCTCCCGTCCGACTGGGACGAGTGGGAGGCGGCCGGCGCCAAGGGCTGGGGCGCAGTCCCCATGGAGGCCTACTACGCCCGCCTCCTCAACAACATCGTCACCGTGGACGAGAAGGACCGGAACGCCATCGCCCGCGACTTCGTGGACGCCGCCCGGGCGGCGCTCGACGTGCCCCTCGTCGAGGGCTTCAACAAGAAGCCGTTCACCGAGGGCGCCGGCTTCTTCGACCTCGCCTACCACCCCGAGGACAACAAGCGCTCCTCCGCCTCGGTGGCGTACCTGCACCCGGTGCTGGACGAGCGCCCCAACCTCCGTATCTTCCTGGAGACCTGGGCGCACAAGCTGGAGCTGAACGGCACCCGCGCCGAGGGCGTCCACGTGCGCACCGAGGACGGCCAGGAGCTGCTGATCCGGGCCCGGCACGAGGTCCTGCTGTGCGCGGGCGCCGTCGACTCGCCCCGCCTGCTGATGCACTCGGGCATCGGCCCCCGCGAGGACCTGGAGGCGCTCGGCATCCCCGTCGTGCTCGACCTGCCGGGCGTCGGCGAGAACCTGCTCGACCACCCCGAGTCGGTCATCGTCTGGGAGACCCACGGACCGATCCCGGAGAACTCCGCGATGGACTCCGACGCGGGGCTGTTCGTGCGCCGGGACCCCGCACACACGGGCCCGGACCTGATGTTCCACTTCTACCAGGTCCCGTTCACGGACAACCCGGAACGCCTCGGCTACGAGCGCCCGCAGTACGGCGTCTCGATGACCCCCAACATCCCCAAGCCGAAGAGCCGCGGCCGCCTGTACCTGACCAGCGCCGACCCGTCCGTGAAGCCGGCCCTGGACTTCCGGTACTTCACCGACGAGGACGACTACGACGCCCGGACCCTGGTCGACGGCATCCGCATCGCCCGCGAGATCGCCAAGGCCGAGCCGCTCGCCGGCTGGCTCAAGCGCGAGGTCTGCCCGGGCCCGGAGATCGTGGACGACGCCGGGCTGAGCGAGTACGCCCGCAAGGCCGCCCACACCGTGTACCACCCCGCCGGCACCTGCAGGATGGGCGCCGTCGACGACGAACTCGCCGTGGTGGACCCCGAGCTGCGGATCCGCGGCCTCGACGGCATCCGCATAGCCGACGCCTCCGTCTTCCCGACCATGACCGCCGTCAACCCGATGATCGGGGTGCTCATGGTCGGGGAGAGGGCCGTCGACCTGATCGGAGGTGGTGCGTGATGAGTACGACCACTCAGTCGCCCGTGTTCTCGGTCAACGGCCTCTGGAAGGTCTTCGGACCCAAGGCCGACCGCGTCCCGGCAGACCCGGAACTCAGCACGCTGGCCCCCGCCGACCTGCGCTCGCGCACCGGCTGCACGGCCGCCGTCCGCGACGTCTCCTTCGACGTGCGCAAGGGCGAGGTCTTCGTCGTCATGGGTCTGTCCGGCTCCGGCAAGTCCACCCTGGTGCGCTGCCTGACCCGGCTGATCGAGCCGACGGCCGGCACCATCGCCATCGACGGCGAGGACGTGCGCGCCATGGACAAGGCCCGCCTGCGCGAACTGCGCCGGCACCGCGCCGCGATGGTCTTCCAGCACTTCGGGCTGCTCCCGCACCGCACGGTCCTGGACAACGTGGCCTACGGCCTGGAGATCCAGGGCGTCGGAAGGTCCGAACGACGTGAGCGGGCCGCCGAGTTCGTCACCAAGGTCGGCCTGGAGGGCATGGAGAAGCGCCGCCCAGGCCAGCTCTCCGGCGGCCAGCGCCAGCGCGTCGGTCTCGCCCGCGCGCTCGCCGTCGACCCCGAGGTGCTGCTGTTCGACGAGCCCTTCAGCGCCCTGGACCCCCTCATCCGCCGCGACATGCAGGACGAGGTGGCCCGGCTGCACCGCGAGGAGGGCCGCACGATGGTCTTCATCACCCACGACCTCAGCGAGGCGCTCAGGCTCGGCGACCGCATCGCCCTGATGCGCGACGGCCGCGTGGTCCAGCTCGGCACCCCGGAGGAGATCGTCTCCTCCCCGGCCGACGACTACGTCCGCGAGTTCGTCCGCGACGTGCCGCGTGAGCAGGTCGTGACCTGCCGCACGGCCATGCGCCCCGCGCACCCGCAGGAGGCCGGGACCGGCCCCGCGGTCGGCCCCGACGCCCCGGTCGCCGAGGCCATCGAGGCAGTGGCCCGCTCGGGCGCACCGGCCCGGGTGATGGACGAGGGCAAGTGCGTCGGGGTCGTCGGCCCCGAGCAGCTGCTGGACGTGGTGGCCGGCGTGACCGCGGACGCCGATACCGCGGTGGCCGCGGGCAGCACCCTCGACGCAGCCGTGGACGGTGATGCCGCGGTCGCCGGCGCCGGTCGTGCCGACGTGGCCGAGGCCGGGGATGCTGCGGAAGCGGCGGGCGGTCGTACGGACGCGGTCGTGGACGCCGATGCCGGGGTGGCCGCCGGCGGTCGCGTGGACGCCGATGCCGCGGTGGCCGCGGGCAGCAACGCCGACGCGGCTGTGGGCAGTGGTGTCGTCGGGGCGGCGCCCGTTCCGGGGAAGCCGGCGCCCGGCAAGCGCCGGCCGGCGACCCCGCCCGCGCCCCGTACCAGCCCGGAGGACGTCTGATGGCAACGCTCACCGTCCCGACCGCCGGCACGGCGATCCCGGGCTTCCTGAGAAACCGTGCCGCGGCCAAGCTCCTCGCCCTGGCCGCGATCGCCGCGATCCTCGTACCCCTGGCCAACAGCCACTGGGGAAGCAACGCCTGGCCGCACGCGCTCACCGTCGACCTCTCCAAGCCCCTGGCCGGTGCCAGCAACTGGGTGATCGACAACCGGGACAGCCACCCCCTGTTCCTCTACTTCTTCGGCTACATCAGCAACGCCGTCGTACTGGCCGTACGCGCCGTCTACCTCACCCTGCTCGCCGCGGGCTGGGCGGGCGTCACCGCGTTCGGCGCCCTCGTGGCCTGGCGCCTCGGCGGTGTCCGCCTGGCCGCCGGCACGGCGGTCGCGTTCCTGGCCTGCGGCGCGCTCGGCATGTGGGTGCCCACCATGCAGACCCTCGCGCTGATGGTGGTCGCCGTCCTCGCCTCCGTGGCGGTGGGTGCCCTGCTCGGCCTCGCCGCCGGCCTCTCCGACCGCCTGGACCGCGCCCTGCGCCCCGTCCTGGACACCATGCAGGTGCTCCCGGCGTTCGCGTACCTCCTCCCCGTCGTCCTGGTCTTCGGCATCGGCGTCCCCGCGGCCGTCCTCGCCACCGTCGTCTACGCCGCCCCGCCGATGGCCCGCCTCACCGCGCTGGGCCTGCGCGGTGCCGACCCCGAAGTCCTGGAAGCCGTGGAGTCGCTCGGCGCCACCGCCCGCCAGCGGCTGCTGACCGCCCGTATCCCGCTGGCCCGCAAGGAACTCCTGCTCGGTCTGAACCAGACGATCATGATGGCGCTGTCCATGGCCGTCATCGCCTCCGTCATCGGCGCCGGCGGCCTCGGCGACCGCGTCTACCAGGCCCTCGCCTCAGTCGACGTGGGCGCGGCCCTCGCGGCCGGCATCCCGATCGTGCTGCTGGCGGTCGTCCTGGACCGCGTCACCGCCGCCGCGGGAGCCGCGGGGGACGGCAGCCCCCGGCCCCGTGCCAGCGGCCTGCCGTACGCCCTGGCCGTCACCGTGACCGTGGCCCTGGCCGCCCGCCTCCTCGGCGCACTCGACTGGCCCGGCTCCTGGAGCCTGGACATCGCCGAACCGGTCAACCGCGCCGTCGACTGGATGACCGCCCACCTCTACTCCGGCGTCCCGGTGGTCGGCGGCACCGCCGACTGGGCCGGCCACTTCACCACCTGGATCCTGGACCCCGTCCGCAGCGGCCTGCAGTGGCTGCCCTGGTGGGCCGTGCTGCTCCTGGTCGCCGCGCTGTCCTGGCTGATCGGCACCTGGCGCACCGCGCTTACCGCCGTCCTGGCGATGGCCGCGATCGGCGTGCTCGGGGTGTGGGAGCCCTCGCTCGACACCCTGTCGCAGGTGCTCGCCGCCGTCTCCGTCACCCTCGTCCTCGGCTTCGCCACCGGTATCGCCGCCGCCCGCAGCGACCGCGTCGAACGGGCGCTGCGCCCGGTCCTGGACGTCTTCCAGACCATGCCGCAGTTCGTGTACCTGATCCCGGTCGTCGCCCTGTTCGGCGTAGGCCGCGCGCCCGCCGTCGCCGCGGCCGTCGTGTACGCCCTCCCGGCCGTCGTCCGGATCACCGCTCAGGGGCTTCGCCAGGTCGACCCGGCAGCGCTGGAGTCGGCGCGCTCGCTCGGCGCGACCGGCCGCCAGCAGCTGTGGCAGATCCAGCTCCCGCTCGCCCGTCGGTCGTTGCTGCTCGCCGCCAACCAGGGCGTGGTCCTGGTCCTCGCCGTCGTCATCATCGGCGGCCTGGTCGGCGGTGGCGCCCTCGGCTACGACGTCGCCTTCGGCCTCGCCCAGGGCGACCTGTCGACCGGCCTGGTCGCCGGCGCGGCCATCGTCTGCCTGGGCCTGATGCTCGACCGGGTGACCCAGCCGACCGAACGCCGCGCGAAGAAGGGAGCGTGACATGCGATTCCGTACGACTGTCCCCGTCGGTGTCCCTGTCGCTGTCGCCGTCCTCGGACTGACCACCGGCTGCGGCGCCGCCGACATGACCAAGCAGGCGTCGCCGTTCGCGAACGCCCGGGGCGCGAAGACGGTCACCCTGTCCGTGCAGTCCTGGGTGGGCGCGCAGTCCAACGTGGCCGTCGCCCAGTACCTCCTCGAACACAAGCTGGGCTACCGCGTCGACACCGTCCAGGTGGACGAGGTGCCCGCGTGGGACGCGCTCAGCCAGGGCCGGGTCGACGCCATCCTGGAGGACTGGGGCCACCCGGACCAGGAGAAGCGGTACGTCACCGACAAGAGGACGATCGCCCGTGGCGGCGACCTCGGGGTGACCGGGCACATCGGCTGGTACGTCCCGACGTACCTGGCCCGGCAGCACCCGGACATCACCGACTGGAAGAACCTGAACAAGTACGCCCCGCTCTTCCGCACCGCGGAGAGCGGCGGCAAGGGCCAGCTGATGGACGGCTCCCCGTCCTACGTCACCAACGACAAGGCCCTGGTGAACAACCTGAAGCTGGACTACCAGGTCGTCTTCGCCGGGTCCGAGGCGGCCCAGATCACCCAGATGAAGCAGTTCGCCAAGGACAAGAAGCCCTTCCTGACCTACTGGTACTCGCCCCAGTGGCTTTTCAGGAAGGTCCCCATGACGGAGGTGAAGCTGCCGCCGTACAAGGAGGGCTGCGACGCGGACGCGGCCAAGGTCGCCTGCGCCTACCCGCACACCCCGCTGCAGAAGTACCTCAACGCGGACTTCGCCAGGTCCGGCGGGCAGGCGGCGGCCTTCCTGAAGAAGTTCCGGTGGACCACCGAGGACCAGAACCAGGTCTCCCTGATGATCGCCGACCAGAAGCTCTCGCCCGCGGAGGCGGCGAAGAAGTGGGTGGACAGCCACCCCTCCGTGTGGAAGAAGTGGCTGCCCTGACCCGCCCTGCTACGCGATGCCGTCGGCGATCTCGCGGAACGCCCGGGCGGCGCGCCGCTGGAGGCCCGCTCCGAACGTGATGCGGGTGGCCCCGAGTTCGCCGAGCACGGCGGGCGCGGGGCCCTCGCCGTCCGGCCGGGCCATCATGTTGAGCGGGCCCTGGATGCCGGCCCGCAGCAGGGGCAGCACGTCCGCCGGAGCGAGGATCGGATACACGCAGTCCGCGCCCGCGGCCACGTAGGACGCGGCCCGCTCGATGGCCCGTTCGGGGTTTCCGTCGCCGTGGAGGAACGTGTCGACGCGGGCGTTGACGAAGAGCCGGTCGGCGGCGGCCGAGCGGACCTCGGCGAGGTACTCGGCCTGCTCGTGCGGGTCCTTGAGGACACCCCCGGCGGAGTCCTCGAGGTTGCAGCCCACGGCACCCGCCTCCAGCAGCCGCTCGACCAGCTCCTTCGGCGCGAGCCCGTACCCGCCCTCGACGTCCGCCGAGACCGGCACGTCCACCGCCCGCACGATCCGGGCCACCGCCGCGAACATCTCGTCGGCCGGGGTAGCCCCGTCCTCGTACCCGAGGGAGGCGGCCACCCCGGCGCTCGGCGTGGCCAGCGCCGGGAACCCGGCCTCGACGCACACCCGGGCGCTCGCCGCGTCCCAGGGGCCGGGCAGGATCAGCGGATCGCCCTGGGCGCGCCTGCGGTGCAGGGCGCGGAACTCGTCCACCTTGCTCATGGCTGGTAACCCCCTGGCGGAACACGGCGGCTGACCATGAGACGGTTCCAGCCGTTGATGACGGTGATCAGGCCGACGAGGTGGGCGAGTTCGGCCTCGTCGAAGTGCTTGGCGGCGGTGTCGTACACCTCGTCCGGCACGAAGCCGTCGGTCAGCACGGTGACCGCCTCGGTCAGCGCCAGCGCGGCCCGTTCCCGCTCGCTGTACCGGTCCTCGGCCTCCTCCCAGGCGTTCAGCAACTGGATGCGCTCCTCCGGCTCGCCGTTCCCACGGGCCAGCCGGAGATGCATGTCGAGGCAGAACGCGCAGTGGTTGAGCTGCGAGGCACGGATCATGACCAGCTCGGCGAGGACCGGATCGCCGAGCCCCCTCTTCGCGGCCGCGCTCAGCGCCGACATGGCCAGGCCGACCTCGCGGTCCAGCAGCTGGGTACGGCTCACTTGTACTGCCCCGGCCGGTAGTGGCCCGGGGTCATCCGGGTGGTCACGCCGAACCGGTTCCACGCGTTGATCACCGTGATCGCGGCGATCAGCCCGGCCAGCTCCGCCTCCTCGAAGTGCGCGGCGGCCCGGTCGTACACCTCGTCCGGCACGAAGCCGTCGGTCAGCACGGTGACCGCCTCGGTCAGCTCCAGCGCCGCCAGTTCCTTCGCGGTGTAGAAGTGCCGCGACTCCTCCCATGCGCTGAGCTGCACGATCCGCTCCACGCTCTCGCCGGCGGCGAGAGCGTCCTTGGTGTGCATGTCGAGGCAGAACGCACAGTGGTTGAGCTGCGAGGCGCGGATCTTCACCAGCTCGTACAGCGTGGGGTCGATGCCCTGCTTCGCGGCCGTGTCCAGGCGGATCATCGCCTTGTAGACCTCGGGTGCGTGCTTGGCCCAGTTGAGCCGTGGGGTCTGTTCGGCGGCGTACTCGACGGTTTCCTCTGCAGTGCTCATGGTTCGACCCTAGGAGCGAGGATGCCCAGGGGTATGGTCCATTTACATGGCGAATTCATGGGCCACTCTGGGAGTCGACCTGCACCTGGAACCGGCCGGTTCCAGCGGGCTGCGCCGCGGTCTGACCGACGCGCTGCGGGACGCCGTCCGCACCGGCCGCCTCGCCCCCGGCACCCGGCTGCCGTCCTCCCGCAGCCTCGCCGCCGACCTGGGGATCGCCCGCAACACCGTCGCCGAGGCCTATGCCGACCTGGTCGCCGAGGGCTGGCTCACCGCTCGCCAGGGCTCCGGGACCCAGGTGGCGATGGGGGTACCTCCCACGTCCTTCGGGCAGCGGGGGACGGGGGGCGTCCCGCCGGCCGGCACCGCACCCCGGCGCCGCGAACCCGGCCGGCCCGCCTACAGCCTCGTCCCCGGCAGCCCCGACCTCGCCTCCTTCCCGCGCACCGAGTGGCTCAAGGCCGCCCGCCGCGCGCTGGCCACCGCCCCCTTCGACGCCCTCGGCTACGGCGACCCGCGCGGCCGCCCCGAACTGCGCACCGCCCTCGCCGGCTATCTCGCCCGCGCCCGCGGCGTCCGCGCCGACCCCGACTCGATCTTGATCACTGCGGGCTTCTCGCACGCCCTGCGCATCCTCGGGGCGCTGCTCGGGGCGCGCGGGGTGCGGACCGTCGCGGTGGAGTCGTACGGGCTCGACGTCCACTGGGGGCTGCTGAGGAGCGCGGGCCTCGCGACACCCGCGCTGCCCTACGACGAACTGGGCACCGACACGGGCGCGTTGAGCGACGAGGGCGCGGTACTCGTCACCCCCGCCCACCAGTTCCCGATGGGCATGCCCCTGCACCCCGACCGGCGGACCGCTGTCGTGGAGTGGGCGCGGCGGACCGGCGGGCTGGTCCTGGAGGACGACTACGACGGCGAGTTCCGCTACGACCGTCAGCCCGTCGGCGCCCTCCAGGGCCTCGACCCCGGCCGGGTCGTCTACCTCGGCACGGCCAGCAAGTCCCTGGCCCCCGGCCTGCGCCTCGGCTGGATGGTGCTGCCGCCGTCCCTGGCCCAGGAGGCGGCCGAGGCCAAGGGCCGTGTCGACACCTGCGGCGTGCTGGACCAGCTGACGCTGGCCGAGTTCCTCACCTCCGGCGCCTACGACCGCCATGTCCGCTCCGCCCGGCTGCGCTACCGGCGCCGCCGTGACGCCCTCGCCGCCGCCGTGGCCGACCGCGCACCCGAGGTCCGGGTCACCGGGATCGCGGCCGGTCTGCACGCCGTGCTGCGGCTGCCGCCCGGCACCGAGCAGTCGGTGATCCAGGCCGCGACCTGGCAGGGCCTTGCCCTGCACGGGCTCGCCTTCCACCGGCACGAGCAGGCGCTCGCCGAGCCGCTGGACGCGCTAGTGGTGGGGTACGGGACGCCGCCGGACAGTGCGTGGGCGGGGGCGCTGGAGGCGTTGTGCAGGGTGTTGCCGTGACGGCGAATCCCGGCCCGTCCGGGGGCGCGGCCCCCAGGGCGGTCACCGCGGCGGACCCACGGCCTGCACGGCCTCACCGTCGGAGGCGGGGGCCTCGCCGAACCGCGCCAGGGCCAGCGCCCCCGCCACCGCCACCGCGAACCCCAGCACAGCCAGCCAGGCGAACCCCTCCCTTGTCCGGTCGCCGAGCCAGATCACGCCGACCGCCGCCGGGCCGATCGTCTCGCCGATGACCAGTCCGGCCGTCGCCGTCGTCACCGCGCCGCGCTGCAGGGCGGAGGTCAGCAGAATGAAGGCGGCGCCGCCGCCGATCAGCAGGGCGTAGGCCGCCGGGTTGGTGAGCAGCCCGGCCGGCCGCAGCGAGTCGATCAGACGGACCGACACCTCCACGACCCCGAATCCGAAACCCGCCCCCAGCCCCAGTACCAGCGCCCGCATGCGTCCGGTCAGTCGCCCGCCCAGCAGCGCGAGCACCAGCATGCCGACGGCCGTCGCGAGCATGGCCCACTTCAGGGTGTCCGACCCCTCCCGGTCCCCCTCCGGCCCGGCCGCCAGCCCCAGCATCGCGAGCCCGACGCAGACGACGCCCACCGCGCCCCACTCCGTGCCGGTCAGCCGCACCCGCAGCAGCCGCGCCGCGACCACCGCGGTCACCGCCAGACTCGACGCCAGAGCAGCGCTGACCGCGTAGATCGGAATCGAGCGCAGCGCTGCGATCTGGAACAGGAAACCAAGACCGTCCAGCGCAAGACCCGCCAGGTACCGCCACTGCCGCAGGGCCCGCAGCAACAGCGCGGCCTCGCCGCCCCCACCCGTACCGGCCTGCCTCGCGGCGACCGCCTGCAACACCGTCGCCGTACCGAAGCAGACGGCCGCGGCCAGGGCACACACCATTCCGAAGAGCACGAAGTGACTTTAGGCGAACGGGGAATCGCGGAGACCTCCGCATCCGCTCTCACGCCCCTGCGGTTGTTGTCGATCGCTGCAGGAGGTGTGTGCTCAGCCATCCCTGCACCCTGTCCGCATGAAACGCATGGTGCTATCTTCAGTAGCACCATGTTGCTGCGTTTGGACAACAGAGACACCCGCCCCCTGCACGAGCAGGTGGCAGGGGCCATCCGGCGCGCGATCGCCGAGGGTGAGTGCCGGCCGGGAGACCGGCTGCCGTCGGCACGCGACCTCTCCCAGGCGCTGGACGTCAACGTCAACACCGTCCTCAGGGGGCTGCGCAGCCTCCGGGACGACGGACTGCTGGAGTTCCGCAGGGGCCGGGGCGTGACCGTGGCGAAAGGCGCCGACGAGCGCTCCGGACTTCTGGACCAGGTGCACGCGCTGGTGACCGAGGCGGCACGGCTGGGCTACAGCAGGACCGATCTCATCGAGATGATCAGGGGGCTACCGTGAGCGACGGCACCAGGACCAGGGGCGGAGCGCGCTGGAGTGCCGGGCTGTGGACAGTCGGTACGGCCGGGCTGATCGCCGCCCTGCCCTGGGCCGCCCATGGACGGATGCCGGACCGCCTGGCCACCCACTGGGGGTCCGGGCGGGACACTCCGGACGGGTCCATGCCCCTGTGGGCTGCATCCCTCTTCCCGGCCCTGATCTGGCTGGCCCTGACCGCGATCGTGTTCGTGGCCCAGCGGCGGGCCGGAGACCCCGCGCGCAGCGCGACGCGGGCGTGGACCGCCGCCGTCCTGCTGTCGGGGGGCATCCTCCTCGGCGGCGCGCAGGCGTCCGTCGTCCGCGCGAACCTGGATCACGCGGACTGGCACCAGGCCCGCCAGCCAACGGCATGGATCGTCGTGACGCTCGCCGGGGCGGTCGTCGCCGGAGTCGTCGGATGGCTGGTGAACTCGCGCGGGGCGGCCTCCGTCGCGCCCGCCACGCAGGAGCCCTCCGGCCCGGTGCTGGAGATCCCGCGCGGGCAGCGCCTGGTGTGGTTCTCCCGCATCACCAATCCCTGGCTCCATCTGGTGGCGGCAGTGGCCGGCCTGGTGGCGGTGGCGGCCCTCGTCGCTCTGGTCAGCGGTCTCGCCACCGCCGGCCCGTTGTGGGCGCTGTTCGCTCCGTTCGCGTGCACGTCCCTGGCCGTGGCCGGCTGCGCCACCGTGCAGGCGCGTGCATCGGAGCGCGGCCTGGAAGTGGCGTTCGGACCCCTCGGCTGGCCCGCCCGGCGCTGGCCGGCCGAGGACATCGAGTCGGCTCGCGCCGAGAACCGCACCCCCGCGCAGGTCGGAGGCTGGGGTTACCGGCTCAGCGGTCTCGGCACCACGGTCATGCTGCGGAGCGGAGAATGCCTCGTCATCCGCCCCCGGGGAACGGGCGGGGAATTCGCCGTCAGTATCGACGACGCGGAGCGCGGCGCAGCTCTTCTCAACGCGCTCAATACGACTCGGCACGGCTGAGTCCTTCATTCCGCGTGAGCCGCGGCACACGGGTACGACCTGCGCGGGCTCCATGGCGCGACGCACACCCTCCCAAAGAGCACGAAGCGGCTTCGGAGGGAGGCGAACCAGCAACCCGCCTCGGTGGCCGCTCTTACCGTTCTCTAGGCTGACCGTCGAAAACAGGCCAGCAACGGGGGAGACACCAGCATGGATACCGCACGCCGACGCCTTCGATCCGGAACCGTCCTCCTCGGCGGCATGGGCCTGCTCGCCACCGCCCTGACCGCCTGCTCCTCCGCCCCGGACAAGCGCTGCGTCGACCGCGACAGCTATCGGCTGGCCAAGGGCTACAAGGTCGTCTCCGACAAGAACTGCAAGTCCGCCAAGGCCTTCGTCGACGGCGCCTGGTACTACGGCGGCAAGAAGCAGGGCTCCTGGGTGAGCGGCGGCTCCTTCACCAAGCCGGGCAAGGGCTCCGGCTCGCATTCGAGCTCGGGCGGCTCGCACGGCGGCGTGCACCGCGGCGGCTTCGGCGGCGGTCACGGCAGCTCCGGCGGCTGACGAGGAAACGGACCGTGGAACGCCGTACGACCACCCCCCGCCCCGGCTGGCAGCAGACCGTCGAGGAGCAGGGACTCGTCTACCCCCTCACTCGCCACCCGGACGGCTCGCTGCGCCCCTACTGGGACGAGAGCGCCTACTACGTCTTCACGCTGGACGAGATCGAGGCGCTGGAGGAGGCCGTCGAGGAACTGCACCGCATGTGCCTCGCGGCCGCCGGGCACATCGTGGCCGAGGGCCGCCTCGCCGACCTCGGCATCACCGACCCGCGGGTCGCCGAGGCCGTCACCGAGGCCTGGCGGCGCCGCGCCGAACTCCCCTCCGTCTACGGCCGCTTCGACCTCCGTTACGACGGCACCGGCCCGGCGAAGCTCCTCGAGTACAACGCCGACACCCCGACCTCACTGGTCGAGGCCGCCTCCCCCCAGTGGTTCTGGATGGAGGAACGCTTCCCCGGCGCCGACCAGTGGAACTCGCTGCACGATCGCCTGGTCGACGCCTGGCGCCGGCAGGCCGCGCTGCTCCCGCCGGGCAGCCCGCTGCACTTCGCGCACTCCTCGGCCGACGAACTCGGCGAGGATCTGATGACGGTCGCCTACCTGAAGGAGACCGCCGAACAGGCCGGCCTCGCCACCGAATGGATCTCCATGGAGGAGATCGGCTGGGACACCCTCTCCGGCCGCTTCGTGGACAACGGGCTCCGCTTCATCCGCAGCGTCTTCAAGCTCTATCCGTGGGAGTGGCTCACCACCGACGCCTTCGCGGGGCACGTCCTGGACACCCTGGACAACGGCGGCGGCACCGGCAGCACCCTGTGGATCGAACCCGCCTGGAAGATGCTCCTGAGCAACAAGGCCCTGCTGGCGATCCTCTGGGAGCTGTACCCCGGCCACCCCAGCCTGCTGCCCGCCTACCTGGACGGCCCGCGCGAGCTGGCCGGGTCGACCGGCTATGTCGCCAAGCCGCTGCTGGGCCGCGAGGGCGCGGGCGTGACCGTCCACGAGCCCGGCGCCCCGGCCGCCGTCCGGGACGAGCCCTGCTGCTACCAGCAGCTCGCCCCGCTGCCCTCCTTCGACGGCAATCACCTCGTCCTCGGCGCCTGGGTCGTCCGGGACGAGCCGGCCGGCCTCGGCCTGCGCGAGTCCTCGGGCCTGATCACCGACGAGTACGCCCGCTTCCTGCCGCACGTGATCCTCTAGCCGGCCAGCACCGCCCCCAGCTGTTCGAGCCCCCAGTCCAGGTCCTCCTTGCCGATCACCAACGGCGGCGCGATCCGGACCGTCGCACCGTGGGTGTCCTTCACCAGGACACCCCGGTCCATCAGCCGCTCGGACACCTGCCGGCCGGTCCCGACCCCCGGCGCGATGTCCACCCCGGCCCACAGCCCGCGCCCGCGCACCGCCGTCACCCTGCCGGTGCCGAGCAGCGCGCCCAGCTCCCGGTGCAGATGATCGCCGAGCTCGGCGGCCCGTGCCTGGTACTCGCCCGTCCGCAGCATCCTGATCACCTCCAGCGCCACCGCACACGCCAAGGGGTTCCCGCCGAACGTCGATCCGTGCTCACCCGGCCCGAACACCCCGAGCACCTCGGTGCTCGACACCACCGCCGACACCGGCACGATCCCGCCGCCCAGCGCCTTCCCCAGCACGTACACATCCGGTACGACCCCCTCGTGCTCGCACGCGAACGTCCGCCCGGTCCGACCCAGCCCGGACTGGATCTCGTCCGCGATGAACAGCACGTCCCGCTGCCGGGTCAGCTCACGCACCGCCGGCAGATAACCGGCCGGCGGGACGATCACCCCCGACTCGCCCTGGATCGGTTCGAGCAGCACCGCGACCGTGTTCTCGGTGAGCGCCGCCCGCATCGCGGTCAGGTCGCCGTACGGCACGATCTGGAAGCCCGGCGTGTACGGCCCGAAGTCCGCCCGCGCCTCGGGGTCGGTCGAGAAGCTGATGACCGTCGTCGTACGGCCGTGGAAGTTGCCGCTCGCGACCACGATCTTCGCCATCTCGGCGGGCACCCCCTTGATCCGGTACCCCCATTTCCGGGCGGTCTTCACCGCGGTCTCCACCGCCTCGACGCCGGTGTTCATCGGCAGCACCATCTGCATGCCGCACAGCGCGGCCAGCTCGGTGCAGAAGGCGGCGAACCGGTCGTGGTGGAACGCCCGCGAGGTCAGCGTCACCCGCTCCAGCTGCGCCTTGGCAGCCTCCACCAGCCGCGGGTGGCCGTGGCCGAAGTTCAGCGCCGAGTACCCGGCCAGCAGGTCGAGGTAGCGCCGCCCCTCGACATCCGTCATCCAGGCCCCCTCCGCGGTGGCGACGACCACCGGCAGGGGGTGGTAGTTGTGCGCACTGTGGGTGTCGGCGGCGGCGATGAGCGTCTCCGTAGCGTTCACGGGAACTCCAAGGGGCCAGAGAGTCGGATGCACCCCCTTCTTATCCTCGCTCGCATGGTGGACGCGGGACCTCCCCGTTCCGGCGCGCCCGGTAGGCTGATCAGCGGGCCGTGACTGGCGCGCTAGGGATGGGACCGACCATCGGGGAGCGGCCCGAGCCGGAAAGAGTGCCGTGCGCCTGGGCCGAACGTGAACGCTGTACGCACACCGTCCGGAGGTCCCCATGCCAGAGCAGCCCCTGTCGACCGAGTCCACCGCCTTCCGTGCCGCCCTCGACGTGATCCGTGCCGTCGAGCCGCGGGTCGCGGACGCCATCGGCCAAGAGGTGACCGACCAGCGCGAGATGCTGAAGCTGATCGCCTCCGAGAACTACGCCTCCCCGGCCACCCTGCTGGCGATGGGCAACTGGTTCAGCGACAAGTACGCCGAGGGCACCATCGGCCGCCGCTTCTACGCCGGCTGCCGCAACGTCGACACGGTGGAGTCCCTGGCCGCCGAGCACGCCAAGGCGCTCTTCGGTGCCCGGCACGCCTACGTCCAGCCGCACTCCGGTATCGACGCCAACCTCGTCGCCTTCTGGGCCGTCCTCGCGGACCGCGTGGAGGTCCCGTTCCTGGAGAAGACCGGCGCCCGCCAGGTCAACGACCTCTCCGAGGCCGACTGGGCCGAGCTCCGCCAGGCCTTCGGCAACCAGCGCATGCTCGGCATGTCCCTGGACGCCGGCGGCCACCTCACCCACGGCTTCCGTCCGAACATCTCAGGCAAGATGTTCGACCAGCGCTCCTACGGCACCGACCCGGCCACCGGCCTGATCGACTACGAGGCGCTGCGTGTCCAGGCCCGCGAGTTCAAGCCGCTGATCATCGTCGCGGGCTACTCGGCGTACCCCCGTCTGGTGAACTTCCGCGTCATGCGCGAGATCGCCGACGAGGTCGGCGCGACCCTGATGGTCGACATGGCCCACTTCGCCGGTCTGGTCGCCGGCAAGGTCCTGACCGGCGACTTCGACCCGGTCCCGCACGCCCAGATCGTCACCACGACCACCCACAAGTCCCTGCGCGGCCCGCGCGGCGGCATGGTCCTGTGCGACGACTCCCTGAAGGACCAGGTGGACCGCGGCTGCCCGATGGTGCTCGGCGGCCCGCTCCCGCACGTCATGGCGGCGAAGGCCGTCGCCCTCGCCGAGGCCCGTCAGCCCTCCTTCCAGGACTACGCCCAGCGCATCGTCGACAACTCGCGCGCCCTCGCCGAGGGCCTGATGAAGCGCGGCGCCACCCTGGTCACCGGCGGTACGGACAACCACCTCAACCTGATCGACGTGGCCACCTCCTACGGCCTCACCGGCCGTCAGGCCGAGGCGGCCCTGCTCGAGTCCGGCATCGTCACCAACCGCAACGCCATCCCGGCCGACCCGAACGGCGCCTGGTACACCTCCGGCATCCGCATCGGCACCCCCGCCCTGACCACCCGGGGCCTCGGCACCGCGGAGATGGACGAGGTCGCCGGCCTGATCGACCGCGTCCTCAGCACCACCGAGCCGGGCACCACCAAGTCGGGTGCCCCGTCCAAGGCGGCCCACGTCCTGGACGAGAAGACCGCGCAGGAGATCGCCCAGCGGGCGACGGACCTGGTGGCGGCGTTCCCGCTCTACCCTGAAATCGACCTTGGCTGATCAACGCCCTCAGGGCCAGCCAACCTAAGGGGCGCGGGGAACTGCGCGACCAGCCCCTACGGTCCGCAGTCCCCACGCACCGAAGCACCCCCCACCTCAGGGGCCGATCCCACCCCAGCCTCTGAGAGAATGGGCAACATGGCTTCCGCTGACCGACCCCGCGTGCTCTCCGGCATCCAGCCCACCGCCGGCTCGTTCCACCTCGGCAACTACCTCGGCGCCGTCCGCCAGTGGGTGGCCCTGCAGGAGTCCCACGACGCCTTCTACATGGTCGTCGACCTGCACGCGATCACGGTCCCGCAGGACCCGGCGGATCTGCGCGCGAACACCCGCCTGGCCGCGGCCCAGCTGCTGGCCGCCGGTCTCGACCCCGACCGCTGCACCCTCTTCGTGCAGAGCCATGTGCCCGAGCACGCCCAGCTCGCCTGGATCATGAACTGCCTCACCGGCTTCGGCGAGGCCAGCCGGATGACCCAGTTCAAGGACAAGTCCGCCAAGCAGGGTGCCGAGCGGGCCTCCGTCGGCCTGTTCACGTACCCGGTCCTGCAGGTCGCGGACATCCTGCTGTACCAGGCCAACGAGGTGCCGGTCGGCGAGGACCAGCGCCAGCACATCGAGCTGACCCGCGACCTCGCCGAGCGCTTCAACGGCCGGTTCGGCGACACGTTCGTGATCCCGTCGCCGTACATCCTCAAGGAGACGGCGAAGATCTACGACCTTCAGGACCCGACGATCAAGATGAGCAAGTCGGCGTCCACGCCGAAGGGCCTGATCAACCTGCTCGACGAGCCGAAGGCGACGGCCAAGAAGGTCAAGAGCGCCGTCACCGACACCGACACCGTGATCCGCTACGACGCGGTGAACAAGCCTGGCGTGTCGAATCTCCTCACCATCTACTCCACGCTCACCGGCAAGTCGGTCGCCGAGCTGGAGCAGGACTACGAGGGCAAGATGTACGGCGCGCTCAAGACGGACCTCGCCGAGGTCATGGTCGAGTTCGTGACGCCCTTCCGGGAGCGCACCCAGCAGTACCTGGACGACTCCGAGACGCTCGACTCGATCCTCGCCAAGGGCGCGGAGAAGGCGCGCGCCGTCGCCGCGGAGACGCTTGCGCAGGCGTACGACCGGGTGGGTTTCCTGCCGGCGAAGCACTGAGAAGCACGATCCGGCGCTGAGGCGCACGACCGTACACACGTCCGACCGGGCAGAGCGCTGCACATCACTTCCACTGCGCCTGCCCACGGGACATCCGTGGCCGTACAGTCGATAGCCGACGGCCCGGACGCACACGCGACGACGACGGCGGCGAAGACGGCCGGAAGACATCACGCGACGACAGGAGACGACGTGGGGACCGTAACGATCGGCGTGTCGATCGCGGTCCCGGAGCCTCACGGCAGCCTGCTCCAGGAGCTGCGCGCGGGCTTCGGTGACGCCGCGGCGCACGGCATCCCCACGCATGTCACCCTGCTGCCGCCGACCGAGGTGGACGCGGCCGACCTGGCGGCGGTCGAGGCGCACCTCAAGCAGGTCGCGGCGGCCGGCCGGCCGTTCCCGATGCGGCTGTGCGGGACCGGCACCTTCCGGCCCCTGTCGCCGGTCGTCTATGTGCGTGTCGCGCGGGGTGCCGAGGCCTGCGCCTGGCTGCAGCAGCGGGTGCGGGACGCCTCGGGTCCGGTGGCACGCGAGCTGCAGTTCCCGTACCACCCGCACGTCACGGTCGCGCACGGCATCGACGAGGCGTCGATGGACCGCGCCTTCGCCGAGTTGGCCGGCTTCGAGGCCGAGTGGCCGTGCACCGGGTTCGCGCTGTACGAGCAGGGCGCCGACGACGTGTGGCGCAAGCTGCGGGAGTACACGTTCGGTGGATCCGTGGTGCCCGCACAGGGGGGCCACGCGGGCGTCGAGCGCGGGCGGATCGCCAGTCGCTGACGCTCCGCTACAGGGGCAGCCTCCGGAACAGCGCACGCGGCGCGTGTCGTAGTGCCGACATCACCAGGCGCAGAGCGCCCGGCACCCACACCGTCTCCGAGCCGCGGCGCAGGCCCAGTTCGACGGCCGTGGCCACGGCCTCGGGGGTGGTGGCGAGCGGGGCCGCGGGCAGGTCCGCCGTCATGCGGGTACGGACGAAGCCGGGGCGTACGACCATGACGTGCACGCCGGTGCCGAAGAGTGCGTCGCCGAGGCCCTGGGCGAACGTGTCGAGGCCGGCCTTGCTGGACCCGTAGATGAAGTCGGCGCGGCGGGCCCGTTCGCCGGCGGCGGAGGAGAGGACCACCAGAGAGCCGTGGCCCTGTGTCTGCAGGGCACGGGCCGCGACCAGGCCCGCCGACACGGCTCCGGTGTAGTTCGTCTGCGCGACCCGGACCGCACGCAGGGGTTCGCGTTCGTCGTGGGCCTGGTCGCCGAGGATGCCGAACGCGAGCAGCACCAGGTCGATGTCGCCCTCGGTGAAGACCTTGCCGAGGGCCGCCTCGTGGGACTCGGGGTCGAGGGCGTCGAAGGCGACGGTGCGGACGTCGGCACCCAGGGCGCGCAGCTGATCGGCCGCCTGGTCCAGGGCGGGCGAGGGGCGGCCGGCCAGCCAGACGGTGCGGGTGCGGCGGGCGATCAGCCGGCGGGCGGTGGCCAGCGCGATCTCGGACGTGCCGCCGAGGATGAGCAGGGACTGGGGCAGAGCGGTGGCGTCCTTCATGACAGCCGACCGTATCGCCCACATATGTCCGTCCTGGTGAAGAAACGCGGTGTTGACGTCCACCAGGAGCGGGCAGAGTCCGATCATGGACTGGCTGAAGAAGCTCCCCGGGATCGGACCGATCGTCACCTGGCTGATGACCACGCACGCGTGGCAGGCGTACGAGCGGCTGGACCGGGTGAAGTGGACACGGCTGGCCGCCGCGATGACCTTCATCAGTTTCGTCGCGCTGTTCCCGCTGCTGACGCTGATCGCGGCGATCGCCGCCGCCACGCTCAGCCAGTCGCAGCAGCAGAACCTGCAGCACAAGATCGCCGACCAGGTCCCCGGCATCGCCGATCAGCTGGACATCAACTCCCTGGTGCAGAACGCCGGTACGGTCGGAGTCATCGCCGGTGCCGTGCTGCTGTTCATCGGCATGGGCTGGGTCGGCCAGATGCGCGAGTGCCTGCGCGTGGTGTGGGAGCTGCCCGACACGACGGGGAACCCGGTCCTGGCCAAGGCCAAGGACGCGGGCATCCTGATCGGCCTCGGCGGAGCCCTCCTCGCCACCCTCGCCATCTCCACCATCGCCTCGGCACTGGTGGGCTGGAGCACCGACCACCTCGGTATCGAGCGGGCGGGCTGGGGCGCCGTCCTGTTGCGGATCGCCGCGTTCACCGTCGCCGTGCTCGCCGACTTCCTGCTCCTGCTCTACGTCCTGACCCTGCTGCCCGGCGTCGAGCCGCCGCGCCGCCGCCTGCTGGAGGCCGCGCTCCTCGGCGCGGTCGGCTTCGAACTGCTGAAGGTGCTGCTCAGCGGCTACATCCAGGGAGTCGCCGCGAAGAGCATGTACGGTGCGTTCGGCGTCCCTGTCGCGCTGCTGCTGTGGATCAACTTCACGGCGAAACTCCTCCTGTTCTGCGCCGCCTGGACGGCGACGCAGAGCGAGGAGAGCGGTGCGCAGGAGGTCAGGAACGCGTCCGGCGGCGCATCAGGTCCGGCAGCGGCCAACGGCGGTTGACCAGGAACGCCCCGCCGCCGAGCAGTACCAGCAGCCCGCCGGCGATGGCCAGGGCGATCCCGATGCCGCCGGAGCCGCCCGCGGCGGTGGAGCTCGCCACCGGCTTCGAGCCGCGCCCGCCGGTCCTCCCCGCCGCCCCGGCGGAGGCGGTGGCGCCGGGGCTCGGGGTGGACTGCGCGGCGCTCCTCGGCGGGACCAGCTCGCCCACCGGGCTGACCTTGCCGGCCGCCTCGAAGCCCCAGTCCAGCAGCTTGGCCGCCTCCTTGTAGACCTCGTTGTGCTCGTGCTTCTCCGGGTTCATCACCGTGACCAGCAGCACCCGGCCGCTCCGCTCGGCGACGCCGGTGAAGGTGGCGCCCGCGTTGGTGGTGTTGCCGTTCTTCACCCCGGCGATGCCCCGGTAGACGGGCACGTCGATGTCACCGCTCAGCAGCCGGTTGGTGTTCTGGATCTCGGCAGACCCGAACTTCGCCCGCACCGTCGAGCAGTAGTCGCGGAAGTCCTTCTTCTGCAGCCCGGAGCGGGCGAACAGCGTCAGGTCGTACGCCGACGACAGCTGCCCCGGCTCGTCGTAGCCGTCCGGGCTGACCACGTGCGTGTCCAGGGCCTGCAGCTCGTCGGCGTGGTCCTGCATGTCCTTCACGGTCTGCGCGACGCCGCCGTTCATCGCGGACAGCACGTGCACGGCGTCGTTGCCCGAGCGCAGGAAGACGCCGAGCCACAGGTCGTGGACGGAGTAGGAGCGGCCTTCCCTTATCCCGACCACGCTGGAGCCGATGCCCATGCCGGCCAGGTCGTTCGGCACCACCTTGTGCTCGGTCGTCTTCGGGAACCTCGGCAGCACGGTGTCGGCGAACAGCATCTTCAGGGTGCTCGCCGGGGGCAGCCGCCAGTGCGCGTTGTGCGCGGCGAGCACATCGCCGGACTCGGCGTCGGAGACGATCCAGGAACGGGCGGTGAGGTCCTTGGGGAGCACGGGCACGCCGGCGGCGAGGTTCACCTGTGTCCCGGGCAGCCCGAGACGGACTCCGCCGACCTGCGACATCTGCGCCGGAGGCGTGGCCGTCGGGCTCGTCGACGGGGTCGGGGCCGCGAGCGCGACGGGCGCGGTGGCGGACAGGGACAGCAGCGTGGCGGTGGTGACCAGCAGGGATCGCCTGGGGGTCTTCTTCGGTGCGGGCACGGCCCTGAACGTACCCGGCAGGGGCTGCGAAGTCCCGCCGCGCACCCCACCCCGGACACGGACCCGGACATCGAACGGCGATACTGATGTCATGAAGCTCAGCCGCCCGGTCTCCTGGTTCCTGCTCGCCTTCGGGGTGTGGAGCTGGATCATCTGGGTCACTTTCGTCAAGAACCTGGTCAAGGACGGCAGCGGTCTCGCCTTCGACGACGGTCACCCGACCGCGTACTTCTGGGTGCACCTGCTGCTGGCGGTCGTTTCCTTCGTATTGGGGACGGTCATCGGGGTCATCGGGTTGCGCGGACTGCGCGCACTGCGCCGGACGTCATAGCGGGGGAACTCGACAGCGTGGTCATCGTCCTCGTCCTTGCCGCGCCGGCCGTCCTGGCTGTCCTGGTGCTGGGGCACTGGTACGTGTGGCGCCGACTGGTCCGTGACACGACCCGCGGCCCGGGCCCCGCCCGCCGCGCCGGCACGGCGCTCTTCGTCGCCGGCCCGCTGCTGATGATCACGGCCCTGGTCGCCGAACGCTCAGGTGCCCCCTTCTGGCTCCAGCGCACCCTCGCCCGGCCCGGCTTCCTGTGGATGGCGCTGGCGCTGTACCTGCTGCTGGCGGTGGCGGCGGGAGAGGCGGTACGACCGCTGCTGAGACGCGTCCTGGACCGGCGGCAGACCGTGGAGCCGCTTCCCGGCCCGCGGAGCCGGGTGGCGGCCGGGCACCTGCCGGAGGTCCAGGAGGCGGAGCCCGCCGGCGCGCCCGCCGCGGCACCGCAACCGACCCGGGAACCCGCGGCACGGAACCCCGGCCGCCGCCTCGTCGTCTCCCGTGTCATCGGCGGAGCCGCGGCCGCCGCGGCCGTGGGGACCGTCGGCCACGGCACCTACGGCGTCCTGCGCGGGCCCCGGGTGAAGCGGGTCACCGTACCGCTCGCCAAACTGCCGCGCGCCGCACACGGCTTCCGGATCGCCGTGGTCAGCGACATCCACCTCGGACCCGTCCTGGGCCGCGGTTTCGCGCAGCGGGTCGTCGACACCGTCAACGCCACCCGGCCCGACCTGATCGCGGTCGTCGGCGATCTGGTGGACGGCAGCGTCAAGGACCTCGGCCCGGCCGCCGCGCCCCTCGCCCAGCTCGCCGCCCGGCACGGGGCGTTCTTCGTCACCGGCAACCACGAGTACTTCTCCGGCGCCGCGCAGTGGGTCGCCGAGGTGCGCACGCTCGGCCTGCACCCGCTGGAGAACGCCCGCACCGAGCTGCCGTACTTCGACCTGGCCGGGGTGAACGACCTCCAGGGCGAGAGCGAGGGCCAGGGCCCGGACTTCCGGAAGGCGCTCGGGGACCGGGACCCGGCACGCGCCTGCGTGCTCCTCGCCCACCAGCCGGTGCAGATCCACGAGGCCGTCCGGTACGGCGTCGACCTCCAACTGTCCGGCCACACCCACGGCGGCCAGCTCTGGCCCGGCAACCTCGTCGCCGCCGCGGCCAACCCGACCGTGGCCGGTCTCGACCGGTACGGCGACACACAGCTGTACGTCAGCCGGGGCGCGGGCGCGTGGGGTCCGCCCACGCGTGTCGGGGCGCCGTCGGACGTCACGGTGATCGAGCTCGCCGCGACACGCGCGTGACCAGAACTCTCCCCACCCCTGTGAAGACGCTGTGAAACCCGGCCGAACAACGTCTCGGTAAGTTCTTCCACATCTGGTCAGAAAGCCCTTCCCCCAAGTGAAAGTCCTGTGATTAGGTGAGCGGCGCCGCTTAGGGGAGTGGCGAAATTGTGCTGGCCAGGGGTAGGGCCCTGGAGGGCCTGGGGAGGGCACCACCATGCGATCTTTTCGCATGCGTATTCTCGTGACGCTGCTCGTACTCGCTGTCGTGGGAATCGGCGGCTGGCAGTTGCTGCCGTCGCAGACGGACAAGAACAAGACGATCTCGGTCGGTACGACCGACGCCGTCACTTCACTGGACCCAGCGGGCGCGTACGACGCCGGTTCCTGGGCCCTGTTCAGCAACGTCTTCCAGACGCTGCTCACCTTCGAGCCGGGCGGTGTCCAGCCGATCCCGGACGCCGCGAAGAGCTGCGGCTTCGTGGGCAGCGGGCTGAAGACGTACCAGTGCCGGCTGCGGGACGACATCACCTTCCCGAGCGGGCGCAAGATGACCGCCGAGGACGTCCGGTACTCCTTCGAGCGGGTCAAGAAGATCGACGCCCCCGTCGGCCCGGCGTCGCTGTTCTCCACGCTCGGCTCGGTGAGCGCGGACGGCGCGGCGACGGTCACCTTCCATCTGTCGTCCCCGGACGCCACCTTCCCGCTGAAGGTCGCCACGGGCGCCGGTTCCATCGTCGACAAGGACAAGTACCCGGCCACCGCCCTGCGCAAGGACGACGGCGTCGACGGCACCGGCCCGTACACGCTGACCTCGTACACGAAGGACAAGAAGGCCGACCTCGACCCGTACGGGAACTACCGGGGCTACCTGAGCGGTACCGGCCGCCCGATCGAGCTGCGCTACTACACCGACTCCGACCAGCTCAACAGCGCCTGGAAGGACAAGCAGGTCGACGTCGCCACCCGGACGCTGCCGCCGAGCATGCTGTCCCGGCTCAACCCGAGCGACCCGAACAACCGGGTCACGGAGTCCGACAGCGCCGAGACCCGCAACCTCTACCTCAACACCCGCGCGAACTCGCCGCTGCACGACGTGCGCGTGCGCCGCGCCCTGGCCTGGCTGGTCAACCGCGAGCGGCTGGCCGCCACGGTGTACGAGGGCACGGTCGACCCGCTGTACTCGCTGATCCCGACCGGGATCACCGGCCACACCACGTCCTTCTTCGACGACTACCCGACGCAGAGCACCCAGAAGGCGCGGGAGCTGCTCACCCAGGCCGGGGTGACCCTGCCGGTGCACTTCACCTTCGGCTACGGCAAGAACCGGGGCGCGGGCGAGGAAGAGGCCGCTGAGCTGAAGAAGCAGCTGGAGGCGGGCGGCCTGTTCAAGGTGGACGTCCAGGGTTATGAGTGGACCGACTTCCAGAAGCGCTGGGCCGCCGGGAAGATGGACGCGTGGGCGGTCGGCTGGGTGGCCGACTATCCCGACCCGGACACCTTCGGCTCCCCGCTCGTCGCCACCGGCTCCACCATGGCCACCGGCTACAGCAACAAGGTCGTCGACCACCTCATCCTGGACAGCCAGCAGTACGCCGACCGCACGCGGGCCGCGAACGACTTCCACGACATCCAGGCGGACGTGGCGACCGATGTGCCGCTGATCCCGCTGTGGCAGCGCAAGGAGTACGTGGTGAGCACCGAGGACGTCGGCGGCGGCCAGTACCTCACGGACGGCACGGGCGTCTTCCGCCTGTGGCGTCTGCAGTGGATCTGATCAGCCCGTCTCGTCGCGGTGCGCCCTGGCCCCCGGGTCCGGCAGTGCCTTCGTCATCCCCGGCAGGAAGTCCGTGAACAGTTCGTGGACTTCGAGCACGAGGGGACGCAGCACCCGGAAGCGGGCCAGGGCGACGCCGCGTGCGGTCAGCCGTGCGCCCCGGCGTGCCAGCCGGTAGCTGCGCTCACGTCCCTCGGTGCGGTCGAACACCCAGTACAGGACGAGGCCCATCTGGGAGAGCCACATCAACTCCGGCAATACGTCACGGAGTTCGGGCGCGACCTTGGACTTGGAGCCGGCCAGCACCTCGCGGTGGACGCTGATGGCCTGCTCGCGGGCGTGCTCGCTCTCCGGTGAGAACGGGCTGAGCGGGCTGTCGGGGTCGGCGGCGTTCTTGAAGAACTGCACCGCGAACTCGTGGTACGGCTTGGCGATGTCCAGCCATGCGGTCAGCACGCCCGCGAGCCGCGCCTCCAGGTCGGTCTCCCGGTCCAGGACCTCCCGGACCGCCACCTGGTGCTCGGCGGCGATCCTGTCGTAGAAGCCCTGGATCAGGTGCTCCTTGCCCGCGAAGTAGTAGTAGGCGTTGCCCACGGAGACCCCGGCCTCGGTGGCGATGGCCCGCATGGTCGTCTTGTCGTAGCCCCGCTCCTGGAACATCCGCATGGCGGTCTCCAGGATCAGGGCGCGGGTCTGCTCGGACTTGGTCGGGGAGCCGGCCTCGGGGCCGTCGTTCTTCGCGGGCACGGGAGGAGCCTAACCAGTCGGGCAGGCACCGTCTGAACAGGACGGCGGGTTGTAACTCCAGCCCGTGCCGGGGGTGTACGCCCACCCGTCGGCGCCCTGGTAGGACTGCCCGCCCCACTGCGCACCGCCCTGCCGCGTACCGCCCCACAGCGCACCCCGCCATTTCGCGGCCGCCAGCGCCGCGCCCCGGGCCAGTCTGGCCCCGGCCGGGGTGCTCAGTCTGTGGGCGAGCGGGCGGTGTTCACGCAGGGCCCACAGGACGACGATCCAGGCGCGGGAGGCCTGGTAGACCTGGCCGGAGTCGCCGATCACGGTGACCTCGTCGAGGGTGGCGGCGTGGTCGAGCCCCGGGTAGCGCCTGCGGGCCTCGGCGGATCCGGCCGGCAGCAGCTCCAGGGGCACCAGCTGCGGCTGCCGTACCAGCCAGTCGCGCAGATGGGTGCACAGGGCGCACTCGGCGTCGTACAGGACGGTCAGCCGGCGGACCGGGACGCCCGTGGCGCCCCGGCCGTCCGTGGCGGTCACGGCCGTCACGCCCCGACCGTCGGCGGCATCCAGCCCTGTGGGTTCACCGGGGGTTGCTGCTCGCGCTCCATGATCCCGCGCCGCCGGATCTTGTTGAGCACGTACACGTTGCCCAGGTGCATCGCGCCGAGCACCAGCAGCACCACGCCGAGCTTGACCGACAGCACCTCGAAGATGGCCCGGGTGTCGCCGACGTCGCTGTTGTCGGTCAGGAACAGGGCCACGAAGCCGAGGTTGACGAGGTAGAAGCCGACCACCAGGAGGTGGTTGACGGCGTCTGCCAGCTTCTCGTTGCCCTGCAGCACGTCGGCGAGGAAGACCCGGCCGTTGTGGCTGAGCGTGCGGGCCACCCAGACGGTCAGCGAGATGCTGACGACCAGGTAGATGACATAGGCGATGACGATGCGGTCCATGCGCCCCACCCCTTCTTGAACGCGTTCAAAACGCTGACAGGCATGACTGTAGACCTGCTTTTGAACATGTTCAACTCAATGGGTGGGGGTGCGGGGAGACCCTCGTCTCATCCCCTGCGGCCCAGGGCCGGCCGTTTGCTGTAGTCGGTGAACCCGAGGACGTTTCCCCAGGGATCGGCGATCTCGACGGTCCAGCCGGTGGCCACCGGGAACACCTCGTCCAGCGCCGGGATACCGGCGGCGGCCAGCTCCCGCGCCGCGGCCCGGGCGTCCGGCACCTCCAGCCACAGGCGCGGCGAGGGCCACGGCGGCGGCCGTTGCCCCAGTCCGTCCTCGACGCGCAGCAGAATCCCGGGCGTCTCGCCGCCGACCTTCAGCAGTGCGATCCCGGCCTCGTCGAACCGGAATCCGACGGTGAACCCGGCCCGCTCGTAGAACCCGACGGCCTCACCGAGGTCACCGACGGGCAGCAGCACGTTGTCGAACCCGAGCAGTTCGTACGACTCTTCGTCTGACATGTCGTCAGATTAGGGTCTGAACGGGACAAGATGCGAGGAGCCCCACCGAAGCGGATTCGGCGGGGCTCCTCGGGTGGGTGCGGACGCGCGGGCTACTGCGGGAAGGCGGCGATCAGCGCCTGCTCCGTGGCTCCGTCGGTCGTGATGCCGGTCGCACCCGCGCGGAGCAGCACACCCGGGCTGTAGTAGTCGCTCGACACCAGCAGGTCCGCGTCACCGTCCCGGTCGAAGTCGCGCAGGCGGACGTACCTGCCGAAGTCCCCGTACTGCGTGGCGTCGCCCGGTACGCCCGCGGTGGCGCGGGTGAACCACTGGGAGCCGGTGCCGGTGAGACCGTGCGCGCCGCCCCGCAGGACGTGGACGCCACCCGCCTGCTTGGCCGTGCCGACCTTCTCCTCGGGCACGCCGACCGCCAGATCCGGGTAGCCGTCGCGGTTGGTGTCGGCGGCGGAGAGGCCGGAGCCGAAGCTGTCGTGCGCCGTGGCGGCGGTGGCAACCCCTGCCGTCGACTGGGTGAGGCGGTAGGAGGTGGCCGGGCCGTCGGAGCCGCCGCGCAGGACGACGACCGAGCCCGCGTGCTTGTTGTACGGGGTGTCGCTGACGGCCAGGTCCCCGTAGCCGTTCTTGTCGAAGTCGGCGATGACTCCGGTCGGGCCGTAGTCCGGTGACGACGCGTCGTACGTCGTGAACCTGCCCGGCCTGATGGTGGTCCCGCCGCGCAGGAACCAGGCGGCCTGGGTCATCTTGTCGTTCTTGTAGCCCTGGCCGAGGACGTACAGGTCGGTCGCCTTGTCCTTGGTGACCTTTCCGGCGACGAGAGCGGTCGGTTCGAGGGTGCCGGAGTACCCGTGCCTGGTGACCGCGCCCGTCGTACCGGACTGGGAGAAGCCGCCGCGGTAGATGTAGACCGTGTGCACGCCGTCGGCGACGGCCAGGTCGGCCTTTCCGTCGCCGTTGAAGTCGCCGGCGGCCAGGGCGGCGCCGAACCCGTAGTCGGCGTGGGCCGTGACGGGGATGCGGGTGGCCTTCGTGCCGAGACCGGCCCTGGCGCCCCACAGAATGGTGACCGCGCCCGCCCCGGCCTTCGTGCCCACCTTCTCGCTGCGGTCCGCGACCGCCAGGTCGGCGTAACCGTCGCGGTTGAAGTCCGCGTTCGCGAGTCCCTCGCCGAACATGTCGCCGTACCCTCCGGCGTCGCCCGGCTTTCCGGGGATGCCGGCGCTGTTCTGGGTGAACTTCGTCGTCACGGTGCCGGGACCCGTGGCCGTGCCGTAGGTGACGGTGACCTCACCCGACCAGCCGACCGCGTAGTCCCGGTAGCCGTCACCGTTGAAGTCGTCGGCGTACTTGGCGGGAGTCGCCGCGGCGGCCGTCTGGGCAGAGAGGGCCAGCAGCCCGCCGGCGAGCGAGGCGGCCGTGGCCGTCGCGAGCGCCAGGCGGAGCCTCCTGTGCGTGAACATGTGTCTCCTGTGATCCGAGTACACAGGAGACCCCTGACGAGGCGTGAGGGTTGTACGGCGAGGGCCCCGCCCCCGGTGGAACCGGAAACGGGGCCCAACTCGCCCTGGGCGAGGGCGGATCAGAAGCGACGCGTGATCAGCGCGCGCTTGACCTCCTGGATCGCCTTGGTGACCTCGATACCGCGCGGGCAGGCGTCCGTGCAGTTGAAGGTCGTGCGGCAACGCCACACGCCGTCCCGGTCGTTGAGGATCTCCAGGCGCTGCTCGCCCGCCTCGTCACGGCTGTCGAAGATGAAGCGGTGGGCGTTCACGATCGCGGCCGGACCGAAGTACTGGCCGTCGTTCCAGAACACCGGGCAGGAGGACGTGCAGGCGGCGCAGAGGATGCACTTCGTCGTGTCGTCGAAGCGCTCACGGTCCTCGGCGGACTGCAGACGCTCGCGCGTCGGCTCGTTGGTGTCCTTCGTGATCAGGAAGGGCATCACGTCCCGGTACGCCTGGAAGAACGGCTCCATGTCCACGACCAGGTCCTTCAGGACCGTGAGGCCCTTGATGGGCTCGACCGTGATCGGCTTCTCGGGGTTGATGTCCTTGATCAGCGTCTTGCACGCAAGGCGGTTCTTGCCGTTGATCCGCATCGCGTCCGAACCGCAGATGCCGTGCGCGCAGGAACGACGGAAGGTGAGGGTGCCGTCGACGTCCCACTTGATCTTGTGGAGACCGTCGAGGACACGCTCCTTCGGGTCGATTTCCAGCTGGAAGTCTTCCCACGTCGCCTCGGCCGAGACCTCCGGGTTGAAGCGGCGGACCCGGAAGGTGACGGTGATGTAGGGAGAGGCGGCGGACTCCGCCTCCACCTTGTCCAGAACGGGAGTTGCCATCAGTACTTACGCTCCATCGGCTGGTAGCGGGTCTGGACGACCGGCTTGTAGTCGAGACGGACGGATTCCGACCCGTCGGCGCCGACCTCGCGGTACGCCATGGTGTGGCGCATGAAGTTGACGTCGTCGCGGTTCGGGTAGTCCTCGCGGTAGTGACCGCCGCGGGACTCCTTGCGGGCCAGGGCCGACACCGCCATGACCTCGGCCAGCTCGAGCAGGTTGCCCAGCTCGATCGCTTCCAGGAGGTCCGTGTTGAACCGCTTGCCCTTGTCCTGGATCGCCACGTTCTTGTAGCGCTCGCGCAGCTCGGCGATCTTCTCGACCGCGGTCTTGATCGTCTGCTCGGTGCGGAACACCATGACGTTCGCGTCCATGGTCTCCTGCAGCTCACGACGGATCGTGGCCACCCGCTCGTTGCCGGTGGAGTTGCGCAGCCGCTCGATCTGCTCGACGACGAAGGCCTCCGGGTTCTCCGGCAGCTCGACGTAGTCGGCCGTGTGGGAGTACTCGGCGGCGGCGATGCCCGCACGGCGGCCGAACACGTTGATGTCCAGCAGCGAGTTGGTGCCGAGGCGGTTGGCGCCGTGCACGGAGACACAGGCGACCTCGCCGGCCGCGTACAGCCCCGGGACGACGGTGGTGTTGTCCGAGAGGACCTCACCCTCGACGTTCGTCGGGATGCCGCCCATGGCGTAGTGCGCGGTCGGCTGGATCGGGATCGGGTCCGTGTAGGGCTCGATGCCGAGGTAGGTGCGCGCGAACTCGGTGATGTCCGGGAGCTTGGCGTCCAGCTGCTCCGGCGGGAGGTGCGTGAGGTCCAGGTAGACGTGGTCGCCCTCGGGACCACAGCCACGGCCCTCGCGGATCTCCGTGTAGATGGAGCGGGAGACGACGTCACGGGACGCGAGGTCCTTCATGACCGGCGCGTACTTCTCCATGAAGCGCTCGCCGTCCTTGTTGCGGAGGATGCCGCCCTCACCACGGGCGCCCTCCGTCAGCAGGATGCCCATGCGCCAGATGCCGGTCGGGTGGAACTGGAAGAACTCCATGTCCTCCAGCGGCAGACCGCGGCGGTAGACGGCGGCCTGGCCGTCACCGGTCAGCGTGTGGGCGTTCGACGTCACCTTGAAGAACTTGCCGGTGCCGCCGGAGGCGTAGATGACCGCCTTCGCCTGGAAGACGTGGATCTCACCGGTGGCCAGCTCGTACGCCACCACGCCGGCCGACTTCTTGACGCCGTCGACCTCGGTGATCAGCTGGTCCAGGACGTAGAACTCGTTGAAGAACTCCACGCCCTCCTTGACGCAGTTCTGGTACAGCGTCTGGAGGATCATGTGGCCGGTGCGGTCGGCCGCGTAGCAGGACCGGCGGACCGGGGCCTCACCGTGGTTGCGGGAGTGACCGCCGAACCGGCGCTGGTCGATCGTCCCGTTGGGGGTCCGGTTGAACGGCAGGCCCATCTTCTCCAGGTCGAGGACGGCGTCGATGGCCTCCTTCGCCAGGATCTCGGCGGCGTCCTGGTCGACCAGGTAGTCACCGCCCTTGACCGTGTCGAAGGTGTGCCACTCCCAGTTGTCCTCCTCCACGTTGGCCAGCGCGGCGGCCATGCCGCCCTGCGCGGCGCCCGTGTGGGAGCGGGTGGGGTAGAGCTTGGTCAGGACCGCGGTGCGGCTGCGCTTCGTCGACTCGATGGCGGCGCGCATGCCCGCGCCGCCGGCGCCGACGATGACGGTGTCGTACTTGTGGATCTTCATGATTCTCGCAGCCCCGTGCCTAGCGGATGTTCGGGTCGAAGGTGAAGATCACCAGCGTGCCCAGCAGGATGGTGAACACCGTGGCGGTGTAGAGCAGCCCCTTGAGCCACAGCCGGGTGTTCGCGCGCTCCGCGTAGTCGTTGATGACCGTGCGCAGGCCGTTGGCTCCGTGCAGCATGGCGAGCCAGAGCATCAGCAGGTCCCAGACCTGCCAGAACGGGGACGCCCAGCGGCCGGCCACGAAGGCGAAGCCGATCTTGGAGACGCCGCCGTCCAGCACGAGCTGGATCAGCAGGTGGCCGAGGACGAGGACGACCAGCACGACGCCGGACAGGCGCATGAACAGCCAGGCCGCCATCTCGAAGTTGCCCCGGGTGGACCGGGGGGTCTTCTTGGTCCGCTTGCGCGGCGCCTCGATGAGCGGGGCCGGGTTGTCGACCGTGTAGACGGGGGCGCCCTCGACGGGGCCGACTCCGGACGCGGTGGTTTCAGTCGTGGACATGGGCGTCAGCTCCCGAACAGAACACGAGCGGCGTGGCCGAGAACGGGGTAGATCGCCCCGGCCATCAGGACGACCCAGACGCCGACGACGGTCCAGAGCATCTGCTTCTGGTAGCGCGGGCCCTTCGACCAGAAGTCGACGGCGATGACGCGCAGGCCGTTGAGCGCGTGGAAGAGGATGGCGGCGACGAGGCCGTACTCCAGCAGCGCGACGATCGGCGTCTTGTACGTGGCTACGACCTTGTCGTAGTCCTCGGGGGAGACACGGACAAGTGCGGTGTCCAGCACGTGAACGAACAGGAAGAAGAAGATGAGGACGCCGGTGACTCGGTGAGCCACCCAGGACCACATTCCTTCCCGGCCGCGGTACAGCGTTCCAGCCGGCACGGAAGAACCCTCCGGGAGCGGGGACTAGGGCCGCGCCGGCTTCGGTGTCGGTCGGGCCCGGCCGGGTACGGTCCACCGGCCCTCAGCATCGTATCCATGCGGTGCGCCGCCGCTTACGGGGGGCCTACCTGTGTGATCAAACTGGCATCGGATGGGCTATTGCGCTGCGGCTACTGGGGTGGCGTGTCCGGTTATTTGCCGGGCGCGGGCGCGTTGTGGCCGGCTGCGTTCCGCGGTGGAGCCGCTGGTGGATGCGGCATCGTGTCCCCGAGGAGCTGGGACAGCCGCTGCCCCGCGAGGCGCCGGAGTTCTTCCGCCGCTATCACCCGCTCCTCCTCCGGATCGTTCGTCAATCGTGACCGGATGCCTTCGAGGATGCGGTCGAGGGCCTCCTCGCGAGGACAATCACCCAGATAGATGACGAAAACGTGTCCGAATCGGGCCTCGTAGGCCGCGTGGGCCGCGCTCAGGGCCGTGTGGGCGGCGGAGTACGTGTCCTCCGGCAGCTCGGGCAGCGACTCGCTCGCCAGTGCCTCGGACAGATCCCCCGGCGCCAGGTCGTACGCCGCCTCGTCCGCCGCCGCCAGGAGGGAGTCCAGGTCGGGGTAGGGGCGGTGCTCGGCCAGGCGACGGGACCAGTGCAGGCTGCGCAGACAGTTCAGCAGCAGGGCGCGGGACTCGTCGGCGGGTGCGGCGTTGAAGGCGTCCAGCGGTTTGGGGAGGTACGGGAGACGGTGCGCAGGCAGCGTGGGTCCTCGCGTCACATGTGGTGTGGCAGGGGATGTCGTGAAAGGTGTGTCATCACGTTATCGAGAGTGGTCACTGTGTGTCCGACGGATGCCCGAATTTCACTCCAACGGGAGAGTTTCGGAACGTCTCGGTGACGAGTGAATCCTCGATCGGACGTACGTTGGCTGGGTGAGCCAGCACAGGCGCCGGGCCCCGGCGCAGAAGGTGAGGCGGAAGCGGGCGGTCGTGACCGCCGCGTTCGCGGGAACCGTCGCGCTCGGCGTGGGCGTCGGCGTGTGGGCCTCGGCGGGCGGCGGCGGTGGCGGGAAACCGGTGGGGAGCGCGGCGCAGGCGCCGTCGGACCGCACCTCGGGTGCCGGGTCCGGGCACGCCGCCACGCCGAGCAGTCCCTCGCCCAGCCGGTCCTATCCGCTCTCCCGGGCGCCGCGCACCATACCCGCGGTGCGCTCCCACACCCCGGCCCGCGGTCCGGGCTGGCGCGCGCAGCGGGGCGAGCGGGTGGTGGTGAGCGATCCGGAGCTGGCCGACGAGGGGCGGCTGATAGCCGGGGAGCTGGGGCTGTCGTACGCGGGGGAGAAGGACGACGTCCGGGCCGGCGATCTGCGGCTGGCTCTGGGCAGCGGGGGCGGGAACCCGGAGTCGTACACGATGACCGTGCGCGACGGGCGGGTCGACATCAGCGGACCCGGCGACGCGGGCGTCTTCTACGGCACCCGCACCCTCAAGCAGGAGGTCCACGGGGGCGGTACGGCGCCGGAGGGCGTCGTACGGGACGAGCCCGCCAAGCCGCGGCGCGGCTTCATGCTGGACATCGCGCGCAAGCCGTACACCGCCTCCTGGATCGAGGACCGGATACGCGAGCTGGGGGACCTGAAGTACAACGAACTGGGGCTGCACTTCTCCGACGACCAGGGCTTCCGGATCGAGTCCAGCACCCATCCGGAGATCGTCTCCACGGACCATCTGACCAAGGCGCAGGTCAAACAGATCGTCGGGCTCGCGGCCGCCCGGCACATCACCGTCGTGCCCGAGATCGACTCGCCCGGGCATCTGGGCGCGGTCATCGCGGCCCACCCCGACCTGCAGCTGCGCAACGTGAACGGGGTGGCGACCCGGGGTGCGGTCGACATCTCCAAGCCCGCCGCCGCGAAGATCGTCGACGACCTGCTGGGCGAGTACGCCGGGCTCTTCACCGGCGACCAGTGGCATCTCGGCGGCGACGAGTACCAGGCGCTGACCGTGGCGAACCCGCAGGCGTCGTATCCGCAACTGGCGGCCGCCGCCCGGCAGAAGTACGGGTCCGGCGCGACCGTCGCCGACCTCGCCACCGGCTGGCTGAACGACCGGGCCGCCACCGTGCGCGCCCACGACCGGACCATGCGGGCCTGGAACGACGGCTTCTTCCGCAACACCTCGGTGCAGCCCGCCAAGGATCTCCAGGTCGCCTACTGGACCGGCAAGGAGATCGGCGCCCGGCAGCCGGTGGAGTACCTGAGCGCGGGCCGCAAGGTGCTCAACTACAACGACGAGTTCCTGTACTACGTGCTGGGGGAGCCGCAGACCTTCGTCTATCCGACCGGGCAGCGCATCTACGAGCAGTGGAACCCGCGGGTGCTGCGCGGCACGACCGCCGTACCGGCGAGCTACGACGGCCAGATTCTCGGCGGGTCCTTCGCGGTGTGGAGCGACATCGCGGGCGCCCAGACGCAGGACCAGGTCGCGGCAGGTATCCGGATGCCGCTGCGGGCCACCGTGCAGAAGCTGTGGGACCCGCGTAAGCCCGCTCTGTCCTGGGCGCAGTTCAAGCAGCTGGCGGACCGGCTGGGCTGATTCTTCAGGTGGACATGCCAGGCCGGTGAACCGTATCTTCCGCGTGCCACGACGTACTTGGGGCACACGGGGGGATTCACCATGAACACTGATGTCATGAGCGCCGGCTCGAAGGGCGCCCGGCTGCGTTCGCCGGTCGGGCCCGGCAGGGCCACTGCCGTGCTGCTCGGCCTGGTCGCTCTGGCCGACCTGGTGGCCGTCGTGGCCGGTCTGAACGTGTACCGCGTGGCGGACGGCCTCGCGGCGGGCACCGGCGCTTTCGGCAGGCGTCTCTCCGCGCGCGCCGACCGGGCGGACGCCCTGTACTCGGTGGCGGGGGGCGCCCAGAGCGTGCTCTGGCTGGTCTGCTCGGTCGTGTTCCTGGTCTGGTTCTACCGGGTGCGGGTGAACGCCGAGGTGTTCAGCCCCGACGGGCACAGCAAGTCGCGTGCGTGGACCGTCGCCGGCTGGGTGGTGCCCATCGCGAACTTCTACTTCCCGCGGCGCATCGCCCTGGACGTCTGGGACGCCAGCCACCCCGCCGGTGTGCGGGCGCGGCACGGGCTGATCAACGCCTGGTGGGGGTTCTGGCTGCTCTCCACCGGCGTCGGCCGGCTCATGCAGAGCGAGTACGAGGCGGCGCGCACCGCGTCGGCCATCCGGGACGCCGCGCTGCACGTCATGATCGCCGACGGCGTCGACGTCCTGGCCGCCGCGCTCGCCGTCCTGTTCGTGCTGCGGCTGACCCGCATGCAGCACGAGAAGGCACTCGCCGGACCTGTGTTTGTCCCGGCTCTTGGCTGAAAACCCACTGCTGTGACACTCTCTCGCAGTCGCACGCAGTTAGGGGAAGTGCGGGCTCCGTAAAGGCGGCGCCCTGGCGAGGGAGGCTTTCATGAGCCTGGTGGAACTGATCGCTCAGGCCGACGAACGCGGACTGGCTGCCAGTGGGCTGGCTTGTTTGGACCGGTGCGTGCCCTTGTTGGGCGGTGACGACGAGGTGCTGCGCCCCCTGTGGGCGAGCCTCGTGGACGGCTCCGAGTGGACCGCCGGCCTGGAGAAGGCGCGTGGCGCCCTCGGTCCGGCGCAGGCCGGCGAGGACGAGGCCGAGCAGCTCGCCCACCGCATGCTGGACGCGGCCCCTGCCGAGCGCACCGCCGAGGAGATAAGGGCGTGGGCCGACGCCTGCTCCGTCGCCTCCCTGCGCATCCACCGGCTTCTCGACCCGGCCGCGGGCGGCGGCTCGCCGGCCGACGAGCCGGAGACCGGGCGCGCGGGCGGCGACACGGACGCGTCCCCGCTCGTCGCCGCCGAGCTGCGCCGCCAGGTCGTCGTCCTGGAACTCCTCGCCGAGCACGGCCCGAACGGGCTGCGCCGCGCCCTGGACGTCTCGGTGGAGGGCCGCCGGGTGCTGCAGGCGGTCGTGTCCCGCCGCGCCCGCAGCCGCGGCTGACCGGAGTCCGAACCCCGGTTCCGGGGGAGTCCTGTGACTGTTGTGCGGTGGCGGTGGGGCGGTCCTGCACCGGTTGGGAAACGTGGCCCGATCCGGGTGACGGATGCCGGGCCCCGCCCGCTTCTCCCTATGTGACAGCGCAGTACGTGACAGCACAGCAGGAGACCAGGCCGCACGCGGCGGCGAAGCCCGTCCGGTGGGCGGCCGACGCGGTGGCGACCATGCGCGAGGGCGCGCGGGTGCGGCTCGACTACTCGGCACAGAGTCTGTGGCGGGTGGACCGGATGATCGAGGACATCCGCCGCGAGGATCCGCCCTACGCGGCGGTCGAGAACGTGCTGCGCGGCTTCGGCGCCTACGCCGGCGAGGTCATCGTGCGCCAGACCGGCGCCGAGTGGTGGTCGACCGGCGGCGACCACTGGATCCGCACACCCGACGGCAAGTTGTGGGACCCCGTCGAGGAGGCCCGCCGCTGCTTCGCCGGCCAGGGCTCCCTGCGCCTGCTCTGCCGCGACGCGTCCGCCTCCGCCTCCGCATGAACACCCGGCGGGGGTGAATCTCCGTCCCGTCCAATCCGTGGACGATGTGCGGAAGCCGCCGTCGTACGAGCCCCAGCGATCAGCATCCGCGCCGTACGGGTGGCCCCAGGCTCCGGCGGTACGTCGTGCGGGCAGTCGCGTGCCGTTGGTGGTGGCGTGCTCACGGCGGACTCACGCGCCCACCTCTTCGAGCACAGCGGGACCCTCGCCCGTTCTGTCTGCTCACGGCAGCCGTCGCCGCGACTGTCAGGCGCCGCGGGCACCGGACTTGCGCCGGGAATCCGACGGCGGACTTCAGGATGCCGCCCCACCCGGAGAGTCCAGCCACGGGAACCTGTCGCCCCGATCAGCCGATGGAGTCGCTCAGGCCCAGCACCTGTGGGTTTTCGCCGGGGAAGTTCCTGGGCATGCCCGGCACATCGATGGTGCGCCCGTACACGCCGGCCAGGAACTCGACGGCGCCGACCGGGAACTCGAACCACTCGGCGTTGTCCGTGCGGACGACCACCGGCCATGCGTCCGGGTCCGCAGGACTCGTCTTCCAGTAGAAGGAATCCCCCGAATTGGACTCAGCCCAGGAGATCAGGCCCCCGGGCTGCGGGAAGGGAACGTACCCCTCGGTGTCGCCCATCTCGTACAGATCCTGAAGGATCTCGTCCTTCAGCATGTCGTCCCTCGGTCCGAGCAACCATGGTGTGTTCAGCGGGCACTTGGCCCTGTCCGGTGTGAAGCGACCTGTGCGACGCACCGCAGGGTAAGCAGGTGAGATGCTCGTGCGCCGCGCGGGGGCGGTGCGGGTGGACTGCCCGCCGCCGACTGTGACAAATCTGTGAGCTCCGGCGCTGATGACCGTGGGGCGTGGGACACGGGCGACCGTGTCGCACGACGGGGATTCGAGGCGAGCGCGGGCGCGGCCCGGGCTCGGTACGGACGAGGACGGTTCTTGGGCCACGTAAGGGAACCCCGCCGCGTGCAGGCGTACGACGGGGAATTGGGCGCGGCCGTCGCACGGGCCCAGGACGGTGACGAGAACGCCTTCGCGGTGGCCTACCGGATCGTGCAGCCGGGCCTGCTCGGCTATCTGCGCGGCCTCGTCGGCGAGGACGCCGAGGACGTGGCCTCCGACGCCTGGCTGGAGATATCCCGCGACCTCGGCAGGTTCCGGGGAGACGGCGCGGGGTTCCGCGGCTGGACCGCGACCATCGCCCGGCACCGGGCGCTGGACCACCTGCGCAGGCAGCGGGTACGGCCCCGGGGGACGACGCTCGAACAGGACGTACTGGACCTGCCGGGGCCGCACAGCACCCACGAACAGGCGCTGGAGTCCATATCCACCGAGCGCGCCCTGGAACTGGTCCGGTCGCTGCCGCGCGACCAGGCCGAGGCCGTCCTGCTGCGGGTGGTCGTCGGCCTCGACGGCCCCTCCGTGGCGCGTGTCCTCGGCAAACGCCCGGGTGCGGTCCGTACGGCCGCGTACCGGGGGCTGAAGCGGCTCGCCCGCCAGCTGGGCGTCCAGGACGCGGTGGACGCAGGTGTGACGGATGACGGCTCCCGGACGCTGGGGGAGTCGAAATGAACGCTGACGGCCGCCGGCCGTATGGATTCTGCAGAGACAGTGGGGCGAGGCCCCCGGCAGATCCGGGACGCCGCACGGGCCGCACTAGGAACAGGATCGGGAACGGACATGGGTGAACGGCACAGCGGCGACGAGCCCGGCCGCCGGCGCGGGCACCCTGGCGGCACCGTCCTCGGGCCGGCCCCGGCCGACCGGACCGACCGGGACCCCGCCTTCGAGGCGCTGCTCGGTGCCGCGCTCAGCCGGGGCGCAGCCTCGGGCGCTGTCGACCCCGAGGCCGAGCGGCGCGCCGTGGCCGCGTTCCGCGCCGCCCGTGACTCCGGGGCGCACGCGCTGCGCACCCGGCGCCGGGACGACTGGCGGCCGCGGCAGGCGCGCGGCGCCCGGCTCTCGCTGAAGGCCACGCTCTCGGTGTTCCTCGCGAGCGTCGCGCTGGGCGGCGTCGCCTTCGCCGCGATCGACTCCGTCGGGTCCCGGAAGGACGACGCCGGGCAGCAGAAGCGGCCCTCGGCGAGCGCACCGGGACACTCGAGCGCGGAGCCGGCCGGTCCCGGGTCCGCAGGTGCTTCGGCGCGCCCCCATCACCCGGCCACGGCGAAGGACACCCTGGCCCACTGCCGTGCCTACGAGCAGGTCAAGGACCATGGCAAGGCCCTCGACGCGACGGCCTGGCAGCGGCTCGTCACGGCGGCGGGCGGCCAGGAGAAGGTCGCCGGCTACTGCGCCGAGCGGATCGCACGCGCCGACGGCGCGACCGGCAACAAGAACGACAAGAACGACAAGAGCGACAAGACGCGCAACAGCGGCAATGGGCGCAGCAGTTCCGACAGCAGCAGTGGCAATGGCAGCGGTAGCGGCAAGGGCGACAACAGCGGCAAGGCGGGCGTGAGGCCCACCGGCTCCGCCGACCCCGGGAAGTCCGGCGGGAAGAAGTAACGTCGTTACCCGCTGCCGGGCGTGAGGATCCATCTGCCGACGCGAGGATTCACCCGCTCTCGGACGTCGGCTCGACGGCGCCGTGCGGCGCCAGGGCAACGGCCGGGGCCGCCACCCCCCACAGGAGAGGCCCCGGCCGTCGCGCTCGCGGGCCGCCGTGCGGCCCGTACTTCCTTCAGCGTCGTGAGTGCGTTTTCTGTCACACATCGGCGTGTCTCGAGTTAGTTGCATCTTCTACCGACCTGGACGCGAGCGGTTTCACGCCGTAACGTGCCTTTCGCGCCGACCGAAGACGGGCGTAAAGGGAGTGCGGTGCTGGGGGACGACGCGGAGCTGACCACCGCGGTGCGTGCGGCACAGGACGGGGATGAGACCGCGTTCCGTACGGTGTACCGCGCGGTGCACCCGAGGCTGCTCGGATACGTACGCACGCTGGTCGGCGACCCTGACGCCGAGGACGTGACGTCCGAGGCCTGGCTGCAGATAGCCAGGGACCTCGACCGGTTCAGCGGTGACGCGGACCGCTTCCGGGGCTGGGCCGCCCGTATCGCCCGCAACCGGGCCCTGGACCACATACGGATGCGCGGCCGCCGTCCCGCCATAGGCGGCGACGAGACGGAACTGACCGGCCGGGCCGCCGAGTCCGACACGGCCGGCGAGGCCATCGAGGCCCTGGCCACCGGCAGCACCCTCTCCCTCATCGCCCGGCTTCCGCAGGATCAGGCCGAGGCGGTGGTGCTGCGCGTGGTGGTCGGCCTGGACGCCAAGTCCGCGGCCGAGACCCTCGGCAAGCGCGCGGGCGCCGTACGTACCGCCGCGCACCGCGGTCTGAAGCGGCTCGCGGAGCTGCTCGGTGACGATCCGGAATCGGCGGGCGTGCTCGACGCGCTCCCTCCCCAGCGAGAACCGCGTCGTCGCGCGGTGACGTCCGCAACTGTGACGCATACGCGTGCGAGGACGCAGAAGGACATGTGATGGCCGACGAGCACAACAAGTGGCTTACCCGTGATACGGCGGAACGTCTGCTGCGCGGTGAGTCGCTGGAAGCCGTCGACGCCTCCTCATCCGAACAGGCCGAACGGCTTGCGAAGGCGCTGGGCGCACTCTCCGCCGAGGTGACTCCCGCGGCCGGTGAACTCCCGGGCGAACAGGGTGCGTTGGCCGCGTTCCGCAAGGCCCGCGAGGCGGCCGAGGCCGAACGGACCGCCGCCGCGCTCGGTGACGGCACCCCCGCCGGGCGCTCCGGCCGGCCCGCGAGCGTCACCGACGCGGGCCTGGTCCGCATCGGCTCCCCGACCCGTACCGGAATCCGCGCCCGTCGCCCGCGCTGGGCCCGCCCGGTGCGCTTTGCACTCGCAGCGGCGGTGGCCGCTGGCACGCTCGGCGGGGTCGCCATGGCCGCCGGCAGCGGCGTGCTGCCGATCCCGTTCCACGACGATCACCCGGATCCCGCCTCCTCCGTCTCCGCCGCCCAGAGCCCCGGGCAGCCGCACACCTCGCCCACGCCGCAGTCCCCCGAGGGCATCCGCCCGAGCACGGACGCTCCCGACGGCGGTACGAGCGGGACCCTCGCCCCCTCCGGCGGGGCCACCCACCAGGGCACGCACCCGGGTGCCACGCCCGGTTCGGGTGAGGCCTCCGGGGCCCCCGGCACCTGGTGGCAGGTCGCCGACGCGGCCTGCCGCGACCTGAGGGACGGCAAGGAGCTGGGTTCCGACCGCAGGCGGGTCCTGGAGGGCCTGGCGGGCGGCTCCTCGCGGGTGACCACGTACTGCAAGTCCGTCCTGGCAGGTCAGTACAGCTCCGGCGGTACGGGCAGGGGCACCGGCGACGACGAGGGCGGCAAGGGCCACGGGGACGACGGCGACGGCAAGGGCGACGGCAAGGGTGACGGCGACGGGAACGGCCAGGGCGGTGACGGCGACGGTCACCAGGGCCGGGGCCATGGCCACCGCCACGACCGCCGGGGCGGCGCAGCCAGCCCCGCACCCTCGGTCTTCGTGCCCCTCGGCCCGGGCCGGAAGGCCGCCGGACCGGTGCCCTCGCCGAGCCCGTCGTACACCGCGCTCTGAGTTCTGTTGGCGCTCATCACGCCTGTGACCTGCGGTTTTGTAAGCCGCGAAAATTTTTCCGCGAGGGGTGTGACGTTTCCGGACCCCGCGACGCAGTAATGAGTGAGCCGACTGGTCATCGGCCGTAGCACTGAGCCGGGGTTCCCCCCGTACCCGCGGCTCGTGCACCTGGCGCGGGCGGGACACGTTCCCCCGGTCCCGCCCGCGCCCCGCTTCTCACCAGGACACGACGACCTTGTCGCCGATCCTCACCCGCGCGAACAGCCGCGCGATCGCCGCCTCGTCCCGCACGTTGACGCATCCGTGCGAACCGCCCGCGTAGCCGCGCGCCGCGAAGTCGTAGGAGTAGTGCACCGCCTGGCCGCCGCTGAAGAACATCGCGTACGGCATCGGGGAGTGGTAGAGGGTCGACACGTGGTGCCGTGACTTCCAGAAGACGCGGAACTCACCCTCGCGGGTGGGGGTGTACTGGCTGCCGAAGCGGACGGACACCGTCTCGACCGTGCGCCCGTCGACCATCCAGCGCAGCGTCCGGCTGGTCTTGCTGACGCACAGCACCCGGCCGGTCAGACAGCGCGGATCGGGCGCGGCGGCGGGCTGACCGCCCATCAGGTACAGCTCCCAGCGGCCCGGCCGGTGCGTCATGGCCAGCAGCCGCTGCCAGGTGACGGTGTCCAGCTCCCCGGTCCGCGGCAGCCCGCGCCTGCCCTGGAAGCCCCGGACGGCCTGCTCGGTCAGATCGTCGTACGTCCCCGTCGGCCCGTCGAACAGCCACTCGACCTGGCGGAGCCGGGCCTGCAGCTCGCGCACGCCGGGGCCGCTGTCCCCGCGCGACCACAGGACCCGGGGCGCGGGCCCCGCAGCGGGGGTGCTCTGGGCCGTCCGGGTGGGTTCCGGGGCGGAGCTGGAGGGCAGCTGGAACTGCACCGGCAGGCGGTGCTTGCCGTCGGCGTCCGTGGGCTGCACGGTGCAGCCGCAGAGCGCGGCGAGGGCGGCGGCCGAGACGAGTAGGACGGCTGGTCTCCCCGGGATCGTCATGCCAGGGATGTTTCCCCGCGTGACCGCCGCCGAACTACGGGGCATGGTGAGGAGGGACAAACCGTACTGCGGAGGCATCCATGGCGCGTGAGTCGGAGTCGGGGCTGCCGATCGAGCCGGTCTACCGGCCGGCGGACCTCACCGGGTGGGACCCGGCCGGGAAGCTGGGCGAACCGGGGGCGTACCCGTACACCCGCGGGGTGTACCCGACCATGTACACCGGCCGCCCCTGGACCATGCGCCAGTACGCCGGGTTCGGCACGGCGGTGGAGTCCAACGCCCGCTACCGGCAGCTGATCGCGCACGGCACCACCGGGCTGTCCGTCGCCTTCGACCTGCCCACCCAGATGGGCCACGACTCCGACGCGCCCCTCGCGCACGGCGAGGTGGGCAAGGTGGGCGTGGCGATCGACTCGATCGAGGACATGCGGGTGCTGTTCGACGGCATCCCGCTGGACCAGGTCTCGACGTCGATGACGATCAACGCCCCGGCGGCCCTGCTGCTCCTGCTCTACCAGCTGGTGGCCGAGGAGCAGGGCGTCCCGGCGGACCGGCTGACCGGCACCATCCAGAACGACGTCCTGAAGGAGTACATCGCCCGCGGAACGTACATCTTCCCGCCGAAGCCCTCCCTCCGCCTGACCGCCGACATCTTCAAGTACTGCACGGCCGAGATCCCGAAGTGGAACACCATCTCGATCTCCGGCTACCACATGGCCGAGGCGGGCGCGTCCCCCGCGCAGGAGATCGCCTTCACTCTCGCCGACGGCATCGAGTACGTCCGCACGGCGGTCGCGGCCGGTATGGACGTGGACGACTTCGCACCCCGCCTGTCCTTCTTCTTCGTGGCCCGTACGACGCTGCTGGAGGAGATCGCCAAGTTCCGCGCGGCGCGCAGGATCTGGGCCCGGGTGATGAAGGAGGACTTCGGCGCGCGGAACCCGAAGTCGTGGATGCTGCGGTTCCACACCCAGACGGCCGGGGTCCAGCTGACGGCCCAGCAGCCGGAGGTGAACCTGGTGCGGGTGGCGGTGCAGGCCCTCGGGGCCGTGCTCGGCGGCACCCAGTCGCTCCACACCAACTCCTTCGACGAGGCCATCGCCCTTCCGACGGACAAGAGCGCACGTCTCGCGCTGCGCACCCAGCAGGTCCTGGCGTACGAGACGGACGTACCGGCGACGGTGGACCCGTTCGCGGGCTCCTACGCGGTGGAGAAGCTGACCGACGACGTCGAGACGGCCGCGCTGGACCTGATGCGGAGGGTCGAGGACCTCGGCGGCGCGGAGGCGGCGATCGAGCACGGATTCCAGAAGGCCGAGATCGAACGCAACGCGTACCGCATCGCCCAGGAGACGGACTCCGGCGAGCGGGTGGTCGTGGGCGTCAACCGCTTCCAGCTGGACGAGGAGGAGCCGTACGAGCCCCTGCGCGTGGATCCGGCCATCGAGGCGCGCCAGCGGGAACGCCTGGGCGTGCTGCGCTCCGAGCGGGACCAGGGAGCGGTGGACTCGGCCCTGGCCGCGCTGAAGAAGGCGGCCGGGGGCGAGGAGAACGTGCTGTACCCGATGAAGGAGGCGCTGCGCGGGCGGGCGACGGTGGGGGAGGTGTGCAACGCGCTGCGGGAGGTGTGGGGGAGTCACGTGCCCTCGGACGCGTTCTGAGCGCCCGCACCGGATCCGATGTCGTGGCCCCGTGCGACACTCCCTCTCATGTTCGGCGTCATCGACCTCCCCACCTATCTGGCCGGCCTCGCCCTGATCGTCCTGCTGCCCGGCCCCAACTCCCTGTACGTGCTCTCCGTGGCCGCCCGGCGCGGTGTGCGCTCCGGCTACACCGCCGCCGCCGGCGTCTGGTGCGGGGACACCGTGCTGATGACGCTGTCCGCCGCCGGAGTCGCCTCGCTGCTCCAGGGGAACGCCGTGCTGTTCGGCATCGTGAAGTACGCCGGTGCCGGATATCTGACCTGGCTCGCGTTCGGGATGCTGCGGTCCGCGTGGGCGATGTGGCGCGGCCGGCGGGAGCAGGCCGTCGAGGAGGCCGCGCCGGTCGCGCCGGCCGAGGAGCGGCCCTTCCGCCGGGCCCTGGTCGTCAGCCTCTTCAACCCCAAGGCGATCCTGTTCTTCGTCGCCTTCTTCGTGCAGTTCGTGTCAGAATCCAACCCGGTCGTGGGCTTCGTGACTCTGGGCGTACTCGCCCAGTTTGCAAGCGTGTTGTACCTGTCTGCGCTCATCTTCGGCGGGTCTCGTCTGGCTGCTGCGTTCCGTCGTCGGAGGAGGCTCAGCGCAGGGGCTACCTCGGCCGCCGGAGTGCTCTTCCTCGGCTTCGCCGTCAAGCTGTCTTTGGCAAGCGTGTAGGGGGCTGGCATGGCTCACCTTGAGGATGCTGCGGCCGTGTTCGCCTGCATGAGCCCCCCAGGAGCAGCAGCGGGCACTAGGAGCCCTGGGCTTGCCTGAGAGGCTCCAGAAGGAGCCCAAGGAGCCTGCCGTCACCCCGTTCGCGGCTCTGGGCAGTAGGCCGAGTAGGCGGAAGCGGCAGCCGATCACCGTGACGGTGCTCAGAGGGTGATACCGGCCCGCTTGGCCAACTTGGTCGGCCGCTCGTTACTTCGTTTGTGCTTGGACACGAGTACTCGGATCAGTTCCATGCTCGTTGGGCGGACCGCTGCCATCTCGGGAGCGACTCCCGCCCCCACCCGCGCAAGGTGGGGGCTTTCGTCATGCGCGGGGCCGTCCCACGTTACGCGAGCGGGCACGTGAGGTCGGGGTGGTGACGGTTCGGGCAGCACACCAGGTTGAGCGAGACGATATTGCCCGGCCGGTTGTAGTACACCCAGCTCACGTCCACGCCGACCGGCAGGACATCCAGCACGTATTCGCGTCTCGTGTCCAGGCTCGCGTACGCCTGACGGCCGTCCTCGCGCTGCATCGGGGGGGTGTCAAGAAGGTGCTTGACCATCCAGTCGAGAGCCGCTGTGGCGTCCGTCCAGGTGCGCTCATGGGCCGCCTGGTTCCGCTTCATCAGCCAGTGCCCGGACATCATGGGCGGCAGGTTCGAGGTCGGGAACTCGGCCATCACTTCGCGGTACCGCTGAAGGATGCGGATGGCCGCCTTGTCCTCGTCCGAGGCGGGAGGAGCAGGGGGGTCAGGATGCGGAGGCCGCCGGTCGCCTTCCCGGTGGTAGCTGTCGGGCGATCCGATCCACGGGCCGTAGCCGTGGAAGTGTCCTGTCCAGCTCATGCGCGCCTTCCAAGAGGGGAGGGCGGGCCGCCCTGATGCGCGTAGGACGACCCGCCGGGGATGAGAGGTGTAACAGGGTCAGGCGGTGAGGCCGCGGTTCTTCACCCAGCCGAGGGCGAAGTCGTCGAGCTCGGCTGCGGTGAACCGCAGCTCCTTGCCGGCGCCCTCGGGCTTGGAGTCGCGGACCACGTACGAGTCGGCGGCGCCGGGGATCGCGGCGAAGTCGACGCAGCCCTCGGTGCAGGGGCCTCCGCAGAAGTTCGTCGTCTCGACGCCGTCCGCCGGCAGGGTGTAGAGGTTGCCGTCCATCGGGTAGTCCTTCCTGGTGCAACGTTGCGGAGATGCGGTCTCCGCGCCGTAGTGCACTTGCCGACCACCCCGGCCCGGCCTTCCTGTTCCTGGCCGGGGTGGGCGCTTGGCTCCGCCCCCGAGGGGCGTTGGCCGTGGGGGAACGACCGGGGAGTCACCTCGGGGACGGATGTTCAGGTGGCCAGTTGCCAGTAGGCCGCCATGATCGACACGGACGCCGCGATCATGAGCCCTTGGAGAAGCCATTGGCGCCGGCCGAGCGGGCGCTTGTGCTTCCCTCTGGACCGGCGAGGATTCCGATCGCGAGAGCGGCCATGAGTCCGAGCAGGGCGATCACGTAAATCACCTGCTGTGCCTTGGGGCTCACGCTGCACCCGCCCCGCTCCTCTGGGTGTAGATCCACAGCAGTCGGTGCGTCAGGTCGGCGACCTCGCGCATGAAGAAGTAGGCCGTGAAGGTCGGGGCCTCCGCGCTGGGGCGGTTCTTCAGGTCGAGCAGCGAGTACGCCTTGCGGAATTGCTGCATGACCAGCTCGTCGTCGTCGGCGCCCAGTTCCTCACCGAGGAGCAATTGCAGGTGCCCGATCAAGGCCGGTGTCCTGGCGTCGATGTCGGCGCGGGTCGAGGTGCCGAGCCTCGCCGAGAGGGCGGCGTCGGTGCTGTCCTGGATCAGCTCGACGTCGATCGGTACGCCGTCCTCGGTCGACGCTGTCACTTCGAATCTGCTCGTCTCGGTCTTCACGGCGTGTCCCTCGCTGGCTGACGGCGGTTTCACCGGATGGAGACCAGCGTTCCGCGCGAAAGGCGTGCGGACCACGGCGTTCATGGGCCAGTGTTGGGACATCTCTGGGACATGGGACAGGCGGCATGTTGGGCACGGCGAGATCCCGGGAAGGGGGCCTGCATGAGCATCGCCGACAGGCGTAGGGCTCGGGGTCTCACCCAAGAAGGGTTTGCCTTCGCGGTAGGCGTCGACCGGCGCACCGTAGGCCGATGGGAGGCGGGTAAATCCAAGCCCCAGCCTCCTCAGCGGGCCAAGGTCGCCGAGGTGTTACAGATGGACCTTGACGAACTCGATGCGTTGCTTGCTTCAGCCGAGGTGCAGCCGAAGCCCGTACGGTCAGCGTCGAGTGCCCACCACAGCCCAGGGGACCCAGACGAGATGATCCGACGCGAGTTTCTGCGCCTCATGGCGGTGTCCGGTGCGGTCGCTGCCATACCTGCGGGCGAGGCGGAGGCCCTGGAGGACAGCGGGGACGACTTCGGGCGCATGAACGGTCATCTGTGGCAGGTCTACCAACTCGCCCGCGCCAAACACTCGGTGTACCCGGTAGTGCAGTCTCAGCTCACTGCCTTGAACGATGCGCTGCGCGATGGGCGGGCCCAGACAGGGACGCTCTGCTTCGCGGCCGGCGACCTGTTCCAGCTGGCGGGCGAGCTGGCCTTCGACGCCAACCGGTACCACGATGCCGCCGCCTCGTACTCGCTTGCGGCCAGCGCGAGCAAAGAGGCCGGCGCCTACGACCTTTGGGCGTGCGCCCTCATCCGCGGCGCCTACGTAGACCTCTCCGAGCGTCGTTACAAGCGTGCTGCGGACACACTTGGGGCCGCGCGCCGTGTCGCCCTGCGTGGAGACAGCAGCCTTGCGACCAAGCACTGGGCCGCAGCCGTACAGGCTGAGGCGTTCGCCTGGCTCGGCGACTTCGACGCCTGCGAGGAGGCTTTGGACGAGGCCGAGAAGGTAGCCAGCCTGAGCGGCCAGGTGTCGAACGGCGGATGGCTGCGCTTCGATGGCTCGCGCTTGGCGGAGGAGCGAGGCGCCCGGTACCTGCAACTCAACCGACTCGGCCTGGCCGAGACCTCGTTGAAGGACGCGCTGACGCTCGCCCCTCTGGCCGCCGGCCACTCTTTCCGACGTCGGGGCGCGGTACTTGTCGACCTGGCCGCGATCGGCGCCAAGCGGAAAGAATTGGAGCAGGTCATGCAGTACGGGCTCGAAGCCCTGCGGCTGGCGCGGGCCTCCGGGTCCGGCTACGTCGCCCGTAGACTCCATTCCCTGACTTCCGAGCTGGGCGCCTTGGGGAGCGACCGGCGTATCACCGAGTTGAAGGCAGAGATCGGCAGCCTGACGGCATCACGAGAGGGGATGGCATGACGACCGAGGGGGCGCGAGTCTTTCGCGAGGCGTGGATCGCTGGAGTGCGGAAGCACTTCCCTGGTGAGCCCAAGCCGAGCTACGTGACTCCGTGGGAAGAGACGCCTGAATGGGAGCGTGAGGCTGCGGGCGCCGTGTATGAGCAGGTTCGCCATTTCCTCAAACTGAGTGCCGGGCATGCCTCCCGCCTGTCGCGCGAGCAGAAGGGACGGTTCGTCGCGACGTGTTGGACGGCGCAGATGTTCAAGCACTTCAATGACCCGAAGCCGGGGTACGTGGCCGATTGGCCCGACCTGCCGGACTGGCAGAAGGAAACCGACTCAGGCATCTTCGAGGCCATTGAGAACAGTCTGAATTAACGCCTACCGATTCCTGCTCGCAAACCACCCAGTTGTGAGTCGGAGTTGAAAAGGCGTTGGCGGGGCTGCCATTCGCCCTAGTAGCTGCCATTCGTCCTAGTAGTGGCGCAGTTCTTGGCAGGCCGTCGGCCCCAGCCACAGAGGGTTTGCGTCGTGCGGCGCGGCTGTGTCGGTGCTGGCGTGGCGTGGCCTGTTCGAGGGGCATTACGGTGGGACACGAGGGCCTCCTGAGCATCGGTGCAGACTTCGCAATCCACACCGAACCCAGAAGGCCCTCACCCTTTCAAGCACCCAGCCCGCGTGTCACCAACGTGCCGGGACAGCACACCTAGTAGTGCTTCGTTAGGTTCTGGGCTGTCTGCGGATGCTCCGAGGGCTGGGCAGGGGGCGTCCGCAGGTGGTGCAGGTACCGGTCCAGCACCTCAGCAGGTCCTGAAGAGCGTCGAGGACCTGGTAGAGGGTCAGGCCGGTGTGCGGACTTTTGGGTCGAGCCGCCTGAGGGTGAGGAATGCCTGGGCGGCGGTGACGAGGGTGACGTGGTGGTGCCAGCCGCGCCAGGTGCGGCCCTCGAAGTGGTCCAGTCCGAGGCCATGCTTGAGTTCGCGGTAATCGTGCTCGATCCGCCAGCGCATCTTGGCCCACCGCACCAGGTCAGGGGCCGGTGTGGTGGCGGGCAGGTTCGATATCCAGTAGTCCGTCGGAGTGTCCTGGCCGTCCGGCCATTCGACGAGGAGTGTCTGGACGGGCAGGACGCCGTCCCACCGGTTGCGGCCGCCACCCGCCTCCTGAGCTGCGGCCAGGGACTGCTTGCCCGCGGGCCGCACTGTCAGCACCGCGAACCGCGAGGACATCGCGCCTTTGCTGCCCTGCCTCCAGGTCACCTCGGTGAACCGCTCCGCCCCCGCCTCCGCTGCGAGGACGCAGACGGCTCGCGGTGGGGTGCGGTAGCGGGGAAGGGTGGGCGGTCCGAGTCCGCAATAGGCAGGCTGGTGCGGCTCGACACCCTCCGGGTGGGCGACTTCTTTCCCGTTCAGGGCCAGGACATAGGACAGCCCTCGCTCCTGGAGACCGAGCCGGAACGGGGTGCTGACGCCGTAGCCGGCGTCGGCGACCACCACCGGCGCCTTCAGTTGCCACTCGGTGAGTGTGTCCAGGAGGCCGAGCGCGAGACGCCACTTCTCCCGGTGCACCACGTCGTCGGGGACTCCCGCCCTGCGGCATCGGTCCGGCTCGTCCGTCCACTCACGCGGCAGATACAACTGCCACTCCAACGGGCACGAGGCGGTGTCGGTGGCGGCATGGACACTGACCGCGACCTGGCAGTTCGCCCGTTTGCCGACCGCTCCGCAGTACTGGCGGGCCACCCCGACCGACGCCTTGCCGCACTTGGGGAACGACACGTCGTCGATCACCCACACCTCGGGCCTGACAACTGAGGACAGCCGCTCGGCGATCCGCTGCCTGACCGGCAGCGGATCGCACGGCGACTGGTTCACGAACTGCTGCAGAGCCTGCATGTTCCCGTCCGGCAGACGCTCGGCCATCGGCTGGATCGACTTGCGCCGGCCGTCCAGCATCAGGCCCCGCAGATAGCACTCGCCCCACCGCCGCTGATCCCGCCGCGAAAACGACCAGAACACATCGGCAACGAACTCCGCCAACTCGCCCCGGAGCCGTTCCACTTCCCCCAACCTCACTCCGGGAAGCTGCCCACGATCAGCCGAGATCACTCAACGTAACGAAACCCCCTAGCGACGGCCGACCCGGGCGAGATACGCGTCCAGCCCGGCTGTGGTGTCGCCCGCCCAGCCGACGTACCCGTCCGGGCGGACCAGGAAGACACCGGGGCCGTACGACTGAGGGGCCGCCGGGAGTGTGTGGAGGCCGGCGACGGGTGCCGGCGCGCCCAGCAGCGTCCAGTGCGGTCCCCTGAACGCGTCGAAGAGGCGCACACCGTCCACCGTGCCGTCGGGGGCCCGGTCGCCCGCCCGGACCGCGGACGGGACGGCCCGGGTCTCCTCGCTCAGGGACGACTCCGGGTACCCCAGCCCGAGCTGCACCGTCGCCTTCCCGCGCTGCACCTCCCCGCGGTGCACGCTCGTCGACAGGCCCAGCATGGCCGCGGCGTTGGGGCGCCGCTCCTCCTCGTAGGTGTCGAGGAGCGCCTGCGGAGCCCCGTCGCGGAGTACCGCGCCCAGCTTCCAGCCCAGGTTGTACGCGTCCTGGACGCTGGTGTTCAGGCCCTGTCCGCCGGCCGGTGAGTGCACGTGGGCCGCGTCGCCCGCGAGGAACACCCGGCCCGCCCGGAACCGGTCCGCCAGTCCGGTGCGCGGCCGGAACTCCGAGGCCCAGTGCAGCTCGGTGACGTCCTCGGCGTCGAGGTGCGTGTACGCGGCGACCAGCCCCCGGACACCGTCGAGGGACAGGTCGAGCTCCGTGCCCTCGGCGAGCTTCCCGGCCAGCTGGAAGACGTCCGTGCCGGCCAGCGGGCACAGCGCCACGCCGGTGCCGTCGGCTCCGGGGAAGGCGTGCCAGTACTCCCGGTCGAGCCCCTTCACCCGCACGTCCGCCACCAGGAACGGGCTCGGGTCGACCGTCTCACCGGCCATGCCCACGCCCACCGCGCGCCGTACCGCGGAGCGCCCGCCGTCGGCCGCGACGACGTAGCGCGCGCGGACGGCCGCACCGTCGGCGAACCGCACGCTCACGCCTTCCGCGTCCTGCTCCAGGCCCGTCACCTCGCGCCCGAAGTCCACCCCGCCGCCCACCTCCACCAGCCGCGCGTAGAGGACTTCCTGGGTCCGCCACTGCGCGACCATCAGCGGCTGCGTGTACGGCGCGCCCTCGTCCGCCTCCACCGGCTCGAACATCGGCTGCTCGCCGAGCCGTTCGCCGTCCTTCCAGATCATCCGCGCGGGGTAGGGGCCGCCGGCCGCGCGGATCGCGTCCAGCGCGCCGAGGTCGTCGAAGACCTCCTGGGTGCGCGGCTGGATCCCTTTGCCGCGCGAGCCGGGGAAGAGCCCCTGCGCCCGCTCCACGATCAGCGCGTCCACGCCGCGCCGGGCCAGGTCGACACCGAGGGCGAGGCCGGTCGGACCGGCCCCCACGATCAGGACATCCCGCATGATTTCTCCTTAACGCTGTTAAGTGCCGTCGCCCACGAGAGTGCCCTTAACGCTGTTAAGCTGTCAAGCGTGAGTACGGAACGACGCGCGCCCCTGGACCGCAAGCGGGTCGCGGACACGGCGCTGCGGCTGCTGAACGAGACCGGCCTCGACGGGCTGACCCTGCGGGCCATCGCCAAGGAGCTGGACGTCAAGGCCCCGGCGCTGTACTGGCACTTCAAGGACAAGCAGGCGCTGCTCGACGAGATGGCGACGGAGATGTACCGGCGGATGGTCGCCGGCACGGCGCTCGATCCCGCCGACAGCTGGCAGGAGCGGCTGCTCGGGACGAGCCGCGGGCTGCGCGCCGCCCTGCTCGGCTACCGCGACGGAGCCAAGGTCTACAGCGGCTCACGCTTCACGGGCACGGACCACGCCCGCGAGATGGAGGCGCACCTGCGCGTCCTCACGGACGCCGGCTTCACCCTGGCGCAGGCGGTCAACGCGGCGCGGACCGCGAGCATGTTCACCATCGGGTTCGTCATCGAGGAGCAGGGCGTGCAGCCCCTCCCGGGCGAGCGCCGGGAGGGGTACGACATCGAGGAGCGTGCCCGGCGCATGGCCGGCTTCCCGCTCGCGGCCGAGGCCGGGAAGGTGCTCTTCGACGACTACGACGAGCAGTTCGAGGAAGGGCTGGCGCTGGTGATCGCGGGCATCGAGGCCCGCTACGGGATCGGCTGAGCGGGGGGTCAGCTCCGGGCCGCGCGCGCCTTGCGGATCGCCCGCGTGACGACCGGCGGCAGCAGGTCCACGGCGACCCGGCGCACCCGGCTGCCACGGCGGGGCGAGGGCCGGGCGGGCCGCGCCGCGGGAGCCGGGTCCGGTTCCGGTTCCGGCGCCGGTGCGGGCACCGCGGCCGGCGCCGGCACCGACGCCTCGGCCGCCACCGCGTGCTTGGAGGGCGGGAACGCCGGCCCGGACATCCCCTTGGACTTCAGTCGGACGATCCGGTGCCCCGCGGCTTCTTGGACGCTCAGGTGGCAGTCGGACCGCTCCCGCGCCATGGCCAGCAGCGCCTCCTGGACCGGCTCGGGATCACCCCAGGTGCCGTAGAGCTTCTGCGTGCTCAGGCAGATGGGGTGCAGGCCCCGGTTGAGCACGGCCTCCCAGGCGGCTATGGACACGCCGGGCGTGTGCTCGGAGCGGAAGTCGTCGAGGACGACGATGCCGTCGGGCAGCAGGAGGTCGTGGGCCGCGCCTATGTCGTCGTGCACGTGCTCGTACAGGTGCGAGGCGTCGATGTGCACGAACCGGCAGGAGCGGACCGCGACCTCGTCGGGCACCAGGGAGCTGGGCCCCTGGAGCACCCGGGGCAGCTCGTCGTGGAAGGAGCGGTAGTTGTCCTCGAAGACGCGCCGGGTCAGCGCGCTGTAGGACTTGGTCGACTCGGCCCGGTTGGCGTCGTCCGGGGCGTCGCCCTCGAAGAGGTCGCACACGGTGTACTTCTCGCCCGGCTGCTGGTGCCGGCCGATGAAGATCGCGCTCTTGCCCATGTAGACACCGACCTCCAGGAGGTCGCCGTGGGTTCCCCCGGCCTCCTGCCGGTTCAGGAACCACTCGAAGAGCAACTGGTCGAGCACCGGGAACCAGCCGGGCACGTCGTCGAGCCGGTGGGGCGGTCGGGTCGCTTCCTGGATGGTGGCCATGAGGCGGGGGCACTCCCTCGGTAGGCAGTCTGTGGGTTCACTGCGGAAAGCCTGTGGCGCGGGGGGCGGGGCACTACGGTGCCTGCCCCCGGGCCCGGTTCAAAACCCAAGGCGAGATGAACTGCTGCTCAACTTCCGGCCACGGAGCGCTCGCTTCAGCCTCGGGCCGAGCGGCTTCTCCACGAACCGGTGCATCAGCCACGCCAGCAGCAGCATGCCGAGCACCGTCGTCACGAGCGTCGGCCACGCGGGCAGGCCCAGGCCCCGGTGCAGCACCCGGATGACGAACCAGCCCAGATGCTCGTGCACCAGATAGAACGGGTACGTCAGCGCGCCGGCCGTGGCCAGCCAGCGCCAGTCGGCCCGGCCGGTCCAGCCCAGCGCCACGGCCGCCACGGCGGCGAAGGCGAGGGTGACCATCAGCAGGATGACGTACGGGTCGCGCACGAAGTCGCCGTGCGCGCCCGTGTGCCACAGCCCGCGCGTGGCGTTGCTCTGCCCGAGCAGCCAGGAGACGGCCACGATGCCCCACAGCAGCGGGTCGCCGCCGAATCGGTGGATCAGGTAGAGGGCGAGGCCGCCGACGAAGAAGGGGGCGTAGTCCGGCATGACCAGCTGGTCGGTCAGTGCGTTGCCGGACGTGCGGCACACCGCCGCCGCCAGCGTCCACACGGAGCAGAAGAGCACCACCCGGCGGTAGGTGACCCCGCGCAGCACGACGAGGAGCGCGAACAGCGCGTAGAAGCGGACCTCGACCCAGAGCGTCCAGCACACGCCCAGCACGCGTGGGGCGCCCATGGGCTGTTGCAGCATGGTCAGGTTGACCAGGAACTCGTCCAGGCGGACCGGGTGCACGACGGCCGGCAGGGCCAGGGCCGCGCCGGTGACGAGCGCCAGGGCGACCCAGTAGGCGGGGTAGAGGCGGGCGACGCGGGAGCGGAAGAAGTCGCCGAGGGTGCGGCCCCAGCTGCTCATGCAGATGACGAAACCGCTGATGACGAAGAAGAACTGGACGCCGAGACAGCCGTAGGCGGCCGCCTGGGACAGGGTCGGGAAGACGTGGGCCGGTGTCCGGTGCCAGGACGTGGAGACGGTGCCGCCGCGTCCGGCGTAGTGGTAGAGGCAGACCATCAGCGCGGCCACGAGCCGCAGGCCGTCCAGGGCGAGCAGGCGGCCCCGGCGCGAGGGGGCGGGAGCCGGCGCGGGCGTGGGGGGAGCGGGAGCGGTGGTGAGCGTGGGGGACGAAGCAGCCATGATGCTCGGCGCCTACCCGACGATGCGCTGATCATCTCGGGTTCTTTTGTGAAAGTCCCCGGCATGAGGGAACCGCTCCGCCGTCACCTGGCGGAATCACAGGAACGATGTGATTGACCGTCTAACCATTCTCTTACCTGTCCGGATTCGTTAACCCGGCGGTCGCTTTGGCTTCCTAGTTTCTCCATCCACCCCCACGTTTTTGCAAACCCACGGCATGCCGCCGTAAACACCGTATTTGCTTGGCAAAATCAGGAGAGCTATGACGAGGGTTCAGCACCGGCGGGCACCTGCGCGTGGAGGGGAGCTGGAGGACTGCCTGCGCGCCTGCGCCGTCCACAGCGGCAAACTCGTGGGCAGTCTGGACCGCCGCCGCACGGAACTGGCCGAGCAGCTGCGCAAGTTGCTCGTGGTGTTCAGCACCACCGGCACGTCCGCTCCCGCCGCCGCCCCGGCCGGTGGCGCGGCCGCCCTGCTCAAGCGTGCCGTCAAGGGAACCGCCGCGCCCGCCGGCAGCATCCCGGGCGACCTGCTGGACGCCCTGCTGGCCGTCGGCAACAAGGCCCTCGAGTGCGGCTACGGCGACGAACTGCACCTCGCCCTGCAGATCGGCGACACCGTCCTCGCCGAGCGCAAGAACTCCCGGGCCGGCTGGCGGCTGCGCGCCCGGGTCCTGGAGGCCCTCGGTGAGGAACGCGAGGCCGTCGGGGCGTACGAGCGCTACCTGGAGCTGACCGACGAGGACGGCTTCGGCGTGGCCGCCCGGATCACGGGCCTGCGCCGGGCCGCCGAGCGCGAGCGCGAGCTGCTCGCCCTGCTGCAGCGCCAGTGCCCGCGCGCCGCCGACTTCGCCCGCGGCCCCGCCACCGACGTGTGGGCCGAGGGCCTGGCCCTGCACGCCCTCGGCGACTGGGACGCGGCCGAGCCCCGGCTGGTCGGTGCCCTGCTCGCGCTTGCCAACGACGACGCCCCGGTCGCCGACCGGCAGGAACTGCTCAGCCAGTACCTGGACCTGCGCACCGGAGTCACCGGTGACCCCACCGCCCTCACCGAGGCCGTCGCCCTCTACGCCGAGCAGCGCCGCATCCGCATGCGCGGCCCGGTCGCCGACCCCACCGTCGGCGGGGTGGAGTGGATCAGCCTCGGCGAGTTCCGCAACCGGATCGCCGGCAAGTCGATCTGTCTGATCGCGAACTCCGGCCGTGTGGGCGAGAGTTCGATGGGTGCCGAGATCGACGGCTACGACCTGGTCGTCCGCTTCAACTCGTACCGGATCGACCCGAGGCACACCGGCAGCCGTACCGACATCCACGCCACCATCCACAAGCACGGCTTCAACTGGGACCAGCCGGTGACCACCCGGCTCGTCTTCGGCGGGGTCTCCGGCGACTGGAAGCACTCGCTGCGCAACCGTCTGGTGCCCGGCGCCCAGCGCTACCTCGGCGACGAGTCGCTGCGCTGGCCCGTCCGCACCATCGGCCGGCTCGGCAACGACCTCTGGTCCGGCATCCCGACCACCGGCTTCAACATGCTGTGGCTGCTGGACTTCCTGGACGTCAGCCCGACCCTGGACCTGATCGGGTTCGACTTCTACGAGAGCGGCGCCTACCGCGTCCAGGAAGCGATGAAGCTCGCCATCACCTCCGTGCACGAATACACCAGCGAGAAGGCATGGGTCATGGAGCGGGCCCAGAGCGTGACCGACATGAGGATATCCCTGCGATGACCACCTTCACCCCGGTAGCACCGGAGACCGCCGCGCACGCTCTGACCGGCAAGCGGCGCATCGCCTTCGCGAGCTTCGTCGACGAGAACTACCTGCCCGGCTTCCTCGTCCTGCTGCGCAGCCTCGCCCTGTCCAACCCGGGCGTCTGCGAGGACTTCGTCGTCCTCCACGACGACCTGAAGCCCTCCTCCGTCGCCCGCATCCGCGCCCTGCACCCGCGCATCGTGCTGCGCCGCGTCGACGCCGGGCACTACGACTCCTACGTCAAGGGCGACCAGGACAACTACCTGGTCCGCAAGGCGTACTTCATCCTCGACATCTTCAAGCTGCGCGACTACGACACCGTCATCACCCTGGACACCGACATGGTCGTCCTCGGCGACCTCGGTGAACTCCTCCAGCTGCGCGAGGGTCTTGCCGCCGTACCGCAGTTCTTCTACGGGCAGCACAAGCTCAACTCCGGGCTGCTGGTCATCCAGCGCGAGTACCTGTCCGACGCGTTCTGCGCGAAGATCGACCAGGTCGGGCGCAGTGGCAGCTACGAGCTCGACAAGCACGACCAGGGCATCCTCAACGCGGTCCTCGACGGCGACTTCGTCCGCCTCGACGCCCGCTACAACTTCGTCAAGCGGCGGCTCTCGGGCGACCTGCCGGTCCCCGACGACACCGCGATCCTGCACTTCACCGGCCGGCACAAGCCCTGGCAGGGCGGCGAGGCCGGGTACGCGCTGGCCGAGGACCGCTGGCGCGAGTTCGAGATGGGCGACGCCGAGTTCCACGCGGCCTACCTGGCCAAGGGCAACCTCCACCACGACCTGCTCGTGCACTACGGCACCCCGCACGTGCGGCGCACCGGTGACGTGGAGGCCGCCCGAAAGGTCGCGGCCGGCCACATCGCCGCCGGTGAGTACCAGGACGCGGTCGACCTCCTCGGCAGCGTCCGCATCCCGGTGGACGAGGCCTGGCCGCACGAGGTGCTCGGGCACGCCCTGATGAGCGTCTCCCGCCACGAGGAGGCGAGGACCCAGCTGCTGCTGGCCACCGCCGCCCCCAACCGGGCCGCCACCGCCTATGCCCGCCTCGCCCAGCTGGCCTGGGTGCACGGCGACAACGCCGAGTCCCTGAAGTACGCCACCGCCGGCCTCACCGTCGACCCCACCCACCGCTCCAGCCGGCTGTGGGCGCAGCGCGCGGCCGCGGTACCGGCCCAGGAGCAGGGCGCCGCCGAGGACCAGCTCGCGCACGTCGCCTTCTACATGGACCGGCAGGGCAACGCGGGCGACAAGCTGCTGCCCGAGACGGTCCGGCTCGCCTTCGGCCCCGACTTCACCTCCCGGCGCTGGCACTCCGTCCACGCCCACCGGCTGTTCGACAAGGCCGCCCTGGAGCGGGTCAACGCCCGGCGCGGCCTGGTCATCGGCGGCGGCGGACTGTTCATCCCGGACACCATGCCCAACGGCAACAGCGCCTGGCAGTGGAACGTCCCGGACGAGCACCTGCGCGCCGTCGACGTGCCGGTCATGGTGTTCGCGGTCGGCTTCAACGCCTTCGACGGGCAGTCCTACCGGGCCCGGCGGTTCAACGAGAGCCTGCGCCTGCTGGTGGAGAAGGCCTCCTTCTTCGGTCTGCGCAACCACGGCTCCATCGCCAAGGTCCGCTCGCTGCTCCCGCCCGAGCTGCACGACAAGGTCGTCTTCCAGCCCTGCCCGACCACGGTCATGCGCCGGCTGGTCGCCGGCTGGAGCGACCCGCCGCACCGCGAGGACACCGTCCTGCTGAACGCGGCCTACGACCGTGCGGGCCTGCGCTTCGGCCACGACTACGGGCACTTCCTCGCCGAGATGGCGAAGGCGGTCCGGGCGATCGGAGCCCACACCGAGGTGCGGTGTGTCGCCCACTCGCTGGACGACGAGCGCCTCGCCTTCGACCTGCGCCGCGAGCACGGGATCTCGCTGCCGGTGATCCCGATGTACGACTTCTCCAACGACGAGATCCGCGCGACGTACGCCAGGACCCGCCTGGTCATCGGCATGCGCGGGCACGCCGGAATGATCCCCTTCGGGGTCTGCACGCCCATCATCAGCCTGATCTCGCACCCGAAGATGGCGTACTTCCTCAGCGACATCGAGCGCCCCGAGTGGGGTGTCTCCGTCCACGAGAAGAACCTGGGCGCACAGCTCACCGAGCGGGCGCTGGACATCCTGGACCACCACGGCCGGACCGTCGCCGACGTGCACGACCGGCAGGAGCTGCTGTGGAAGGTCACGCAGGAGAACGCGACCCGGATCCGTACGATCCTGGGCCGCTGAGAAGCCGGAAGGGCGGGCCCGTGAAAGGCCCGCCCTTGGCGGTCGGCGAGAGGGGGCTGGGGTCAGCGGCGTACGACCCGGCGCAGATTGCGCGCCTTGCGCGCCACCCGGCGGACCGTGGCGTTGCGCGGGATGAACGACAGCTGGGCGGGCACCCCACCGGGCAGCGCCAGCGAGGTCAGACGCTTGCGCTTGAAGTAGCGCAGGGTGTGCGGGTTCAGGTTCCGGGCGAGGTACCGCTCGGTCTCCTCGCGCAGCCTCGGCAGGATCTTCGGCTGCATCGCGAAGCCCACCGCACGCACCAGCGCGCCCAGCGCCGCCACGTCCAGGCCGGGGCGCTGCTCGGTGACCGCCGCACGGTCGCCCAGCTCCGGCAGCAGCGCGTCGACCACGGTGACCGGCACCCGGTTGCTGTTCTCGAACGGCGTCAGCCGCTCCAGCAGCAGATCGGTGCCGACCCGCGCGACCGGCAGGCCGTACAGCGCGGAGGCGGTGAGCAGCGCGGTGGAGAAGCAGCCGACGACCAGCGCGGGACGCATCCGCTGGTACACCACCTCGGCGAGGACCGGCGTGTCCAGCACGGTCAGCTCCACCTCGAGCTTCTCCGCCTCCTGCTCCAGGGTGCGGGTGAAGCGGGCCGGGGCGGTGGGGTGCGGCTTGAACACCACCTTGGTGTGCCCGAGCGCGACCGCGCCCTTCAGCATCCGCACATGCAGGTTCTCCTCCTGCTCGGCGGTGAGGATGTCCAGCGCGGAGAGGTACTGCCCGAGCAGCAGCGCGGGCTCCTCGATCGCCGGCAGGTCGTCGCCGAGCGGGGCGAGTTCGGCCAGCACCTTGGTGAAGGCCTGGGTCGGCACGATCTCGCCGGGGACGCCGAACTCGGTGAGCAGCAGCGGCTTCAGGCCCGGCACCAGGTCGAGGTGGAGCACCCGGTCCACGCGGGTGCCGACCAGCGGGTCGATCTTGTTGCGGGTCGGGCCGTAGCTCATCAGACCGTCGGCGTAGACGGTGACCGGGGCGCCGGTGAAGATCTGGGCGAGCGCCAGCGACGGGTTGACCTGGATCGACTCGACGGCCAGCTCCACGTCGTCGTCGCCCAGCTGCCACTCGTGGCGCAGATACCGCTCCCAGAGCGGCATGTCGTCCACCCGGGGCGCCCACCCGCCGGGGTGGAAGGGGAAGATCGTCTCGTTGTACGAGATCACGTCGTCGAAGCGCTCGCGCAGCCGCTCGAAACCGGGCATCTCGTCCAGGCCGGGCGTGGTCTCGGGCGTCGCGGCGTTGTTGCAGACCAGCAGGATGCGCCGGCCGGCCGGGCCGAAGCAGCCCGAGTCCAGGGCGGCGGCGAGCGTCGCCGTGCCGTACAGCGTCGACGCCTGGAAGATCTGGGTGGTCACGCGGCGACCCCCGTCGAGGCGGGGCGGCGGCGCAGCCGGCGCAGCTTGGTGGCGCGCTGCAGGTCCATGGAGTCCAGCGCCTCGTCCAGCACGTCCTGCGGCATGCGCCGCAGTGCCCCGGCGCTCATGGATTTCAGTTTTTTCGCCACCGCGGGCTCGAACCTTTCGATGGATCCCAGGTGATGGGAAATGATCGCGCAATAGGTACGCACGGCCTTCGGCAGGAGCGCGTCGGCGTCCGGGTCGGCGGCGGTTTCCGCGATCACCTGATCGAACGCGCGAATGAAATCGAGCTGCCGGACATCGCCGATCTGGGTGAGTGACGAGGCCACGCCGCGCCGGTAGAACACACCGAGCATGCTGACCGCGGCGAACGATTCCGCCTCCCGGTGCAGCTTCCAGATCCACGGCCGGTCCTCGGCCGTGCGCAGTCCGTCGGTGAAGTGCAGCAGCCCCTTGTCCACCAGCCGGCGGTGGTAGACGCCCGCCCAGGCGTAGGCGTAGTCGACGGAGGTGGAGCGGTCCGCGGGCAGGATCGCCTCGCGCGGGTCCAGCACCACGTTCCGCCGGCCGACCGGCACCCGGTGCACGGTGCGCGCCCGCGCCGTGCACTGCACATGGTCGGTGCGCAGGAAGTCGCAGCCCAGCTCCTCGATGGCGTCGACCAGCTTCGGGTAGTAGCCGGGGGCGAGCCAGTCGTCGCCGTCCAGGAAGGTCAGGTACTCGCCGCGCGCCCGGTCGATGCCGGTGTTGCGGGCGGTAGCCAGCCCTCCGTTCTGCTCGTGCCGGACGAAGACCGCGCCTGGCAGCTCGCGCTCCGCGCGCGCGAGAATGTCTGGTGTCCCGTCGCGGGAACAGTCGTCGACGAGAATGAATTCGAAGTCCTCACGTGCGTTCGCACTGAGGCTCCTCAGGGTGTCGGGCGCGTATTGCTGCACGTTGTAGAACGGCACGATGACGGAGAGCTTGACCACGTGGTGGACGTTAGGACGAAGCCCGTCATTCGTCTTGACCGTCGCCTTGATACCAGGTGAACGACGCGTGGCGAAGCTGTGAACCGGGCTTTATTCCGGCCCGATCATGGCCTGATTCGCCATTCGGCGATGTGCTGTTAACCGTTTGTTGCATTCGGGTTGGGCGGAACCTCGGAATGCCTTCCTAGCGTCTTCGGCGTGCCAGCAAGTGCAACGAAGTCCCTGCGGGTCGCCGTCCTAGCCGATTCCGACACCCGGTGGAAATGGGGCGCGCTCACCGCGCAGCGCGTCACCCCCACCGGCGCCGAGATCCGGCTCGACGGCTACCTCCTGCGGGGACGAGCCACCCCCACCGCCCGCCAGCTCGAGGAAGTCGGCGTCCGTGCGGACTCCCTCCGCGAGGTGACCGGCGTCGAGTTCCTGCGCGCGATGAGCGAGCAGTCCTACGACGTCCTCGTCCTCGCCCTGGTCGGCGGCGGTGTGCAGGCGATGCTGCACGGGCTGCGCAGCGCCTGGGGCTCCGGGAAGCGTCCCGTCGTCGTCACCGGCTATGTCGGCGTCGTCTACGAGAAGCTCGCCGACGGCCTGCTGCTGCGGCACGGCGCGGACCTCGTCCTCGCCAACTCCCGTCACGACGCGGACCGTTTCCGCGCTGTGTACGAGGGAGTGGGCGCCGACGCCTCCGCGGTGACCGAGGTCGCGCTGCCGTTCCTCGGCGGGGAGCCGTACACCGGTGAACACGAGCCCTACACCGTCGTGTTCGCGGCCCAGCCCTCCGTCCCGGACAGCCGCAAGGACCGTACGTACCTGCTGAACCGGCTGATCGAGCACGCCCGGAAGCACCCCGAGCGGGAGGTGCTGCTCAAGCTGCGCTCCAAGCCGGGTGAACACACCACCCACATCGAGGAACTGCCGTACCAGAAGCTGGTCCAGGGCAAGGACCTGCCCGCCAACTTCCGCCTGGTGTACGGCCACATGGGCGAGGTGCTCGACCGCACCGACCTGCTGGTCACGGTCAGCTCCACGGCCGCCCTCGAAGCCCTGCACCGCCGCATCCCGACGGTCGTCCTGACCGACCTCGGTGTGCGTGAGGTGCTCGGCAACCACCACTTCACCGGCTCCGGGTGCCTCGCCTCCTGGGACCAGCTCGACGCCGGACACCGCCCGGCGCCGAACGAGGAGTGGGTGGCCCGGCAGGGCGTCGCGGCAGACGGCTCCTACGCCACCGCCTTCGACGCGGCCCGCGACCGCATCGCGAAGCTGCTGGAGCGGCCCGGGGGGCTGCCGCCCCTCGCCCCCTACTACACACCCGAGACAGCGCCGGGCTACCTGCCCGGCATCCTCGCCCGCCATCACCTCGGCCCCGACGGCGCACCGCTGCCCGGCGCGCCCGCCGCAGACAAGGAGCCGGGCCCCGTCCGCCAGATCGTGCGCCGGGCCGCGCGCGGTGCCTACCGCCACGGCGTGCAGCGCGTGGCCCCCGTGATCCGACGAATGGGAGAGCTGTGAGCGACCGGATCCCACGGCAAGGAGTGGAGCAGATGACCGACGCCAACCCCGACGCACCCGCGGTGCGCCGCGTGCTCGCGGTGATCCCGGCGCGCGGCGGCTCCAAGGGCGTCCCCGCCAAGAACCTCGCCTCCGTCGGCGGTGTCCCGCTGGTGGCCCGCGCGGTGCGCGAGTGCCGCGCCGCCCGGCTGGTGACCGACGTGGTCGTCTCCACCGACGACCAGGCCATCGCGGCCGCCGCCCGCCAGGCCGGCGCCGAGGTCGTGCTGCGCCCCGCCGCCATCGCCGGCGACACCGCCACCTCCGAGGCCGCCGTCCTGCACGCCATGGACGCCCATGAGACCCTGCACGGCGCGGCCGTCGACGTCGTCCTGCTCGTGCAGTGCACCAGCCCGTTCATCATCCGCGAGGACATCGACGGGGTGGCCGGCGCGATCGTCGAGAACGGCGCCGACACGGCCGTGACCGTGGCGCCCTTCCACGGCTTCATCTGGCGGGACGAGGCGGACGCCCCGGTACCGGTTCCGGTCGCCACCGGCTCGGCGGGGGAGGACGCCGACCCGGCCTCCGTGGGCGGCGGTTACGGCGTCAACCACGACAAGTCCTTCCGCCCGCGCCGCCAGGACCGCCCCCAGGACCTGCTGGAGACCGGCGCCGCCTACGCGATGGACGCGGCCGGCTTCCGCGAGCACCGCCACCGCTTCTTCGGCCACACCGAGCTGGTCCGCACCGACCCGGCCCGGGTGCTGGAGATCGACGACCCGCACGACCTGGCCCGCGCCCGCGCGCTGGCCCCCCTCTTCGACGCGGACCGCCCCGGTTCGCTCCCCACCTACGACGACATCGACGCCGTAGTCCTCGACTTCGACGGCACCCAGACCGACGACCGGGTGCTGATCGACTCCGACGGACGGGAGTTCGTCTCCGTGCACCGCGGAGACGGGCTCGGCATCGCCGCGCTGCGCAACAGCGGTCTGAAGATGCTGATCCTGTCCACGGAACAGAACCCGGTGGTCGCCGCCCGCGCCCGGAAGCTCAAGCTCCCGGTGCTGCACGGCATCGACCGCAAGGACCTCGCCCTCAAGCAGTGGTGCGAGGAGCAGGGCATCGCGCCGGAGCGCGTGCTCTACGTCGGCAACGACGTCAACGACCTCCCGTGCTTCGCCCTCGTCGGCTGGCCCGTGGCGGTCGCGAGCGCCCACGACGTCGTACGCGGCGCCGCACGCGCGGTCACCACCGTCCCCGGCGGTGACGGCGCGATCCGAGAGATCGCCAGCTGGATCCTCGGCCCCTCTCTCGATTCCCTCCCCAAGTAAGGACATCTCCTGATGAGCACCAACTCCCGTATCCGCACCTTCGGTACGCGTGAGGCCGGCCCGGGCCGCCCCGTCTACATCTGCGGCGAGATCGGCATCAACCACAACGGTGAGCTGGAGAACGCGTTCAAGCTGATCGACGTGGCCGCCGAGGCCGGCTGTGACGCCGTGAAGTTCCAGAAGCGCACGCCGGAGATCTGCACCCCGCGCGACCAGTGGGACATCGAGCGCGACACCCCTTGGGGCCGGATGACCTACATCGACTACCGCCACCGCGTGGAGTTCGGCGAGGACGAGTACCGCCAGATCGACGAGTACTGCAAGGAGAAGGGGATCGACTGGTTCGCCTCCCCGTGGGACACCGAGGCCGTCGCCTTCCTGGAGAAGTTCGACGTCCCCGCCCACAAGGTGGCCTCCGCCTCCCTGACGGACGACGAGCTGCTCCGCGCCCTGCGCGCCACGGGCCGCACGGTCATCCTGTCCTCCGGCATGTCGACCCCGAAGCAGATCCGCCACGCGGTCGAGGTCCTGGGCAGCGACAACATCCTGCTCTGCCACGCCACCTCGACGTACCCGGCGAAGGCCGAGGAGCTCAACCTGCGGGTCATCAACACCCTGCAGGAGGAGTACCCGAACGTCCCGATCGGCTACTCCGGCCACGAGACGGGCCTGCAGACCACGCTGGCCGCCGTCGCCCTCGGCGCCACGTTCATCGAGCGTCACATCACCCTCGACCGCGCCATGTGGGGCTCGGACCAGGCCGCCTCCGTCGAGCCGCAGGGCCTCACGCGCCTCGTCCGTGACATCCGCACCATCGAGGCCTCCCTCGGTGACGGCGTCAAGAAGGTCTACGACTCCGAGATGGGCCCGATGAAGAAGCTGCGCCGCGTCGCCGGCGTCGTCGCCGAGGCGGAGATCGCGGCTGCGGCGGGCGAGCCGGTCGCGGTCTGAGCGCCCTGATCGCCTTAACTGCCCTACGACGGGACGGTCGTACGACGATGAGCCCCCGCGCCGGTCAGGCCGGCCACCCTGCCCACACGCTCGCCTTCGTGGAGAGCCCGGTGCAGCTGCTGAACGTACTGGAGTGGGCTCACCTCCACGGCCTGCGCGGTGCGCCCGAGCCGATCCGGCTGTCCGTGCCCGCACAGGCACGGCGGTCGCCGGACGGTGCCCAGGCACCCACCGGCTCGGAGCTCACGGTCGTCGTCCTGTCCCCGACCGACCCCATGACCCGGGGCCAGCTCCGCCGCATGGCGGACCTGGCCCGGGACGAGGGGTACCGGGTGCGCTGGGAGGAGGCACGGGGCGGTACGACCGCGCCCTTCCACACGATCGGCGGCCTGGCGGGTCCCCTCCGCCGGGCCGACCGCATCGTCATGGGAGACCCGTTCTCCCGCTACGTACAACTGCTGCTGACGATCACCCGGGCCGACGACCTGGTCGTGGTCGACGACGGCACGGCGACGATGGAGTTCGTCGCCCAGCTCGCCCGCGGCGAGCGCCTGGTCCGCTGGCACCGCAAGGGCGGCCGCCCCGGAGCCAGGGACCTGCTCTTCGCCCCCGTCTCCTCCTCGGCCCGCCGCCGCCTCACACCGAGCGACCGCCGCCGCGTCGAGGTCTTCTCCTCCATGCCCGTGACCGAGACCCCCGAGGGCGTCACGGTCACCGCCAACGACTTCGCCTGGACCCGCGCCCGCTTCGGGCCGCCGCGCATCACCAAGGGCGCCGACATGGTCGGCACCTCCCTGGTGGAGACCGGCGTGGTGGACGGCGACCGCTACCTGGAGGCCGTGCAGTCCCTCGCCAGGACCCACGGCGCCACCCGCTACTTCGCGCACCGCCGCGAGCACACCGACAAGCTGCACCGCCTGGCCACCGAGACTGGGCTGGAGATAGTCCGCCCGGATCTGCCGTTGGAGCTGATCGCCCGCCGAGGTCCGATCGGCCGTACGATCCTCAGCTTTCCGTCGACGGTCGTGCACACCCTTCCGTTGGCGCTGGCGGGTACGGGCGTCCGTGTGGCCGTCTGCGACATCGACCCGAGCTGGCTGACGGAGAACGCCTCACCTCGGGCGCAGGGGTTCCTGTCGGGGGTTACGGGGACGGCGAAGGATGTGCATCGGCTGGCGGCTGTGGGGTTGGCCTAGCGCGGTGCCTTCAGCGCCTCGATGAAGGGGGTGAAGGTGTCGGCTGGGAAGGTCAGGGTGGCTCGGGTCGGGGCCTTCGTGTCGCGGACGGCGACGTGGGTGGGGGAGTTCGCGATCTCTACGCATTCGTTGCCGTCGCCCGGGCCCGAGTAGGACGACTTCCGCCAGTTGTCCATGGGGTTCCTCATAGCTCCTTCGCCAGCCTGTGGATGAATTCACGCGACTGTTCGGGTTCGAGTGACGCAACCTCCACCTTACGGAAGCTCGTTCGATAGGTGTTGAGCTGAGCCTCGGAATCAATGAAGGCTGAGCCGTGCAGCGCGTCGCGGACCACGGTGTCCAGCTTGGACAGGGGGCCGCCCACGTACGTCATCGTGCTTGAGGCACTGGCGAAGCCGTCCAGGTCGAAGGGGATGACGCGCACGGTGATGTGGTCCGCTTCGGAGAGCTCGACGAGTCGGGCGAGTTGGGCCCTTGAGGTGGCACGGTCGCTCACCCTGATCCTAAGCGCCGACTCATGAATCACCGCTTCGTACGGGATGGTGAACTCCTGGCGCGCTTTTCGGTGTTGGATGCGCAACTCAAGTTCTTCACTGGTCAGTTCCGGCAGCCTGGACGAGAAGACGGCACGCGAGTAGTCCTCCGTCTGCAGCAGGCCCGGCACGTACAAGATTGCTACATGGCGTAGGAACCGGGCGTGGTGCTCCAGTTCGGACAGGTCCAGGAACGACGTGGGCAGCAGGCCCCGGTACTCCTCCCACCAGCCGCGTGTCCGATCGGTGGCCATTGCCACCAGTGCGTCGATGAACTCCTCGTCCGCGCAGGCGTAGTGCGAGGCAAGGCGACGCAGCCGCTGCTCGCTCACTCCCGCCAGTGCGGACTCGATGTGGGTGATCTGGGCGGGGCCCACGCCGAGCAGCGCGGCTGCCTGACGGGAGTTGAGACCCGCAGCCTCACGGAGTCTGCGTAGTTCGGTTGCCAGTCGCATCTGGCGTGCCGTTGGTTCGCGCCTCTTCACCATCGACTGGTCCTCCTAACACGCCTGTGGGCGCGACTCGTTCGGCGTCAGATTACGCGACCAGCTTGCTGCGTCCCTAGATTTAGATCTACCGTCGGTGACGCGACGCACACGCTGCGGAAGTGCACCGCTTCGTCCTGCCATGACGGGTGCGGCAATGCCACCGTGCGCGAAATCCCTCCTCAGAAGTGGAGTTGACGCATGCCTGAATCCTGGGACTACACGCTGTACATCCCGAACGACCTCAGAGCGGTGACTGTCTGCCGCCGGACCCTGCGTCTGATCCTGACGATGCACGGTCTGGTCGGGGTCGTGGACACGGCGGAACTCCTGGCGACGGAGCTGGTCTCCAACGCCGTACGGCACACGAAGGGGCCCGCGGCGTTGAGGGTGCGCCGAACCGGGGCGGGGGTGGTGTGGATCGGGGCGTGGGACACGGACCCGGGGCCGCCGGAGCCTCCGCGGTCGCTGGAGCAGGTCGCGGAGCTGGTGGAGGAGGGGCGGGGCCTGGCGCTGGTCAGGGCGTGCGCGGACTACTGGGGTTGGCAGCCGTCGGCCCGGTTTGGGAACCGGGGGAAGTTCGTGTGGTGTGAGCTGGGGGCTGCGTGATGGTGGGGCTGAAGTGGGCCGCCCGCTTTGGCCAGTGTCGTGCTTCCGCGAGCCGAGTAAAGGGCGCTCCCGCGTCGCCTTCGGCGATCGGCCTGCGGCCGACCCTTGACACGGCTCGCTCCAGCACGGGGGAAGAAGCGAGCGGGCGGCCCGGGGAAACTGGGCGGCTTGGCTCTGTTGGCCCCTGGGGTCGGCTGCGTTCGTGCCGTTGGCCGAGGGGCGCGGCAGCGCTGTGGCGGCACGCCGGGTGGGATTGGCGGCCTGCGGGTGGTGGATTTGGGCGGGGCGGGGCGGGCAAGACTCGCAGGTCAGGCCGGTGGCTCGGGGGGAGGGTGGCGCAGATCCACCAATCATCGCCCTCGTGTGACGGAAGAGGCTGACGGGATCCCAGGATCAGCCACCGCGTTAAGATCCATGCGCCGCAGACGAGTTGAGTGACACGGGGGATCGATGGACGGCGCAGGCATGCCCCGGGGAGCCTTTCAGGCGCTGGCCGAGGATGATCCGCAGCAGATCGCTGGGTACCGGTTGGCCGCGCGGCTCGGGGCCGGTGGCATGGGCAAGGTGTACCTCTCCCACACGCCGGGCGGGCGTCCGGTCGCGATCAAGGTGATCCGGCCGGAGTTCGCGGAGGATCCGGAGTTCCGGCGGCGGTTCGCGCAGGAGGTGCGGGCGGCCGAGCGGGTGCAGGGGCTGTACACGGCGCCGGTGATCGACAGTGACACCGAGGGTCCGCAGCCCTGGCTGGCCACTGCCTACGTCTCCGGGCCCACGCTCGCCGCGGCGGTTGCCGAGCACGGGCCGCTGCCCGTCGCCACGGTCCTGCTGCTCGCCGCCGGCGTGGCCGAGGCTCTTCAGGTGGTGCACGGCGCCGGCATCGTGCACCGCGACCTGAAGCCGTCCAACGTGCTGCTGGCCGCCGACGGCCCACGCGTGATCGATTTCGGCATCGCCCGCGCCGCCGACACCACCGCGCTGACCAGTAGCGGGGTCACGGTCGGTACGCCCGCCTTCATGTCGCCGGAACAGGCGGCGGGGCGGGCCGTGGGTCCGCAGTCCGACGTGTTCGCCCTCGGCCAGGTCGCCGCCTTCGCCGCCCTGGGCAGGTCCGCCCACGGGGACGGGCCCTCCCATGCCGTGCTCTACCGGATCGTGCACGAGGAGGCGGACCTCACCGGACTGCCCGCCGAGTTGACCGAACTCGTACGCCGGTGCCTCGCCAAGGACCCCGACGCCCGCCCCTCGCTCGCAGAGGTCCTCGCCCTCTGCAACGCCGCTTCCGGCACCACGCAGCTGCGTCGGCCTGAGGACTGGCTGCCGGGCGCGGTGAGCACCGTCATTGGCGGCCGTTACGAGGCGCCTCTGCCCGCGCCTGTGCCGCCCCAGCAGCCCCCGGTGCCCGCGGCCGCGCCGCAGTATCAGCCGACGGCCGTGTCCCCGTCGGCTCCGATGCCCCCGCAGCCGCCCATGGCCCATCAGCAGCAGTCGGCGGTCCCCTCGCACCCCCACTACGCGCCCACGCAGGCCGCCCACCCCGTTCAGCCCCTTCAACATCCTCAGCCGGTGAGCCAACCCGCGCGGCGGCCGAAGGCCGGGGTCATCCTCGGCTGTGTCGCGGGAGCCCTCGTGCTCGTAGCCGCAGCCGTCGGCTACTTCGGCAACCTCGACAGCGGTTCCACTTCCAGCAACAGTGGCGGCGGGAAGAAGGCCGGCGCCTCCAGGGCGCAGGCCACGGGCGGTGCGAAGAGCGGGGGGAAGAAGACGGGCTCGCCGTCCGGCGCGGCCTCGGGCAGTGCGCCCGAACCCACTGTCTACAAGAACATCAACCTGGCCGACGGCTACGCCCTGGAGTTCGCGGACAGACCGCTGGTGCCGCGCCACGACGGTGGTTACCACGACCTCGACCTGGAGTGCGGCAGCGGCACCACCTGCTCGATCGGCACCGTAGGCAACGAACTCGCCCTGCTCGACCAAGGCGCCAAGGGCTCGCTGGGCGCTTGCAGGCACGAGACGCGGTACATCCGCCAAGGGGACGGGATCACCGTGAGCCGTCTGTCCAAGGGCAGGCAGCTCTGCGTGACCACACCGGACGGCGTCATCGCCCTCGTGACCTTCGAGGACCAGTCGCCCAACACCAGCGCCAGCCGCTACGTCACCCTGGACGTCACGATCTGGCGCGACGCGGTGCCGGCGACGGACGGCTAGGGCTTTCGGGCCAGCAGGAACGCCCTCGGGCGGGTCTCCTCCTCGTCCGGCTCCCGGACCACCGTGGCCACCGGCTCCAGGCCCGCCTCCGTGAGCAGCGCCATGACCTGCTCCGGGGTGCGCCAGTAGTAGTCCAGGTCGATCTGATGGCCGAAGCGTTCCGCCAGATGGAGGTGGCCGGATTCCGGGCCGGACTGGAAGCCGAGCAGGACCGGCCCGCCGGGGACCAGGGTGCGGTGGAACTCGGCGAAGGCGGCCGGGAGGTGATCGTCGGGGACGTGGATGGTGGAGTAGAGGGCGAGGATGCCGCCCAGGGTGGCGTCGGGGAGGTCCAGGGACGTCATCGAGCCCACGTGGAAGCGCAGTTGGGGGTGCGCCTCGCGGGCCAGGGCCACCAACGCCGGGGAGACGTCCACCCCGAAGGCCGGGACGTCCATCGCGTGCAGGCGGGCGGTGACGTGGCCGGGGCCGCTGCCGAGGTCGGCCACGGGGGCCGGGCCGTTCGCCGTGACCAGCTCGGCGAAGGCGCTGACCAGCTGCCGGTCCAGAGGGTGGAACAGGCCGTCCGGGAAGCGGGACGCGTAGTCCTTGGCGATCGCGTCGTAGGAGGAGCGGGTGGTCTGCAGGAAATCGGCGGTCGAGTCGCTCACGACCGCGGAGCCTACTGGCCCGGGCTTGGTCCGGTCCGTGGACTTGTAGAGCGGGAGTATGGGTGGGCGTGGTATCCGTGGAAGGAGGAAAACAGAGGTTTTACCCACCAGAGTCCGCCGCCATGCTCCGCCGGTCAGATTTTCTTCACCTAACGGGCTGAAGTTTTGTTGATCGAGGCTCAGTTGACCGGTCGGGCGTCCTACCCTTCAGAGGGTGAACCAATTGATGTCCCTAGAGTCCGAGACCAGTCTCCCCGGGGATGTTCTCCCCGGTGCGCTCAGCGAGTCGCTGCATGCCGAACTCGTGGCCTTCCGGCGCGACTTGCACATGCACCCGGAGCTGGGCAACCAGGAGTTCCGTACGACCGCCGCGATCAAGGAGCGGCTGGAGCGGGCCGGGCTGCGCCCCCGCGTGCTCGCCACCGGAACCGGGCTCATCTGTGACATCGGGCTCCCAGAGGGACATCAGCTCGCTGCGGGAGAGCGGCCCGCCATCCCGCTGATCGCCCTGCGGGCCGACATCGACGCCCTGCCCATCCCGGACACCAAGGCCGACTGCCCGTACCGGTCCACGGTGCCCGACCGGGCCCACGCCTGCGGCCACGACGTGCACACCTCCGTCGTGCTCGGCGCCGGGCTCGTCCTCGCCGACCTGCACGCCAAGGGGCTGCTGACCCGCCCGGTCCGGCTGCTCTTCCAGCCCGCCGAGGAGGTCATGCCCGGCGGCGCCCTCGGTGCCATCGGGGACGGGGCGCTCGACGGGGTCGGCCGGATCCTCGCCGTGCACTGCGACCCCAAGGTCGACGTCGGCCGGGTCGGGCTGCGGCACGGGCCCATCACCAGCGCCTGCGACCGGCTGGAGATCGCCCTGGACGGGCCCGGCGGCCACACCGCCCGTCCGCATCTGACCACCGACCTGGTCACCGCCGCCGCCCGCGTCGCCGTCGACGTGCCCGCGCTGATCGCCCGGCGCGTCGACACCCGCAGCGGCCTCGCCCTGACCTGGGGCCGGATCGAGTCGGGCCACGCCCCGAACGTCATCCCGCAGCACGCCGAGCTGTCCGGCACCGTCCGCTGCCTGGACCTGGAGGCCTGGCGCGAGGCGCCCGACATCGTGCACGCGGCCATCGACGAGGTCGCCACCCTGCACCGCGCCAAGTCGGAGATCACCTACGTGCGGGGCGTGCCACCGGTCGTCAACGACCGGGAGTCCACCGAACTGCTGCGCAGATCCATGGTCGCCCGGCGCGGTCTGGAGTCCGTCGAGAGCACCCAGCAGAGCCTCGGCGGGGAGGACTTCTCCTGGTACCTGGAGCACGTGCCCGGCGCCCTGGCCCGGCTCGGCGTCCGCACCCCCGGCGACCGCACGTCCCGTGACCTGCACCAGGGTGACTTCGACGCCGACGAGCGCGCCATCACGGTCGGCGTGGAGCTGTTCACGGCCGCCGTGCTGCTCGACGACCAGTAGGCCGCCCGGAGGGGGGAGGGGCACCCGTTCGGTGCCTCTTCGTCCCCTTGTGTCATGCCGGTGTAACCGGCGGCGCACGGCTGTAACCCGGACGCGGCACGAATCGATAACGGCCCGGCGAAACCCCGTTCCCCTCCCCTTCTACGCGCGTTACTGTGCGCCGAATCGCCACCACTGGCGGCACATTGGGGAAAGCGGCCCGTGACGGCGCCGTGGGGATGAAGGGTGCTTGCTGTGCGTATGGTCTCTCGGAACATCTCCCGGAGAACGAGGTTCTCCCAGGCAGCGGTGGCCGTCGCGGTCGTCGCCCTCGCGGCCGCCGGCTGCGGAAAGTCCAGCACTGATTCCACCGGCACGTCATCGAAGGACGGCAAGTACACGGGCAAGGGCATCGGCCTGGCGTACGACGTCGGTGGCAAGGGTGACCAGTCCTTCAACGACGCCGCCTACGCGGGCTTCCAGAAGGCCCAGAAGGACTTCGGCATCGGCGGCCGGGACGTCGAGCCGACGGACAACGAGTCGGACGCGGACAAGGTGCAGCGTCTGGAGACCCTGGCGAAGGCGGGCTACAACCCGGTCATCGGTGTCGGCTTCGCCTACGCGGGTGCCGTGCAGGAGGCCGCGCAGAAGTTCCCGAAGGTCACCTTCGGCATCATCGACGACAACAAGACCCAGGCGAAGAACGTCGCCGACATGGTCTTCCACGAGGAGCAGTCCTCCTACCTCGCCGGTGTCGCGGCCGCCAAGGCGACCAAGAAGAACCACATCGGCTTCATCGGTGGCGTGGACGTCCCGCTGATCCACAAGTTCGAGGCGGGCTACGAGCAGGGCGCCAAGTCCGTCAACCCGAAGATCAAGGTCGAGTCGCAGTACCTGACGCAGACCGCCCAGGAGGGTGGCTTCGCCAGCCCGGACAAGGGCGAGAACGCTGCCAACGGCCAGATCGACGCGGGTGCCGACGTCCTCTTCGCCGCCGCCGGCCTCTCCGGCCAGGGCGTGATCAAGTCCGCCGCCGAGCACAAGGTCTGGGCCATCGGCGTCGACTCCGACCAGTACAAGCAGGCTGCGCTCGCCAAGTACAAGGACTACATCCTCGGCTCGGCCCTGAAGAACGTCGGTGGTGCGGTGTACGACCTTGCCAAGTCGGTCCACGACGGCAAGCCGTTGAGCGGCGACGTGCGCGGTGACCTGAAGTCCGGCGGGGTGGGCTTCGCCGACTCCAACCCGAAGTACCAGGCCATGAAGGACGTCGTTGCTGCGGTCGCCAAGGCGAAGCAGGACATCGTCGACGGCAAGATCACCGTCAATACGAAGTAAGTCGGCACATGTCGCAGGCATGAAGAGGGAGCCCCGGCCGTTCGGTACGGGGCTCCCTCTTCATGCTTCGGCCGGCAGTGAGTGCGCCGGGGCGGTCTCGCGGCGGCGCTGTGCTGCTATGAGCGGCTCCATCGCCTGACCACGCAGGGCGCGGTCTAGTCGAACGGGTCCGTCTCGACGCTGATCTTGTACACGCCGACACCCGAGGCCTTCGGGTTGGTGGTGCAGACGGCCTTCGAGGTCTCGGCGTCGCGGGTGTTGGCCCAGTTGCCGTTGACGTTGAACGTGTGGCCGCTGGGGCCGACGCAGACGACCTTCACCCGGTGGGTGTCGAAGCGGGTGCCGCCCCCGTGGCACTTGGCGTAGCCGGTCGACCCGTCCTTGGAGATCCAGGTGGTGCAGTCGGCCGAGGCCAGTGCGGGTGTGGCGACACCGATGACGGTGGCCGACACGGCGACGCCGACGCTGGCTGCTGCAGCGGCGATCCTGGTCATTTTCATGTTGTTCCCCGTAGATCAATGAGGTGCCGCAGGCTGGTCAGGGCCTGCGGAGATGTGCATTGCGGTCACGGATTCTTCCGGTGCCGACCAGCGGGGAGATCCTCCCCAGGAGTGATCTTGGAGAACAGTTAATCTGTTAAGTGCACGTCAAGCCGAGTGGGGTCGGGGCTGTTTGTCCACGTGGCCCGGCTGTTGCGGTGACGTGACCACCGAGGTTCAAAACGGTCGTATAACGCTCTGGCAAGTTGGGGTTCTCTCCTTTGTCTACGCGCGTTACGCTGCGGCGGAACCAGCGCCTGGTTTGGGCGCTTGCACAAAGGAGTCAAGTTCCATGCGCCGGGTGTCTCGTATCACGATTGCAGGCGTTGCGACCGCAGCGCTGGCCGTCACCGTCTCTGCCTGTGGCAGCTCGTCCACCTCCTCCTCCACCGAGGGCAAGTCCAAGGGCATCGGCCTGGCGTACGACGTCGGTGGCAAGGGTGACCAGTCCTTCAACGACGCCGCCTACGCGGGCTTCCAGAAGGCCCAGAAGGACTTCGGCATCGGCGGCCGGGACGTCGAGCCGACGGACAACGAGTCGGACGCGGACAAGGTGCAGCGTCTGGAGACCCTGGCGAAGGCGGGCTACAACCCGGTCATCGGTGTCGGCTTCGCCTACGCGGGTGCCGTGCAGGAGGCCGCGCAGAAGTTCCCGAAGGTCACCTTCGGCATCATCGACGACAACAAGACCCAGGCGAAGAACGTCGCCGACATGGTCTTCCACGAGGAGCAGTCCTCCTACCTCGCCGGTGTCGCGGCCGCCAAGGCGACCAAGAAGAACCACATCGGCTTCATCGGTGGCGTGGACGTCCCGCTGATCCACAAGTTCGAGGCGGGCTACGAGCAGGGCGCCAAGTCCGTCAACCCGAAGATCAAGGTCGAGTCGCAGTACCTGACGCAGACCGCCCAGGAGGGTGGCTTCGCCAGCCCGGACAAGGGCGAGAACGCTGCCAACGGCCAGATCGACGCGGGTGCCGACGTCCTCTTCGCCGCCGCCGGCCTCTCCGGCCAGGGCGTGATCAAGTCCGCCGCCGAGCACAAGGTCTGGGCCATCGGCGTCGACTCCGACCAGTACAAGCAGGCTGCGCTCGCCAAGTACAAGGACTACATCCTGACCTCGGCCCTGAAGAACGTCGAGGGCGCGGTCTACGACCTTGCCAAGTCCGTCATCAAGGACAAGAAGCCGCTGTCGGGTGACATCCGCGGCTCGCTGGACAACGGTGGTGTCGGCCTGGCCGACTCCAACCCGACCTTCAAGAAGAACGCCGCCATGCAGGCCGCGATCAAGAAGGCCGAGGAAGGCATCAAGAACGGCACCATCACGGTGAAGACCTCCTGACGATCCAGTCAGAGGCCTTGGCCAACAGAACGCTGTAATGGCAGCGTTACGGCCACGGAACGGGGTGCGGAGAGGATGACCTGCCCGCACCCCGTTCGCGCGGCAGAATGCTCGGAACGGATCGGATTTTTGCTCGAGGAGAAGTTCTCGATCAAGGTCGGTCAGATCCGGGCACTATTTAAAGCAGGGGCGCTACGCGCGTAGAGCGGCCCCTTTCCCGAGGAGAGTGCGCCATCGACGCGTCCAGCAGCCCTCCGCTCACCGCTCCGTCGACAGTCGCGGTCGAGCTCGCGGGCATCACCAAGCGTTTCCCGGGTGTGGTGGCCAACCACGACATCCACCTGACGGTCCGCAAGGGCACCGTCCACGCCCTCGTGGGCGAGAACGGCGCCGGCAAGTCGACCCTGATGAAGATCCTCTACGGCATGCAGAAGCCGGACGAGGGCACCATCCAGATCGACGGCGAGCAGGTGAGCTTCTCCAGCCCCGCCGACGCCATCACCCGCGGCATCGGCATGGTCCACCAGCACTTCATGCTGGCCGACAACCTGACCGTGCTGGAGAACGTGGTGCTCGGCAGCGAGAAGCTGCACGGCATCGGCGGCGGCGCCCGCAAGAAGATCAAGGAGATCTCCGACCGCTACGGCCTGGGCATCCGCCCGGACGTGCTGGTCGAGGACCTCGGTGTGGCCGACCGCCAGCGCGTGGAGATCCTCAAGGTCCTCTTCCGCGGCGCCCGCACCCTGATCCTCGACGAGCCGACCGCCGTGCTGGTCCCGCAGGAGGTCGACGCGCTCTTCGACAACCTGCGCGAGCTGAAGTCCGAGGGCCTGTCCGTCATCTTCATCTCCCACAAGCTGGGCGAGGTGCTGTCCGTCGCCGACGACATCACCGTCATCCGGCGCGGTACGACGGTCGGGACCGCGATCCCCTCCCAGACCACCCCGCGCCAGCTGGCGGAGCTGATGGTCGGCAGCGAGCTGCCCACCCCGGAGACCGCCGAGTCCACCGTGACCGACCGGGCCGTGCTGGAGGTCAGGAACCTCACCGTGCACGCCCGCGGCGCCGTCTCCATGGGCACGGAGGAGGAGCCCTCCGCCGAGGGCCTCACCGAGTTCGCGCCCGCGGGCGAGGTCAAGAAGGTCCTCGACGACGTCTCCTTCACCATCCACGCCGGCGAGGTCATGGGCATCGCCGGTGTCGAGGGCAACGGCCAGACCGAGCTGATCGACGCGCTGATCGGCACCAAGCACGCCGACTCCGGCTCGATCGTCTTCCTGGACGAGGACATCACCCCCTGGCCCACCCGCAAGCGCCGTGAGTCCGGCGTCGGCTACATCCCCGAGGACCGCCACCGCCAGGGCCTGCTGCTGGAGGCCCCGCTCTGGGAGAACCGCATCCTCGGCCACGTCACCGAGAAGCCCAACGCCAAGGGCTTCTGGCTGAACCCCAAGGGCGCCCAGGACGACACCCGCCGGATCGTCGAGGAGTACGACGTCCGTACCCCCGGCATCGACGTCACCGCGGCCTCCCTGTCCGGCGGCAACCAGCAGAAGCTGATCGTCGGCCGCGAGATGAGCCACGACCCGAAGTTCCTGATCGCCGCCCACCCCACCCGTGGTGTGGACGTCGGCGCCCAGGCGCAGATCTGGGACCGCATCCGTGAGGCCCGCCGTGAGGGCCTGGCCGTGCTGCTCATCTCCGCCGACCTGGACGAGCTGATCGGCCTGTCGGACACCCTGCGCGTCATCTACGACGGCAGGCTGGTCGCCGACGCCGACCCGGCCACCATCACGCCGGAGGAGCTGGGCTCGGCCATGACGGGTGCCGCGTCCGGTCACCTGGAGCACGAAGAGACCGCCCCCGAGGGCGACGACAACGCCGGTCCGGAGGACGAGGCCCGATGAAGAAGTTCGACAAGGAGCGGGTGCTCGTCGCGGTGGCCGGCCCGGTCATCGCGCTCGTCCTGGCGATCGTGCTGACCTCCGTGGTCCTGCTCGCCTCGGGCAAGAACCCGATCGAGCCGTACATCCTGATGCTCCAGCAGCTGCCGTACTCGGACATCCAGGTGCTGATCATCAACCAGGCGTCGCTGTACTACATCGCCGCCATCGCGGTCGCCCTCGGCTTCCGCATGAACCTGTTCAACATCGGTGTCGACGGCCAGTACCGCCTCGCCGCGGTGATGACCGCCGTCGTCGGCGCGCACGTGGCCCTGCCCGGCGCCCTGCAGATCCCGCTGCTGCTGATCGTCGCCATGGCCACCGGCGCGTTCTGGGCCGGCATCGCCGGTGTCCTGAAGGTCACCCGGGGTGTCAGCGAGGTCGTCGCCACGATCATGCTGAACTCGATCGCCACCGCCGTCATCGGCTACGTCACCCTCACCGACGTGTGGGGCGTGCAGGTCGGCGACAACGTGACGACGGGCGTCATGAAGAAGTCCGGCTGGGTCCCGGGCATCAACCTGGGCTCGGACGTCGGTGAGATCTACGGCCTGGTCTTCCTCGCCGTCCTCCTCGGCATCGGCTACTGGGTCGCCCTCAACCGCACCCGCTTCGGCTTCGACCTGCGCGCCACCGGCGCCTCCGAGACCGCCGCCGCGGCCTCCGGCGTCGACGCCAAGCGCATGGTGCTGACCGCGATGCTGATCTCCGGCGCCATCTCCGGCCTCGCCGGTCTGCCGCTGCTGCTCGGCGACACCCACACCTACAGCCTGAGCTTCCCCGCGGGCCTCGGCTTCACCGCCATCGGCATCGCGCTGCTCGGCCGCAACAACCCCGGTGGCATCGCGCTCGCCGCCCTGCTGTGGGCCTTCCTCGACAAGGCCTCGCCCGCCCTCGACTACGCGACCCCCGTGGCGTACGACAAGGAGATCGCGACGATCATGCAGGGCCTGATCGTCTTCGCGGTCGTCATCTCGTACGCGGCCGTCCAGCAGTGGGCCCTGCGCCGCCAGCAGCGCCGGGTCGGTGCCGAGCTGGCCGCGGCCGCCGCCCAGAACACCAACAAGGAGGTGGCTGCCTGATGTCCACCGCGACCATCGCCAAGCCGCAGGCGAAGCAGCCCGGCAAGGGCGGCCGCCGTATGTCGCTCCCGGTACTCCTGCTGGTCATCGCGGGCGTGCTGGTGCTGACCTCGATCGTCCGCATCATCACCGGTGCGGACGGCATCACCTCGGTCGGACAGATGTCCACCGCGCTGCAGCTCGCGGTGCCGATCGGCCTCGCCGGCCTCGGCGGTCTGTGGGCCGAGCGCGCGGGCGTCGTCAACATCGGCCTCGAGGGCATGATGATCCTCGGCACCTGGTTCGGCGCCTGGGCCGGCTACCAGTGGGGCCCGTGGGTCGGTGTCGTCTTCGGCATCATCGGCGGCGCGCTCGGCGCCGTCCTGCACGCCATCGCCACCGTCACGTTCAACGTCAACCACATCGTCTCCGGTGTGGCGCTGAACATCCTGGCCCTCGGCACCACCCGCTACCTGTCGAAGTTCACCTTCGCCAACGCTCCGCAGGGCTCCACCAAGCAGTCCCCGCCGATCGACTCGCTCGGCGAGTTCAGCATCCCGGGCCTGTCGGACTGGCTGAACACGCTGAACGAGAAGCACTGGTTCCTGGTCTCCGACATCGCCGGCCTGCTCGGCGGTCTGGTCACCGACCTGTCGCCGCTGACCGTGATCGCGGTCGCCACGGTCCCGCTGACCTGGTGGGTGCTGTGGCGGACCTCCTTCGGTCTGCGCCTGCGCTCCTGCGGTGAGAACCCGGTGGCGGCCGAGTCCCTCGGCGTCAACGTGTACAAGTACAAGTACATCGCCGTGATCATCTCCGGTGGCTTCGCCGGTCTCGGCGGCGCGTTCCTGTCCATCGTCGCCTCGAACGTGTACCTCGACGGCCAGACGGCCGGCCGCGGCTACATCGGTCTCGCCGCGATGATCTTCGGTAACTGGATGCCGGGCGGCCTCGCTCTCGGCGCGGGCCTGTTCGGTTACACCGACAGCCTCAACCTGCGCGGCGGCACGGTGAACGTCCACGCGCTGATCCTGCTGCTGGCGATCCTCCTGGTGTTCGGCGCCGCCTACCAGGCGTGGAAGAAGAAGTACGTCCCCGCCGTCATCACGGCCGTCATCGCGGTCCTGATGTTCGTCTGGTACTCCTCCACCAACGAGGTCCCGCGCCAGCTGGTGACGGCGACCCCGTACATCGTCACGCTGCTCGTCCTGTCGCTGTCCGCGCAGAAGCTGCGCATGCCGAAGGCGGACGGCCTGCCGTACCGGAAGGGGCAGGGCAAGTGACCGCCGCAGCGGCCGCCGACTTCGACTGGGAGGCGCTGCGCGCCGAGGCGCGGGAGGCCATGTCCCACGCCTACGCCCCCTACTCGGGCTTCCCGGTCGGTGCGGCCGCTCTGGTCGACGACGGGCGAACGGTCAACGGCTGCAACGTCGAGAACGCCTCCTACGGCCTCGGCCTGTGCGCCGAGTGCGGGCTGGTCTCGCAGCTGCAGCGCACCGGGGGCGGCCGCCTCACGCACTTCACCTGCGTGGACGGCACGGGCGGGCTGCTCGTCCCGTGCGGCCGCTGCCGCCAGCTGCTCTACGAGTTCGGCGGCCCCGACCTGCTGCTGGACACCCCGGCGGGCATCCTCCCGCTCTCCGAGATGCTGCCCCAGGCCTTCGGCCCGGACCATCTCACCAAGTAACTCCCGTACGGCCCCCCTGACCTGCGCAGGGGGGCCGTGCACTTCGCACCTCCCGGAAGGAAGTCATCAGCCATGGCCATGGACGCCATCTCCGTCATCCGCACCAAGCGGGACCGCGGTGAGCTGACCGACGAGCAGATCGACTGGGTCATCGACGCGTACACCCGCGGCGAGGTCGCCGACTACCAGATGGCCGCGCTCAACATGGCGATCCTGCTCAACGGCATGAACCGCCGCGAGATCGCCCGCTGGACCGCGGCCATGATCGCCTCCGGCGAGCGCATGGACTTCTCCTCGCTGTCCCGTCCGACGGCGGACAAGCACTCCACGGGCGGCGTCGGCGACAAGATCACGCTGCCGCTCGCGCCCCTCGTGGCGGCCTGCGGCGCTGCCGTCCCGCAGTTGTCCGGCCGCGGTCTCGGCCACACCGGCGGCACCCTGGACAAGCTGGAGTCGATCCCCGGCTGGCGCGCGCTGCTCTCCAACGAGGAGATGCTGCACGTCCTGGACACCACGGGCGCGGTGATCTGCGCGGCGGGCGACGGCCTGGCCCCGGCCGACAAGAAGCTGTACGCCCTGCGCGACGTCACCGGCACCGTCGAGGCGATCCCGCTGATCGCCTCCTCGATCATGTCGAAGAAGATCGCCGAGGGCACCGGCTCCCTGGTCCTGGACGTGAAGGTCGGCTCGGGCGCCTTCATGAAGACGATCGAGGACGCACGCGAGCTGGCCTCCACGATGGTCGGCCTCGGCACCGACCACGGTGTGAAGACGGTCGCCCTCCTGACCGACATGTCCACCCCCCTCGGCCTCACCGCGGGCAACGCCCTCGAGGTCCGTGAGTCGGTCGAGGTCCTGGCCGGCGGCGGCCCGGCGGACGTCGTCGAGCTGACGATCGCGCTCGCCCGCGAGATGCTCGACGCCGCCGGCGTGAAGGACGCGGACCCGGCGAAGGCCTTGGCCGACGGCTCGGCGATGGACGTCTGGCGCCGGATGATCGCGGCCCAGGGCGGCGACCCGGACGCGGTGCTGCCCACGTCCCGCGAGCAGCACGTCATCAAGGCCCCCTCCTCCGGTGTCCTCACCCGCCTGGACGCCTACGACATCGGTGTCGGCGCCTGGCGCCTCGGCGCGGGCCGCGCCCGCAAGGAGGACCCGGTGCAGGCCGGGGCGGGCATCGAGATGCACGCCAAGCCGGGCGACACGGTCACCGAGGGCCAGCCCCTCCTGACCCTCCACACGGACACCCCCGAGCGCTTCGAGTACGCGCTCCAGGCGGTCGAGGGCTCGTACGACATCGCGGCGGCAGGTACGGACTTCACGGCTTCGCCGGTGGTGCTGGAGCGTATTGCCTGACCTGCGCTTTCCCCTTTCGGGTGAACGGGATCGGTGGACCTCCGCCGGTCCCGTTCGGCATGCTGGGATCGGTGACGCACCGATAGGAGACCGCTGTGAGCGCACTCACCGTCAGCCAGGACCCCGACCAGAACTGGGACGATCTCGTCCGGTACTGGGAGGAGATGGAATGGCCCGAGGGCAGCAAGGTGGAGATCATCGAGGGGATCATCACCGTGTCACCTGCTCCTGCGTACCGCCACAACGTGATCGCGGAACGCATCCAGCGTCGCCTCTACTCCGTGATCCCCGACGACTGGGGAATCTTCCAGACACTCGCGATCGCAGTGCCGTCACGTCTGGGCATGCTCATCCCGGACTTGGTGGTGACCCAGGTACAGGAACGCCCCGAAGCTGACTCGCACATCCCGGCAGCGCTCGCCGAACTCGTCGTCGAAGTGACCTCCAAGTCCAACGCCCGGCACGACCGGGTGAGCAAACCCGCCGCCTACGCGACCGCAGGTATCCCGCTCTACCTTCTCGTCGACCCCTGGGCGCCCGGCGGCCCCACCGCAACGCTCTACGGTGAGCCCAAGGGTGAGGTCTACCGGACCCTGAGCGCCGTGAAATTCGGTGATCCCATCACACTGCCGGAGCCGTTCGACGTCACGATCGACACCGGCGAGTTCCCTGTCGACTGACCCTCACCCCAGAACCGCCGCCACCCCCACCAGCACCGGCACCGACACCACTGTCGACAACAGGACCGACTCCCGGGCCAGAGCCTCGGCCACGCGGTAGCGGCTCGCGTACGTGAACAGGTTCTGCGCGGCCGGCAGGGCTGACGTCACCACCACGTCCAGCAGGGTCGCGCCGTGCAGGAGGAAGACCTCACTCGCCAGCACCCACGCCACCAGCGGCTGCCCCACCGACTTCAGCGTCACCGACAGCAGGACCAGTCGGCGGTCCCGCCCCCGGCCAGGGGCCGCGCTGCCGTGCAGGGACATGCCGAAGGCCAGGAGGGCCGCCGGCACGGACATGTTGCCGATCAGGGTGAGGGGATCCATGACCGGGTCGGGGACCTTCCAGCCCGCCGCCGACACCACGACGCCCGACAGCGAGCCGATCGCTATCGGGTTGCGCAGCGGGGTCAGCAGGCGGCGCCACAGCGTGCCCTTCTCGCCCATCCCCGAGAGGTCGAGGACCGTCAGGGCGACGGGCGTGACCAGGACGACCTGGAAGAGCAGCACCGGTGCCACCAGGGACGCGTCGCCCAGGACGTACGCGGCGATCGGGATGCCCAGATTGCCCGAGTTGACGTAGCCGGAGCACAGCGCGCCGATCGTGGTGCGGCCCACGCCCCAGCCGCGCAGCGCGCCGATCGCCACGAAGACCCCGCAGACCGCGGCCGTGCTCAGGGCCGTCACCAGGAGCCGGCTGGAGAACAGCACCGACAGGTCGGCCCTGGCCAGGGTCGTGAAGAGGAGCGCCGGGCCCGCCACGGTGAACGCCAGCGCGGTCAGGACCTCGCGGCCCTGGTCGCCGAGCGAACCGCGCCGCCCGAGTACGTACCCCACCCCGATGACGACCGCGATCACCGCGAACCCGCTCAGCACCCCCTGCACGGAGCCCACCCTCCGGCGGAGCGGGGGAGCGGGTCAATGTGATCTTCGCCAGGGTGCGGGCCGGCGCGATGAGTTACGGGCGGCCCGCCGGTCTACCGCACGTGGATGAGAGGACACCTGCCGTGCTCGTGCCGGCCGGCCCCGTCACCAGGGACGAGGCGGCGGGGCTGTGCGACGACGTACGGGCGCTGCTGGAGGTCACCGGGGCCGCGGCCGTCGTCTGCGACGTGGGCGGGCTGGGGCCACCCGGCCTGGCCGCGGTCGATCTGCTCGCGCGGCTGGAGCTGGCCGCACGGCGGGCCGGGGGCCGGATACGGCTGCGCGGCCCGGATCCAGCGCTACGCGCCCTCCTCGATCTTGTCGGGCTCCGCCTCCAGGTGGAGGGGGAGCCCGAAGAGCGGGAACCAGCGCTGGGTGTCGAGGAAGAAGTGGAACCCGGTCAGCCGGCCGTCTGAGATCTCCAGGACCTGGATCGACCACGGTGTGAAGCCGCCCGCCTCCGGGTCCGGCTTGTACTGGGCGAAGCCCGGCAGCCCGTTGACCTGCACGGGCAGCAGACGGGAGCCGGCGCAGGCGGCACCCAGCGTGGTCATGAAGCCGGTGATGTCGTCGTGCCCGGTCAGCCACAGGTCGAACGGCGGCATCGTCATGATGGCGTCCTCGTGCAGCAACGCCGTGAGCGCCGTCATGTCGTAGCCCTCGAAGGCCTTCACATAGCGCTCCAGGAGCTTTTGCTGCTCCTCGTCGAGCGGGTCGGAGACCGCCGCCCCGGCACCGGCCTGCTCCCGCTCGGCGAGCGTCGCCCGGGCCCGCTGCAGCGCGCTGTTGACCGAGGCGACCGTGGTGTCCAGCAGCTCGGCGACCTCGCTCGCCTTCCAGGCCAGCACCTCGCGCAGGATCAGCACCACCCGCTGCTTGGGCGGCAGTTGCTGCAGGGCCGCCATGAACGCCAGCCGGATCGACTCCTTCGCGACGGCCGCCTCCGCCGGGTCCTCGACCGTCGGCAGTACGCGCGCGTCCGGCACCGGCTCCAGCCAGGTGTTGTCCGGGCGCGGGGCGAGGGCCGCCTGCGCGAGGGGCGTCGAGTCGGTCAGGTCCATCGGGCGGGCCCGCTTGTTCCCCGCCGTCAGCATGTCCAGGCACACGTTCGTCGCGATCCGGTACAGCCACGAGCGCAGGGACGAACGGCCCTCGAACTTGTCGTAGCTCCGCCAGGCCCGCACCAGGGTGTCCTGCACCGCGTCCTCGGCCTCGAAGGAGGAACCGAGCATGCGGTAGCAGTACCCCGTCAGCTCGGTCCGGTGCTTCTCCAGTGCGAGGTCCAGGTCCGCCGCCACCGTGCCGTTGCCCATCGTCCACCCACCCCTGTGGCCGTTCTGTTCACGCGCCTTCGCGCTCCAGCACTTCGGAAGCTACCGCAGCCCACTGACAATGGCCCCCCGAGCGCGGAAGAGCGCAGTTCAGACCGGTTGCTTCCGGGAGTTGAGCGGACCTGGCGCCGGCTCAGTGCGCCGGCACCGGCTGCCGGAGGGCCGCCACCCGGGCCGCCCGGGAGCCGAGGACCGTGATCGTGACGACCCCGAGGACCGCGAGGACGCCGACGGTGACCGTGCCGGCCCAGCCGCCCGAGTGGAAGGCCATCGCGCCGACCGTGCTGCCCGCGCTGGAGCCGACGTAGTAGGCGGACTGGTAGAGGGCCGAGGCCTGGGCGCGGCCACGGGTCGCCGTCTTGCTGACCGCCGAGGAGGCGACCGCGTGCCCCGCGAAGAAGCCCGCGGTGATCAGGACCAGACCCAGCAGGACCGGCGGCAGGGAGTCCGCAAGGGAGAGCAGCAGGCCCGCCGCCGTCGTACCGCCCGCCAGGTACAGCGCACCCCGGCGGCCGAGGCGGCCCACCAGACGGCCCGCGGTCGACGCCGACACCGTACCCACCAGGTACACCAGGAAGATCGAGCCGACGATGCCCTGCGGGAGGGAGAAGGGGGCCTCCGTCAGCCGGTACCCGATCACCGTGTACACACCGCCGAACACCGTCATGAACAGCGCGCCGATCGCGTACAGGCGGCGCAGCAGCGGGTCGGAGAGGTGGTCGCGGACCGTGCCGAGCAGGACGCGGGGGCGCAGCGAGCCGGGCCTGAAGTGCTTCGGCGCCGGCAGCAGCAGCCGGAACGCCACCGCACAGGCCACCGCGATCGCGCCGATCACGCCGACGGCCACCCGCCAGCCCCACTCCTGCGCGACCCAGCCGGTGATCACGCGGCCGCTCATCCCACCGACGCTGTTGCCCGCGACGAACAGCCCGATCGCCGTGACCAGCGCCTTCGGCCGGACCTCCTCGGCCAGGTACGCCGTCGCCGAGGCCGGCAGACCGGCCAGCGCCGCGCCCTGCACCGCCCGCAGCACCACCAGCGCGCCGATCGACGGCGCGAACGGCACCAGCAGCCCGACGCTCACCGCGACCGCCAGCGAGGCCGTCATCACCGTACGGCGGCCGAAGCGCTCCGACAGGGCGCTCATCGGCAGCACGAACAGCGCCAGACCGCCGGTCGCGGCCGCCACCGTCCAGCTCGCCTCGCTCGCCGCGACCCCGAACTCCCCGGAGATCAGCGGCAGCAGTGCCTGCGTGGAGTAGAGGAGGGCGAAGGTCGCTACTCCGGCGAGGAAGAGGGCGAAGCTCATCCGGTGGTAGCCGGGGCCGCCCGGCGCCATGCGGGAGTCGGGGGCGGAGTCGGAGGAACGGACGGGCGAGACGGCGTCCACGCTGGTGGACGCCCCGGTACTGGCGGGAGACATGCCTCGAAGCTACGTACGGATCCGTTCATCCGTCCAATGCATGGATTCGCCATAATCGTTCCCATGGTGCATCAGCAGAGCTCACAGGCGCGACTGTCACCGTCCGGTGACACAGAAGACATGGCTGAGATGTCGAGGCTGCTGGCGCCCCGCCTCGCCTACTTCGCCGGCGTCGCCCGTACCGAGCACGTCACCCGGGCCGCCCACGAGATGAACGTCCCCCAGTCGACCCTCTCGCGCGCGATGGCCCGCCTGGAACAGGATCTGGGGGTCGACCTGTTCGCGCGCCACGGCCGTACGGTCTCCCTCACCACCGCCGGCCGCACCTTCCTCGCCTCCGTCGAACGCGCCCTCGCCGAGGTCGAGCGTGCCGCCGAGGAGGTCCGCGCCGACGCCGACCCGGCCACCGGCAAGGTCGCCTTCGGCTTCCTGCACACCATGGGCGCCGAGACCGTACCCGGCCTGCTGCACGCCTTCCGGGCCGACCACCCGCGCATCCGCTTCAGCCTGGTCCAGAACTACGGCGAGGCGATGCTGGAGCGGCTGCGCGCGGGAGAGCTGGACCTGTGCCTCACCTCTCCGGTCCCCGACGCGCCCGACCTCGTCGCCCGTCGCCTGGACGAACAGAAGCTCCGCCTGGTCGTCCCCGCCGACCACCGCCTGGCCGCCCGCCGCCGCATCCGCCTGGCCGAGGCGTCGGACGAAACCTTCGTCACCCTGGAACCCGGCTACGGCCTGCGCCGCATCACCGACGACCTGTGCCGAGAAGCAGGCTTCCGCCCGAGGGTCGCCTTCGAGGGCGAGGAGGCGGAGACCCTGAGGGGCCTGGTGGCGGCGGGCCTGGGCGTCGCCCTGCTGCCCCCGCCGACGGTCCCGCGTCCGGGCGTGGTCGAACTGACGGTGACGGCCCCCAGGGCGGTCCGCGAAATCGGCGTCGCCTGGCTGGCCGACCGCCCGGACACGCCTCCCGTGGCCGCCTTCAAGAAGTTCCTGCTCTCGAGAAGGGGGAGTCTGCTGCCCGCCTAGGGGGTTTCGTTCGGATCAGGCCGGGTCCGCGACGCCCGGCACGGCACCTCGCCGCGTTGTCGGACCACCCGGGTACGCCCAGTACGCGGGTGCTCCTCCGCCTTGCGACGCACCGCACCGGACGCCGCGGCCTGACCCGACCTGATCCGAACGAAACCCCCTGGGGGCGCGGGGCCGTGCCGGACAGGCCTACCGTCTCAGCGACTTCCCGAACCCCGCAGCCAACGGCATCCGGAGCCCGATCGGCGGCGGAGCGGCGAGCGCATCCTCCACGGGCCGCGACACCGAACACCCGAACAACGCCCCCATCGCGAAGTCCACCGCAAGGCTCAGCACTTCGTCCCGGTGCTGATGCAACCCATGGCCGTCGGAGTGCACTTCGAACCGGCACACGTCCCGGTTCGCCTTCTTCGCCCGGGCCGCAAGCCGGAACGACAGTTCGGGATCGGTCCGTTCGTCGTTGGTGCCGTGCACGACCAGCACCCGCCGCCCCACCAGCTGCTTCACCGGCTCCGCGGCAGCCGCCACGTCCTCCTCCGGCAGCCAGGGCGCCAGCGCGACGACCGAGTTCACCGCCTCGTGCCCGCCGGCCCGCAGCGCCGCCCGTGCGCCCATGTCGAGTCCGGCCAGACACACGGGAACGTCCCCGTAGCGCCGTACGATCTCGTCGGCGGCCCATTCCGCGTCCCCCGCGAGATGCGCCTCGCTGCCGTTCCAGCCCCGGTAGCGGTAGTGGACCGTATGGACAGCCAGCCCCTCCGCGCGGCCCGCGCGCGCGAGCCTGCGGCCGAGGGAGCGGACGAAGGCCGTCGCATGGAGGGGCGACGGCCTGCGGGCGGAGACCTCCTCGCCCCCGGGGAGCAGCAGCACCGCTCCGCTCACTGACGTCGGCTCCGGGCCGACTGCCCTTCCGAGCCTCGCCGTTCGGACCGGCGTCGCTTGCTGTCCCATGACAGAACAGTGTCAGAAGCGACGGTGTACGAAACCCGTCCGTGGGGTCACCGTTAAATATCGACGGAAAAGTACATGCCGTACAGCGGCTCTCTACGCGCGTAGGGGCTACAGTGCGGCAATGACGAGCCAGACTGCACCGACTGGGACCGTCCCGACGCACGTCCCGACGCCGGACCAGATCCGCCGGGCCCCCAAGGTTCTGCTGCACGATCATCTCGACGGCGGGCTCCGCCCCGGAACCGTCGTCGAACTCGCCCGGGAGACCGGCTACTCCGAGCTTCCCGAGACCGACCCCGACAAGCTGGGCATCTGGTTCCGTGAGGCGGCCGATTCCGGCTCGCTGGAGCGGTATCTGGAGACCTTCTCGCACACCGTCGGTGTGATGCAGACCCGGGAGGCGCTCGTCCGGGTCGCCCGGGAGTGCGCGGAGGACCTCGCCGAGGACGGGGTCGTCTACGCGGAGGTGCGGTACGCGCCCGAGCAGCATCTGGAGGGCGGGCTGCGTCTGGAGGAGGTCGTCGAGGCGGTCAACGAGGGTTTCCGGGAGGGCGAGCGGCTCGCCCGCGAGGACGGTCGCCGCATCCGGGTCGGCGCCCTGCTGACCGCCATGCGGCACGCGGCCCGCTCCCTGGAGATCGCCGAACTCGCCAACCGCTACCGGGACCTGGGCGTGGTCGGTTTCGACATCGCCGGAGCCGAGGCCGGCTACCCGCCCACCCGGCACCTGGACGCGTTCGAGTACCTCAAGCGCGAGAACAACCACTTCACCATCCATGCCGGCGAGGCCTTCGGGCTGCCGTCCATCTGGCAGGCGCTGCAGTGGTGCGGTGCCGACCGGCTCGGGCACGGTGTGCGGATCATCGACGACATCGAGGTCCGCGAGGACGGCTCGGTGCGGCTCGGGCGGCTGGCCTCCTACGTCCGCGACAAGCGCATCCCGCTGGAGCTGTGCCCCAGCTCCAACCTGCAGACCGGGGCCGCCTCCTCCTACGCCGAGCACCCGATCGGGCTGCTGCGGCGCCTGCACTTCCGGGCGACGGTCAACACCGACAACAGGCTGATGTCGCACACCAGCATGAGCCGGGAATTCGAGCATCTCGTCGAGGCGTTCGCTTACACGCTCGACGATCTCGCATGGTTCTCCGTCAATGCGATGAAATCAGCGTTCATTCCTTTCGATGAACGGCTGGCGATGATCAATGACGTGGTCAAGCCGGGGTATGCAGAGCTGAAATCCGAGTGGCTGTTCCAGCAGACCGCATCCACCAGCGGTTCTTCCGGATCTCAGGGGTAGCGGCGGGGCGAACGGCGGCACGGAATGCGGACGCGCTTTCACAAGTCGTCCGCATTTCGGTGTTTGCGGGCGGCGGTCCGGCATGTTTACGGTCGTGGACCGCTCAGATTTTTTGTCATCTCCCTTCTCCGCATTCAAGGACGCATTCACCATGAAGCAGTCTGCTGCCAAGACCCTCGGTGTCGCCGCCCTCGGTGCCGCCTTCGCCGCCGTCGGTGCGGGCGCGGCCAACGCGGCCCCGGCCGTCCCCGACGCCACGCAGGCCCTGGACACCGTCACCCAGACGCTGCCGGCCCAGAACGTCGGCAAGGCGCTGCCGGGCGCCGCCGAGGCGCTCACCCAGGGGCAGGGTGCCCTCGGTGGCGGGCTGGCCGCCGCGCAGCCGACCGTCCAGAAGGTCCTCGCCGGCGGCCCGACCGCGCCGGCCGTCGGCCTGCTCGGCGGTCTGCCGCTGCAGGGCCTGCCCACGCACGGCGTGCCGGTGAACGGCATCCCGCTCGGCTGACATCCGCAGCGCGCACGACGCCGCTGGGGCGCCCCGGAGAAGTCCGCAGCGCCCCAGCGGCGTTCGTGCGCCCGGACTCACCAGGCGGTGGCCTTGTCCTCCGCCGGAAGCAGGATCCACAGCGCTATGTAGAGCAGGAACTGCGGGCCGGGGAGCAGGCAGGAGAGCAGGAAGACGACTCGCATCGTCGTCGCGGAGGTGCCGAAGCGCCGGGCCAGCGCGGCGCACACTCCGCCGATCATGCGGCCGTGGGTGGGGCGGGCGAGGCTGGACATCTGCGGCTCCTTCGTGAGCGTCGGGTGAGGCTCTCCCGTCGATCGCCTCAACTGTCTTCCACGGTACGGAGACGAAGGGGACGAAGCGTCGCTCTACGGGGCGATCCCGACCCTGGGAATCGTCGGGGTACGACCCTGAGGGAGGTCCTCCTGGACGGTGACCTGCTCCGCCTCGTGGGGTTCGCGCTCGCCCCGGCGCCGCAGCCAGGCCCGGCCCACGGGCACCACGGCCAGGTGGGCCAGGATCACGCCCACGGTGTTCAGCAGCAGCGAGTCGACGTCCACGACCCTGCCCGGCACCCCCGTCTGCAGCAGGGCTATGCCCAGCGAGATCAGGGCGCCCGTGGCCGCCGTACGGACCAGGGAGGTGAGCGGGGAGACGTCGAGCCTGCCGGACATCGGCAGCAGCACACCCAGCGGCGCGAGCAGCGCCAGCCCCTCACCGAGGCGTCTGGCGGCCTCGGGCCAGCCCAGCGCCAGATCGGCCCGGATTCCGGCCAGCGGGCGCAGATTGGCGGGCATCACCCAGGGGACGTCCAGGGGGCGCAGCATCAGCCAGGCGACGAGCCCGAGGTGCGCGACGAGGAGGACACCCCCTGTCGCACGGATGCGGATCGCGGCACTGCCGCCGATGGAGCCTTGACGCTGCACGCCCCCGAAGACGCACCCCTGTGCACGATCGGTTCCGCATCCGTCACGCGGATGCACATGAGGCGTCCGCCACACCCGCCGGCGCGCGGCAGCTCAGGCCGCCGTGACCTCGCCGGACGGCGGCTCGGCCGTCCCCGGGCGGTTGCGGACGTCGTCGGTGCACTCGTAGCGGCGCAGCGGGGCGGTGCCCGGGCCGCCCAGGATGACCGAGCCGTCGCCCTCGGTCGCCGCCGAGCCGGACAGCGTGCACACGAGCTGGGCGAGGGCGTAGGAGGTGAGCTGTTCCGGCGCGGTGCTCAGCCGGAGCGTGTCGTCCGGGTCCTTCCGGCCCGGCCCGGTCACGCTCAGGCCGCCCGGCACGTACGTCGTGTAGCCCGCCGCCTTCTGCCCCGCCGACGGGGACGCGGCGAGCTGGTCCAGCAGGCCCTGCGCCACGATCACCCGGCGCCGCTCGTCCGGCGTGCCCTCCGGGACCCGGACGGTCCGGTCGACGGCGGCCAGGGACGAGCCGCACAGCAGGAAGACCTGCACGGCCACTCCCTGCGAGGACTGCGTGGACACACCGGGCCCGGACGGCGTGCACGGCACCCGGGAGGGTGCCCCGCCGAAGTCCGTCGGCACCTCGGTGGGCCGGATGCCGCACCCGGTGAGCAGCGCGGCCAGGAGGGGCGCCGCCAGCAGGCTGCGTACGGTCCCTGCTCTCATGACCCCTCCTTCCCGGAGTTCCCGGCCTCGTCGTTCTTGGTGCCCTCGTCGTTCTCCTCCGTCAGCCGCGAGGCGTCCCGCGGCAATCGCAACGTGAACACCGCACCCCCGTCGGGGGAGTTGGCCGCGGTGATCTCACCGCCGTGGATGTGGGCGTTCTCCAGGGCGATGGACAGGCCCAGGCCGCTGCCCTCCGAACGCGGCCGGGAGGCGCTGGCCTTGTAGAAGCGGTCGAAGACGTGCGGCAGGACGTCCTCGGGGATGCCGGGCCCGTGGTCGCGCACCGCGATGACCAGGTCGGAGTCCTCTTCGCCGTCCATGCGCACCGACACCCGCACCGGCGACCCGCCGTGCTTGAGCGCGTTGCCGATCAGGTTGGCCAGTATGACGTCCAGGCGGCGCGGATCGAGGCGGGCGTGGGTCCCGCGCTCGGCGTCCAGCTCCACGGCGTCCAGCCAGGCGCGGGCGTCGATGCAGGCGGTGATCTGGTCGGTGATGTCGACGTCGTCCAGGACCAGACGGGCGGTGCCCGCGTCGAAGCGGGTGACCTCCATCAGGTTCTCGACCAGGTCGTTCAGCCGCCGCGTCTCGCTGACCACCAGCCGTACGGCCGGCTCGATCATCGGGTCGATGCTCCCGGCGTCCGCGTCCAGCTCCTCCTCCAGCACCTCCGTCACGGCGGTGATGGCGGTCAGCGGCGTCCGCAGCTCGTGGGACATGTCGGCCACGAAGCGCCGGGACGCGTCGTCGCGCGCGGCCATCTCGGCCACCCGCTTCTCCAGCGCCTCGGCCGCGTTGTTGAACGTCCGTGACAGATCGGCGAGTTCGTCCGTGCCCGAGACCCTCAGCCGGGTGTCCAGCCGGCCCTCGCCGAGCCGCCGGGCGGCCACCCCGAGCCGGTGCACCGGCTTCAGCACGGTCGTGGCGGCGGCCTGCGCGAGCAGGGCCGAGCCGATCAGCGCGAGACCCGTCGCGATCCCCAGCGACCAGGCCAGCGAGTTGAGGTCCTTGGCCTCCGGCTCGAGCGACTTGGCCATGTAGCCCGTCGGGCCGCCGCCGATCAGCCGGGTGCCGGCGACCAGATACGGCGTGCCGTGGTTGTCGACCCGCTGCCAGTACAGGTGGTACGGCGACTCGTTGGAGCCGGTCACCTTCTGCCGCTTGTTCACCGCGGCGCGCAGCGACCCCGGCACGTCGTCCAGGGCGAAGCCGTTGATGCCGCCCGAGTTGCCGTACACCGTGTCGCCGCTCGGGTCCTGGGCGACCAGCAGCACGCTGAACCGCTGGCTGCTGCCGGCCATCTGGCCCGCCGCGTGCTGCAGTTCGTCCTGCGAGGGGTGCACCGGCAGCGCACCCGCCCGGTTCTGCATCTCCTGCTGGAAGTCGCGCAGCACCGCGTCCTGGGCGCGGGTGAGCACCGCCTCCCGGTTCAGCCAGTACGCGATGCCCGACGCCGACACCGCGGCGGTGAGCGCGACCAGCCCGAAGACGACCACCAGTCGCAGCCTGAGGCTGGTGAACCGCAGCCGCGACAGACTTCCCCTGCGCCCCGCGGTCCAGCCGCGCAGCACCCCCTGAGTATCGGTCACTGAGGGGCGTCCAGGCGGTAGCCGACACCACGGACGGTACGGATCAGGGTCGGGGACGAGGGCACGTCCTCCACCTTGGCACGCAGCCGCTGCACACACGCGTCCACCAGGCGCGAGTCGCCCAGGTAGTCGTGCTCCCACACCAGCCGCAGCAGTTGCTGCCGGGACAGCGCCTGACCGGGCCGGCGGCTCAGCTCCAGCAGCAGTCTCAGCTCGGTCGGCGTCAGTTGCAGGTCCTCGCCGTTCTTGGTGACCGTCATCGCGGACCGGTCGATGACCAGGCTGCCGAAGGCCGCCGAGTCGCTGGACTCGCGTTCGCCGCGGCGCAGCACGGCCCGGATCCGGGCGTCCAGCACGCGGCCCTGAACCGGCTTCACGACGTAGTCGTCGGCGCCGGACTCCAGTCCCACGACCACGTCGATGTCATCGTTACGGGCGGTCAGCAGGATGATCGGCAGCTGGTCGGTGCGCCGGATGCGCCGGCACACCTCGAACCCGTCGATGCCGGGCAGCATCACGTCCAGCACGATCAGATCCGGTCGCTGCTCACGCAGCAGCTTCAGACCGTCCTCACCGCTGGCAGCGGTGGCCACCCGGTGACCCTGGCGCGTCAGTGAGAGCTCCAGGGCCGTGCGGATGGCGTCGTCGTCCTCGATCAGCAACAGGGAAGGCACGGGCTCATTCTGGCCCATGGACGGGCTCTCGTACGACCTACCGGCACCATGCCATCCCTACCGCCACCTCCTGTGCGCGCTCTGTGACGGCCCTGGGCCGGACCCCTGTGACAGGTCTGTGACAGTCGGCGGACACGGCCATGAAGGTCGCTCGGCAAGCTTTTCGGCACAGGCAGGAAAGCAATGCCGAGCAAGCCGGACACCGGAAGTCCACGACGGGGGAGCGCGAGATGAACACGCTGCACAGCATCAGCACCAGCGCAGTGGTCACGCGTCTGCACGACGTGCACCGGGGTTCCGAGAAGTCCGGCGCCGTGAGCGGGCGGGGGTGCGCTCGCGGCGCCGGGCGTCAGCACACCGGTTACATGACGGTGGTTGACGCGTACACGGGGGAATCGCACGGGGGATCCGCGTACAGGGAGGACTCGGGGGAGCGCCGTTCGCTGAGCGAGGCGGAGTTCACCGCCTACGTCCAGGAGCGCCGCGCCTCCCTGTACGCCACCGCCTACCACCTGACCGGTGACCGCTTCGAGGCCGAGGACCTGCTGCAGAGCGCGCTGTTCTCGACGTACAAGGCGTGGGACCGGATCAGCGACAAGGCGGCGGTCGGCGGCTATCTGCGCCGCACCATGACCAACCTGCACATCAGCGCCTGGCGGCGCCGCAAGCTCAACGAGTACCCGACCGAGGAACTGCCGGAGACGCCCGGCGAGACGGACGCGATGCGCGGCACCGAGCTGCGCGCGGTCCTGTGGCAGGCGCTGTCCCGGCTGCCCGAACTCCAGCGCACCATGCTGGTCCTGCGCTACTACGAGGGCCGCACGGACCCGGAGATCGCGGAGATCCTCGACATCAGTGTCGGCACGGTGAAGTCCAGCATCTGGCGGTCGCTCCGCCGGCTGCGCGAGGACGAGGTCCTCAGCTTCGGCCGTGACGAGGAGGACGCCTTCGGCGAACTGGTCGCCTGAAGGTTCGGGGGGAACGACGGGGGACCAACGGGGGCCCACTGGGGGGTGGGCCCACGGGGGAACGGGGAAACACGGGGGAGTACCGAGAAGCGGGGCTGGAGGGCCGGGGGTCCGTCCAGTCCCGCTTCGCGTGCGCGCTCGTTCTGTTACGCCGGCGTCTGCTGCCGCGCCTGCCGTCCCGCGGCGGCGGCCGCCAGCCGGCCCAGCGCCTCGTCCCGGTCGCAGGGGTGAGCGCCCAGCGAGACCTGGCGGGTCACGATCGACCGCTCCGCGCGCATCAGCCGCCAGCCGCGGCGCAGCAGGAACGGGACCGACTTGCGGCCCTCCTTGAGGTCGCGCAGGAAACGCCGGCGGAAGGTGGTGGCCGGGCCGCGGCTCAGGCACAGCGCGTCCGCCAGCACCCCCAGTTCGCGGCAGCGCTCCACGATCTCCGCGGCGAAGATGCCTTCCGCGATGAACAGCGGGGTGCGCCCGATGTGCAGCGTCTCCTCGCCGGTGCGGGCGCTCAGCGAGATGTCGTAGACCGGCACCGGCGTCGAGCCCGAGGCGCACAGGCGGGAGATGGCCTCGACGGCGACGTCCGCGTCCCACGACTGCGGATGGTCCCAGTCGATGTCCGAACTTCCGTCCACCAGCGGCAGCGTCGGGTCGTCGCCCTCCTTGTAGAAGTCGTCGAGGCGCAGGACGGGGAGCCCGGAACGGGCGGCGACGAGTGACTTGCCCGAGCCCGAGGGGCCGCACAGCAGCACGACGCGGGCGGGAGACGGGGGATGAATGCTCACGGAACACCAGTTTGACGCATGGTGGGCCGGCTGCCGACCCCGCGGGTCGGCTTTTGAGCGTGACCCTCACCTCAACTACCCTACGTGCTGACCGCATTACCCTGCGCACCAGAAGGTGGCACCAGCGATGGCCCGACACGCTTCCTCCCAGCACCCCACCGCGCAGCGCGCCCTGATCGCCCTCGCGACCGCCGGAGCGGCCCTGGGCGCGGGCGCAGCGACGGCGCACGCGGCCGCGGCCCCGGTCCTCGATGTGCCGTGGCGTCCCACCTCGCTCGGCAAGGTCGACCCGAACGCGGGCCTGACGGCCCTCACCGGGACGGTCGGCTATGTCACCGGCCCGGTCTCCGGCCTCAAGCCCAACCCGCTCGCCGGCACCGGCGTGGACCCGCTCGACAACGGCGTGGGCACCCAGATCGCCGACTTCAAGCCGGTCGGCTCGCAGATGCTGACGGGTCCGGTCGCGCAGGCCCGGTCGCTGAACGCGGTGCCGGGAGTGGGACTGGTGACCGGTCTGCTGGGCGGCGGTACGGGCGCCCCGCTGGGCTGAGCCCCGGCCGCGGTACGAGGAGAGCCGCGCCGCCCCCGGACGGAGGGGTGGCGCGGCTCTCCGGCTCTGCGGGGCCGTCGGGCTGTCAGCCGTGAGCCGTCAGTACGACGAACCCGACGCGCCCAGCGACCCGGTCGGGTGCCAGACCGTCTTGGTCTCCAGGAACGCCGTCATGCGGTCGATGCCGGGAGTCGCCGACCAGTCGTCCACAGGCTGTGGACGAAGGACGCGCTTCAGGTTGTCGGCGGCGGCGATCTCCAGCTCCTTCGCCAGGACGTCGTCGGCGCCGGCGAGATCGATCGCGTTGACGTCCTGGTGCGCGGCCAGCGGTGCCGCGATCTCCGCCGTACCGCCGGAGAGGACGTTGACCACACCGCCGGGCAGGTCCGAGGTGGCCAGCACCTCGCCCAGCGACAGGGCGGGGAGCGGGGACTTCTCGCTCGCGATCACGATCACCGTGTTGCCGGTGGCGATCACCGGCGCGATCACGGACACCAGGCCCAGGAAGGAGGAGTCCTGGGGGGCGAGGACGGTCACGACGCCCGTCGGCTCCGGCGAGGAGAGGTTGAAGAACGGGCCCGCCACCGGGTTCCCGCCGCCCACGACCTGGGCGATCTTGTCGGTCCAGCCCGCGTACCAGACCCAGCGGTCGATCGCGGCGTCCACCTGGGCGGCGGCCTTCGGCTTGGACAGGCCCTCCGCTTCGGCGACCTCGCGGACGAACTGCTCGCGCCGGCCCTCCAGCATCTCCGCGACGCGGTAGAGGATCTGGCCGCGGTTGTACGCGGTCGCGCCGGACCAGCCGCCGAACGCCTTGCGGGCGGCGACGACCGCGTCACGCGCGTCCTTGCGGGAGGACCGGGGAGCGTTGGCCAGCCAGTTGCCCTTGGAGTCCGTCACCTCGTACACCCGGCCGCTCTCGGAACGCGGGAACTTCCCGCCGACGTACAGCTTGTAGGTCTTGAAGACCGACAGCCGCACGTCGGTCTTTTCCGTCTTCTCAGACATCGAGGTACGCCTCCAGGCCGTGACGACCGCCCTCGCGGCCGAAGCCCGACTCCTTGTAACCGCCGAACGGCGAGGTCGGGTCGAACTTGTTGAACGTGTTGGACCAGACGACGCCGGCGCGCAGCTTGTTCGCGACGGCCAGGATCCGGGAGCCCTTCTCGGTCCAGATGCCGGCGGAGAGGCCGTACTGGGTGTTGTTGGCCTTGGCGACGGCCTCGTCGGGCGTGCGGAAGCTGAGCACCGACAGCACCGGGCCGAAGATCTCGTCGCGGGCGATGGTGTGCGCCTGGGTGACGTTCGTGAACAGCGTCGGGGCGAACCAGTAGCCGGAAGCCGGCAGTTCGCAGGCGGGGGACCAGCGCTCGGCGCCCTCCGCCTCGCCCCGCTCGACGAGCGAGGTGATGCGGGAGAGCTGCTCGGCGGAGTTGATCGCGCCGATGTCCGTGTTCTTGTCCAGCGGGTCGCCCAGACGCAGGGTCGACAGGCGGCGCTTGAGGGAGTCCAGCAGCTCGTCCTGGATCGACTCCTGGACCAGCAGGCGGCTGCCCGCGCAGCAGACCTGGCCCTGGTTGAAGAAGATGCCCGTGACGATGCCCTCGACGGCCTGGTCGATCGGGGCGTCGTCGAAGACGATGTTGGCGCCCTTGCCGCCCAGTTCCAGGGTGAGCTTCTTGCGGGTGCCCGCGACGGTCCGCGCGATCTCCTTGCCGACGGCGGTGGAACCCGTGAAGGCGACCTTGTCGACGTCGGGGTGCGCGACGAGCGCGGCGCCCGCGTCGCCGTAGCCCGGAAGGATGTTGACGACACCCTTGGGCAGGCCCGCCTGGCGGCAGATGTCCGCGAAGAAGAGCGCGGAGAGCGGGGTGGTCTCGGCGGGCTTGAGGACGACCGTGTTGCCGGTCGCCAGCGCCGGGGCGATCTTCCACGCCAGCATCAGCAGCGGGAAGTTCCAGGGGATGACCTGGCCCGCGACACCCAGCGGGCGCGGGTTCGCGCCGAAGCCGGCGTGGTCGAGCTTGTCCGCCCAGCCCGCGTAGTAGAAGAAGTGCGCGGCGACCAGCGGGAGGTCCGCGTCGCGGGTCTCCTTGATCGGCTTGCCGTTGTCCAGCGTCTCCAGCACGGCCAGCTCACGGCTGCGCTCCTGGACGATGCGGGCGATGCGGAACAGGTACTTGGCGCGCTCGGAGCCCGGCAGCGCCGACCACTTCTCGAACGCCTTGCGGGCGGCCTTCACCGCACGGTCGACGTCCGCCTCGCCCGCCTGGGCGACCTCGGAGAGGACCTCCTCGGTGGACGGGCTGACCGTCTTGAAGACCTTGCCGTCGGCCGCCTCGGTGAACTCACCGTCGATGAACAGGCCGTAGGAGGGCGCGATGTCGACGACGGAGCGGGACTCGGGCGCCGGTGCGTACTCGAATGCGGATGCCATGGTGATCAGTCCACCGTCACGTAGTCGGGGCCGGAGTAGCGGCCGGTGGCCAGCTTCTGACGCTGCATCAGCAGATCGTTCAGGAGCGAGGAGGCGCCGAAGCGGAACCAGTGGTTGTCCAGCCAGTCCTCGCCCGCGGTCTCGTTGACCAGGACCAGGAACTTGACGGCGTCCTTGGTGGTGCGGATGCCGCCGGCGGGCTTCACGCCGATCTGGACGCCGGTCTGGGCGCGGAAGTCGCGCACCGCCTCCAGCATCAGCAGGGTGTTGGCGGGGGTCGCGTTCACGCCGACCTTGCCGGTGGACGTCTTGATGAAGTCCGCGCCCGCCAGCATGCCCAGCCAGCTCGCCCGGCGGATGTTGTCGTACGTCGACAGCTCGCCGGTCTCGAAGATGACCTTCAGCCGGGCGCTCGACCCGCAGACCTCCTTCACGGCGACGATCTCGTCGTACACCTTCAGGTACCTGCCCGCGAGGAACGCGCCCCGGTCGATCACCATGTCGATCTCGTCGGCGCCCGCGGCGACGGCGTCACGGACGTCGGCGAGCTTCACGTCGAGGGCGGCGCGGCCGGCCGGGAAGGCGGTGGCCACCGAGGCGACCTTCACGCCGGAGCCGGCGACGGCCTCCTTGGCGACGGCCACCATGTCGGGGTAGACGCAGACGGCGGCCGTGGTCGGCGTCGTCCGGTCCGTCGGGTCCGGGTGGACCGCCTTGGCGCCGAGCGCCCGGACCTTGCCCGGGGTGTCCGCGCCTTCCAGCGTCGTCAGGTCGACCATCGAGATGGCGAGGTCGATGGCGTACGCCTTCGCGGTGGTCTTGATGGAACGGGTGCCGAGAGACGCGGCGCGCGCCTCCAGGCCGACCGCGTCGACGCCGGGCAGCCCGTGGAGGAAGCGGCGCAGCGTGCTGTCGGACGCGGCGACGTCAGCGAGAGCGTGTGCTGTGGGTGCAGTGGGCATGGTCACCAGACGAGCATATCTACGCGCGTAGCGGCTGTATAGCCCCGGGTGCTCATTGCCTCGTTGTCGATCACGGATGAGCGCCGCCACGGGGGCGCATGGCGGCGCTCGCGCCGGCGTCGTGCAGAATCGGGACCATGACGACCCCGGACCACCAGTCGGGCACCACCAAGGACCTGACCTACCGCTCGCCCCTGGCGCTCATGGCCGGTGTGCTGCTGCTCGCGCTGGCCGCCTGGCTGGGTTTCGACGCGCTGATCCACGGCAGCGGGCGCACGCCCTGGCTCGCCCTCGCCGCGCTGATCCTGGTCGTCCCGCTGGTGATCGCCTTCACCCTGCGGCCGGCGGTCTTCTCGGGCGAGGACCGGCTGCGGGTCCGCAACCCGTTCCGGGTGATCACCCTGCCCTGGGGCGAGGTCGCCTCCCTGCGCTCCGGCTACACCAACGAGGTCGTCGACAACTCCGGCACCAAGTACCAGCTGTGGGCCATCCCCGTGTCGCTGCGCGCCCGCAAGAAGGCGGCGCGCCAGCAGACCCGGGCGAAGGCGGCGGCCCGGGGCGAGGGAGGCTCCGCCGGCCCGGGACCCGGCTTCGGCCTGTTCGGTGGCTTCGGTGGCCACGACGGCCCGACCCGCGCCGAGACCGACCAGATCATGGACGACCTGCGGACCGCCATGGAGCGGCGCGGGCAGGCCAAGTCGGCGCAGGGCGAGGTGACCGTGCGCTGGGCCTACGAGGTGATCGCGCCCGCGGTCGCCGGGGCGGTGCTGCTGGCCGTGCTGCTGGCGATCGGGTGAGGGCGGCCGCCGGGGCCTGACCCCCAGCTCGCTCACCGTCGTACGGGCCTGCTCGACCGGCTCAGCGGGCTGGTGCTGATGCTGTGGGGCGGCGGCCTGTGGCACTCCCTGCTCGGTACGGTCCTCTGGATCGGCGGCATCCTGCGGCTGCCGCGCTGGTTCGCCTGGCGGATCACCGCCGACAGCGAGGGGCTGTGGTTCAACGGGCTGCGCGGCATCCGGCACATCGCCCGGGACGACCTGCGGAAGGTCGAGTGCGCGGGCACCGAGCTGACGCTGGGCAGCCGGCAGGCCGCCTTCAGCCAGTGGTCGGCGCATGCGCCGCGCCGGCCGTGGCTCGAGCGCCGGTTCGGGCTGCTGCATCCCTACGAGCGGACCGCCGCCGAGATCACCGTGCTGTGGCGGGAGCCCGCGCTGCGCCCGACGGTGCGCAGCGCGGAGAGCGACCGCGGACGCCCGCTGTGGCCGCTCGCCGTGGTGCTGGCCGTGGTGGGGACGGCGGCCCTCGTGTTCCTCCCGTAGGCCGCTGCCCGGGTACGGCGAAGGGGCGCCCCTGGAATCGGGGCACCCCTTCGCCGTGATGGGTGGACTCAGATGCCGGCGGCTGCGGACAGGTCCCGCTTGATGGCCGCGAGCAGGTCGGCCGCCCGGCTGTGCGCGGCCGGGAGGCCGTCGTGGGACGCGACCGGCACGACGACCTCCAGGTAGCACTTGAGCTTGGGCTCGGTGCCGCTGGGGCGGACGATGACGCGGGCGCCGTCGAGGGTGTAGCGCAGGCCGTCGGTGGGCGGGAGCCTGTCCGTGCCCAGGGTGAGGTCCTCGGCGCGGGTGATGGCCAGGCCCGCCAGCTCGGTCGGCGGCTGCTCGCGCAGGCGGCGCATCGCGTCCGAGATGACGGAGAGGTCCTGGACGCGGACCGACAGCTGGTCGGTGGCGTGCAGGCCGTGCTCCACGGCCAGATCGTCCAGCAGGTCGAGGAGGGTGCGGCCCTGCTCCTTGAGCACCGAGGCCAGCTCGGTGATCAGCAGCGCGGCGGTGATGCCGTCCTTGTCCCGGACGCCCTCCGGGTCCACGCAGTAGCCGAGGGCCTCCTCGTAGCCGTAGCGCAGGCCGTCCACGCGGGCGATCCACTTGAAGCCGGTGAGGGTCTCCTCGTACGGCAGGCCCGCCTTCTCGGCGATCCGGCCCAGCAGGGAGGAGGAGACGATCGACTCCGCGAAGGTGCCGGTGGCGCCCCGGCTCACCAGGTGGGCGGCGAGCAGCGCGCCCACCTCGTCGCCGCGCAGCATCCGCCAGTCGGACCCTGCCTTGACGGCCGCGGCGCAGCGGTCGGCGTCGGGGTCGTTGGCGATGACCAGGTCCGGGTCGCTCGCGCGGGCCTGCGCGAACGCCAGGTCCATCGCGCCCGGCTCCTCCGGGTTGGGGAAGGCGACCGTCGGGAAGTCCGGGTCCGGGTCGGCCTGCTCGGCGACCAGCACCGGCTCGGGGAAGCCCGCACGGGCGAACGCGGCCAGCAGGACGTCCTTGCCCACGCCGTGCATCGCCGTGTAGACGGTGCGGGCGGTGCGCGGCGAGCCGGCGGCGAGGACGGCGTCGGTACGGGCCAGATAGGCGTCCAGCACCGAGTCGTCCAGGGTCTCCCAGCCGAGGTCCGGGCGGGGGACGTCGTGCAGCGAGACGATCGCGTCGATCTCGGCGGCGATCTCCGCGTCCGCCGGCGGCACGATCTGGGAGCCGTCGCCGAGGTAGACCTTGTAGCCGTTGTCCCGGGGCGGGTTGTGGCTGGCGGTGACCTCCACGCCCGCGACCGCGCCCAGGTGCCTTATCGCGAAGGCCAGGACGGGGGTCGGGAGGGGACGGGGGAGGACGGCCGCGCGCAGGCCGGCGCCGGTCATCACGGCGGCGGTGTCCCGGGCGAAGTCGGCGGACTTGTGGCGGGCGTCGTAGCCGATGACGACGAGTCCGCCGTGCTCACCCTTGTTCTTCAGGTAGGCGGCGAGGCCGGCGGCGGCGCGGATGACCACCGAGCGGTTCATGCGCATCGGGCCGGCGCCGAGTTCGCCCCGCAGGCCGGCCGTGCCGAACTGGAGGGTGCCGCTGAAGCGGGCGGAGAGTTCGGTGACGTCCCCGGCCTCGATCAGCTTGGCCAGTTCGTCGCGGGTCTCCGGGTCCGGGTCCTCGGCGAGCCATGCGCTGGCCTTGGCGATGAGATCGTCGTGCACCTTGGGATCAACCTCTCCTGTGTCTGCCTGCCGCCTGGGGACTCGGGCCCCAGACCCCCGTTCGCCCACCGGCCCACCCGGGGCGGTGGGCCGAAGAGCCCGCTTACAGCCTGCCCAGCACCTGCGTCAGCAGCTGGCCCATGCGCGCCGCCGAGTCGCGGCCCGCCTGGAGGACCTCCTCGTGGTTGAGGGGCTCGCCGGTCATGCCCGCCGCGAGGTTGGTGACCAGGGAGATGCCCAGCACCTCGGCGCCCGCCTCACGGGCGGCGATCGCCTCGAGGACGGTGGACATGCCGACCAGGTCCGCGCCGATCACGCGGGCCATGCGGATCTCGGCCGGGGTCTCGTAGTGCGGGCCGGGGAACTGCGCGTAGACGCCCTCCTCCAGGGAGGAGTCGATCTCCTTGCACAGGGCGCGCAGACGGGGGGAGTAGAGGTCCGTCAGGTCGACGAAGTTGGCGCCGACGATCGGGGACGTGGCCGTCAGGTTGATGTGGTCGCTGATCAGGACCGGCTGGCCCGGGCGCATGCCCTCGCGCAGGCCGCCGCAGCCGTTGGTGAGGACCACGGTCTTGCAGCCGGCGGCGACGGCCGTGCGGACGCCGTGCGCGACGGCGGCCACCCCGCGGCCCTCGTAGTAGTGCGTGCGGCCCAGGAAGACCAGGGCGCGCTTGTCACCGAAGGAGTACGAGCGGACCTTGCCGCCGTGCCCCTCGACGGCCGGCGGCGGGAAGCCGGGCAGCTCGGTGACCTGGAACTCGGCGTCGGGTGCGCCCAGGGCGTCGACGGCCGGAGCCCAGCCGGAGCCCATCACGAGGGCGACGTCGTGGGTCTCGGCGCCGGTGAGTGCGCGCAGGCGCGCGGCGGCGGCGTCGGCGGCGGCGTAGGGGTCGCCCTGGATGTCGTCCGGAAGAAGAGATGCGTTCACGCCGATGAGCGTAGCCGGTCTTCGCCTACGCGCGTAGATGACAGACCTCACGGGAATGCTTTCGTTGTCTTGTCGTTTCCGACGAAGCACGGGCAAAGCCGCAGGAAGGCCGCTGCCCGGCCGTCCTCAGCAGGGGCGCTTGCGGAGTTCCATCACGTAGTCGTGGGGCGCCCCGGCCGACTCGGCCGCGTCCGCGATCTCCCCCAGGTACCGCGCCGAGGGCAGGCCGCCCTCGTAGGCGTTGAGGACGTACGTCCACGCCGACTCCTCGCCGTCCAGGGTGTGTACGCGGACCCGGGCGCGCCGGTAGATGCCGAGGCCGACGCCCTCCCAGCGGTCGAGGGACTCCTCGTCCATGGGCGCGATGTCGTACAGGCCGACGAAGACCTGGGCGCCGGGCTCCTCGACGATCGTCGCCAGCGCGCCCTCCCAGCCCAGCTGTTCGCCGCCGAAGGTCAGCCGCCAGCCGTTCAGCCAGCCGATGGCGCGCAGCGGGGAGTGGGGGGCGCGGCGGGACATCAGCCGCGCTTCGAGGTTTCCGGCGTACGCGGCATAGAGCGACATGGGGAGAGGGTACGGCAGAAGAAACTCCTGTCTCGTCCGTACCGGAGACAGCCGTCCGACGCCCCCGGGCAGTAGCACCTTGAAGCGTGCGGGACAATGGGGTACGTGACTCGGATCGTGATCATCGGTGGCGGACCCGGCGGATACGAAGCGGCGCTGGTCGCCGCTCAGCTCGGTGCGGAGGTGACCGTCGTCGACTGCGACGGTCTGGGCGGAGCGTCGGTGCTGACCGACTGCGTGCCGTCGAAGACCCTTATCGCTACGGCCGAGGTGATGACCACCTTCGACTCCTCGTACGAGGAGCTGGGGATCATCGTCGCCGACGACACCCCGCCGCTGGAGCAGGCGGCCCGGGTGGTGGGCGTGGACCTCGGGAAGGTCAACCGCCGTGTGAAGCGGCTCGCCCTCGCCCAGTCGCACGACATCACCGCGTCCGTCACGCGCGCCGGCGCCCGGGTCATGCGCGGCCGCGGCCGGCTGGACGGCATGCAGGGCCTCGACGGCTCCCGCAAGGTCGTCGTCAGCGCCGCCGACGGCACCGAGGAGACCCTCACCGCCGACGCCGTCCTCATCGCCACCGGCGGTCACCCGCGCGAGCTGCCCGACGCCCAGCCCGACGGCGAGCGCATCCTCAACTGGACCCAGGTCTACGACCTCACCGAGCTGCCGGAAGAGCTGATCGTGGTCGGCTCCGGTGTGACCGGCGCCGAGTTCGCCGGCGCCTACCAGGCGCTCGGGTCGAAGGTGACCCTGGTGTCCTCGCGCGACCGCGTGCTGCCGGGTGAGGACCCGGACGCCGCCGCCGTCCTGGAGGACGTCTTCCGGCGCCGCGGCATGAACGTCATGGCCCGCTCCCGCGCGCAGTCCGCCAAGCGCGTCGGCGACCGGGTCGAGGTGACGCTGGCCGACGGCCGCGTCATCACCGGCTCGCACTGCCTCATGGCTGTCGGCGCCATCCCGAACAGCGCGGGTCTCGGGCTGGAGGAGGCGGGCGTGAAGCTGCGCGACTCGGGCCACATCTGGACCGACAAGGTCTCCCGTACGACCGCTCCCGGCGTCTACGCGGCCGGTGACGTGACCGGTGTCTTCGCCCTCGCGTCCGTCGCCGCCATGCAGGGACGTATCGCCATGTACCACTTCCTCGGCGACGCGGTGGCCCCGCTGAACCTCAAGACGGTCTCCTCCAACGTCTTCACCGACCCCGAGATCGCCACCGTCGGCTACACCCAGGCGGACGTGGACGCGGGCAAGATCGACGCCCGGGTCGTGAAGCTGCCGCTGCTGCGCAACCCGCGCGCCAAGATGCAGGGCATCCGGGACGGCTTCGTGAAGATCTTCTGCCGGCCGGGTACCGGGATCGTCGTGGGCGGTGTCGTGGTGGCGCCGCGCGCCTCGGAACTGATCCACCCCATCTCGATCGCGGTCGACAACAATCTGACGGTCGAGCAGATCGCGAACGCCTTCACGGTGTACCCCTCCCTTTCGGGGTCGATCGCGGAGGTGGCACGGCAGCTGCACACGCGCAAGGCGGGCGTCGAGGCCTGACGGCCTGCCCCGACTTCCCGCTGGTCACAGGGAGTTGTCGAGCATGCGTGCGGCATAGGCGGGGAGATTAGGCCCTATACCACTTCCCGTCCTGCCGTGCGAACAACTTCTGTTATTCGGCGCAAACTGCTGAAACCAGACGGTCGTTGGGGTTACTGTCAGTTTCGTGTTCGCTGCAGAACGTCGCCAATTGATCCTCGAAATGGTGCGAGCGAACGGGGCCGTGTCGCTCCGTGAACTCGCCCGCGTCGTCCAGACCTCCGAAGTGACCGTACGGCGGGACGTGCGCGCACTGGAGGCAGAAGGACTCCTCGACCGCCGGCACGGCGGTGCGGTACTGCCGGGCGGGTTCACGCGGGAGTCCGGCTTTCCGCAGAAGTCCCATCTCGCGACCGCCGAGAAGACGGCCATCGCCGATCTCGCCGCGGGACTCGTCGAAGAGGGCGAGGCCATCGTGGTCGGCGCGGGTACGACCACGCAGGAGCTGGCCCGCCGGCTCGCGCGGGTGCCCGGGCTGACCGTCGTCACCAACTCCCTGCTGGTGGCACAGGCGCTGGCCCACGCCAACCGCGTGGAGGTCGTGATGACCGGCGGAACCCTGCGCGGCTCCAACTACGCCCTCGTCGGCTCCGGAGCGGAGCAGTCCCTGCAGGGGCTGCGGGTGTCGAAGGCGTTCCTCTCGGGGAGCGGCCTGACCGCGGAGCGGGGGCTGTCCACGTCCAACATGCTCTCGGCGTCCGTCGACCGTGCGCTGGTGCAGGCCGCGGCGGAGGTCGTGGTCCTCGCCGACCACACCAAGCTGGGTACGGACACCATGTTCCAGACGGTTCCGACCGATGTCATCACCCGGCTGGTCACCGACGAGCCGCCCGCGCACGACGATCGTGCCGCCACGGAGCTGCAGGCTCTCGCGGATCAGGGGGTGCAGATCGCTGTCGCGGGGGCGAGCAGCCCTCCGGGGGGTGAGCAGGTCCCGGCGCGGCGTCCGCTGCCGGGACCTCGGCGGGGGCAGGGCGGGTTGCGGGGGATGCTCGGGGAGCCGTCGGCAGGGGTTGAGCGGGGGCGCGTCGCCGACCTTCGCAGGCGCTGAGGTTCGTTCGCCCGTGCGCCGTAGGGCCTGTGGCGGGTGGGCGCGCGCGAGTCGTGTGTGACTGGTCGCCCAGATCCCCGCGCCCCTGGGGTTGCGCCCTGACGACTCGAAAAGCGAACGCCCGGCAGAGCCTTTGTCCACCGGGCGTCGCTCAGACTTCTGACGTCAGTCCTTGATCTCGCAGATCGCGGCGCCGGACGTCACCGAGGCGCCTACCTCGAAGTTGAGGCCCTTGATGGTGCCCGCCTTGTGGGCGTTGAGGGGCTGTTCCATCTTCATGGCCTCGAGGACGACCACCAGGTCGCCTTCCTTGACCTCCTGGCCCTCCTCGACCGCGACCTTGACGATCGTGCCCTGCATCGGCGAGGCGAGGGTGTCGCCGGAGGCCACCGGGCCGGACTTCTTGGCCGCGCGGCGCTTCGGCTTGGCGCCGGCGGCGAGGCCGGTGCGGGCCAGGGACATGCCCAGGGAGGACGGGAGGGAGACCTCCAGGCGCTTGCCGCCGACCTCGACGACGACCGTCTCGCGGCCCGTCTCCTCCTCGGCCTCGGCCTCGGCGGGGGTCGCGAACGGCTTGATCTCGTTCACGAACTCCGTCTCGATCCAGCGGGTGTGGACCGTGAAGGGCTCGTCGGAGCCGGTCAGCTCCGGGGCGAACGCCGCGTCCCGCACGACCGCGCGGTGGAACGGGATCGCCGTCGCCATGCCCTCGACCTGGAACTCCTCCAGGGCACGGGCGGCCCGCTCCAGGGCCTCCTTGCGGGTGCGGCCGGTGACGATCAGCTTGGCGAGCAGGGAGTCCCAGGCCGGGCCGATGACCGAGCCGGACTCCACGCCCGCGTCCAGGCGGACGCCGGGGCCGGACGGCGGGGTGAACTGGGTGACCGTGCCGGGAGCCGGGAGGAAGTTGCGGCCCGGGTCCTCGCCGTTGATCCGGAACTCGAACGAGTGTCCGCGCAGCGCGGGGTCGTCGTAGCCCAGCTCCTCGCCGTCGGCGATACGGAACATCTCGCGGACCAGGTCGATGCCGGCGACCTCCTCGGTCACCGGGTGCTCCACCTGGAGGCGGGTGTTCACCTCGAGGAAGGAGATCGTGCCGTCCTGGCCGACCAGGAACTCACAGGTGCCGGCACCCTCGTACGCGGCCTCCTTCAGGATCGCCTTCGAGGCGCGGTACAGCTCGGCGACCTGCTCCTCGGAGAGGAAAGGCGCCGGGGCCTCCTCGACCAGCTTCTGGTGGCGACGCTGCAGGGAGCAGTCACGGGTGGAGACCACGACCACGTTGCCGTGCTTGTCGGCCAGGCACTGGGTCTCGACGTGGCGGGGGCGGTCGAGGTAGCGCTCGACGAAGCACTCGCCACGGCCGAAGGCGGCGACCGCCTCGCGGACCGCCGACTCGTACAGCTCCGGGACCTCTTCCAGGGTGCGGGCGACCTTCAGGCCGCGGCCGCCGCCGCCGAAGGCGGCCTTGATGGCGATGGGCAGGCCGTGCTGTTCGGCGAACGCCACGACCTCCTCGGCACCGCTCACCGGATCGGGCGTACCGGCCACCAGGGGGGCACCGGCGCGCTGGGCGATGTGACGGGCGGCGACCTTGTCGCCCAGGTCGCGGATGGCCTGCGGGGGCGGGCCGATCCAGATCAGGCCGGCGTCCAGCACCGCCTGCGCGAAGTCGGCGTTCTCCGAGAGGAAGCCGTAGCCCGGGTGGACCGAGTCCGCGCCGGATTCGCGCGCGGCGTTCAGCACCTTCTCGATGTCCAGATAGCTGGTGGCTGGGGTCTCACCACCCAGGGCGAACGCCTCATCCGCGGCGCGGACATGCAGAGCGTCCCGGTCCGGGTCGGCGTAGACGGCCACGCTCGCGATCCCGGCGTCCCGGCAGGCCCGGGCAACGCGGACAGCGATTTCGCCACGGTTGGCGATGAGCACCTTGCGCACGATTGAGGCTCCCTCCTTGAAACAAGCCGAGTTTAGGGACTGCCGACACGGCACTTCGACCCGTCCCCAATGGTGAGCTTGCCCACACGGAGCGTGATACGAGGCTCGCTCGACCCGCGAAATCCCTTGTCGCACCTCGGTACGCAGGACTCCTCCGGGAAACCCTAGCCCCGTCATGTGGTCAAGGTCTCTGTGAGAGCGTGCTGCGGCCCACTCTGTTTCTTTGTCGAGTCCCTACGAATGGCCCAATGATTCTTTGCCGGTGACCGAACCCTTGTCCCAGGGTTTACCCGTTAGTAGCGTTCGCGATGACTCGAACGTACTTCAGGTAACAGCAGCTCTGCTCGGGCTGAGGTCGAAGGTGGGTGGGGGCCGGTGGTGCGCAGACCGGTGGCATGGGTCGTAGCGGTCGTCCTCTTGGCCGAGGCGTTGGTGATCGGGGCGCTGAACTGGTTCCTCGGGGTGGTGGTGGACCGGCAGCAGATGTCCCTGGCCGGCCTCGATCCGGACGTCATGTCGAAGTCCTCGAAGATCGGCGGGGTCGCCTTCGGCCTCTACTTCGCTTTGTGCGCTCTGGTGGCCCTGCTCGTGGCGATACGCAACCGCGCACCCGCGGGATTCGGGCGTGTCGCGCTGATCAGCGTGGCGGTCGTGCACGGCCTGCTGGGCGCCTTCACCCTGAGCCTGGTGGGCTGGCCGTCCTTCGTCTTCATGATCGTGATGCTCGGCCTCCTCGTCCTGCTCCTGGTGTCCTACGACCGCGAGGACGGCCCGGAGCAGGCTGCCGCCTCCGGCGGCGACCCGGAGACGGGCGGCGACCCGAAGGCCGAGGGCGAACCGGCCGGGGCCCCGGGTGCCGTGGGCGAGTCGCACAGCCGGACGGACGAACCCCAGGACGGGGACGAAGAGCCGCAGGACTCCGCCCCCGCCCAGATCACTCAGCCGGTGCCCACAACTCTGTGATCCCGATGCCCAGTTCGGCCAGCAGTCGTCGCACGAGGGGCAGGCTGATGCCGATCACGTTGCCGTGGTCGCCGTTGATGCCCTCGATGAACGGCGCCGAGCGGCCGTCCAGGGTGAACGCTCCCGCGACGTAGAGGGGCTCGCCCGAGGCCACGTACGCGGCGATCTCCTCGTCCGAGGGCTCACCGAAGTGGACGACGGTGGAGGCGAGCCCGGCGACGTACCGCTTGGCCGTCGTGTCCCAGATGCAGTGGCCCGTCTGGAGGGTCCCGGCGCGCCCGCGCATCGCCTTCCAGCGGGCGGTGGCCTCCTCGGCGTCGGCCGGCTTGCCGAGCGCCTGTCCGTCCAGCTCCAGCACCGAGTCGCAGCCGATCACCAAGGCGCCCTGCACCTCCGGCTTCGCCGCCACGACGGAGGCCTTGGCCTCGGCGAGAGCGAGCGCCAGCTCGGCCGGGGTCGGTGCGGTGACGGCGTCCTCGTCGACGCCGCTCACGATCACCTCGGGGGCGAGGCCGGCCTGGCGGAGCAGGCCCAGGCGGGCGGGGGACTGGGAGGCGAGCACGAGGCGTCTGCGCGGCTTTGCAGTCATGCCGTCAGGTTAGCGGGGCCGCCGGGCTACCTCAGGCCGAGCATGATCATGCCGAGCAGCATGGCCAGGGCCATGACGAAACCGAGCCGCCGGAGCATCTCCTGCGTGTCGCGGAGTTCCTCTGGCGGCTCGTTCTCGGGGTCTGACCACAGCATGCCACCAGCGTGGGGCCTGGGCCGGGCAGGGGGCCTGAGTAGGGGTACTCAGATTTGTCTGGTGTTGTCGAGCTGGTCAGGCCGTGGGGCGCTGCGGGTCCGTTGTGGCTGGTCGCGCAGTTCCCCGCGCCCCTGGGGGGTCAGGCCTCAGCTCGGCCAGTACGTGCGGGTCCACGACGCCTGGCCCGGCATCGGGACTCGCTGTGCAGCGATGCGGGCAGGGTCCGACCAGGAGTCCCTCGCGCCCGGTGCGCCGGGCGGCAGCGCTGCTGCCGCCGCGGCGCGGGCGCGGACCACCGCCAGAGCGGCGGCCAGCTCCTCCGGGGTGGGGTTGCCTCGTACGACCTTGATGTTCATGACCGCTCCAAGGGTCCGCGGGGCCTAGAGGGGGATGTTGCCGTGCTTCTTCGGAGGCAGGGATTCCCGCTTGGTGCGCAGTTGACGCAGGCCCCGGACGATGTGGCCGCGGGTGTCGGACGGCATGATCACCGCGTCGACGTAGCCCCGCTCGGCCGCGACGTAGGGGTTGAGGAGGGTGTCCTCGTACTCCTGGATCAGGCGCGCGCGGACCGCCTCGAGGTCCTCGCCGTTCGCCTCCGCCTCCGCGATGGTGCGGCGGTGCAGGATGTTGACCGCGCCCTGGGCGCCCATGACGGCGATCTGGGCGGTCGGCCAGGCGAGGTTGAGGTCGGCGCCCAGGTGCTTGGAGCCCATGACGTCGTACGCGCCGCCGAAGGCCTTGCGGGTGATGACCGTGATGAGCGGGACGGTCGCCTCCGCGTAGGCGTAGATCAGCTTCGCGCCGCGCCGGATGATGCCCGTGTGCTCCTGGTCGACGCCCGGGAGGAAGCCCGGGACGTCCACGAAGGTGAGCACCGGCAGGTTGAAGGCGTCGCAGGTACGCACGAAGCGCGCCGCCTTCTCGCTGGCGTCGATGTCGAGGCAGCCGGCGAACTGCATCGGCTGGTTCGCGACGATGCCCACCGGGTGGCCCTCGACCCGGCCGAAGCCGGTGACGATGTTCGGCGCGAACAGCGCCTGCGACTCGAAGAACTCGGCGTCGTCCAGGACGTGTTCGACCACCGTGCGGATGTCGTACGGCTGGTTCGCGCTGTCCGGGACCAGGGTGTCCAGCTCCAGGTCCTCGGCGGTGACGGTGAGGTCCGCCTCCTCCGGGAAGACCGGGGGCTCGCTGAGGTTGTTGGACGGCAGGTACGACAGCAGCTGCTTGACGTACTCGATGGCGTCCTTCTCGTCGCCGGCCATGTGGTGGGCCACGCCGGACGTCGAGTTGTGGGTGCGGGCGCCGCCCAGCTCCTCGAAGCCGACGTCCTCGCCGGTGACCGTCTTGATGACGTCCGGGCCCGTGATGAACATGTGGGACGTCTGGTCGACCATGACCGTGAAGTCGGTGATCGCGGGGGAGTAGACCGCGCCGCCGGCGCAAGGGCCGACGACCAGGCTGATCTGCGGGATCACGCCGGACGCGTGGGTGTTGCGGCGGAAGATCTCGCCGTACGCGCCGAGGGAGGCGACTCCCTCCTGGATCCGGGCGCCGCCGGAGTCGTTGATGCCGATGACCGGGCAGCCGGTCTTCAGCGCGAAGTCCATGACCTTGACGATCTTCTGGCCGTAGACCTCGCCGAGCGCGCCGCCGAAGACCGTGAAGTCCTGCGAGAACACTGCTACGGGGCGGCCGTCGACCGTGCCGTAGCCCGTGACGACGCCGTCGCCGTACGGGCGGTTCTTCTCCAGCCCGAAGTTGCTGGAGCGGTGGCGGGCGAACTCGTCCAACTCGACGAAGGAGCCCTCGTCGAGCAGCAGCTCGATGCGCTCACGCGCCGTCAGCTTGCCCTTGGCGTGCTGCTTTTCGACGGCGCGCTCCGAGCCGGCGTGCGTCGCCTCATGGATACGGCGCTGCAGATCCGCGAGCTTGCCCGCGGTCGTGTGAATGTCGATCTCTTCCGGCTCGGACATCGGGATCGCGGCTCCCTGCCTGCTCAAAAGGGGGGACGGTTACTCATCCGTAGCGTAGTGGCGTGGCTTCGTGTCGGCAGTGCGGCGTTTCCCACACCTAGGGTGACTTGCATGACGCCGCACAATGCATCAGACGACAGCCGTTGGTCCGACCTGGACCGTCCGCCCCTGAACGTCGCCGCTCTGCGCAGGGCCCTGGTGCGGGAGGGTGGTCTGTGGTCGGAGCTGGACGTGGTCCAGCGCACCGGCTCCACCAACTCCGACCTCGTGGCCCGGGCCGGCGCGGGCAAGGCGGGGGAGGGCGTGGTCCTGGTCGCCGAGGAACAGACCTCCGGGCGGGGGCGGCTGGAGCGGGAGTGGACCGCGCCTGCCCGGTCGGGACTCTTCTTCTCCGTTCTGCTCAAGCCGGTCGAGGTGCCGGTGGCTCGGTGGGGGTGGCTGCCGCTGCTCACCGGCGTGGCGGTGGCGGCCGGTCTGTCCCGGGCCGCCGGTGTGGACACGGCACTCAAATGGCCCAACGACGTGTTGGTGACCGTGGGTGACGAGGAGCGCAAGACCGGGGGCATCCTGGCGGAGCGGGCCGGGGACGACGGGGTCGTGGTCGGCGTCGGGATCAACGTCACGCTTCGGGCCGAGGAGCTGCCTGTGCCGCAGGCGGGGTCGCTGGCGCTGGCCGGGGCGGTGAGCACGGACCGGGATCCGCTGCTGCGGGCCGTGCTGCGGTCGCTGGAGGAGTGGTACGGGCGGTGGCGGGCGGCCGGGGGCGATCCGGGGGACAGCGGGCTCCAGGAGGCCTATGCGGCGGGGTGCGCGACGCTCGGGCGGGTGGTGCGGGCCGAGCTGCCGGGGGATCGGGCGCTGGTGGGGGAGGCGGTCGCCGTCGATGGCGACGGGCGGCTCGTCATCGCTACGGAGCGTGGTGTGCAGGAGCCTGTGGGGGCGGGGGACATCGTCCATCTGCGGCCTGCGTGAGGTCGCGGGGTGCGAGGTGCGGGGTGCCTGCGGCGCCTTTGCGGGTTCGGTGGGGGTGTCTGCGGTGCCTGTGCGGGCTCGGGTGGGGTCGCTTCTTGCGGTGTCCGGCTGGGCTCGGGTGGGGGTGTCTGCGGTGCCTGTGCGGGTTCGGTGGGGTGTCTGCGGTGTCCGGCTGGGCTCGGGTGGGGGTGTCTGCGGTGCCTGTGCGGGTTCGGTGGGGTGTCTGCGGTGTCCGGATGGGCTCGGGTGGGGTGTCTGCGGTGCCTGTGCGGGTTCGGTGGGGGTGTCTGCGGCGCCTGTGCCGTTTCGGTGGGGGTGCGGGTAGCGCCCCGGGTGGGGTGTGGGTCGGGGCCGCGCCGGGGGGTGTCCGTCCTCGGAACGGCGCGGAATCGGTCGGCGGCACAAGCGCTGGTGTTGACGCGCCGACCGCTGCGGGCGGACACCCCCCCGGCCCGTCCCCTTCCCGCCGTGGGCGGCTGTGGCGTCGTTCGGCCCACTGCACGGCAGCTTCCTAAGGGGGACTGGGCCGTACAGCCGCGGGGAGGGAGCCATCGGCTGAACCCTACGGAGTGAGCTGGCGCACACCTGCCGTAGAGTTGAGGCCGGTCGTTACCTGACCGTGGCAGATCGGAAGGGCAGCAGGCGTGACCGTCGACGACACGGGCTCCGGCGCGGACGCGGACGGCCGGGTTGATCCCCAAGCCGACGACTCCGGCGAGGATCCGCTTGCCCTGCGTCTCGAGCAGCTCATCCTGGGGGCCGAGCGGCGCTACACGCCTTTTCAGGCGGCCCGCAGCGCCGGTGTCTCCATGGAGCTGGCGTCGCGGTTCTGGCGGGCCATGGGGTTCGCGGACATCGGGCAGGCCAAGGCGCTCACCGAGGCCGACGTGCTGGCCCTGCGGCGGCTCGCCGGTCTGGTGGAGGCGGGGCTGCTGAGTGAGGCCATGGCCGTGCAGGTCGCGCGGTCGACCGGGCAGACCACCGCCCGTTTGGCCGAGTGGCAGATCGATTCCTTCCTGGAGGGGCTGACCGAGCCCCCGGAGCCGGGCATGACCCGCACCGAGGTGACGTACCCGATCGTCGAGCTGCTCCTGCCCGAGCTGGAGGAGTTCCTGGTCTATGTGTGGCGCCGCCAGCTCGCCGCCTCGGCCGGCCGCGTCGTGCAGACCGGCGACGACGAGGAGATGGTCGACCGCCGGCTGGCCGTCGGCTTCGCCGACCTCGTCGGGTTCACCCGGCTGACCCGGCGGATGGAGGAGGAGGAGCTGGGCGAGCTGGTCGAGGCCTTCGAGACCACGGCCGCCGACCTGGTCGCCGCGCGGGGGGGACGGCTCATCAAGACCCTCGGTGACGAGGTGCTGTACGCCGCCGACGACGCGGGTATCGCCGCGGACATCGCCCTGCGGCTGGTCGAGACGATGGCGAACGACGAGACGATGCCCGAGCTGCGGGTGGGGATGGCGTTCGGCACGGTGACCACCCGGATGGGGGATGTCTTCGGTACGACCGTCAATCTGGCGTCGAGGCTGACCTCGATAGCGCCGCGTGACGCCGTCCTCGTCGACAGTGCCTTCGCCGAGGAGCTGATCCGTACCGGTGAGGCACCCGCCTCCGAGGCCGAAGCGGCCGAGGCCGCTGCCGCCGCCGAGAAGGAGGGCGAGGAGCCGCCCAAGTACCGCTTCGGGCTCCAGCCGATGTGGCAGCGGCCGGTTCGCGGACTCGGTGTCGTCGAACCCTGGCTGCTCAGTCGTCGCGACGGTCAGTCCTGACCGTCCGAACGGGCGCCCGGCAGGTCCACGCACAGGGCGATCACCGGTACGCACACCCCGCCCTGCTCGGGTGCGGGTGTCTGTGTCGTCCGGCTGGGCGTCGGCGTGGGGGCTCGGCTGGGCGTGGGCGTCACCGGAGTCGTGGGTGACGGGCGGGGGGCCGTCGTCCTCGGGGCGCTCGTCGGGATCGTGGTCGGGATGTCCGTGCTGTCGGGGAGCGTCGTGGGTGTCGCCTGCGGGGTGGTTGTGGTGGTCGCCGGGCTCATGGGGGCCGGGCTGAAACCGCCCATGACCGACGTCGCCGAGGGCAGGGTCGTGGGGGTGGTGTCGCTCGCCGGGCCGGACGCGTGGTCGGTGGTGCCGCCCTGGTCCAGGCGGGGCTCTGCCTCCGCCGTGCCCGGGGCGCCCACTCCGGAGTCCGGGGCCACCCGGACGAGGCTGAGGACTCCGGCTGCCAGGGCCAGGCCGCCCGCGGCCAGCAGGACCTTGCGGGGGCGGGGCTTGCGGTGGCGGCCGCGGCGGATGAGGGGCAGGACGGGGATCCCCGTCGGCTTTCTCTCGGCCGTGCCGGGCTGTGCAGGTATCGGTGTCATCGGCTTCCTCCCCGCCGTGCGCCATGGCGGAGCGCACGCTATGCGCTCTTGTGGGCGGTGTGGGGTGAGTCGGCCGGGATGTCACTCGAACGGGCGTAGAACAGCGGGCAGGGGCGGCTCTTTCCCGGGGCGGGGTACGGCTGCGATGATCGGGCCGACAGGGAGTTAACCCGCGTTAACCGGAGGGTGTCATGAGCGAGGAGCGGTTCGGGGAGTTCGTGCTGGTGCGGCGGCACGGGCATGTGGCTGAGCTGGTGCTGGACCGGCCCAAGGCCATGAACGCCGTCTCGACGGAGATGGCCCGTTCCGTCGCCGCCGCGTGTGCGGCGCTCGGTGCCGACCGGGACGCGCGGGTGGTCGTCCTGACCTCGTCCCACGAACGCGCGTTCTGCGTGGGGGCCGACCTGAAGGAGCGGAACTCGTTCAGCGACGCGGATCTGGTGCGGCAGCGGCCGGTGGCGCGCGGGGCGTACACCGGTGTGCTGGAGCTGCCCATGCCGACCATCGCCGCCGTGCACGGCTTCGCCCTGGGCGGCGGTTTCGAACTGGCCCTGTCCTGCGACCTGATCGTGGCGGACCGTACGGCGGTGGTGGGGCTGCCGGAGGTGTCCGTGGGAGTGATTCCGGGAGGCGGCGGCACGCAGCTGCTGCCGCGGCGGGTCGGGGCGGCGCGGGCGGCCGAACTGATCTTCTCGGCGCGGCGGCTGGAGGCTGCCGAGGCTGCCGAGCTGGGGCTGGTGGACCAGTTGGTGGAGGAGGGCCGGGACCGCGAGGAGGCGCTGGCGCTGGGGGCGCGGATCGCCGGGAACTCGCCGGTGGGGCTGCGGGCGGCGAAGCGGGCGCTGCGGCTCGGGCACGGGCTGGATCTGCGGGCCGGCCTGGAGGTCGAGGACGCGGCGTGGCGGTCGGTGGCGTTCTCGGGCGACCGGGCGGAAGGCGTGGCCGCGTTCAACGAGAAGCGGAAGCCGGAGTGGCCCGGGGAGTGAGCCGGGGAATGGGCGGGGGTGTGGGTCCCGGGTGTGTTCCCGTGGCCACCTGATCGCCACGCTCCTATCCCTGTTTGCACCCTTTCATCCCTAACCTGGGGTGATGGGTGAGGACAAGCGGCTCGCCGCCGTGGTGGCGCTGGCTCAGGGGATGGCGGCGGTGCACACCCCACGGGAGTCGTGGCGGGCCGCCGCGCTCGGTGCCTGCCGGGCGCTGGACGGGACCTTCGCCGCGCTGTCGGTGTGGGAGCGGGAGCTGGGGCGGCTGCGGGTTCTGGTGAACGTGGGGGAGCGGCGCCCGGACGAGGAGGAGTTCCCGGAGGCCGAGGCCTATCCGGTGCACCAGTTCCCGGAGATCACCGAGTTCCTGCACGAGCGCTGGGCGGGCGGCGGCGAGCCGAACGCCTGGGTGGAGACCGCCGAGGGCACGGCGGCCGGCACCCCCGGCTACCACCACCACCGGGTCGCCGCCCTGCGCCGCAGGGGCCGCGGCTGCTGTCTGGTCGCCCCCGTCGTGCTGCACGGCAGGGCCTGGGGCGAGCTGTATGTCGCCCGTGCGGCCGGCGAGCCCGTGTTCGGGCGGGCGGACGCCGACTTCGCCACGGTCCTGGCCGCCGTCGTCGCCGCGGGCATCGCGCAGACCGAGCGGCTGGAGGAGGCCCGGCGGCTGGCGTTCACCGACGCCCTCACCGGCCTCGCCAACCGCCGTGCCGTGGACGTGGGTCTGGAGGAGGCCGTGGAGCGGCATCGCGCGGGCGGGGTCGTCGTCAGTCTCGTCGTCTGCGATCTCAACGGGCTCAAGAGGGTCAACGACACTCTCGGGCACGAGGTGGGTGACCGGCTGCTGGAGCGCTTCGGCTCGGTGCTGTCGCTGTGCGGGGCGATGGTGCCGGGTGCGCTCGCGGCGCGGCTCGGCGGGGACGAGTTCTGCCTGCTGGCGGTGGGGCCGCCCGCCGGCGACGTGGTCAAGGCCGCTGACGAACTGTGCCGCAGGGCCGCTGAGTTGGAGCTCGGGGAGGGGGTGGCGTGCGGGGTCGCCTCGACCGGGGAGGCGATCGGGCCCGTGCGCTCGGCCCGGCGGCTGTTCCGGCTGGCCGACGCCGCCCAGTACCGGGCCAAGGCCATGCGCGCGGACCGGCCGGTGGTGGCGGGCCGGGAGGGGCCGGACGACCCCGTCGTGCGCCTCGCCGACGAGCCGTCGCCCGAGCGGGCCGAGCGCGGAGAACGGCGGCGCTTCCGCGGGCGCCGGCCGCCCGGGGGCGGCCGTGAGGTGAAGCACACGGATCGGTAAGGGTCACTCCTGTTCCCCACTAGTGACATCAACGCATTCAATGCGTACGCTCCTGAATATGGATATGCACACTGTGGTGGTGGGGACGTCCGGTGTCACCGCGTCCGACGTTCTCGCCGTGGCGCGCGGCGGCGCCCGGATCGAGCTGTCTGCGGAGGCGGTGGCGGCCCTCGCGGCGGCCCGGGAGATCGTGGACGCGCTGGCGGCCAAGCCGGACCCGGTCTACGGCGTCTCCACCGGTTTCGGAGCCCTGGCGACCCGGCACATCAGCCAGGAACTGCGCGCCCAGCTGCAGCGCAACATCGTCCGCTCGCACGCCGCCGGCATGGGCCCGCGGGTCGAGCGCGAGGTCGTACGGGCCCTGATGTTCCTGCGGCTCAAGACCGTCTGCTCGGGACACACGGGTGTGCGGCCCGAGGTCGCGCAGACCATGGCCGACGTGCTGAACGCCGGGATCACCCCGGTCGTCCACGAGTACGGCTCCCTCGGCTGCTCCGGCGACCTGGCCCCGCTGTCCCACTGCGCCCTCGCGCTGATGGGAGAGGGGGACGCGGAGGGTCCCGACGGCACCGTCCGGCCCGCCGGCGAACTGCTCGCCGAGCACGGCATCCAGCCCGTCGAGCTGCGCGAGAAGGAGGGCCTGGCCCTCCTGAACGGCACCGACGGCATGCTCGGCATGCTGGTCATGGCCCTCGCCGACCTGGACACCCTGTACAAGTCCGCCGACATCACCGCCGCCCTCAGCATGGAGGCGCTGCTCGGCACGGACAAGGTCCTCGCGCCCGAGCTGCATGCCATCCGGCCGCATCCGGGGCAGGGCGCCTCGGCCGCCAACATGCTCGCCGTCCTCAAGGACTCCGGGCTCACCGGGCACCACCAGGACGACGCGCCCCGCGTCCAGGACGCCTACTCGGTGCGCTGCGCCCCGCAGGTCGCCGGTGCCGGGCGGGACACCCTCGCGTACGCACGTCTCGTCGCCGAGCGGGAGCTGGCCTCCGCCGTCGACAACCCCGTCGTGCTGCCCGACGGCCGCGTCGAGTCCAACGGCAACTTCCACGGCGCCCCCGTGGCCTACGTCCTGGACTTCCTCGCCATCGCGGCCGCCGACCTCGGCTCCATCGCCGAGCGGCGCACCGACCGGCTGCTGGACAAGAACCGCAGCCACGGGCTCCCGCCGTTCCTCGCCGACGACGCCGGTGTCGACTCCGGGCTCATGATCGCCCAGTACACGCAGGCCGCCCTGGTCAGCGAGATGAAGCGGCTGGCCGTTCCCGCCTCCGCCGACTCCATCCCGTCCTCCGCGATGCAGGAGGACCACGTGTCCATGGGCTGGTCGGCCGCGCGCAAGCTGCGCACCGCCGTCGACAACCTCACCCGGATCATCGCCGTCGAGCTGTACGCCGCCACCCGCGGCATCGAGCTGCGCGAGGGCCTGACCCCGGCGCCCGCCTCGCAGGCCGTGATCGGGGCCGTGCGCGCGGCCGGTGTGCAGGGTCCCGGACCGGACCGGTTCCTGGCTCCCGACCTGGCCGCCGCCGACGCCTTCGTGCGCGGGGGCCACCTGGTCGCCGCCGCGGAGACGGTCACCGGTCCGCTTCAGTAGGACGCGGAAGAGAAGAGGTGAAGGGGCCCTGTCGTGCGACAGGGCCCCTTTCACGACGTCACTTCAGCTTGGCCGCCTGAGCCTTGATGACCGGGGCCGACACCGTGTAGGCCTTCTTCGTCATCATCGCGCCGATGTTGATGGTGGTGTACGTGGCGAGGGTGTTCCCGTGCCGCACGACCTCGGCGTGGAGCGGCAGGGCGCCGTCCTTGCCCGAGTCGTTGGTCGCCGTGAAGGCCACCGACTCGTCACCGGTGCCCGAGGACTTCTCCTCCGCGACCTTGGTGAACTTGCCCTTCTCGCCGTCCTGCTCGCCCGAGAAGCCGCCCGAGCAGGACTTCACCGCGTCGGTCACCGACTTCAGGGCCGACTCGGCGCCGTCGCCGTCGTACGAGGCCAGGGTGACCACGGTGACGTCCAGGTCCATGGAGTCGTTGAGCGCGTCCTCGAACTTGCCGTCGGCCAGGTCGTCCAGGGACGTGGCCTTGTCCGTGGGGTCCTTCTTGTCCTCGGTGGCCATGCGGCTGGTGTTCGCCGCCGGCTCGCCGGGCGCGATGCCGGTCAGGGCCCGGAGCACCGGGTCGCACTGGGCGTCGTCCGACTTGACCTTGCTCTTGTCGGGGATGCCACCCTCGACGGAGCCGACCTTGTAGCCCGGCACCTCGCCCTTGGCGATGATCAGCTGCTTCAGCTCAGCGGCGCTCAGCGCCTTCGCGGCCGAGTTCCCGTCCTTGCCGCCCTTGCCGTCTCCGGAGTCCTTCGAACCTCCGTCGGAGCAGCCGGTGATGAGGGCGAGCGACAGCGCGCTCACAGCTGCGGTGGCGCACAGCCGCACGCCCGATGATCTCTTCATGGGCGGACTATGCGTTCTCTGCCAAAGAAGAGTCAAGCGCGATTAAAAGCCGAGGCGTTCCCGGCGTACCGAATACACCACGAATCCGGCGCCCACGGCGAGGAACAGGCTGCCGCCGACGACGTAGGGCGTGGTGTCGAAGCTGCCGGTGTCGGCGAGCTGGGTGCTGTCCGCGGTGCCCGTGGAGTCCGTGGCCGCGGCCTCGGAGATCGCCTTCGCCTGCTGGGTGACCTGCGTCGTTCCGGTCACCTCCGTGGTCGCTCTGGCCGTGCCGTCCTGCGACGCGTTGGCGGACGGGACGAACCACAGGGCGCACAGCAGGGTTCCCGCGGCGGTGGCGGTCAGCAGCGGACGGCGAGCGGATGGCACGGAATATCGATCCCCCTTGTGACGCTGGCGAATTGGCCGTGTGGGGCGATGTTAGTGAAAATCGCGGGTCACGGGAAAGTCACGGGAGGTTTCAGTCGTACGCTCCGGTCATGAGCACGGAAGAGACATCACGTTTTGTACGGCTTCGGGTGGAGCTGGTTCTTGAGGTGCACGACGAGGGCGAGGTGACCAAGGCCGCGCTGCGCCGGCTCGCCGCCGATCCCGAGCTGCCGCCGGAGGAGCGGGCTCATGCCGAGAACGCTGTGACGGAAGACACTGCTGAGGCCCTCGCCTATCTCGTGGACCCGTTCGACCTGATCAGCGAGGTGCCCGGGGTGGAACTCCAGCAGGCCTCCTGGTCCAGCGAGCGGATCGAGTACGACCCGGATTCGCCGGACTGGGAACTGGACGAGGAGGATGGGGACGACGAGGAAGAGGGCGGCATCGGCTGAGCGGCCCGGGGAACCCGACCCCGGACGGCAACGCCGTCCGGGGTCTCGTCGTCTCAGGGGGCGTACGGACGGCTTCCGCACCACCCGTCCCGGGCGGGACGTGGTGTGGCCCACACATTCGATCTATGTGGAACGGGGCGGACCGGCCGTAGCGTTGAAAGTTCCCGACGGGGGCTTTCGGGGATTCCGCGGATTCGGCAGCGATGGAGAAGCGTGTGATGACGGACAGTAAGCGGCGCAAGGGCCTGACGGTCGCGTCCGCACTGCTCGGCGGTGTACTGGTGCTCACCGGGTGTTCCGGCGGTGACGACTCCAAGGCCACCGGCAACGGAGACACCTCCCAGGCCAAGGCCGACGAGGCGGCGGCCAAGAAGTCCTCCGCGGCCCAGATCACGATCACGCCCAAGGACGGCTCCAACAACGCCTCCATCAACAACTCGGCCGCCGTCACGGTCGCCAAGGGCACCCTCACCGGTGTGACCATGACCACCGCCGACGGCAAGGCCGTCGCCGGCGTGCTGTCCGCCGACAAGAAGAGCTGGAAGCCGACCACCCAGCTGGAGCGCTCCACCGGCTACAAGGTCGCCGCGGAGGCCAAGGACGCCGCGGGCCTCGTCGCCCACGAGAACGCCTCCTTCACCACGGTCTCCCCGGCCAACAGCTTCATAGGCAACTTCACGCCGGAGGACGGTTCCACCGTCGGCGTCGGCATGCCCGTGTCGATCAACTTCGACAAGGCGATCACCGACAAGGCCGCCGTCCAGAAGGGCATCACGGTCACCTCCAGCAGCGGCCAGGAGGTCGTCGGCCACTGGTTCAACGCCAACCGCATCGACTTCCGCCCCGAGACGTACTGGAAGGAGAACTCCACCGTCACGCTGAAGCTCGCGCTCGACGGCGTCCAGGGTGCCAGCGGTGTCTACGGTGTGCAGCAGAAGACGGTCACCTTCCACATCGGCCGCAACCAGGTCTCCTACGTCGACGCGCAGACCAAGCAGATGAAGGTCACGCAGGACGGCAGGACCATCAGGACCATCCCGATCTCCGCCGGCTCGCCCGAGAACAAGACGTACCAGGGCATCATGGTCATGCAGGAGAAGTTCAAGGAGACGCGCATGAACGGCGCGACCGTGGGCTTCACCGACGACGACGGCAAGGGCGAGTACGACATCAAGGACGTGCCGCACGCCATCCGCCTGACCAGCTCCGGCACCTTCCTGCACGGCAACTACTGGGGCGCGAAGTCCATCTTCGGCAGCGTCAACACCAGCCACGGCTGCGTGGGCCTGTCCGACACCAAGGGCGCGGGCGACCCGAACACGCCGGCCGCCTGGATGTACAACAACTCCCTGGTCGGTGACGTGGTGGTCGTCCAGCACACCGGCGACAAGACCGTCTCCCCGGACAACGGCCTCAACGGCTGGAACATGGACTGGGCGCAGTGGAAGGCCGGTTCGGCCGCCTGACAGCCCCCGCACAGCTCTTCCGATGCCGCCCTCAGGGGCGGCATCGGTGTTTCCGGGGCCTTTCCGGGGGCGGTCACAGCCTTCTCATGGTTCTTTTATGTCGGTCTTATCGCGCCGTCACGGTCCGTCCCTAGCTTGCGGGCATGTTCTTCACCTACCTGAGGCGCGAACTGCGCCGCCGCAGAAAGGCGGCCCTGGTCGTCGCCTCCGGCCTCGCTCTGGGCATCGCACTGGTCATCGTGGTCAACTCCGTGTCCAGCGGCATGGGGAAGGCGCAGGACAAGGTCCTGCAGTCGCTGTACGGACTGGGCACGGACATGACCGTCACCAAGGCGGCGTCGGCGTCCACCGGCGACGCCCAGCGGCCCCGCTTCCGGTTCGACGCCCGCAACGACGGCGACGACTCCACCCAGAGCAGCGACCGCGTCATGGTGCAGGGCTTCCAGACGCTGTCGGCCTCGACCGTGACCAAGGTCGGCGCGCAGTCCGGCGTCTCGGACGCGGTCGGCGGGCTGAGCCTGCAGGTCATCAAGATCAGCGGCCAGTTCACGCGCGGCCAGTTCCAGCAGAACGGCAACGGAGGCAGCCGGCTCGGCGGCCCCGGCGCGACCGGCCGGCCGCAGGGTGAAGTGCGGGGCGGCGGCGCCGACTTCGGCGTCAGCAACTACTCCGTCTACGGCACCGACGTCACCAAGCCGGCCCTCGGCCCGCTGACCTCCTCGAAGATCACCAGCGGTCGTACGTTCAGGACGACGGAGACGAACGCCAAGGTCGTCGTGGCCGACTCGGCCTACGCCAAGCAGAAGAAGTACAAGGTCGGCTCCACCGTCACCGTCAAGGGCGTCAAGTTCGAGGTGATCGGCATCGCCACCGCCGACAGCGGTGACCCGGCGGCCAACCTGTACATCCCGCTGGGGCAGGCGCAGGCCCTCAGCGACTCGAAGAACAAGGTCACCACGATCTACGTCAAGGCGACCGACTCGCAGAAGATCGGCACCGTCAAGTCGGCCATCCAGAAGAACGTCTCGGGTACGACGGTCACCACCTCGGCCGACCTCGCGGACACCGTCTCCGGCTCCCTGTCCACCGCCTCCTCCCTCGCCACCAACGTCGGCAAGTGGCTGTCCATCGCGGTGCTGGTTGCCGCGTTCCTGGTCGCGGGGCTGCTCACCTCCTCCGCCGTCTCCCGGCGCGTCCGCGAGTTCGGCACGCTGAAGGCCCTGGGCTGGAAGTCCGGCCGGGTGACCCGGCAGGTGGTCGGCGAGGCCGTCGTCAACGGCCTGGTGGGCGGCGCCCTCGGCATCGCGCTCGGCCTGGCCGGCGCGTACGCCGTCACGGCCATCAGCCCGAGCCTCGAGGCCCAGCTCGGTGGCACGGGCGGCGGCTTCGGCGGAGGGCCCGGCGGCCCTGGCAGCGGCGGCTTCGGCGGCCCCGGCCGACAGACGGCGAAGACCCTGGAGGTGGCACTTACGGCCCCGGTCAGCGCGACGACGATCGCCCTCGCTGTGGGTCTGGCGGTGGCCGGCGGCCTGATCGCGGGGGCGTTCGGAGGGTGGCGGGCGTCGCGGCTGCGCCCGGCGGATGCGTTGAGGCGGGTGGAGTAGCTCGGCTTTTCGGCGGGGCTGACTGAGCCAACCAGGGGCGCGGGACCGCATCGATGTGCGCCTCCGCCGCGCGGGCGCGACCAGCCCCCATCCACCCGCAGCCAAAAACGATCCAGGAGCCACCATGTACGAACTGAAGAACGTGACCAAGCGCTACACCAGGGGCAATGACACCGTCCACGCCCTCGACGGCATAGACCTCACCATCGGTGACGGCGACCGACTCGTCATCCAGGGCCCCACGGGCGGAGGCAAGTCCACCCTCCTCCAGATGCTCGGCGGCCTCGACCGCCCCACCGACGGCGAAGTCGTCCTCGACGGCACCGACCTGGCCAAGCTCTCCGAGGCCCGTCTCACCAAGGTCCGCAGCGAGAACATCGGCTTCGTCTTCCAGTCCTTCAACCTCATCCCGACCCTCACCGCCCAGGAGAACGTGGAGACCGCTCTCGTCCCCCTCGGCATCAAGGCCAAGGAACGCCGCGAACTGGCCGCCGAAGCGCTGAAGTCCGTAGGTCTCGGCGAACGCCTCTCGCACCTGCCCTCCGAGATGTCCGGAGGACAGCAGCAGCGCGTCGCCATCGCCCGCGCACTCGTCAAGCGGCCGAAGGTCCTCCTCGCCGACGAGCCGACCGGCAACCTCGACGAGGGCATGCGCGACGAGATCATGGACGTACTCGAACGCCTGTGGAAGGAGCACGGGCTGACCTTCATCATGGTCACCCACGACTCCGCGATCGCGAAGAAGGCCCCGCGGCTGGCCACGATCCGCAAGGGCAGGATCACCGTGCGGGAGAACGCGGGCGCCTGACGGCCCATAACACCGTTGGTACGGAAGTGACTTAGCGATTCTGTAACGGTGTCCCCCCTGGTGCGTAACAGTTTCGGGCAGCGCTTTCTTACAGTCCTCTCAACTATTGAGCCGTCTGATCACCCCCCGGCATACTTCGGCATCCGGGGGGTTGACGTGCAGGTGTGCGGGACTTCCCCCCGCCGGGTGAATGGGGATTCGCCCGGTCACTCATCTCCAGGGGGAGAACTTGCGCAGACAAGTGAAAAGAGCAGCTGCGGCCACTGTGGCCACTGCCGCAGCCGTCGCCCTCGCAGCGGGTATGACCAGCCCCGCGTCGGCGAAGCCCGAGCAGCGCGTCCCGGCCGCTGCCTCCTCGCTCAGCGTCAAGCACCACGTCACCCTGATCACCGGCGACCGTGTCGCCCTCGACGCCAAGGGCCGCGTCGTCGGCCTCCAGCGGGCCAAGGGGCGGGAGCACATCCCCGTCCAGGTCCGCAAGGCCGACGGACACACGCTCGTCATTCCCGCCGACGCGGCCCGCCTGGTCGCCTCCGGCAAGCTGGACCAGCGGCTGTTCGACATCACCGAGCTGAACAAGGCCGCCACCCGCAAGGCCCAGAAGAACGGCCTGAAGGTCATCGTCGGCTACCGCGGTTCCGCCACGGCCGCCAAGCAGGACGTCCGCGACGCGGGCCACCTGCGCCGCAGCCTCACCGCGCTGAACGCGGACGCGGTGCAGACCCCGGTCAAGGACACCGCGGAGCTGTGGAACGCCGTCACCGACGGCGACAAGGCCGCCTCCGGCATCGCGCACGTCTGGCTCGACGGCGTCCGCAAGGCCTCGCTCGACAAGTCGGTGCCGCAGATCGGCGCCCCGGTCGCGTGGGCCGCGGGCTACACCGGCAAGGGCGTCAAGGTCGCCGTCCTGGACACGGGTGTGGACACCAGTCACCCGGACCTCAAGGACCAGGTGATCGACTCCAAGAACTTCACCGCCGCGGCCGACGCCAAGGACCACTTCGGTCACGGTACGCACGTCGCCTCCATCGTGGCGGGCACCGGCGCCAAGTCGGGCGGCAAGTACAAGGGCGTCGCCCCCGACGCCAAGATCCTCAACGGCAAGGTCCTGGACGACACCGGCTCCGGTGACGACTCCGGCATCCTCGCCGGCATGGAGTGGGCGGCCTCGCAGGGCGCCTCGGTCATCAACCTGAGCCTCGGCGGCTACGACACGCCGGAGATCGACCCGCTCGAGGCCGAGGTCAACAAGCTCTCCGCCGAGAAGGGCATCCTGTTCGCGATCGCCGCGGGCAACGAGGGCCCCCAGTCGATCGGTTCGCCGGGCAGCGCGGACGCCGCGCTCACCGTCGGCGCGGTCGACGACAAGGACAAGCTGGCCGACTTCTCCTCGACCGGCCCGCGCACCGGCGACGGCGCCATCAAGCCGGACGTCACCGCGCCCGGTGTGGACATCACCGCCGCCGCGGCCAAGGGCAGCGTCATCGACCAGGAGGTCGGTGAGAAGCCCGAGGGCTACCTGACCATCTCCGGTACGTCGATGGCCACCCCGCACGTCGCGGGCGCCGCCGCGATCCTGAAGCAGGAGCACCCCGACTGGGGCTACGCCGAGCTGAAGGGCGCGCTCACCGGCTCCGCCAAGGGCGGCAAGTACACGCCGTTCCAGCAGGGTTCGGGCCGGATCGCGGTCGACAAGGCCATCAAGCAGGCCGTGATCGCCGACCCGGTGTCGGTCAGCTTCGGTGTGCAGCAGTGGCCGCACACCGACGACACCCCGGTCACCAAGCAGGTGTCGTACCGCAACCTCGGCGACAAGGACGTCACCCTCAACCTGACCAGCACCGCCACCGACCCCAAGGGCCAGGCGGCGCCGGCGGGCTTCTTCAAGCTCGCCGCGACCAAGGTGACGGTCCCGGCGCACGGCAAGGCCTCCGTCGACCTGACGGTCAACACCAAGCTGGGCGGCACCCTCGACGGCGCCTACTCCGCGTACGTGACCGCGACCGGCGACGGGCAGACCGTCCGCACGGCCGCCGCGGTGCAGCGCGAGGTGGAGTCGTACGACGTCACGCTGAAGTTCATCGGCCGTGACGGCAAGCCGGCCCAGTACTTCGACGCCGACATGACCGGCGTGGCCGGTCTGGCCAACGGCCAGTGGCTGAACCCGTACGACCCGTCCGGCACGGTGAAGGTGCGCGCGCCCAAGGGCACGTACATCCTCAACACCGCCACCTACGTGGACCCGAAGGACGCCGCCAAGGGCGTCGACTGGATCGCCCAGCCGAAGCTGACCGTCTCCGGCAAGCAGACGATCACGATCGACGCGCGCAAGGCCAAGCCGGTGGACATCACCGTCCCGGCCACGGGCCTGAAGTCCCAGTTCGCCTCGCCGGAGTGGGACGTCACGATCGGCAACGGCCAGTACGGCTACGGCTGGTTCCTCGACTCGTACGCCAACTTCCACACCGCTCACCTCGGTGGGTCGCTGCCCGCGGGCACGCTGTACCAGCAGTGGGACGCGCACTGGTCCAAGGGCGCCGGTGAGGAGTACGACGTCACCTCCGGCGGTACGGTCACCAAGCTCGCCACCGGCTTCACCAAGCACTACAAGGCGAGCGACCTGGCCACGGTGAAGGCTCGGCTCGGTGCCGCCGCGAGCGGCAAGAAGGGCACCGTCAACGCGGTGGGCTGGCTGCCCGGCAGCTCCGGCGCCTCCTCCATCGGCATCCCGCAGAACCTGCCCGGCACCCGCACCCTGCACCTGTCGGCCAAGGGCGGCGTGAAGTGGCAGCTGGAGTTCGAGCAGGACGGCGGGGTGGACCCGGACGGGTTCCCGATCGCCGACGCGTCCTACTCGGCCGGCGCCGAGTCCTTCACGGCGGGCAAGTCGTACTCGAAGACCTTCAACACCGCGGTCTTCGCCCCGCTGGTCAACTCCGACTTCGGTGTCTTCCGGGACGGCAACGAGATCTACGGCTCGCTGCCGCTGTTCGCCGACGGCGCCAAGCACGTCGGTTCGTCGACGTTCACCTCGGCGACCACGACCCTGTACCGCAACGGCGTCAAGGTCGGCTCCAACAACGACCCGATGTTCGGCGAGAAGACCTTCAAGGTGCCCGCCGGTGACGCCGCCTACAAGCTGACCACCTCGGTCAAGCGCTCGGCCAAGGTGTCGGAGGCATCCTCCCGGATCGACGCGGCGTGGACCTTCCGTTCGAAGAAGCCGGCGGGCGGTTCCGCGAAGCTCCCCGTCTCCGCCCTGTACTTCGGTGCCAAGACCGGCCTGGACAGCCGCGTCGAGGCCGGCAAGAAGGTCACCTTCCCGGTCACCGTCGAGGGCGCGGCCGCGGGCAGCAACCTGAAGTCCCTGACGGTGTACGTCTCCTACGACGGCAAGACCTTCAAGAAGGTCGACGTCCGCGGCGGCAAGATCACCGTGAAGAACCCGGCGAAGAACAAGGCCATCTCGTTCCGCGCCAAGATCGCCGACAAGAAGGGCAACACGTCGACGATCACGATCTACAACGCGTACTACGGCAAGTGAGCCGCCGTACCTGAGTAGGCCGTGAGCGAACGGCCCGCCGGAGCAGCAGCTTCCGGCGGGCCGTTCGTGTTTGTGTGCCTGTATGACGGCTCACACAGTCGAGTACATCCGTTACCGCGTTCCTGACCAGCAGTCGGCACAGTTCCTGGCCGCCTACACCCGCGCGGCCCTCCAGCTGGCCGCCGCTCCCCAGTGTGTCGACTACGGCCTGACCCGCTGCGAGGAGGAGCCCGAGTCCTGGATCCTGCGGATCACCTGGACGTCGACCGAGGACCACCTCCAGGGTTTCCGCCGGTCGGAGCTGTTTCCGCCGTTCCTCGCGGAGATCCGGCCGTATGTGGAGAACATCGAGGAGATGCGCCACTACCGGCCGACCGGTGTGCAGGGCGGCGGAGCTGCCGTGCCCACCCTGTACGACTGGGCGGGCGGCGCCGCGGCCTTCTCCCGCCTGACCTCGGTCTTCTACGACAAGGTGGTCAAGGACGACCTCCTCGCCCCGCTCTTCGCCGACCTGCCCGCCGAACACGCGGAGCACGTCGCCCTCTGGCTCGCCGAGGTGTTCGGCGGCCCGGCGGCATACTCCGAAACCCAGGGCGGCCACGGCCACATGGTCGCCAGACACTTCGGCAAGCACATCACGGAGCCCCAGCGCCGCCGCTGGGTCGATCTCATCCAGGACGCGGCGGACGACGCGGACCTCCCGAAGGACGCGGAGTTCCGCTCGGCGTTCCTGGCCTACGTGGAGTGGGGTACGCGCCTGGCCGGGTACTTCTCGTCCCCGGACGCGAAACCGCCGGCGGAACAGCCGGTGCCGAAGTGGACCTGGGGGGCGATGCCGCCGTATCAGGGGTGATGATCTTCAGGAACGTGCAGTCGGCCGCGGCCGTCGTCGTGACGACCTTGCCGGTCTCGTAGTCGACTCAACCCTGTCCGTGCGACGGCGTCGAGGTGCCCGTGCCCGCCCGGGTCGCGTCCGTGCCCCAGCTGGCCAGCAGGCGCAGGGACTCCGCCGACGGGGAACCGGGCTCGGCGTGGTATGTCACCAGGCCGAGGTCCGAGTCGCCCGCGAGGCGGAAGCCCTCGAAGTTCAGGGAGAGGTCGCCGACCAGGGGGTGGTGCAGGCGCTTGACGCCGTGGCTCTTCTCCTTGACGTCGTGGGTCGCCCACAGGCGGCGGAACTCGTCGCTCTTCACCGACAGCTCGCCCACCAGCGCGGACAGCCGCGGGTCGTCCGGATAGCAGCCCGCGTCCATGCGCAGGGCGCAGACGATGTCGATCGCCTTCTGTTCCCAGTCGACGAAGAGGTCGCGGTACTCGGGGCGCAGGAAGACGAGCCGGGCCCAGTTGCGCTCGGCGGGCGGCAGCTCCGACCAGTCGCCGAAGACCGCGGCCGCCATCCGGTTCCAGGCCAGGATCTCCGAGCGGCGCCCGACGACGTACGCCGGCACGCCCTCCAGCGCGTCCAGCAGCTGGCGCAGTACCCCCCGCACCTGCTGCTGCCGTGCCGCCGGCTTCTTCTTGTGCGCCTTCGGCTTGGCCAGGTGGGTGAGGTGGGCGTGCTCGGCGTCGGTGAGGCGCAGGGCGCGGGCGATCGAGTCCAGGACCTCCGCCGAGACGTTGCGTCCGTTGCCCTGTTCCAGCCGGGTGTAGTACGCCACCGACACCCCGGCCAGCTGGGCCAGCTCCTCGCGGCGCAGCCCGGGCACCCGACGGTGCCGTCCGAAGTCGCGCAGCCCCACGTCCTCCGGCTTCAGCCGGGCCCGCCGGCTGCGCAGGAACTCGCTCAGCTCGGCGCGCCGGTCCAGGGGCCGGCCGGCGGCTGCGTCCTGCTGTTCGTCCATACGGCCAGTATCGGCCGTCTCCCGTGGTCGTACGCCCGTCAGCCTGTCCCCGCCAGTGGTACGCACAGCGGTCGTACGAAGATCTGTGGTCTGGGTGAGCGGCGGCGCCCGCTGCAGGCTGGACGGGTGCCCGGTCGAAAGGCAGCCGGGCACGAACCCCCCTGCTAGGAGAACCCCGGCATGACCACTGTTGCTGCGTACGCCGCGCCCGCCGCGAAGGCTCCGCTGGAGCGGACCACCATCGAGCGGCGCGCGGTCGGTGAGTTCGACGTCCTGATCGACATCGAGTTCGCCGGCATCTGTCACTCCGACATCCACCAGGCCCGCGAGGGCTGGGGCACGGCGATCTTCCCGATGGTCCCCGGCCACGAGATCGCGGGTGTCGTCTCCGAGGTCGGTCCCGGTGTCACCAAGTACGCCGTGGGCGACCGGGTGGGCGTCGGCTGCTTGGTCGACTCCTGCCGCGCGTGCGAGAACTGCCTCAAGGGCCTGGAGCAGTACTGCCTGGGCGGCAACGTCGGCACCTACAACGCCGTCGGCAAGGACGGCGAGCCCACCTACGGCGGCTACTCGCAGAAGATCGTCGTCGACGAGAACTTCGTCGTACGGATCCCGGACGGCCTGTCCCTGGACGTGGCCGCCCCGCTGCTGTGCGCCGGCATCACCACGTACTCCCCGCTGCGGCACTGGAACGCCGGCCCCGGCAAGAAGGTCGCGGTCGTCGGGCTCGGCGGCCTCGGCCACATGGCGGTCAAGATCGCGCACGCGATGGGCTCCGAGGTCACCGTGCTCTCGCAGTCCCTGCGCAAGAAGGACGACGGGCTGAAGCTGGGCGCCGACCACTACTACGCCACCAGCGACCCGAAGACCTTCGAGGAGCTGGCCGGCACCTTCGACCTGATCATCTCGACGGTGTCGGCGCCGCTGGACTTCGGCGCGTTCCTGTCGCTGCTCAGGACCGACGGCGCGCTGGTGAACGTGGGTGCCCCCGAGGAGCCGATCTCCCTCAACCTGTTCTCGGTGATCGCCGGCCGCAAGACCCTCGCGGGCTCGGGCATCGGCGGCATCCGGGAGACCCAGGAGATGCTCGACTTCTGCGCCGAGCACGGCATCGGTGCGGAGATCGAGCTGATCAGCGCCGCGGAGATCAACGAGGCGTACGAGCGGGTGCTGGCGAGCGACGTCCGGTACCGCTTCGTGATCGACACGGCGACCATCTGACGCCGTTCGGTTCCGCCGCGTGGGGGCTGTGCGCGCCCACGCGGCGAAGCCGTGTCCCGGCACAGGTGCTAGGCGAGACCGAAGGCCTCACCGGCCCCGTACTCCCGCACCGCCACACCCCTCTCCCCGCCCGGCCGTACGACATGAACGCGCCCGGCCCCCGCCACCCGGCAACCCCCGCCGTCCACCTCGACCGCGGTGTTCTCGTCGACGGCGACGCCGTACGGTGCCTCTCCGCGGCCCACCACCGCGACCAGCCGCCCCAGCGTGCCCCACTGCGCTGCGTGCACATCCACGGCGAACGGCACGAGCCCGAGCCCCGCCCGTACGTCGATCTCCCCGAGATCCTCCGCGGTGTCCGCCGGGCACACCGGCACCCCGTCCGCCAGCCATCCCCCGACCACGGCCCGCCGCGCCGCCACGGCGGCGCCCGCGGAGAACCCCGCGTAGGGCAGCCCCCGGTCGGCGAGCAGCCGCGGCAGGCGGTCCAGGCACCCGGCGAACGCCTCCTGGTAGGCGGGTGTCAGCCCACCGCACACCAGGAGCCCGTCCACGCCGTCCAGTGCCCCGTCGGGCTCGAACCGGCCCCCGAGCGGTACCAGCAACGGCACGGGCGAGCACGAGCCGGCCTTCCGCAGCGCACCCGCGTATCGCTCGAACTGCTCGGCCCCGTCCCCTTCGTCGACGATCACGCAGCCGATCCGCGGCACCTCCCCACCGCGCACCGCCGCCTGCCGCAGAAACGGCTCGTACACCTCCGGCACGTCCCAACCGCCACCGATCAGAAACGCGGAACCGCTCATCCGGACCCTCCCCTTGCGCCAAGTGTGAAGGTGCGAATGTACGAGGACGCGGCAACCGCGGTCGCCTGAATTACCCGAGTCCGTTCATGCGGGCGGCAGCGGCTGCTCCGTCCAGACGGTCTTGCCGTCGCGGGAGTAGCGGGTGCCCCACCGCTCCGTGAGCTGCGCGACCAGGAAGAGCCCGCGTCCGCCCTCGTCCGTGGTGAGAGCCCGCCGCAGGTGCGGGGAGGTGTGGCTGGTGTCGGACACCTCGCAGCTCAGGGAGTGCGTACGGATGAGGCGCAGGGTGACGGGTCCGGACCCGTACCGGTAGGCGTTGGTGACCAGCTCGCTGGCGACCAGCTCGGTGGTGAAGGCCAGTTCGGTCAGCCCCCATTCGGTCAGTTTCGCCGTGGTCAGCTCCCTGGCACGGGCGGCGGAGGTCGCTTCCAGGGGCAGCTGCCACGAGGCGACGTTCTGCGGCCGCAGCACCCGGGTGCGGGCGATGAGAAGCGCGATGTCGTCGCTGGGGAGGTGGTCCTTGGGCAGCAGCGCGTCGACCACGGAGTGGCAGGTCTCTTCCAGCGGCTCCTCGGTGTGGGCGAGACATGCGCGCAGGTGTGCCAGCGCGGTGTCTATGTCGCCGTTGCGCGCCTCCAGGAGGCCGTCCGTGTAGAGCGTGAGCAGGCTGCCCTCGGGGAGGTCCAGATCGTATGTCTCGAAGGGCAGACCGCCCAGGCCCAGCGGTGGCCCCGCGGGCGGATCGAGCACGGTCACCTCGCCGTCCGGGGTGGACACCACCGGTGCCGGGTGGCCGGCGCGTGCCAGGGAGCAGTGCTGGGACACCGGATCGTAGACCGCGTAGAGGCAGGTGGCCCCGACCACCTGCTCGATCGCCGTCCGGTTGTCGTCGGCGTTCGCCTCCAGCTCGGTGGCCAGCAGGCTGACCAGATCGTCCAGCCCCGTCATCACCTCGTCCGGCTCCAGGTCGAGGCTGGCCAGGGTGCGTGCGGCGGCGCGCAGACGGCCCATCGAGGCCGCGGCGTGGATGCCGTGGCCGACCACGTCTCCCACCACGAGGGCGACCCGGGCCCCCGACAACGGGATCACGTCGAACCAGTCACCGCCGATGCCCGGTTCACCGCTGGCCGGGAGATACCGGCACGCCACCTCCACGGCCGGCAGATCGGACACCGCGCTCGGCAGCAGACTGCGCTGGAGGGTCAGCGCGGCGCTCTGCTGCTGGGTGAAGCGGCGCGCGTTGTCGATGGAGACGGCCGCACGCGAGGCGAGCTCCTGGGCCACCGCGGCGTCGTCGTCCTCGAAGGGCTCCGGAGTGCGCGACCGCCACAGGCTCACCACGCCCAGCACCAGGCCGCGTGCCAGCAGGGGCACCGCGATCATCGAATGAACACCGAGGCCCAGGGCGATCTCGATCCGCCGCCGGTCCATGGCGTACCACTCGGGGCGCAGGGACAGCAGCCCGTCGAGAATCGGGCGACGCTCGGTCAGGCACCGCGCCTGCGGGGATTCCGGAAGCAGCGGGACCACGTCGCCCTCCTGGTACGGGACACGGTTCTCCGGTGGTGAGAGGGCGACCCGGACCAGCGGACCCGCCGTACCGGGGCCTGGTTCGTCACCGAGTGTCACGGGCTTGAGAAGGTCCACCGAGCAGTAGTCGGCCAGGTCGTGAGCGGCCGCCTCGGCGAGTTCCCGAGCGGTCTGGGCCACGTCCAGCGAGGTCCCGATCCGGGCGCTCGCCTCGTTCAGCAGGGCGAGCCTGCGTTGCGCCCGGTGGCGGTCGGTCACGTCCTCGATCGTCTCGGCCACACCGAGGACCCGGCCCGAGGGATCTTCCATGCGGAACGCCGAAACGGACACGATCCGTTCCCGCCCCGGATCGTGGCGTGCCCGGGCGGACTGCTCCGTGAAGATCAACGGCTCGCCGGTCTCCAGGACGTGCCGCACCCGTTCGTCCTGCGGACCCGCGTCCTCGGCGACCATGAATTCGCGGGGGTGGTGACCCACCGGCGCCTCGGCCGGCACACCGCTCGCCTTGGCGACCGCACGGTTGACCCTGATCACTCTCCGGTCCGGGCCGTAGGTGACCAGACCGATCGGGGACCGCCGGTACAGGCCGTCCAGCAGCGCACGGTCCCGCTGCCAGGCGATGACCTCCGCGGCAGGAGCACCGACCAGGAGCCACTCCTGACCGCCCCCCTCCCGGGTGACCGCACGGGCCCGGAAACCCATCTCCAGACGGTGTCCGTCGTGGTGCCGGACGGGCAGGACACCGAACCACCCCCCAGCCTTCACGGCTTCCACGACGACGGACCGCACGACCGGCAGGTCACGGGCGTCGACCAGGAGGTCCTGCCACGCCCGTCCCAGCACTTCCTTGGCCGGATAGCCGAGCAACTCCTGCGCACGTGTGCTCCACGCGACCACGGTGCCTCGGTCGTCGAGCACGGCCGAGGCACCGTGCCCGATGGCGAACGGATCCTCCGGACTCTCGCTGAAATGCATCGACGGCGTCCCCATAGCCACCACCTGCCTCCGTGACTCCGATGTTCCTCCCCACGGAGTCCGTCCGCGACCGACGCCATCGGCGGACCCGGGCGCAAGGACACCGTCGTGCCGGGCCGGGGATCAGGTTCCGCATCCCGCCCGGCGGCACCGGACCTCGGCCTCGGCCACACCGTTCGGGCAGGTCACGCCCGTGCCGCCCAGGCCGAGGCAGCCGGATCCCCGCCGTGGCCGGGCTCCTCGGCGAGCCACTCGCGCAGGCCGGCATCTTCCTTCCGGCCGGCTCGTCCGGCCCGGCCCGACGGCGACGACCGGGGCCGGGCTCTCAGAGGCGGCTGTACTTCTCGATGTCCTCGGTGAACTCCTTGATCGCCTGCGCGGTGAGCGTCGGCCGGGTGTCGGCGATGGCGGTCATGTAGTCGTCGGTCCCGGCCGGCCGGCCCCTGCGCTCCACGACCTCACGCTCGAACGCCGCCTGCGCGCCCTTGCGGGCGGCGAACTCGATGTCGGCAGGGGTGAACAGTTCGCTGGCCTCGACCAGTCGGGTGAGGTCCACCGCATCACCGGCGGCCCTGAGATAGCGGGTCCAGATCGCCGCGCGGGCGGTCGGGTCCGGCGGCCCGATGGGGATGACGTAGTCGAACCGGCCCGGCCTCAGGAAGGCCGGATCGAGCGACCGCACGGAGTTGGTGGCGCAGGCCAGCAGCCGCGCGTCGTGCTCGCGGAAACCGGGGATCAGTTTGAGCAGCTCGTTGGTCACCCCGTGCCCCGGGTCGACGGCTTTTCCGGACCGCACGCCGGCGATCTCCTCGACCTCGTCGATGAAGAGCAGCACCGAGTCCAGTTCCGCCAGATCCGCGAAGGCCTCCCGGAGCGCCGCGGCCAGCCCCTCGCTCGTGTCGGCTGCGAGCCGGGACGGAAAGAGCTCCACGAAAGGCCAGCCGAGCCGCGAGGCGACCGCTTTGGCGAAGCTGGTCTTCCCGGTGCCAGGGGGGCCGAACAGGATGATCGCCTTGGGCGGGGCGACACCGTAACGGTCGGCCAGCGCGGGCTCCGTCAGCGGGAGCACGACACGGCGTTCGACCACTTGCTTCTCGCGCTCCATGCCGGCCATGTCGTCCCAGAGCCCCTCCGGGAGCATGCGACCGCCCAGCGCCGCGAGAACGTCGGCGTTGGCGGTTCCGGGAGGTTCGAGCTTCTCGAAGTAGGTCAGGTCGTCGCGGAACCCGTAGCCGGAGTTCTCCAGGGCCTTCGTCCCGGCGGCACCGGCGGGCAGCAGCGCGCTGATGTGGCGCGTGCCCAGCGCTCGCAGGCGCCGCTCCAGCTCGGCGAGGAGTGCGCTGCCGATCCCGCGCTCGCGCCAACGGGAGGCGAGCGCCACCAGGAGGATCCACCCTCGCTTGCCGTGCGCCTGGGCCACGGCCATGCCCACGAGTTCGTCCCCGACCACTGCGACGACCGCCGTCTGACCGCCCTTGGCCGCGGCCATGACCTCGGACACGGGAAACACCCGGTCCTCGCCGCCCCGGCGGCTCTGGTCCCAGATCTGAATGGCCTGGTCGAGATCGTCGTCGTGATAGTCGCGCAAATGCCAGGCGGGCATGGTCACCACCCTCAGCAGGCGGGGGAGTCTCATTATCCCAGCCAGGGCGTTCGGCGACGAACCCGGCGGTCAGCTGCCCCGCGGGCTCTCTCCTGCCGGAACCGCCGTGGACGCGCAGTCCGCCGGCGCCGACTGGGGTTCGGTGGCGACGGGGGCCCAGGAGCAGGCCAGCGAGCCGCCGACCAGACCACTGATCAGTCCGAGGAAGAGGCCGCCGAGATTCGCGACGGGGAAGGAGATGAGAGTGAGCAGGAGAGCGGCGATCCCGGAGAACACGCGAAGGTGCGGGTGGTACCAGAGGGTGAGCCCCAGGGAGATGAGCAGGACTCCGATGATCAGGGCTCCGGCACCGGACGTGGTCGCCAGGGCCAGCGGAATTCCGCCCAGCTCCAGATTCGCGTACGGCCAGTACAGGATGGGCAGTCCCGCCACCAGGGTGAAGAACCCCGCCCAGAAGGGACGTTCACCACGCCAGGTCCTGAATCTGTGCCGGGCCCGTGCTGCGACGACGCGCGGTCGGGGGCGTTCGGCAGGTACCGCCCGCCGGGGAATCAGAAGCATTCGTGACGGCCGTTCTCGAGCTGAACGCGCAGGCCGGGGATGTTGAACGTACCGGCGGTGAGCGCGACCGCGGTCAGGCGTACGTCGGTCAGGGTGACCGACGTGGCCTGCTGCCCGAAGCCGTCGGGGTCGAAGAACCGCGAGTTCCTGTCGCCCGGATTGACCGGCCCCTTGGTGATCTCTCCCTGCGCGATGCCCTGCTCCAGGCCCCTGAAATCCGCCTGCCCGGCCGACTGGAACGTCGTGTCGAGGAACAGGTTCGATGCCTCGACCGGTCGATCGTCTCCGCCGGTGAGCCTCAGCGTCTGCTCGCCCAGCACCGGGACCTCGACCAGCACGGACTGGCACAGCTCGCTGATCGTCGAGTACCGGGCTCCGGTGACCAGCACCGGCACGTGCTCGCCCTTCCTGGTCACGTCCACCATGCCGTACGCGCTGAACCCGCGGGCGGTCAGCGTGTCCGCGCTGACCTGGAACCTCTTGCCGGAGATGAGGAACGAGGCGGCCAGTACCCCCTGTCCCATGGCGATGCCCAGGGCGGCGCAGGCTGCGACGCTGGGTACCAGGACTGTCGCAAAACGCCGCCAGCGGGTTCTGCCGACACGGGGCGACATCCCGTCTCCTTCGGTCATGGCGCGAGCCGCCTCTACCTGGACGAAGCGGATGATTTCCTCGCTGCCCAGTGACGGATCCTAGGCTGCCGGTCGAGGCGATCGGCTGCACGCCGGGGCCGCCGTGCGGGTGACGCCCTTGTCGCTCGGCTCTTCGGGTGATGACACCCGGGGGGTCAGCCCTCGGCCCCGGCCACGCCGACCGGGCAGGACACGCCCGTACCGGCGAGCCTGTGCTGCCATGTGACCCGTTGGGCAAGCTGATGACCCTGGGTGTCAGCGTCTGTTCTTCGGCGGTGTCGCTTTCCACGCGCGGTCGAGGCTGCCGTCCCAGTCGCCGTCGCGGTCGAAGCTTGCTGCTCGGCATCCCCGTGACATGGGTGGGGCTGCATCGTGCCACCAGGTGGAATCGCCCACACGCATGATCGAGGACCCGCAGTGGCGGCACACCGGCTCCTCTACAAGCTCCGTCGTCGTGCGCTCGGCCACTGCCGTTGCCTCGCCTACCAGCTCGTCGAGGCGGAGTAGGAGTACCTTGTGGCCGCTGAGCTCCGTGTTGTCCGCGAGGATCCGCCTCGCGATGTACTGCGCTTCTCGTGCGACGCGAACGCGATCCTCAACTTCCGCCAGATCTCTGCGAGACCGACGGCTACAGTGCGTCGAACGGCGGCACGATGCGCACAATGATGATCAACGGCTCACGCGGCGCCACCAGAAAGTAGAACCATCCGCCCGCGGCATCCATACGGCGCAGACCACCTGGCCGGGGACCGTTGCCGAGGTCGCTGACATCGATGCCCATGCCGGCAAGGTCGACGAGCTGGGTGGCCAGACGCTCCACTTCCGCCACTACGTGAACGGGGACGCCACCCGTCACGTGGTCGTGGTCAGGGTCGTACTTCCAGCGCCAGTCCACGCTCACCGGGTGGGGAGGCCGATGGCCGCGTGGGCCGCGTCCAGGATCCGCCCGATCTGCGAGGCGGCCTGCAGCGCCTGGGCGGCGTCGCCTGATTCGGCGGCGTCTTCCCAGCGGCGGAGGTCTGCCGCCATTTCGGGCTGGCGCTGAATGTGAACGTAGACGGCCCATTGGGTCACGAACCGCTGGAGCGGCGCCAGATCGGAGCCCTGCCGGGACTGGTCGGCCGCCTGATCCAGCTCCCGGGTGAAGGCCGGTAGTGAGGCAGGCGCGATCTGACTGATGGCCTGCCGCAGCGCCGCAACCGTGGCCGGGGGCTGGGGGATGAGCGGTTGCCCAGCGGTGGAGGTGGTCATGGCTGCTCCCATGGGCGCGATTCTGATCCCGAGCGTCAGCGTATCGGCCAGGATCACTTTTGCACCGCTCGAACGAGTGAGGGAGAAGCGATACTGCTCCTACCTGCCGCTCGTCCCGCCTACGGTGGGCAACCCGGCCCCGTCCGGCGCTCGGGGCGGTTCACTCGCCCGTGACGTCCGGGGCGGGCGCGACACCAGTCGGGCAAGACGCCCCCAAGTTCGTCCCGAACGGGGTACTTAGCTTGACCCCCGTCCCGCCCGAGCCGCAGTAGCCTGCCGGGTCTTGTCCAGGTACTGCTGGTGCCAGCTCTCGATCGGGGAGTGGCCGGTCGCTCCCCGATGGCTCTCGTCCTCGGTCTCCGGGTAGCGCTTCGAGCCCGGCAGGCTGTGGAAACGCACCCAACGGTCGCCGTAGGCAGTGCGCAGTTCGTGGGCGATGGGAGACCCTTTCGAATACTGGCGCTGCCATAGTGCGGACAGGAGGTCCCTGTCGAGGTCGCTGCTCATCCCTCAGCCGACGCCACACCGATCGGGCAGGACACGCCCGTCCCGCCCAGGCCGCAGTACCCACCCGGGTTTTTGCTGCTCGAAAGGTACTGCTGGTGGTAGGCCTCGGCCGGGTAGAAGGTGCGGCCCTGCGCGGGGAGGATCTCCGTGGTGATCGTGCCGTGGCCGCAGTAGGTCAGGCGGCTCTGGTAGGAGGTGCGGGAGGCCTCGGCCGTGGCCGCCTGGGCCGGGGTGTGGGTGTAGATCGCCGAGCGGTACTGGGTGCCCACGTCGTTGCCCTGGCGGAAGCCCTGGGTCGGGTCGTGGGACTCCCAGAAGGTCTTCAGAAGGCGGTCGTAGGAGATCACCCCGGGGTCGAAGACCACACGGACGACTTCCGTGTGGCCGGTCAGGCCCGAGCAGACCTCCTCGTACGTGGGGTGCTCGGTGCGGCCGCCCTGGTAGCCGACCAGGGTGGTCCACACGCCCGCGGGGAGCTGCCAGAACCTGCGTTCCGCGCCCCAGAAGCAGCCCAGGCCGAAGTCGGCGAACTCCAGACCCTCGGGGTAGGGGCCGAGGAGCGGGGTGCCGAGGACACTGTGGTGCTCGGGGACCGTGTAGGCGGGCCGGTCACGGCCCTTGAGCGCCTGCTCGGGGGTGGGCAGCTGGGGTGAGCGGCCGAAGAGCATGAGGTCTCCCTGTCGGTCTGGAAGGCGGGGCCGGCCCGGCACGTGGTGCAACGGCCCGGCCCTGCGCCGCATTCCGGTCAGGCCTCCGCGGTCACCGCCCGCACCGTGTCGTTGCGGACCTGGCAGTAGTACGCCGCGGCTCCCTCGCCCCGGTAGCTCCACGGCAGCGCTTTCACATGCCCGTCGACCAGCTTGAACTGCTCCAGTGCCGCCTCGTGCCGGTCCTGGAGGTGGAGGTAGAACGCCAGCAGGTGACGCAGCTGTGCCAGGCCCGGGTGGGCGGGGTCGGCGGCCGCCGCGTCCGTGAGGGCCGCGTCGACCCTGGCGACCATCTCGGGCGTGTTGTCGGCCGCGGTGTCGGTCGACTCGTCGTGCTCGAAGTGCGCGATGAGCGGCAGCGCGGTCAGCAGGCTGCCCAGGGGCGCCTCGGCGGCCGCACGCTCGGCGAAGCCGAACGCCAGCTGCTGCGAACCCCGCCACTTCGCGCACCAGTACTGGAGAGCCGAGAAATGGGCCCCGAAGTGGTGCGGGGCGCGGGTCGTGATCTCCGCCCAGAGCTTGTCCATCTCGGCGTTGGAGTACCCGAGACCGAGCGCCACCCAGATCTCCGCGACGTACGGCGTGGGGTCGTCGGGATTGAGGGCGGCCGCCCGCGCGATCTCCTCGCGTGCGCCCGCCAGCGTGCGGTGGAAGCCCTGGGCCTGTTCCCGCGTCGTGTACTCGGCCGTCTTCGCACCCCGCAGCTCCCAGGCGAGGTACACCGTGCTCTGTGCCCGGACGACGGCCGCGTCCGGGTCCTCGGGGTGCGCGGCCTCCCAGGCCAGCAGCCACTCGTCGTCCTTGGCGGCGAGCGTGGCCAGGTGGCCGACGAGGGTCGTGCGGCGCTCCCAGTCCCGGCCGACGGTGCGCAGCGCCTCGGCGGCGGGCTCCCGGTCACCGCGGCGCACCGCGTCGAGGGCGGCGGCCCAGTCGGCGGGCAGCGGGGCGGGGTGGTCCGTGTTCTGCCGTTCGGCGGGCAGCAGACCGAGCTTCTCGGCGGCCTGCGCGGCCTCGGTGCCGTCGTCGGGGCTCGGGTTGAAGTACTCCTTGAGGAACACCCCGGCGATCCACACCACGAAGATCAGCGTGGGGACGGCCAGTACGGCCAGGATCCAGAGCAGCACGGTCATGGGAGGGCGCGGTCCGTTTCGTCGAGGGGGAGGCGAGGGGGAGGCGTGGGGAGCGTCGAACGGGCGGCGTCGCTCACGCGGGCTGTGCCGCCGTCGGCGGCAGCAGCGCCCGCAGTGGTGCGGTGTCGGGGTGGTCGGCGAGCGCCGCCTCCACGGCCGCTTCCAGCGCGGCCTTGGGGTCGTCGTCCGGGGTGTTCTCCGAGACCCAGCCGGGCAGCCGGACGACGGCCTCGCGGGACCAGGAGAACTCCCACTGCAGCAGTGAACGCGCGCTGAACTCGGCCAGCACCATCGTCCGCAGCATCCACTGCAGCCGGGGCCGGACGAACTCGCGGAAGGCCCGGCCCTTCGCGGCTGCCGCTTCCTCGGACAGCGGCAGCCGTTCCGCCAGCCGCCACAGCCGGCCGTCGTCGATGACGTCCAGCAGCGCGGACAGCGTCGCGGGCTGCCCGGTGTAGTCGGTGAGCGCCTCGTGCAGCGGGGTGCGCGCGGAGGACAAGTTCTCGGCCATGGAGGCGTTCAGCAGTTCCGGCCACTCGGCGGTGCGCCGGAAGGCGAGCACCTCGTCCGTCAGGGCGGTGTCCTCCAACGCGGCCAGGGTGCGCTGCGGGTCGGTGAGCAGGGCGAGGGCCGCGTCCGTGGCCTCCTCGGTGCGCCCGTCGGAGGGCAACTCCTCGATCCGGCGCACCCGTTCGGCGATCGGCGGATGGGAGTCGTACGGCGAGACAGGCGCGGCCGCCAGCTCGGCCCGCAGCTCGGCCAGCTCCTCTTCCCGGGCGGTCAGCAGCCGGCCGAAGCCGCCGAAGAACTCGCCGTGCGGCGGCAGCAGCCGTGCCGGCAGGCCCAGGGTGGCGTAGGAGTCGAGGTAGAACTCGTGGGATTCGGCCAGGACCGGGATCTCGCGCAGCGCCGACGCGGTCGCGTCGCGCCCGGCGATCCGGGCGGCGGCCAGGTCGGCCGCGTACTCCTGGGCGCGGGCCGTGGACAGGGAGGCGCGCAGGTAGAGCTTGCCGTAGGCGGTGTAGATCTTCGCCATCGTCCGGTACGTCGCCCCGGCTCCGGCGGTGTCGATCCGCTTCGCCTTCCTGCCCTTCGCGACCCGCTTGGCGGAGGCCTGCTCCTGACGCGCGCGCTCGGCGGCCACCTTGCCGTCGGCCTTGGCATGGAACTGTCCGATGACCCGGGCGATCTGCACCCGGCCGCGTACCACGAGCGCGGACAGCCGGGTGTCGCCGCCGGTGAAGTGGCCGTACTCGTGGGCGAGTACGCCGCGCAGCTGCGCCTCGGTGAGACCGGTCAGCAGCGGCACGCCGAGGAAGAGGCGGCGCGGGCCGGGGAGCAGGCCGAGGAAGCGGGACTCCTCGCTGACGGCCGCGTTGACGTCGGCGGTGAGCAGGATCCGGTCGGGTGCGCGGGTGCCGGTCGCCGCCGCGAGGTCACGGACCAGCGCCCACAGCCGGGGCTCGTCGGCCTCGGTGACCGGGATACCGGCCGGCTCCTCGCCCCGGGGTGTGCGCAGCATGAACATGCCGCGTACGACGGGGACGGCGAGCACCGCGGTGACGAGGAGGAGTTTGAACGCGGCCGGGCCGCGCAGTCCCCAGCCGAACGCGGCGACGTCGGCACCGACCAGCACCGCGAGCAGCAGCAGGCTCAGCAGATAGAAGCCGGACAGCAGGACCAGGGCGCGCAGCGCGCGCAGAGTTGCGCCCATCGGGCACGTCCCCCCACAGGACTCAGTGACATGGACATGGCAAACACCGGGCCACGGTGCTGCCGGTGAGTGTGGGGGGACTCGGAGCACGCCCGGAGCCGGCTCAAGGCAAAGCAAGAGCAAACTCGGAGCATGCGGAGTATGCCCTACCGCAGGTCAGCAGGGCAATCCACTTGATCCAAGGAGGTCCGGCAGGTCAGCCGGGCAGGGTCGCCGGGCTGCCTCCGTTGGCCTCGTAGCCCGCCACCGCCAGCGCGCGGTGGACGGCGAAGGCTGCGGCCGGGTCGTCGGACAGCGTCCAGGGCAGCGCGCCCACATGGCCGTCGACGTGTACGAGCTGGTCCATGGCCTCCGCCCAGCGCTCGGCGCGGACCAGGAAGAAGAGGAGCAGATGGCGGACGTGCGCGAGCATCGGGTCGTCGGGGCGGGCCGTGTGCACCGCGTGCAGCGCGCCGTGCATCGCCTTGGTGACGACCTCGCTCTGGTAGAAGCTCACGACCAGGTTCACCTCCGGGATGTGCTCGAAGACCGCGAACAGCGGCAGTGCGGCGAGCAGCGAGCCCTCGGGCGCGCGGGCCGCCGCGGCCTCGGCGAACGCGTAGGCCAATTCGCGCGAGCCGTGCCACTTCTCGCACCAGTAGTGCAGCGCGGCCAGGTGCGCGCCCATGTGGTTCGGCGTGCGGTCCGCGATGTTCAGCCACAGCTTCTCGAACTCGGGCTGCGGATACGCGAGGCCGCGGGCGACGGACAGCTCGACGATGTACGGCACGGGGTCGCCGGGGGCGAGCAGGGCCGCCTGCGCGCAGGCCTGCCTGGCCTCCTCCATGATGATGCGGAAGTCGTCCGTGCCCGGCGTCGACGTCCGCCACGCCTGCTGCACCAGGAACTCGGCGTGCACCGCCGCGCCGCCCGCGTCCTTGGGCTGCTCGGCCCGCCACACCCTGAGCCACTGCCCGCCCGGCGTCTCGTGCACCCCGCCCGGCCGCTGTGCGAGCTCCAGCGCCGCCGCACCGGCGAAGGCCTGCACCCGCTGCCAGCGCGCCTCGCCCTCGGCCTCGGTGCCGGCCAGCAGCTGGGCCGCCGCGCGGTAGTCCTGCGTGCGCTGCACCAGCTCCAGGACGTTCAGCAGGTCCTGGTCGGAACCGGGCATCCGCACGTCCAGCTCCTCCTCGCGCACGAAGCCGTAGTCCGCCGGGTCGGCGGCGTCCGGGTGGCCGGGGGACACCAGCCCCATGGCCCCGCGCCTGCGCCGGATGATCGGGAGCAGCACGAAGCTCAGCAGGACCAGCGCCATGAGCAGCCAGAGAATCGACATGCCTCCAGCGAACCAGACGCCGCCGACAATTGGCCAACCCCGCCCGCCGGGCCTGTGGACAACCTCGATGCTCGTGTGTGGACAACCTCGGTGCCCGTGTGCGGACGCCAGCATCCGGTCGGGCGCACTACGCTCGGTGGACATGAGCGACAGGCACATCAGTCAGCACTTCGAGACTCTCGCGATCCACGCGGGCAACACCGCGGATCCCCTCACCGGCGCGGTCGTCCCGCCGATCTACCAGGTCTCGACCTACAAGCAGGACGGCGTCGGCGGCCTGCGCGGCGGCTACGAGTACAGCCGTAGCGCCAATCCGACCAGGACCGCCCTGGAGGAGAACCTCGCCGCGCTGGAGGGCGGCCGCCGCGGCCTCGCCTTCGCGTCCGGCCTGGCGGCCGAGGACACCCTGCTGCGCACGCTGCTCAGCCCCGGCGACCACGTCGTGATCCCGAACGACGCCTACGGCGGCACCTTCCGCCTCTTCGCCAAGGTCGTCAGCCGGTGGGGCGTGGAGTGGTCCGTCGCCGACACCAGCGACCCGGCCTCCGTGCGGGCCGCCATCACCCCGAAGACCAAGGCCGTGTGGGTGGAGACCCCCTCCAACCCGCTGCTCGGCATCACCGACATCGCCACGGTCGCCCAGATCGCCCACGACGCCGGGGCCAGGCTCGTCGTCGACAACACCTTCGCCACGCCCTACCTCCAGCAGCCGCTGTCGCTCGGGGCGGACGTCGTCGTGCACTCCCTGACCAAGTACATGGGCGGCCACTCGGACGTGGTCGGCGGTGCGCTGATCGTCTCCGACCAGGCGCTGGGCGAGGAGCTGGCCTACCACCAGAACGCGATGGGCGCCGTCGCCGGTCCCTTCGACTCCTGGCTGGTGCTGCGCGGCACCAAGACCCTCGCGGTGCGCATGGACCGGCACAGCGAGAACGCCACGCGGATCGCCGACATGCTGACCCGGCACCCGCGCGTGACCCGCGTCCTGTACCCGGGCCTGCCCGAGCACGCCGGCCACGAGGTCGCGGCCAAGCAGATGAAGGCGTTCGGCGGCATGGTGTCCTTCCAGGTCGACGGCGGCGAGGAGGCCGCGGTCGAGGTCTGCAACCGCGCCAAGGTGTTCACCCTCGGCGAGTCGCTCGGCGGCGTCGAGTCGCTCATCGAGCACCCCGGCCGGATGACGCACGCCTCCGCGGCCGGCTCCGCCCTGGAGGTCCCCGCCGACCTGGTGCGCCTGTCCGTGGGTATCGAGAACGTCGACGACCTGCTGGAGGACCTGCAGCAGGCGCTCGGCTAGTCCCGCGTCACCAGCCGGTGACCGGTGGAGTCGTCTGCGAGGGCGGCTCCACCCAGGGATGGACGTGCACCGCCCAGACGGTGAACGCCACCGCCGCGGCGCACAGCAGCAGCCACCACAGGCGGCGGGCGAGCCGCCGGCGGCTCAGCATGCGGTCGCCGCGGCGCACGGCCTCGCCGTACAGGTCCGGCGGCAGGGGTGCCGGCGTCTGCTCCAGGATCCGCCGCACGGCGGCCTCCCGCTGGGGGCGGTTCACCTGGGCCTCCCGGCGGGCCGTGAGGCCCAGGACGGTGTCGCCCTCGCCGCGCGCGGGGCGGCCGACACGGGCGCCGGATGCAGCACGGTGGCCGTGGCCCGGTCGCAGATCGAGTGCACCCGCTCGACCGGCAGACCGAGCAGGGCCGCCGCCTGTTCCTCGGCGACGCCCTCGTACATCCGCAGCACCAGGACCAGCCGTTCCTGCGGGTTCAGCTCGACGAGCGGGCTGCGCGGATGCGGCCGGGCGCGGCCGACGGCGCCGTAGTGGTGCCAGGCCCCGCGCTGGAACCGGGCGGCCAGGTACTGGCGGGCGCAGTCGTAGGGGTCGTCGCCGTGCAGCCGGTCCCAGCCGGCGTAGGTGTGGGCGAGCGCCAGCGTCAGCAGGCGCCGCGCGCGCGGGTTGGCGTCCGGCGCCTCCGCGGTGAGCAGCGTGGCGGTGTGCAGCAGGCGGCCTGCCGCGCCCGCGACGAACGCCTCGAACTCCCGGGCCCGACGGGCAGCACGGGATGCCTGCCGATCACGCACCGCGCCTCCCCCCTGAGGAGGTCCTGTCCGGTACGGGACAGGTGAACCGCGCACGACGCAGGACCCGGTCTCATATGAGGCCAGTGACGGCCCAAGGTCAAGACTCGGGACGGCACCAGTGCGGCCGGCCTCAGGACGCCGGCGACTGCTCCGCGGACGGCACCTGGACCGCCATCCGCGAGGAGAGCGCGGTGTTGAAGCGTGTGAGGAGCGTGCAGAACTGCTCGCGCTCCTCCGGCGCCCAGTCGTGTGTCAGCTCGGCCATCAACTGACGCCGCGACGAACGCACTTCCTCCAGCCGCGAGGACCCGCGCGGCGACAGCTGGAGCACCACCGCCCGCCCGTCCTCCGGGTGCGAGGTGCGCTTGACGAGCCCGGTGTCGACCAGCGGGGCCACCTGCCGGGTGACCGTGGAGGAGTCGATCCCCATGCTCGCGGCGAGCGCCTTGACGCCCATCGGGCCTTCCTTGTCGAGGCGGTTGAGCAGCAGGTACGCGGCGCGGTCCATGGAGTTGCGCACCTGTCCGACGCCGCCGAGCCGGGTCTGTTCGGCACGGCGGGCGAACACCGCCACCTCGTGCTGGAGGGTGTCGAGGAGACCGGTGTCACCGACGGTCGTCATGTCCATCGACATTTCAGGTGTTGTGGGCATGGCCGGAGGCTCGCTTCATGAAGGGCTGCTGGGTTGGGGGACAGGGTACGCGGCCCGGGGGCGGGCCGTACCGGCGCGGACCAAACCGGTCTCGGAGCTTGGTCACACCCGCCGTGTGCGAGCGTGAACTGCGAGACTTGAGTCATGAGCTACGGCACGGCTGACTCCTTGCGCTCCGTCACCCTCGACGACGTGCGCGGAGCCCAGAAGATGCTCTCCGGTGTGGCACGTGTGACGGCGATGGAGGGCAGCCGCCACCTGTCCCAGCTGGTCGGCGCGCCGGTGCACTTCAAGTGCGAGAACCTGCAGCGGACCGGCTCGTTCAAGCTGCGCGGCGCCTACATCCGGATCGCCGGTCTGCTGCCGGAGGAACGTGCCGCCGGGGTGGTGGCCGCGAGCGCCGGGAACCACGCACAGGGCGTGGCGCTCGCCTCCGCGCTGCTCGGGGTGCACGCCACCGTGTTCATGCCGGAGGGTGCCCCGCTGCCGAAGATCAGCGCGACCCGGGACTACGGCGCCGAGGTGCGCCTGCACGGTCAGGTGGTCGACGAGACGCTGGCCGCCGCCCAGGAGTACGCGGAGCAGACAGGCGCTGTGTTCATCCACCCCTTCGACCACCCGGACGTCATCGCAGGTCAGGGCACGGTCGGCCTGGAGATCCTGGAGCAGTGCCCGGAGGTGCGCACGATCGTCGTCGGCATCGGCGGCGGCGGGCTCGCGGCCGGCATCGCGGTCGCGGTGAAGGCGCTGCGGCCGGACGTGCGGATCGTCGGGGTGCAGGCGGAGGGCGCGGCGGCCTACCCGCCCTCGCTCGCGGCCGGCCGGCCGGTGTCGGTGGAGCATCCGGCGACGATGGCCGACGGCATCAGGGTCGGGCGGCCCGGCCTCGTGCCGTTCGGGATCATCGAGGAACTGGTGGACGAGGTGCGCACGGTCAGCGAGGACCAGCTGTCGGCCGCGCTGCTGCTGTGTCTGGAGCGGGCCAAGCTGGTCGTGGAACCGGCCGGGGCGAGCCCGGTCGCGGCTCTGCTCGGCGAGCCCGGCGCCTTCCCCGGCCCGGTCGTCGCGGTGCTGTCCGGCGGCAACGTCGACCCGGTGCTGCTGCAGCGGGTGCTGCGCCACGGCATGGCGGCGCAGGGCCGCTACCTCGCCGTCCGGCTGCGGCTGACCGACCGTCCGGGCGCCCTCGCCACGCTCCTCGGGGTGTTGTCAGCGGTCGACGCCAACGTCCTCGACGTGAGTCACGTACGCACCGATCCCCGGCTCGGGCTCACGGAGGCGGAGGTGGAGCTGCACCTCGAGACGAAGGGACCGGCGCACTGCGCCGAGGTCGGCCAGGCCCTGGGCGAGGCGGGCTACACGGTCATCGGCTGAGGCCGGCCGGGGCCCGGAGCAGGCGGTCACTCGTTCGGGGAAAAACCATTGAGAGACGCGATACATCGCGTTATGGTGTGTCGCGTGGCTGCCGGTCCGCCGGCCGCCTGTCCGCCGGTTCGCGCACGGAAAGCCCCTGGTGGAAAAAGACTGGGTGGCGCCGAGCGGACAAACCCAGCCTTTCCGTAACCCCCCACCCCTTCCCGAACGATCCCCGACGACGTGGAGACTCACATGCCAGGCGCCATCTATGCCGAAGGTCTGGTGAAGACCTTCGGTGACGTAAGGGCACTGGACGGCGTCGACCTCGATGTCCCCGAGGGCACGGTCCTCGGCCTGCTCGGGCCGAACGGCGCCGGCAAGACGACGACGGTGCGATGCCTGACCACACTGCTGCGCCCCGACAGCGGCCGGGCGGTCGTCGCGGGGGTGGACGTCCTCAAGCACCCCGACACCGTGCGCCGCTCCATAGGCCTGTCCGGTCAGTTCGCGGCGGTCGACGAGTATCTGACCGGCCGGGAGAACCTCCAGATGGTGGGGCAGCTCTACCAGATGAGGGCCCGGGCGGCCAGAGCGCGCGCATCCGAGCTGCTCGAGCAGTTCAACCTCGCCGACGCCGCCGACCGCCCCGCCAAGACCTACTCCGGAGGCATGCGCCGCCGACTCGATCTCGCGGCCGCCCTCGTGGTCTCACCGCCCGTGATGTTCATGGACGAGCCGACCACCGGCCTCGACCCGCGCAACCGCCAGCAGCTGTGGGAGGTCATCAAACGGCTCGTCTCCGGCGGTACGACGCTGCTGCTGACGACTCAGTATCTGGAAGAGGCCGACCACCTCGCCCACGACATCGCGGTCGTCGACCACGGCCGGGTCATCGCCAAGGGCACCTCCGACCAGCTCAAGGCCCGCACCGGCGGCGAGCGCGTCGAGGTCGTGGTGCACGAGCGCGAGCACATCCGGACCGCTCTGGAGATCCTGCGGGGCTTCGGCAAGGGGGAGACCACGGTCGAGGAGCACACCCGCAGGCTCACCGTCCCCGTCAGCGGCGGCGCCAAGCTGCTTGCCGAGGTCATCCGGGAGCTGGACACCCGCGGGATCGAGATGGACGACATAGGACTGCGCCGCCCCACCCTCGACGACGTCTTCCTGTCCCTGACCGGACACGTGGCCGAGCGCACCGACCAGGACGAGACGAACGGCAAGGAGGCCGTGAAGTGAGTGCCGTCACCGACGCCGTGCGTGCCGCGGCTCCCGGCAACCCCATCGGCCGGTCCCTGCGGGACTCGCTGATCGTCGCCAAGCGCAACCTGATCCGGATGTCCCGGATCCCCGAAATGCTGATCTTCGGGCTGATCCAGCCCATCATGTTCGTGGTGCTGTTCACCTACGTGTTCGGCGGCTCCATGAAGATCGACGGCAGCACCAGCGCGATCGACTACAAGAACTTCCTGATGGCCGGCATCTTCGCGCAGACCGTCACCTTCGCCACCGCCAGTTCCGGCGCCGGCATCGCCGACGACATGCACAAGGGGCTCATCGACCGATTCCGCTCCCTGCCCATGGCACGCGGCGCGGTGCTCACCGGCCGCACCCTCGCCGACCTGGTCCAGACGGCTCTCACCCTGCTGGTCCTGGCCGTCGTGGCGCTCCTGGTCGGCTGGCAGGTCGGGACCTATCACGGCACCGACGCCGGCCGGGTCCTCGCGGCCTTCGGCCTGCTGCTTCTGCTCGGGTATGCGTTCACCTGGATCGGCGCCCTGATCGGCCTGACCGTCCGCACCCCGGAGGCGGCCACCTCCGGCGGACTGATCTGGCTCTTCCCGGTGACCTTCATCTCGAACGCGTTCGTCGACACCAGCAACATGACCCCGTGGCTGCGCCACATAGCGGAGTGGAACCCGTTCAGCGCCACCGTCCAGGCGGCCCGGGTGCTGTTCGGCAGCCCCGGCCAGTCCGACTCGACGGCCTGGCCCATGCAACACCCGGTCTGGGCCTCGCTGCTCTACTCGGTGCTGATCGTCGTCGTCTTCCGCACCCTGGCCGTCCGCAAGTACCGCTCGGCGACCGCCTGACGGCATGGCTGCGCCCCCGGTGTCACGCGGATCACGCGGACGCCGGGGGCGCGGGCCGAAGCGGTGGGTGGGATCAGGCCGAGTACGGATCGGCCTTGAGGATCCGCACCGAGGCCTTCTTGCCGTTCGGCAGTTCGTACTCCGCGTCCTCGCCGACCTTGTGGCCGATCACGCCGGCACCCAGCGGGGACTGCGGCGAGTACGTCTCGATGTCGGCGCTCGCGTACTCGCGGGAGGCGAGCAGGAACGTCATCGTGTCGTCCTCGTCACCGTCGAAGGCGATCGTGACGACCATGCCGGGCGCGACGGCGCCGTCCGCGGAGGCCGGAGCCTCGCCCACCTGGGCGTTCTCCAGAAGCTGGGTCAGCTGGCGCACACGAAGCTCCTGCTTGCCCTGCTCCTCCTTGGCAGCGTGATACCCGCCGTTCTCGCGCAGGTCGCCCTCCTCGCGCGCGGCCGCGATCTTGGCGGCGATCTCCGTGCGCGCAGGACCAGTAAGGTACTCAAGCTCGTCCTTGAGCTTGTTGTACGCCTCCTGGGTCAGCCAGGTGACGTTCTCGCTGGTCTGGGTCACAGGGTGCTCCTCGTCGGTACTGGGAATACAAAGCATCGCCCTACCCAGAAGAATGTTCCTTCTTGGATGGGCGAAACCACGAGCCTAACAATTCAACGGCGGAAGGGGGAGGACATATGCCACCAGAATCTCATCAATGCAGCTCAGGGTGTATGCATTGCGAGTGAAGGATCAGCCGGCGTGGCAGCCGAGCAGCTCGGCCGTCGTCCCCTTGGCCGTCGTACGGAGCGTGACGACCTTGTCGATGCGCGTGGCCGGACCCGTGAAGCGGAAGTCCGCCCGGCCCACCTCGGCACCGTCCGCCGACTGGGATCGCAGGGTGCAGTAGCCGTCGGCGCCGGAGTCCTTGTGCACCTCCAGATGCACCTCGACCGCGTCGTCCGAGGCCTGGAAGGTGATCACCTGGGCGCTGATCTCGTTCTGCGCGACGTAGTGGTAGGCGAAGTAGCCGACGAGTGCGAGCAGGGCCGCGCCCAGAGCCGCACCGATGATCTTGAGCTTGCGGTCGGCACGCTCGTCCGAGGAACGGCCGTAGCGGCCCTCGGGCAGCCGCGCGCTCGCCGTGCTCATGATCGTCCTCTCCGCGGAATTATTCGCCCCCCGATTCGGTCACTATAGAAGCCGCCGAACGCACCCCAAGACGCGGGGGCGCCGACATACGAGGATCGAGTCTTGACTGACCAGCTGCGACTGATGGCCGTGCACGCGCACCCCGACGACGAGTCGAGCAAGGGCGCGGCGACCATGGCGAAGTACGTGTCCGAGGGGGTGGACGTGCTGGTGGTGACCTGCACGGGCGGAGAGCGCGGGTCCATCCTCAATCCCAAGCTGCAGGGCGACAAGTACATCGAGGAGCACATCCACGAGGTACGCAAGAAGGAGATGGACGAGGCTCGCGAGATCCTCGGGATCAAGCAGGAGTGGCTCGGCTTCGTCGACTCCGGCCTGCCCGAGGGCGACCCGCTGCCCCCGCTGCCCGAGGGCTGCTTCGCCCTGGAGGACGTGGACAAGGCGGCCGGTGAGCTCGTCCGGAAGATCCGCTCGTTCCGCCCGCAGGTGGTCACCACCTACGACGAGAACGGCGGCTACCCGCACCCCGACCACATCATGACCCACAAGATCTCGATGGTGGCGTTCGAGGGCGCGTCGGACACCGAGAAGTACCCCGAGAGCGAGTACGGCCCGGCCTACCAGCCGTTCAAGCTCTACTACAACCAGGGCTTCAACCGGCCCCGCACCGAGGCGCTGCACCAGGCGATGCTCGACCGCGGTCTGGACTCGCCCTACGGGGAGTGGCTCAAGCGCTGGAAGGAGTTCGAGCGCACCGAGCGCACGCTGACCACGCACATCCCGTGCGCGGAGTTCTTCGAGATCCGCGACAAGGCGCTGATCGCCCACGCCACGCAGATCGACCCCGACGGCGGCTGGTTCAAGGTGCCGCTGGAGCTGCAGAAGGCGGTCTGGCCGACGGAGGAGTACGAGCTGGCGAAGTCGCTCGTCGACACCTCCCTCCCCGAGGACGACCTCTTCGCGGGCATCCGCGACAATGCCTGACATGAGCGCAAGCCTGGCACTGACGCACCTCGTCCCCCTCGCCAAGGAGGTCGACGAGAACAAGGTCACCCCCGGCGTCCTCGGCTTCATCGTCTTCGCGATGCTGGCCCTGGCCGTGTGGGGTCTGATGAAGTCGATGAACAAGCACATGCAGAAGGTCGCCTTCACGGAGTCCCCGGACGCCGGGGCCGAGAAGACGGCCGACTCCACGGAACAGCGGGGCTGACCGCTCAGCGCCCGACCGGAACCGCCACTCCCATCACCTCCCGGGCGTGGCGGTCCGGCGTCATGCGCAGCCGCCAGGCCTGCCAGCCCGCCTCCAGGCTCACGCCCCGCTCCAGCAGCAGGGCGTAGGCCGGCACCCACTCGGCCAGCTTCTCGTCCCGCAGCGGATGCGTGGCGCGGGCCAGCCGGGCCAGCTCCTCCTGGGCGACGGCCGTCCCCACGTCCACCCCGCCCGGCGCCGCGTACGGCAGCAGGGTGCAGCGCAGGAAGCGGGCCCAGTCCTCGCCGCGCCGGTCGCCGTAGGAGGTGAACAGGGTCAGCGCCTCGTCGCACAGGGCCAGCGCCTGCGGGATCCGGGCGTTGCCCGCGTCCACCACCGCCAGCTCCAGACAGGTCCAGGCCTCGCCGTGGGCGACGCCGATGCGCTGGAAGTCGGCGCGGGCGTCCACGAGCAGCTGGCGGGCGAAGCCCGAGTTGCGCAGCGAGCCGGTCTGCGCGGCCCGCTGGTCCCGGGTGGCCCGGGCCGAGTGGTGCCGGGCGCAGGCCAGGCCGTAGACGTCGCGCATCCGGGAGAACATCTGCCGGGAGCGTTCGAGATCGCGGACCGCCCGGTCCAGCTCGCCGGTCTCCTCCAGAGCCTGGCCGAGGTAGTACAGCGTCCAGGCCTCGCCCCGCGCGTCCTCGTTGTCCCGGTGCCTGGCCGCCGCCTGGCGCAGGCCCTCCACGGCGGGGGACGCGTCGCCGTCGACCAGCCGTGCCCGGGCCAGCTGGGTCAGCGCCCAGGCCTCGCCGCGCGCGTCGTGCGTACGGCGGTACCGCTCCAGGGCGGCCCGCAGCTCCGTCTCCGCGCGTGGCACGTCACCCATCCGCAGGGCCAGTTGGCCGAGCTGGAAGTGGGCCCAGGCCTCGCCGTGGAGGGAGCCGCCCTCGCGGTGCAGCACGAGGGAGCGGGTGAGCAGGTCCAGAGCCTCCGACAGCCGGGCGCGGTCGCGCTGGACCGCCGCCAGCGCGTGCATCGTCCAGGCACGGTCCGTCGCCAGCTCCTCGGCCGCCTGCAGGTCCAGGGCCTCCTGGAGCTTGGCGGCCGCCTCCGTGAGGTTGCCCTGGTGGTGCAGGGTGATCCCGAGGGAGCACAGGGCGCGGGCGGCGCCCGCGTCGTGGTGCGCCTGCCGGTAGAGGTCCACGACCGAGGCGAGCGTGGTGCGCGCCTTGTCCAGCTCGCCCAGATGACGGGCCGCGATACCCGTGCGCCACTGCACGGAACGCACCAGCAGGCCCTCGTCGACGGCCTGGGCCAGCTCGCTGATCTCGCCCAGCCGGTAAAGGTCCCCGCGCAGCAGGCAGTAGTCGCACAGGGCACCGAGCAGGTTCAGCACGGCCGCCTGGTTCACGCCGTCCGCGTGCCGCAGGGTCGCCGTGATGAAGCTGGACTCGTCGTCCAGCCAGCGCAGCGCCTCGTCGAGCGAGGTGAAGCCGTGCGGGCCGAACCGGTCCGAGCGCGTCGACATGTTGCCGTCGACCAGCCGTAGTACCGAGTCGGCCAGCTCCGCGTAGTTCACGATCAGCCGCTCCTGCGCGGCCGTGCGCTCGGCCGGGTCCTCCTCGTCCAGCAGCCGGGCCTGCGCGAAGGCACGCACCAGGTCGTGCAGCCGGTAGCGGCTGCCGCGCACATGGTCGATCAGACCGGCCCGGGCGAGCGCGGCCAGATGCCGGGTCGCCTCCGGCTCGTCGGTGGCCAGCAGCGCGGCGGCCGCCGCGGCGCCCAGCGAGGCCCGCCCGGCCAGCGCCAGCCTCCTCAGCAGCCGGCGCGCCGTCTCCGACTGGTCGGTGTAGCGCAGCCACAGCACCCGCTCCACCGGCTCGACCGGGCCGTACGCGCCGAGATCCGTGGCCAGCTGCCGCGGTGAGCGCGGGCCCAGTGACGAGCCCGCGACACGCAGCGCCAGCGGCAGGCTCCCGCACAACTGCCGGATCAGGTCGGTGGATTCGGAGTCGTACGGTCCCGACGCGTCCTGCGCTGCTGTGCCCAGCAGCTCCTCGGCACCCGCCGCGTCCAGTGCCTCGACCGGCAGCTGGTGCACCCAGGCCACCAGGTCCGCGGGCAGCTCCAGCGGGGTGCGGGCGGTGACCAGGACCAGGCTGTCGGAGTGCTCCGGCACCAGCGCGCGCACCTGCTCCGGGTCGGAGGCGTCGTCCAGCACGATCGTCACCGGCAGGCCGGTCAGATGCCGGTGGTACAGCTCACCGAGCCGCTTGACCTGCTGGTCGGGGGAGGAGCGTTCCCGGAACAGCAGCTGCTCGCGGGGCGCGCCGAGCCGGTTGAGCAGGTGCAGCAGGGCGTCCCGGGTGGGCAGCGGCGGCTCCTCCCGGCTGCCGCCGCGCAGGTCCACGACGACCGCGCCGCGGAAGTGGTCCCTGAGGTCGTGCGCCGCACGGACCGCGAGTGTCGTACGGCCGGAGCCAGGCTCTCCGTGCAGCACGACCACCGTCGGCCGGGTCTCGGTGGCCGCCCGGGCCGACTGCGCCCACTGCCTGATCCGCGCCAGCTCCTGCCGGCGCCCCGCGAACGGACCTTCCGGCTCGGGCAGTTGACCGAACGACTGCTCCAGCACCGTGCGCCTGCGGGCCGCCGCGCTCTTGTCCGCACCGCGCAGCGCCGGGCCGCCCGGCTTCTTCGGACCCATGGAGGTGCTGAGCACCCGCTGCTGGTCGAGGAACGGGCGGATGCCGCGCACCTCCAGCGCGGTCAGCCACTGCAGCCGCAGCTGCTCCGGGCCGCCGGGCTGGCCGGCCTCGCCCGCGCGATGGTGGGCGGCGGGCAGGTGGGAGCCGGCCACCTTCAGCACGGTGGCCGCGGCTCCCGCCACGCCCACGGCGACACCCGCGCCGACGGCCGTACCCGTGCCGGTGCCGAGGGACAGGTCGGCGACGGCGGCGGCCACCGCGGCAACGCCCGCCACCAGCAGGGCCGTTCCGGCGCCCTCGCGTGCGTAGCGCTGGCCGAAGGTGAGGCGGCCGGCGTCGGCCTCGTCGAGCGCGCGCGTGTAGGTCCCGTACTCCTCGGCGGCGGTCTGTGCCATGGCGTCCAGCGCGCCGCGTCCCCGCGACAGGAGCAGCTGCGCGTCGGCCCGTCCGCCGGAGCGCCGTACCTCCTCCTCCACGGCCCGGCCCAGCAGCCGCTCGGCCTCCGCCCGGTGGCTGTCGCGCATGTCCCGTCCCCCTCCGGTGGCAACTCCTCTGCCTACGAGTGTCCTTCGGGTACGCCGGGAACGCGAGGGGCGGAGATCAGGGGGCCGGTGAGGGTTTCGTAGGGGCAACTCCCTTGTGTGCGGCCGAATTCGGCTGTTCGTCCGGCTTCCTGGGCTCCGACAGTGCCATGGCCACGCACGCCCCTGCCAGTGCGGTCTCCACCACCGCACACCCGAGTGCCATCACCAGGTCGCCGCCCGACCGGGACGTCGTCACGTCGAACCACGCGTCCAGCACCGCAGTCGCCGCCGTCGCCGCGGCCGTGAGGCGGGCCCGGGGGTCGGCGCGCAGACCGAGCAGGGCCGTTGCCGCGCAGCCCGTCGCCATGAGGACGTCGAGGCCGATCCAGGCCAGCGACCAGTGCCGTACCTCCGTGCTGCCCGGCAGGGTCAGGGCGAGCACCACCGTCCACGGCACGAGCAGAACGGCCCCCGTCCCGAGCAGGATCAGAGTCCACCTCTTGAGCGTCGTCGTCAGTGCTGTCCTCATCGCGGCCCCCGTTTCGTCGTCTGCCCCCACCGTAGACCGCAGAGAAAATTCTGCAAAGAAAATTCGGCAGATGTCAGGGACGTCTCAGGGTTCTCAGGGTTACGGTGGCCGCATGACCGACGGCATGCCCGAGATGACCAGCCTTGAGCGCACCGCTCTCTACAAGTCCCTGGGCAACCCGCTGCGCCGCCGGATCCTCGACTACCTCGGCCGGCACGGCGAGGCGAACTCCACCGTGCTGGCCCGCGAACTCGGCGAGAGCTCCGGCACCACCAGCTACCACCTGCGCAAACTCGCCGAGCAGCGGCTCATCGAGGAGATCCCTGAGAAGTCCGGGGGGCGTGAGCGCTGGTGGCGGGCGCTGCCCTTCAGTCACACCACACCCGACCCGGCCGCGATGTCCCCGGAGGAGTACGCGGCCGCGGAACAGCTCGCCCATCTCAAGATCGAGGTCGACACCGCCCTCTTCCGCCGCGCCCACCAGGAGTACCGGGGGCCGGAGGGGTGGGCGCAGGTGCAGCGGAACGGCACCTGGATGACCAGGGACGAACTCCTCGCCTTCATGCGGGAGTACCACGCCCTGCTGGACCGCCACGGCCACCTCCGTGAGGACGCCCCGGAGGGTGCGCGCCCGGTGTCGATGCGTTTCTATGCGGTGCCGGAGCCCGTGGCGGAGACGGATGGGTGAGCCCTCCGGGCGGTGCGGCATCAGCGGGTTGCCGGCCGACGAAGCTCCGGAGCGGATCCTGTTCTCCGACTGCGTCGTCCGGCCGGGTGTGAAGGGCGGGCAGTCCTGGGACCACTCCCGAGTGCGCCCTGCGTGGACGGCGGAGTCTTCGCGGGACTGACCGGAACACGTGGGGCAGGATGGGGGGTATGCCGAACCGACTGGCTCACGAAACGTCGCCCTACCTGCTCCAGCACGCCGACAACCCCGTCGACTGGTGGCCCTGGTCGGCCGAGGCCTTCGACGAGGCGCGGGAGAGGGGTGTGCCCGTGCTGCTGAGCGTCGGCTATTCGAGCTGCCACTGGTGTCATGTCCTCGCGAGCGAAAGCTTCGAGGACGAGGTGACCGCGGCCTTCATGAACGACCACTTCGTCAACATCAAGGTCGACCGAGAGGAACGTCCCGACGTCGACGCCGTCTACATGGAGGCCGTCCAGGCGGCCACCGGCCAGGGCGGCTGGCCCATGACCGTGTTCCTCACCCCGGACGCCGAACCCTTCTACTTCGGCACCTACTTCCCGCCCGAGCCCCGGCACGGCATGCCCTCCTTCCGGCAGGTGCTGGAGGGTGTCCGGCAGGCCTGGGACGACCGGCGCGACGAGGTCGGCGAGGTCGCCGGGAAGATCGTGCGCGATCTCGCCCAGCGGGAGATCGACTATCAGACCGACCGGGTTCCCGGCGAGCCGGACCTCGCCCAGGCCCTCCTCGGGCTCACCCGCGAGTACGACCCGCAGCGCGGCGGATTCGGCGGTGCGCCGAAGTTCCCGCCGTCCATGGTGCTGGAGTTCCTGCTGCGCCACCACGCCCGCACCGGTGCCGAAGGCGCCCTGCAGATGGCCCAGGACACCTGCGAGCGGATGGCCCGGGGCGGGATCTACGACCAGCTCGGCGGCGGGTTCGCCCGCTACTCCGTCGACCGCGACTGGGTCGTGCCGCACTTCGAGAAGATGCTGTACGACAACGCGCTGCTGTGCCGCGTGTACGCCCATCTGTGGCGGGCCACCGCCCGCGGCGGAGCCGCTGATGGACTCAGCGACCTCGCGCGCCGGGTCGCGCTGGAGACCGCCGACTTCATGGTGCGCGAACTGCGCACCGGCGAGGGCGGGTTCGCCTCAGCACTGGACGCCGACAGCGACGACGGGAGCGGGCGGCACGTCGAGGGCGCGTACTACGTGTGGACGCCCGGGCAGCTGCGGGACGCCCTCGGTGACGAGGACGCCGAGTCGGCCGCCCAGTACTTCGGGGTGACCGAGGAGGGCACCTTCGAGCACGGGCAGTCGGTTCTCCAGCTCCCGCAGACCGAGGGCGTCTTCGAGGCCGGGAAGATCGCGTCGATCAAGGAACGCCTCCTGGACAGGCGTGCGCAGCGGCCCGCGCCCGGACGTGACGACAAGGTCGTCGCCGCCTGGAACGGGCTGGCGATCGCCGCGCTCGCCGAGACCGGCGCCTACTTCGGTCGGCCCGACCTCGTCGAGGCCGCCCTCTTCGCCGCCGACCTCCTCGTACGCGTGCATCTCGACGACCACGCACGGCTCGCCCGGACCAGCAAGGACGGACGGGTGGGCCCGAACGCGGGCGTGCTCGAGGACTACGCCGACGTCGCCGAAGGCTTCCTCGCGCTCGCGTCCGTGACCGGCGAGGGGGTCTGGCTCGACTTCGCCGGGCTGCTCCTCGACCATGTGCTGGCCCGCTTCACCGACCCCGACAACGGCGCGCTCTACGACACCGCCTCCGACGCGGAGCGGCTGATCCGCCGGCCCCAGGACCCCACCGACAACGCCACACCGTCCGGCTGGACCGCGGCGGCCGGCGCCCTGCTGAGCTATGCGGCCCACACCGGCTCGGAGCCCCATCGGGTGGCGGCGGAACGGGCGTTGGGTGTGGTGAAGGCGCTCGGACCGCGCGTGCCGCGGTTCATCGGGTGGGGACTCGCCGCCGCGGAAGGGTTGCTCGACGGACCCCGGGAGGTCGCGGTCGTCGGACCGTCCCTCGGCGACGAGCGGACGACCGCCCTGCACCGTACGGCACTTCTCGGCACCGCGCCGGGCGCCGTCGTCGCCGTCGGGACTCCGGACAGTGACGAGTTCCCCCTGCTCGCCGACCGTCCGCTCGTGGACGGTGAACCGGCTGCGTACGTCTGCCGTAATTTCACCTGTGACGTCCCGACGACGGATCCGGAACGGCTGGGGGCCGCGCTGAACATCCGCTGACCCGCCGGAAGGCGCGGGAGGACGGGTCAGTCGAACTGTCCAAATGTGAGCAGGTGTTCGGATTGATCCCGCTACCCCTACCACGTTCCGAAACACGTTATTTATCGGAAGAGCTCCCGCGCTTCACAGATCGCCCCTAGTCTCTCCACATTGGTGCGACGGGTGTGAATGACCGTTGCGCGCGCAGGGGGCATTGGGGATCTGGGGGGATCTTTTTGCTGACGTCTGTCTTTGTCGCTGCTGTTTCGGTTGCTCTGTTCTGGATGGCTGCTTTCACCCTGTGGTGGCAGATGCACGCGTGGCGCACGCCCGAGGTGCTCGCCTCCACCCGGTTCAGCAGGCCGGACGGGGACGAGCACCTGTCCTTCTCGCTGCTTCTGCCGGCCCGGCACGAGCAGGCCGTACTCGACCACACCATCCAGCGGCTGCTGGAGTCCACGCACACCGACTTCGAGATCATCGTGATCGTCGGGCACGACGACCCGGAGACCACCGAGGTGGCCCGGGCGGCGGCCGAGCGCGACCGGCGTGTCCGCGTCGTCGTCGACACGCACGAGAAGAAGAACAAGCCCAAGGCCATGAACACGGCGCTGCCGCACTGCCGCGGTGACGTCGTCGGGGTCTTCGACGCCGAGGACCAGGTCCACCCCGAGCTGCTCGCCCACGTCGACCACGCGTTCCGGACCACGGAGGCGGACGTCGTCCAGGGCGGCGTCCAGCTCATCAACTTCCATTCCAGCTGGTACAGCCTGCGCAACTGCCTGGAGTACTTCTTCTGGTTCCGCTCCCGGCTGCACCTGCACGCACAGAAGGGGTTCATCCCGCTCGGCGGCAACACCGTCTTCGTGCGGACCGACGTCCTCAGGGAAGCGGACGGCTGGGACCCCAACTGCCTCGCCGAGGACTGCGACCTGGGGGTTCGCCTGTCCAGCGTCGGCAAGAAGGTCGTCGTCGCCTACGACTCCGACATGGTCACCCGTGAGGAGACCCCCGGCTCCCTGATGTCGCTGCTGAAGCAGCGCACCCGCTGGAACCAGGGCTTCCTGCAGGTCTACCGGAAGAAGGACTGGAAGCAGCTGCCCGCTCTGCGGCAGCGGCTGCTCGCCCGGTACACCCTGATGACCCCGTTCCTGCAGGCCTTCTCCGGTGTGATCATCCCGGTGAACGCGGCCGTCGCGCTGTTCCTCGACGTGCCCGTGGGGGTCGCCTTCCTCACCTTCCTGCCGCTGGTCACCGCAGCCGTCACCTTCGTCTTCGAGGTGGTCGGACTGCACGACTTCGGCAAGCAGTACGGGCTCAGGGTCCGCTTCGTCCACTACGTGAAGCTCGTCGTGGGCGGCCCCTTCTACCAGGTCCTCCTCGCCGGAGCCGCGATCCGCGCCGTGTGGCGCGAGCAGCGCGGCCGGAACGACTGGGAGCTGACCACTCACGTCGGCGCGCACCTCACCGCGGCCGAGCCGATCCGAGAGGACGTTCCTGCGTGACCTCCACTCTTCCCGCGGTGACCCCTCCGACGGTCCCCGCGCAGCGCAAGCCTGCGCCTGATGAGCGTTCGACCGGCCGAACGAGCCCGCCGGAGCGGCTCCGCTCCTCCCGCTCCGACCTGCTGCTGTGCGGTCTCCTGCTGGTGGCGATCCTCGTCGTCCAGGGCTGGAACATCACCGACTACCCGACCCTCAGCGACGACGAGGGCACCTACCTCGCCCAGGCCTGGGCCGTCCAGAACGGCAAGGGCCTGGCCCACTACACCTACTGGTACGACCACCCGCCGCTCGGCTGGCTCCAGATAGCCCTGCTCACCTGGATACCCTCGGTGATCAGCCCCGGCTCGATGACCGTCGGCTCCATGCGGTTCGCCATGCTGGTGATCAGCGGCATCAGCGCGGTGCTGGTCTACGTCCTCGGCCGCAGGCTCTCCCTGCCCCGCTGGGCCGCCGCGCTCGGCATGGCCCTGTTCGGGCTCTCCCCGCTGGCCGTCGTGCTCCAGCGCGAGATCTTCCTCGACAACATCGCCGTGATGTGGCTGCTGCTGGCGTTCTGCCTGGCCGCCTCGCCCAGCCGGCATCTGTGGCACCACTTCGGCGCGGGCCTCGCGGCCGCCGCCGGCGTGCTCACCAAGGAGACGATGCTCGTCGTCCTGCCCGCCCTGTTCGTCACCATGTGGCGGAACAGCCACCGCGACACCCGCAAGTTCGCCCTCACCGGAGCCGTCACCGCCTGCGCGCTGATCGGCTTCTCGTACCCGCTGTTCGCCCTGCTGAAGGGCGAGCTGCTCCCGGGCAGCGGGCACGTCTCGCTCTGGGACGGCATCAAGTACCAGATGTCCAGGCCCGGTTCGGGCTTCATCCTGGACGCCTCCTCCGGTTCCCACGGCGTGCTGCACTCCTGGCTCTACTACGACCGGGTGCTGCCCCTCGGCGGCCTCGCCGGAGCCCTGCTGCTGATCGTCACCTGGCGCTGGTCGGTCACCGCCCGCGCCCTCGCGGGACCCGCCCTGGCCGTGGCGATCCTGGCCGCCGTGGCCATGCGCCCGGGCGGCTATCTGCCCGCCATGTACATCATCGGCGCACTGCCCTTCCTCGCCCTGGTCCTGGCCGGCGGCGCCGCCTCCGTCACCCACGCCGTCGTGCGCCGCCGGCGCACCGACGGTGAGAACCGGTACGTCACCGGCGGCCGGTACGCGCTGGCCGTCGTGCTGGCCCTCGCCGCCGGCGCCTTCGTCGTGCCGCACTGGTACGACGGCGACCGCACCGCCCTCACGGCGGACGCCAACAGGCCCTACCGGCAGGCCTCCGCCTGGCTCAGCACCGAGGTCGAGAACCCGAAGGCCACCCGGGTCCTGGTCGACGACGCCCTCTGGCTGGACCTCGTGCACGCCGGGTACCGGCCCGGACTCGGCGCGATCTGGTTCTACAAGGCCGACCTCGACCCGGCCGTCACCAAGACCCTGCCGCACGGCTGGCGGGACATCGACTACGTCGTCGCCTCGCCGACCGTCCGCCGTGACGCCAAGGACCTGCCCAACGTCAGAGCCGCCATCCGGCACTCCGAGCCCGTCGCCACCTTCGGCAGCGGCCCCGACCGCATCGAGATCCGGCAGATCCGGACGGCAGCCGTGGGAGGCGCACGATGAGCAGCCATGAGTACGCGGTTCCCGCCGAGGGCCTGGACGCCGCGGAAGTCGCCGAACCCGGTGCCGTCACCATCGTCGTACCGACCTTCAACGAGTCGGCGAACATACGGCAGTTGCTGCACCAGATCACCGAGTCGGTGCCCGCGCGGCTGCCCTGCGAGGTCGTCTTCGTGGACGACTCCACCGACGACACCCCCGAGGTGATCCGCGCGGCCGCGCAGGACTGCCCGTTCCCGGTGGCCGTGCTGCACCGCGAGGAGCCGGCCGGCGGTCTCGGCGGGGCGGTGGTCGAGGGGCTGAAGGCGGCGTCCTCGGACTGGATCGTCGTCATGGACGGCGACTGCCAGCATCCACCTTCCCTGGTACCGGAGTTGGTGGCCACCGGCGAGCGGACGAACGCCGGGCTCGTGGTCGCCTCCCGGTACATCAAGGGCGGCAGCCGGGCCGGACTCGCCGGCAGTTACCGGGTGGCCGTCTCGCGCGGTGCGACCTGGCTGACCAAGGCGCTGTTCCCGCGCCGGCTGCACGGCATCAGCGACCCGATGAGCGGCTTCTTCGCCATCCGGCGCAGCGTGGTCACCGCCGACGTGCTCAAGCCGCTCGGCTACAAGATCCTCCTCGAGCTGGCCGTACGCAGCCGTCCCCGGCAGGTCGCCGAGGTGCCGTTCGTCTTCCAGGACCGGTTCGCGGGCGAGTCCAAGTCGACCGCGCAGGAGGGCTTCCGCTTCCTGCGCCACCTGGTTGGGCTGCGCACCGCCTCGCCGGTCGCCCGCATGGTCGGCTTCGGGCTGATCGGGGCGAGCGGCTTCGTGCCGAACCTGGTCGGACTGTGGGCGCTGACCGTGCTCGGCCTGCACTACGTCCCCGCCGAGATCCTCGCCAACCAGCTCGGCGTCGCCTGGAACTTCCTGCTCATCGAGCAGCTGCTGTTCCGCGACCGGCGCGCGCACCGGCGCTGGTGGGACCGGCTCGGCCGGTTCGCGCTCCTCGCCAACGCGGACCTGGTGCTGCGCATCCCGCTGATCGCGCTGCTCGTCGACCGGTTCGGGATGGGTGCGCTGCCGGCCACCGCGTTCGCGCTGGTGATGACGTTCGTCCTGCGCTTCGTCGGGACCGAGGCGCTGGTCTATCTCCCGCGCAGGCGGGGGGACCGTACAACCCCAAGGAGAGCCGTGTGAACAAACACCGCAGACGGACCGCGCTGGTCGGGGTGGGGGCCCTGACCGCCGGTCTGCTCCTCACCTCGCCGCAGAGCGCCGTGGCCGCCAACCTGGTCAAGAACCCGGGCTTCGAGACCGCCGGGACGGACGGCATGCCGTACTGCTGGGAGAAGTCCGGCTGGGGCGACAACGACTTCAGCTTCCAGACCACGCCCGACGCGCACTCCGGCGCCAAGGCCATGAAGGTCACGCTGACCCGCCGGGTGGACGGCGACCGAAAGGCGCTGATCACCGAGTCCACCGCGTGCGCGCCGGTGGTGACCGTCGGCAAGCAGTACGACCTCGGGCTCTGGTACAAGACCACGACACCCGACGCCAACATCACCCTGTTCCGGCACGACGCGACCGCCGGCTGGCAGTACTGGACCGACCTCAAGACCCTGGACATGTCGTCGAGCTGGACGCAGGCCACGGTCCGCACGCCGGGAATCCCGGCCGGTACCGACCGCATCACCTGGGGTGTGTCGGTGTACGGCACCGGTTCGGCGACCACCGACGACTACACGATGGACCAGGTCCCGGACACGGTCCCGCCCCCGTCGTGCACGGCCACGAAGCAGATCTGCGCCAACGGAAGCTGGTCCGTGCTGCCGACGCAGAACCCGGTCCGCTCCATGCACTCCGTCGTCCTCAACAACGGCAAGGTGCTGCTGATCGCCGGCTCCGGCAACAGCGAGGAGAACTTCGCCGCGGGCACCTTCACCTCGGCGGTGTACGACCCTGCGAACGGCACCTACAAGGTCGTCCCGACGCCCAAGGACATGTTCTGCGCGGGCCATGTGCAGCTCCAGGACGGGCGGGTCCTCGTCATGAGCGGCAACAAGGCGTACCCGGTTCCGGGCGGGCACGGGTACGAGGGCTTCAAGGACTCGTACATCTTCGACCCGAATACCGAGACCTACAGCAAGACCAACGACCTCAACGACGGCCACTGGTACCCGTCGGCGACCGAGCTGGGCAACGGTGACGTCGTCTCCTTCGGCGGTCTGCGCGAGGACTCCAGCGGATCGGTGACCGCCGAGCGCTGGTCGGACAAGGACCAGCAGTGGCTGCCGCTGTGGAAGGTCAACCAGACCTGGTCGTACTGGGGTCTGTACCCGTCGATGGTCCTCATGCAGGACGGCCGCCTCTTCTACACGGGCAGCCATGTCTTCGGCAACAACATCCCCGGCACCGGCTCGGCGGTCTACGACTACGACGCCAACACGGTCACCCAGATCCCGGGGCTGCAGAACAAGGACGAGCGGGACCAGTCGGCGAGCGTGCTGCTGCCCCCGGCGCAGGACCAGAAGGTCCTCACCATCGGCGGCGGCAACATCGAGTCCAACCCCGACGCCAACCGCCTCACCGACCTGATCGACCTCAAGCAGGCGAACCCGTCGTACGTCGCCGGCCCGCCGATCCCGCAGGGCACGGTGGACCTCGGCAACGGGAAGGTCGCCGAGACCGGCAACCAGGGCAAGATGTACGTCTCCGCCGTCCTGCTGCCCGACGGCAAGGTGCTGGAGACGGGCGGCGCCCTGCACAACCGGGCCAACCCCGTGTACGAGTCCTCGATCTACGACCCGGCCGCCAACCGCTTCGAGGCCGTCGCCGCCGACCCCGAGTCCCGCGGCTACCACTCCTCCGCGTTCCTGCTCCCCGACGGCCGGGTGATGGCCACCGGCGACAACCCGGGCAACGGCACCTGGAACCACAACGTGTCGATCTACACCCCGCCCTACCTCTACAAGGGCACCCGCCCGACGATCACCTCGGTGATCAACCAGGAGTGGAAGTACGGCGACACCCAGCGGATCACGGTCGACCGGCCCATCGCCAAGGCCGAGCTGATCCGCCCGGCCGCGGTCACCCACTCCTCCGACCCGAACCAGCGCTTCGTCGACCTGCCGCTGTCCGTCGACGGCAACAACGTCGACCTGAACGTGACGAGCAACCCCAACCTGGCCCCGCCCGGCTGGTACATGCTCTTCGCGGTGGACGCGAACGGGGTGCCGTCGGTGGCCAGGTGGGTGCACCTGCAGGGACCGGCCGCGCTCAGCGCCTCGGCCGCCTCCCCGCACGTCCACTCCTTCGCCGACTCCCTGTCGGGCAAGGTCTCGGGGCCGGGCAAGAGGCGGACGTCGCAGAAGGTCAGCCCGACGATCTCCGGCTGCGACCGGCACTACGGCTCGGTCAACGTGTGCGTGCCGACGGTCTTCCCGGCCCAGGTGAAGAAGACGACCGCCGCCCGCTGCGCCTGGCTGAAGCAGAACCACTACGGCCGCCTGGAGGTCAACGGCGGTGACGACCCGCTGGGTCTCGACCGCAACGGGGACGGCGTGGCCTGCGGGAAGGGAGACACCCGCAGGGCTTAGCCCCGGTCGGCGATGGCGCGCTCCACGATGGCTTCCAGCTGGTCGTGGTGCGCGCCCTTCCAGTAGGCGCGGCCGCATTCCGTGCACTGGGCGAAGACGTCGTACGAGCGCTGCGTGCCGCCCTTGAGACGGTCGGCCAGCTCCTCCTTGGTGGCCTCCTTCAGCAGGCCGTTGCAGGCGGTGCAGCGGGTCCAGGGGCGCAGGTCCGGGGCGAAGCGGCCGAGGACGTCCTGCAGCTGGTCGTCGGGGCGGGTGCTGTAGATGTACGCCCCGGCCCACAGCTCGCGGCGGCGCAGCAGGCCCCGGTCGCGGCTGAGCATGACCCGCTTCTCCGCGGCCGAGCGGGAGGCCAGCGCCGGGTCGCCGATGTCGGTCGACTCGTACGCGGTGTCCACGCCGAGCAGCCGCAGCCGGCGGGCGAGGGTGCCGAGGTGGACGTCGAGCAGGAAGCGCAGCGGGGCGCCGGGGACCTGCTGGGGGCGTTGCACGGCACGGACCGAGACGCGCTCGTCCGCCGCCGGGATGTGCGACGGCGGCACCTCGCGGCCGTCCACCACCAGGGCGCCGACCTCCGTCAGCGGGATCCCGAGGGACTCGACCACGTGGCCGAGGGTCGAGACGCCGTCCGTACCCAGGGCGGTGGCGCCCGCACGCCGCACGGGCGGCACGAAAAGCTGCAGGGCGGGGGCGACTTCGACGTGGATCTCGGGTCCGTTCACATCGTCAGGATGGCACGGGGCCGGGCCGGGGCCTCAGGGTTTTTCGGCGGAGAGACCGTGTTCGAGGACGCCCAGGGTGCGGTCGACGAGACTCTCGAAGTCGTCCCGCTGGCCGTGCTCGGCCCAGTACATGGACGTCTCCATCAGGCCGCCGATCAGCGACATGGCGTAGACCCGCACCTCCAGGCTCTCCGGATCGCGGCCGGTGCGCTCGCCGATGACCTGGCAGAGCATGTGGCCGGTCACCGACATGCTCTCCATCATGCGCGAGCGCACCGCGGGGACCTGGACCATCAGGTGCGTCCGCAGCCGCAGGATCCGCTGGTCCTCGTCGACGGCCTGCCGCACCGCCCGCCGCAGCGCGTGCCGGATGGTGTCCGCCCAGGGTTCCTCCGCGGGCCGCTGCCTGATCTCCGCCAGGATGAACGGGTCGTACTCGTCCGTGAGGACGATGTCCTCCTTGGTGGGGAAGTAGCGGAAGACGGTCGACGGCGACACCTCCGCCCGGTCGGCGATCTGGTCGATCGTGGTGGCGTCGTACCCCTGCTCCTCGACCAGGGAGTACATCGCCGCGCGGATCGCCTCACGGGTCTTGATCTTCTTGCGTTCGCGCAGACCGAGGCGGGGGCGGTCGGCGGCGGAGGCGGGGGAGTGAGCGGCCGTCATGCCCGTCATTGTCCGGCATCTCCCGCGGGGGCGGCCACGGCCGGGACCTCCTCACGTTCCGTGCGCCGAGCGGCCGGGGTGTTCGGCAGGAACGCCGCCGCCAGCAGCGCGGAGACCAGGGCGGCGGCGCCGCACACCAGCAGCACCACGCCCATGCCGTGGACGTACGCGCCGTTCGCGGAGGCGGCGAGGTGGGCGGAGCCCGCCTTCTCGGCGATCAGATGCGCGGCGACCACCGAGTCCCCGGCCGTGTGGGCGGCCGGTGCGGGCAGGCCGGTCACGTCGAGCCGGTCGCGGAAGACGTTGGCCAGCAGGCTGCCGAGCAGGGCGATGCCGATCGCGGAGCCGACCTGGCGCAGGGTCATCAGCAGTCCGGAGCCGCTGCCGGCCCGGTCGCGGGGCAGGGTCGCGAGGGCGCCGGTCATGGACGGCACGAGCGCGCAGCCGAAACCGAGGCCGGCGACGGTGAGCCACAGGGCGGTGAAGCCGTAGCCCGAGTCCGTCGTCGTACGGCTGCCGAGCAGGGCGGCGAAGGCCAGCACCACCAGGCCCGCGCTGACCGTGGCGCGCGACCCGAAGCGGCCGGCGAGCGGGGGAGCGAGCTTCGCCGCGACGGACAGGCCGAGGACCATCGGCAGCATTCGGACACCGGTGCCGAGGGTGTCGTTGCCGAGGACGGCCTGGAGATAGGGCGGCAGCACGAACATCAGGCCGGACAGCACGAACATCACCAGGGTCGCGGCGACGGCGTTGAGCAGGAAGCCGCGCTGTGCGAGCAGGCTCATGTCCAGCATGGGGCGCCGGACCCGGCGCGAGCGCAGCACCAGCCCGGTGACCAGGCACGCGGCTGCCGCGAACACGGCGAGGATCAGCGGGTCGCCCCAGCCGCGGTCGGGGGCCTCGATGATCGCGTAGATGAGGGCGCCGAGCCCGGCCGTGGTGAACACGGTGGAGAGGGAGTCGACCGCGGGGGAGGCCGGGTCGCACGTCTCGGGCAGCAGCAGGACGCAGGCGAGGATGCCGAGCGCGACCATCGGGATGTTGATCAGGAAGACCGAGCCCCACCAGAAGTGGTCGAGCAGCCAGCCGCCGATGATCGGGCCCAGCGGCAGGCCCAGGGCCGAGCCGGTGGAGACGAGGCCGAGGGCCTTGCCCTGCTCGTCGGGCGTGAACAGGGACGGCAGCACGGACATCGCCAGCGGCGTGATCAGCGCGGCGCCGACGCCCATGACGGTGCGGGCGGCGATCACCCAGTTCACGTCCCCGGCCAGGGCGCCCACGAGGGAGCCGGCCAGGAAGATCCCGAGCCCGGTGATCAGCATCCGCCGCCGTCCGAACCGGTCACCGAGCAGTCCGGCCGGGAGCATCAGCGCGGCGAACACGACGACGTACGCGTCCGCCATCCACTGCTGCTGGCCGGTGGTGGCGCCGAGCTGCTCCGCCATGGTCGGCAGCGCCACGTTGAGGATCGTCATGTCGAAGCCGAGCGTGAGCATGCTCGCGACCAGGGCCCCGAGGGCCCACCAGCGGCGGGGGTCGTGCCGCGTCTCGTCGGTCTGGATGACAGTAACCATGAAATGAGAGTAGCTCTCAAAAGATGGTAGACGTCAATAGGGATACGTTGTCAGGGCATGAAAAACGGCCACGGCGGAGGCGCCGTGGCCGGAGAGGGCTGCTCGAAAGGGCTATGAGTGCTGGTAGGCCACCAGCGAGATGCCCACGTAGTGGACGACGAACGCGGCGAGGGTGAGGGAGTGGAAGACCTCGTGGAAGCCGAACCAGCGCGGCGAGGGGTTCGGGCGCTTGATGCCGTAGATCACGCCGCCCGCGCTGTAGAGCAGGCCGCCGACGATCACCAGGACCAGGACGGCGATGCCGCCGGTGCGCATGAAGTCGGGCAGGAAGAAGACGGCCGCCCAGCCCATCGCTATGTAGCAGGGGGTGTAGAGCCAGCGCGGGGCGCCGACCCAGAAGACGCGGAAGACGATGCCCGCGGCGGCCGCGGCCCAGACGCTCCACAGCAGCCACTGGCCCTTGGCGCCGGGCAGCAGCAGCATGGTCAGCGGGGTGTAGGTGCCCGCGATGATCAGGAAGATGTTGGCGTGGTCGAGGCGGCGCAGGACGCCGTCCATCCGGGGGCTCCAGTTGCCCCGGTGGTACAGGGCGCTGACGCCGAAGAGCAGGCATGCCGTCAGGACGTAGATCCCGCAGGCGATGCGGCCTCTGGTGGAGTCGGCGAGGGCGGTGAGTACCAGCCCCGCGATGAGTACGGCCGGGAACATGCCGAGGTGCAGCCAGCCGCGGAGCCTGGGCTTGGCCGGGTGCGGCAGGGAGAGCGCGGTGGGACCGCGGCCGGCGGCCGGCGAGTCCGTGGGCGCGTCGGGGACGGGCGCAGTCATGCGGGGCATGGTACCTACGGCGCCGTAAGTCGTGTGTGAGCGCGCCCTCGTGAGTGGCCGTAACGCAAAAAGTCCTTCTGTTGAACTCCACGTGCACGCAAAGAATCACGGAAACCGTGGGATTCCTCACGTTGCTCACCTGTGATGCCCTCTGGACAGATGGGCACTAGAATCGGATGATCAAATGAGTGCGGTCGGCACCGGATGAGCAGCTACGAAGCGTCCGGGTCGCAGCCCCCACGGGGCGACAAGACATAAAATCCCTCAATTAGGAGCAATCGTGGCGCGCGACATCGCGGCTCCCACCGTCATCCCCACCAACCACCAGGAACTGATCTCGTGGGTCAACGAGATCGTCGAACTGACCCAGCCGGACAGCGTGGTCTGGTGTGACGGATCCGAGGCCGAGTACGAGCGACTGTGCGAGGAGCTCGTCGACAAGGGGACCTTCAAGAAGCTCGACCCGATCAAGCGCCCGCACTCCTACTACGCCGCCTCCGACCCGACCGACGTCGCGCGCGTCGAGGACCGGACCTTCATCTGCTCGGAGAAGGAGGAGGACGCCGGCCCGACCAACCACTGGAAGGCCCCCGCCGAGATGCGGGAGATCTTCGCCGGTGAGAAGGGCCTGTTCCGCGGCTCGATGAAGGGCCGGACGATGTACGTCGTCCCGTTCTGCATGGGCCCGCTCGGCTCCCCGCTGTCCGCGATCGGCGTGGAGATCACCGACTCCGCCTACGTCGCCGTCTCCATGCGCACGATGACGCGCATGGGCCAGGCCGTCCTGGACGAGCTGGGCGACAGCGGCTTCTTCGTCAAGGCCGTCCACTCGCTCGGTGCCCCGCTGGAGGCCGGCGAGGCGGACGTCCCGTGGCCCTGCAACCAGACCAAGTACATCTCCCACTTCCCGGAGAGCCGCGAGATCTGGTCGTACGGCTCCGGCTACGGCGGCAACGCGCTGCTCGGCAAGAAGTGCTACGCCCTGCGCATCGCCTCCGTCATGGCCCGTGACGAGGGCTGGCTGGCCGAGCACATGCTGATCCTCAAGCTCACCCCGCCGCAGGGCGAGTCCAAGTACGTCGCCGCCGCCTTCCCGAGCGCCTGCGGCAAGACCAACCTCGCCATGCTGGAGCCCACGATCTCCGGCTGGACCGTGGAGACCATCGGCGACGACATCGCCTGGATGCGCTTCGGCGAGGACGGCCGCCTGTACGCGATCAACCCCGAGGCCGGTTTCTTCGGCGTCGCGCCCGGCACCGGTGAGCACACCAACGCCAACGCGATGAAGACGCTGTGGGGCAACGCGGTCTTCACCAACGTCGCGCTCACCGACGACGGCGACGTCTGGTGGGAGGGCATGACCGAGGAGTCCCCGGCCCACCTGACCGACTGGAAGGGCAACGACTGGACGCCGGCGTCCGAGACCCCGGCCGCCCACCCGAACGCCCGCTTCACCGTCCCGGCCTCCCAGTGCCCGATCATCGCGCCGGAGTGGGAGGACCCGAAGGGCGTGCCGATCTCGGCGATCCTCTTCGGCGGCCGCCGCGCCACCGCGGTGCCGCTGGTGACCGAGTCCTTCGACTGGAACCACGGCGTCTTCCTCGGCGCCAACGTGGCCTCCGAGAAGACCGCCGCCGCCGAGGGCAAGGTCGGCGAGCTGCGCCGCGACCCGTTCGCGATGCTCCCGTTCTGCGGCTACAACATGGGCGACTACATGGCCCACTGGGTCGACGTGGCCAAGGACAAGGACCAGTCCAAGCTGCCGAAGATCTACTACGTCAACTGGTTCCGGAAGAACGACGAGGGCAAGTTCGTCTGGCCGGGCTTCGGTGAGAACAGCCGCGTCCTGAAGTGGATCGTGGAGCGCCTGGACGGCAAGGCCGAGGGCGTCGAGACCCCGATCGGCGTCCTGCCGACCCGGGACGCGCTGGACACGAACGGCCTGGAGCTGGCCGAGTCCGACCTGGACTTCCTGCTCACGGTCGACAAGGAGATCTGGCGCGAGGAGGCGGCCCTCGTCCCCGACCACCTCAACACCTTCGGCGACCACACTCCGAAGGAGCTGTGGGACCAGTACCGCGCGCTGGTCGAGCGCCTGGGCTGAGACCCGCGGACAAGACTCCACGGCCGGTTGGGATGCCCTGACCAGCGATCGTCACGGCCGGCCGTGGTGACGGCACCACGAAGAGGCCCGGGGCCCGCACCGTACAACGGCGTACGGGGCGGGCCCCGTCGGCACATGGCCCGGCGCAGACGCAGGTCGGTACACGCCACGCGTCGCGCGAAAGGTGCATCTACGGGCAATTCGCCTATGGTGATCCCGTGCGCGGAATTCTGCTGGCCGGGGGTACCGGCTCAAGGCTGTGGCCGTTGACCCGTTCGGTGTCGAAGCAGCTGCTGCCGGTTTTCGACAAACCGATGATCTACTACCCGCTTTCCACCCTGCTGATGGCAGGCGTCCGGGAGATTCTGATCATCACCACCCCCGACGACCAGGACCAGTTCCGCCGGTTGCTCGGCGACGGCGCTCAACTGGGCCTGCGGCTGGAATACGCGGCGCAGGAACGCCCGGAGGGTATCGCTCACGCTCTCGTCCTGGGGGCCGACTTCATCGGCGACGAACCGGTCGTGCTGATTCTGGGGGACAACATCTTCCACGGCACCGGCCTGGGAACACGGCTGGCCCGCTACGACGATCTGAAGGGCGGCAGGTTGTTCGCCTACCAGGTCGCCAACCCCTCGGCCTACGGTGTCGTGGAGTTCGACGAGCGGGGCCGGGTGCTGTCCATCGAGGAGAAACCGGTCCGGCCCAAGTCGCGGTACGCCGTACCCGGACTGTACTTCTATGACAACCGGGTCGTGGAGATCGCGCACGGCCTTCGGCCGAGCGCCAGGGGCGAGTTGGAGATCACCGACCTCAACCGCGTCTATCTGGAGGCCGGGGAACTGAACGTCACCCGGCTCGACCGGGGCACGGCCTGGCTGGACACCGGAACCTTCACCTCCATGGTGCAGGCGTCGGAATTCGTCCGGGTGATCGAGGAGCGCCAGGGCTTCAAGGTCGGTTGTATCGAGGAGGCTGCCTGGCGGGCCGGCCTGATCGACGACGACCGGCTCCGGGAGCTGGCCCGGCCGCTGCTCAAGAGTGGGTACGGCCATTACCTGCTGGGGCTTTTGGAGGATTCCCCGTGCCTGGTCGGGCCCCCACGGAGCAGCGGAGACGCCGGATCGCGTGGCGGAGAACTGCTGGGCACCGGTCCCGGAGCATTTGCGTGACGGCACCCTTCTCCTGACTAAAGTCGCGCGGCTGACGTCCCGAAGACACGGACGTCAAGTTCGGCAAGAACAGCAGCGTGATGGAAGGAAGTGGTCACATGCGACCACTGGGAATTGAAGGGGCCTGGGTGGACACGCCCACTGTCTTCGCGGACGACAGGGGCCGATTCCATGAGTGGTTCAAGGCCGAGAGATTCCTCGATTCTCTCGGCCAGGGGCTCCGCCTTGCGCAGGCCAACTGCTCCCGCTCCCTCCGCGGCACTCTCCGTGGTATCCACTACGCGTCGGTTCCACCGGGACAGGCCAAGTATGTGACGTGCGTCAGCGGCGCCGTGCTCGACGTGGTGGTCGACATCCGCACCGGCTCCCCGACTTTCGGGAAATGGGAGGCGGTTCGGCTGGACGACACCACGCACCGTTGCGTCTATCTGTCGGAAGGGCTGGGTCACGCCTTCATGGCGCTGGATGACAACTCCACGGTCATCTACCTGTGTTCGGAGGGGTACGCGCCGCAGAGGGAGTTCGGGATCAATCCGCTCGACCCTTCGCTGGCCATCGCCTGGCCCGAGGATCTCGTACCACGTCTCTCCGGCAAGGACGCGGCGGCGCCCACGTTGGAGGAGGCCGAACGGCAGGGCCTGCTGCCCTCCTTCGAGGCCTGCAGTGCGTATCGCGGAAGTCTTGCAGGCGCCGAGTTCCATTGAGTCGGAATTCTTGGAGTGCCCTGCGCTATTTCTGCTCATTGAGGCCACTCGGGTGATATTGGACTATGCCAGGGGCAGATTCGTATTCATTCCGCGGCTGGGAGTGAACAATGGCTCTGTCAGTGGCCCCGTCCGGGGCAGCGTACTCAGTATGTGCGCTTGCGATGTGGCCACTTCCCCAAGTTTCGCGAGGAAGGTTCTCAGTGAGCCGTAAAACAATGCGGAGTTCACGCGTCAAATCCGCGACCATGGTTTCCGTGGGCGCGCTTGCCGTCGTGCTCAATATCGCTCCGAGCGCGGTGGCCGTTGCCGACGCGATCCATCGGTCCGGCGTGAACAGCAGTGTGGGGCTGCCCGGCCCGAAGGGTGCCGTGAGTGCCGACCACGGCAAGGGCAAGGCCGACCCGTACGGCGACGACGACGACCACGGCCCTCAGGGCCCTCAGGGCCCGCGTGGCCACACCGGCCCCCAGGGCCCGCAGGGTGTCCCGGGTGTCCAGGGCCCGCAGGGCGACAAGGGCGACAAGGGTGACAAGGGCGACCGGGGTGACACCGGTCCGCAGGGTTCACCCGGGGGTGTCCAGGGAACGCCCGGTAACCAGGGTCCGCAGGGCTTCCAGGGTGTTCAGGGCTCGCAGGGTGACGTTGGCGCCCAGGGTGTCCAGGGCGATGTCGGTGTCCAGGGTCCGCAGGGCTTCCAGGGTGACGTCGGTGTCGGCGTGCAGGGTGCTCAGGGTGACCCGGGTGTCCAGGGTGTCCCGGGTGTCCAGGGTCCGCAGGGCTTCCAGGGTGACGTCGGTGTGGGCGTGCAGGGTGCTCAGGGTGACCCGGGCGTCCAGGGTGCGCAGGGCGACGTCGGTGTCGGCGTGCAGGGTGCTCAGGGTGACCCGGGCGTGCAGGGTGCGCAGGGCTTCCAGGGTGACGTCGGTGTCGGCGTGCAGGGTGCCCCGGGTGTCCAGGGTGATGTCGGTGCCCAGGGTCCGCAGGGCTTCCAGGGTGACGTCGGCGTCGGCGTGCAGGGTGCTCAGGGTGACCCGGGTGTCCAGGGTGTCCCGGGTGTCCAGGGTGATGTCGGTGTCCAGGGTCCGCAGGGCTTCCAGGGTGACGTCGGTGTCGGCGTGCAGGGTGCTCAGGGTGACCCGGGCGTGCAGGGTGCCCCGGGTGTCCAGGGTGATGTCGGTGTCCAGGGTCCGCAGGGCTTCCAGGGTGACGTCGGTGTCGGCGTGCAGGGTGCTCAGGGTGACCCGGGTGTGCAGGGTCCGCAGGGCTTCCAGGGTGACGTCGGTGTCGGCGTGCAGGGTGCTCAGGGTGACCCGGGTGTGCAGGGTGCCACGGGTTCGACCGGTCTGACCGGTGCCACGGGTCCGCAGGGTTCTCAGGGCGCCACCGGGACCACCGGCTCCACGGGCCCGCAGGGCCCGCAGGGCGACACTGGTGCCACGGGCTCCACGGGTGCCACCGGTCCTACAGGCCCACAGGGTGCCACGGGTTCGAACGGCCTGACCGGTGCCACGGGTCCGCAGGGTGCGCAGGGCGACGTCGGCGTCCAGGGCCCGCGGGGTTTCCAGGGCGACGCCGGTGTCGGCGTGCAGGGCTTGCAGGGCGTCCAGGGCTTCCAGGGCTTCCAGGGCTTCCAGGGTCCGCAGGGCTTCCAGGGTGTCCAGGGTGACGTCGGTGTCCAGGGTGTCCAGGGTGATGTTGGTGCCCAGGGTGTCCAGGGCGATGTCGGTGTCCAGGGTCCGCAGGGCTTCCAGGGTGTCCAGGGTGACGTCGGTGTCCAGGGTGTCCAGGGTGATGTTGGTGCCCAGGGTGTCCAGGGCGATGTCGGTG
>NZ_VISR01000006.1:306889-337786 GCF_007827595.1 Streptomyces sp. BK340
ATGTCGGTGTCCAGGGTCCGCAGGGCTTCCAGGGTGTCCAGGGTGACGTCGGTGTCCAGGGTGTCCAGGGTGATGTTGGTGCCCAGGGTGTCCAGGGTGACGTCGGTGTCCAGGGTCCGCAGGGCTTCCAGGGTGTTCAGGGCGATGTTGGTGCCCAGGGTGTCCAGGGCGTCGGTGTGCAGGGTCCGCAGGGCTTCCAGGGCGCGCAGGGTGCCCTGGGTACCACCGCCGTCGTGACCGGACCTCTGGGACCGACGTCGACTGCCACCTGCACCACGGGCCAGGCCCTCGGCGGCGGATACCAGGCCGGTACTCTCACCCCCACTGGCACCGTGTACCAGAGCCAGCCGACCGGCGGCAGCCCTGCCACAGCGTGGACGGCTGCCACCACCGATCCCGCCGGCGTGCAGGCCTTCGTGATCTGCAGCCCCTGACCCGTAGCGTGAGCGGCGGTGGGGTACTGACTGCCCGCTCCACTTCGGAAAGAGTGACGGTGCCCCGAGGCTTCGGCCTCGGGGCACCGCCCGCGTTCCGCCCCGCTTCCGGCCTCGCGGCACACGCGGCGTCGAGTTCGACGACATCGTCCTGAATCGGCCCAGCCTGCCGGGAACGTCCCGCGGCCTTGAGTAGCGTGAGGGGTGGGTGCCCGCAGCCGGGAATGTCACCGGTTCCGAACGCTGAGTGAAGAGAAAATCGGAGAGTCATGCGTATCCTCGTGACCGGCGGCGCCGGATTCATCGGTTCGGAATATGTCCGCCAACGGATGGGAACCGATCCGGCTGCACGTGTCACCGTTCTCGACAAACTCACCTATTCGGGAAACGAGTCCAATCTGGCGCCGGTGGCGGAACACCCGGGTTACACCTTTGTCCGGGGCGACATCTGTGACCCGGACGTGGTCGACCAGGTGATGGCGGGTCAGGACGCGGTGGTGCATTTCGCGGCGGAGTCGCATGTGGACCGGTCTATCGACGGGGCCGGTCCGTTCGTCTGTACGAATGTGATGGGCACCCAGGTGCTTCTGGACGCGGCCCGCCGCCACCGCGTCGGCCGCTTCGTCCACGTCTCCACCGACGAGGTGTACGGCTCGATCGGCGAAGGCTCGTGGACCGAGGAGTGGCCGCTCGCGCCGAACTCCCCCTACTCCGCCTCGAAGGCCGGCTCCGATCTGCTGGCGCTCGCCCACCACCGCACCCACGGCCTGGACGTCGTGGTCACCCGGTGCACGAACAACTACGGGCCGTACCAGTTTCCCGAGAAGGTCATCCCGCTCTTCATCACCAACCTGCTCGACGGGCAGGAAGTTCCCCTGTACGGCGACGGCCGCAACATGCGCGACTGGCTGCACGTCTCCGACCACTGCCGGGGCATCGACCTGGTCCTGGACGGCGGCAGGGCCGGGGAGGTCTACCACATCGGCGGCGGGACCGAGTTGAGCAACCACAAGCTCACCGGCCTGCTGCTGGACGCGGTCGGCGCGGGCTGGGACCGGGTCGCGTACGTGGCCGACCGCAAGGGCCACGACCTGCGCTACTCGCTGGACGACAGCAAGATCCGCGAACAGCTCGGGTACACACCGCAGGTGGACTTCGCCGAGGGTCTGGCTGCGACGGTCTCCTGGTACCGCGCACACCGCTCCTGGTGGGCGCCGCTCAAGGAGAGGGCCGGGCTCCGGTGAGCACCGAATGGCTGGTTACCGGCGCGCGCGGGCTCCTCGGGCAGGACGTGCTGGCCGTGCTCGCGGCCCATCCGGGCGCCGTGGTCACGGGACTGGGCCGTGACCAGCTGGACGTCACCGACCCGGTCGCCGTCCGTGCGGCCGTCACAGGCCACCGTGTGGTCGTCAACTGCGCGGCCTGGACGGACGTCGACGGCGCCGAGCGGTCCGAGGCAGAAGCCACGGCCGTGAACGGCACGGGCGTCCGCCACCTGGCACAGGCCTGCGCGGACAGCGGCGCGCTCCTGCTGCACGTTTCCACCGACTACGTGTTCCCGGGCGACAGCCGACGGCCCTACCCCGAGGACGCGCCGATGGCACCCGTCAACGCGTACGGGCGCGGCAAAGCCGTGGGGGAGCGGGCTGTCGCCGAACTGCTGCCGCACACCGGTTACATCGTGCGCACCGCCTGGCTCTACGGCGCGCACGGCCCCAATTTCGTGGCCCGCATGCTCGAACTGGCGAGCCGGCGCGAAACCCTGGACGTGGTGGCCGACCAGCACGGCCAGCCGACCTGGTCCCGCGCACTCGCCCAGCAGCTGGCAGCCCTCGGCCGTGCGGCCCTGGCCGGGCAGGCGCCGGCAGGTACCTACCACGGCACGGCGGCCGGTCGTGCCACCTGGTACGGCCTGGCGCGGGAGACCTTCCGCCTCGCCGGTCTCGACCCGGAGCGGATCCGTCCGGTCGGCTCGGAGAAGTTCCCGCGCCCGGCAGCCCGGCCGGCTTTCGGTGTCCTCGGCCACGGCAATTGGGCTCGATGCGGCCTCGCCCCCCTCCCGCGCTGGGACGACCAACTGGCTGCGGCCCTCGTGACGCCCCCCTTCACCGCTCTGGTCGCGGCGGCACGCACGAACAGCGCACGTCCGTCGTCCTGAGCGGCGGGAGCAAGACCCCGAACACCGGAGCACCCTGCGGGACCTGACGGTCCGCAGGGCGCTCCTCTTCCGCGTGCCGGCCCTAGACCAGCAGCGGTCCTCCGCACCGCTCGGAGCCCTCCTTCATCGCGATGAGGTTGGCGACGACGTAGGAGATGTTGTTCCGGGAGTGCCACTCGGTCGGGAAGTAGGTGACCAGCCGTGACGACTGGAACCTGGCCTCGATCTCGGGCACGAAGGCACGGTACTGGTTGTCCGTGTAGTACCAGAACGAGTTCTCGTTGTAGAAGGCGACGTGGGTCGGGTCCTGGTACGCGCCGCGGCCGTCGGAGCTGGGCGTCATGGTGAGGAGCATGCCACCCGGTGCCAGCAGCCGGTACAGCTCGTTGATCAGCGGCACCTTCGCCGGCACGTGCTCCAGGAAGTCCACCGCCCGCATCAGACCGACCGAGTTGTCGGGCAGGTCGAGCCTTCCGGGCAGGGTCGCGACGATGTCGACGCCCTCACCGGGGTACTGGTCCACGCCCAGATAGCCGGGCGGCTTCCGGTGGGCCGCGCCGAGATCCAGCGCGAGGAGTTCGCGCCGGTGCGTCCAGGCGAGGGCGTTGGCCTCGATGTACTTGTCGTACAGGGCGACCGTCTCACGCTGGATGTGCGCGTTGATCTGCGGATCGCGCTGGGTGTTCGCGGGGTGCATCCGCTGCAGGTACAGACAGCGGGGGATGTGGTGGAAGTCGCCGAGGTGAAACAGACGGCACATCAGGTCCTGGTCGTCCAGCACCGTGCGCGTGGCGTCGTATCCGCCGGCCTTCACGTAGCTGTCCTTGCGGAACGCCCGCACGTGGTTCGGCGCGTACCAGATGTAGGAGACGTTGTGCGGCGTCGGTTCCATGGAGACGGCCTGGAGCAGCTTGCGGCCGTCGACGCGCACGTCCTCGTATTTCCAGCCGTGCGCCTCGTTGAAGCGGCTGTCGTCCCGCTTGCCGTCCTCGGTGATCTGGGCGGTGTTGCTGTAGACGAAGACGGCTTCGGGATGTGCGTCGAACGCCTTGGCCAGTTCCGCCAGGCATGCCTTCGCCAGGAGGTCGTCGTGGTCGAGTTCGACGAGGACCTCGCCGCGTGCCAGTTCGCAGGCCCTGCGCTTCGCCGCCCCGACACCGCGGATACTGTCCGCGATCTCCACCCGGACCCGGTCGTCGTGTCGCTCCGGCCGCCACCGGGCGCCGTTGTTGAGCAGGACGATCCACTCCCAGTCCTGACAGGTCTGTGCCTGCAGGGACTTGAGGCACTCGTCGAGGAAACGGGGCTGGTGGCTGGGGGTGAAGACGGAGAACCTGGGAGTTGCGGTCGACGTCATCCGGTGGCACCTGCCTGACTTGAGTTCGGTGTGGGGCTTACGTCGTCCCGGAACTGTTCCGGGACCTGGGAAAGCAGCGAGGGATCGGCTGCGACGGCGCGGCGGAACTCGTCCTCGGCCTCGTTGGTACGGTGCTTCTGCGCCAGAATCCAGCCGAGTTGGAGATGGGCCGTGGAGGCCCTGGGCGTTGCGGCGATGGCACGCTTCAGGAGTTCGACGGCGCGGTCGGTGTCGCTCGACTTCAGCAGGATCGCCTCGTTGTAGAGGGCCGAGGCGTACTTCGGATCGATCTTCAGAGCTTTGTCGTAGGACTCACGGGCATCGGCTGTTCTGCCGTCCCGTTGCGCGATGACCCCCAGGTTGTACCAGGCCATTTTGTTACGAGGGTCGAGCTGCAGGACCCGCTGGTAGGTTCTGGCCGCCCCTTCGGGATCCTGGTACTTCTCCTGCAGCAATGCGCTCTGGAAAAGCGTACTGGCCTCCTGGACCTTTCGGTTCACTGAAAGGTCCTCGGATTCCGGGGTCGTTGCCGGGTGTGACTGAACTGCCCAGGCGGTCACCCCGGTCGCAACCGCGGCCGCACCGGTAAGTCCCGCCCACAATCGCCTGCGTCTCATTTTTTCACATCTCGTAGAAATAGTGAGGGACCACGGATGTGGTTGACCTCGGGCAGTCGGCACCGAAAAGAACGTGGCGGTGCCGACAGTGCTGAAGTCCGAACCACCATTATTTCCACCGACGTTACGAGTCGTTCGTGATGATGCAGCCGTTTGGCAGGCAATTGTGGTGTGCAGTCCACCCGAATGCAGGCATCAATGCCCTGAGAGGGAAGGAGATGCGCCAAGAGCCGAGGCGCGGCATCCAGGACCGGCGTCAACGGCTGCTTGCAGGTGACGAGTTGTTCCGCGTGTCACGCCACGGGTCATGGCGCCCGGTCCGCGCGTCGCTGCGGGTGCACGCGGACCGGGGCCGATCGGGGGGCCCCTGAGGCGGGGTCAGTGGGCCGCGCTGAGTTCCTTCGGGTCGGCCAGGGCGGCGGCGTGGGCGTCCATCCGCTCGGCCGCGAGGATCGCCGCCGCCGTGTCCGCCCGGGAGGCGGCGACCACGAGGGCGCGGCCGGCGAGAGCGTGCGCGCGCTGGTGAAGGGCGGCGGGGTCACCGGCCGCGGTCGGCGTCGCACGCAATGGCGTACGTCCTCCCCGCAGTCGGCCGACCTCGCCGGCGAGGCGTTCTGCGGCCGCGTCCAGATCGGTCGACGGGGTCAGGGAGCACAGGTCGTCGGTGACGGCGAGCAGCGCGGAGAGGTGTCCGGCCAGCTGGATGTCCAGCTCCTCCTCGCGCGACCGGTGCGGAAAGTCGGAAGGGGTGCCGGCCATCGTGCTGTGGACCGACTTGGTGCGGATCGGTTCGTACATGGGATGGCCTCCTGTGCTCTGACAGGAAACCATCCTAGCTTGGATTTCGTCTAAAGTTGAGTCATGTCACGGACTGCGGTCCGTCGGTCTCCGTCTGCTACGGCTGGCTGTATCCGTCCAGGAAGTTCCCGATCCGGGTCACCGCGTCCCGGAGATCGCCGGCGGACGGCAGGGTCACCACACGGAAGTGATCGGGCTCGGGCCAGTTGAAGCCGGTGCCCTGGACGACCATGATCTTCTCCTGGCGCAGCAGGTCCAGCACCATCCGCCGATCGTCCTTGATCTTGAAGACCTTGGGGTCGAGACGCGGGAAGAGATACAGCGCGCCCTTGGGTCGTACGCAGGTCACGCCAGGGATCTGGGTGAGCAGCTCGTAGGCGACGTCCAGCTGTTCCTTCAGTCGGCCGCCCGGCAGCACCAGATCGTTGATCGACTGGCGTCCGCTGAGCGCGGCGACCACACCGTGCTGGCCCGGCATGTTGGCGCACAGCCGCATGTTGGCCAGGATCGTCAGGCCCTCGATGTAGGAGTCGGCGTGCGCGCGCGGGCCGGAGATCGACATCCAGCCGACGCGGTAGCCGGCCACCCGGTACGCCTTGGACATGCCGTTGAAGGTGAGGGTGAGCAGATCGGGGGCGATCTTGGCCGTCGGGGTGTGCGTGGCGCCGTCGTAGAGGATCTTGTCGTAGATCTCGTCGGAGCAGACCAGCAGGTTGTGACGGCGGGCGATGTCCGTCAGCCCCTTGAGCATGGCCTCGTCGTAGACCGCGCCCGTGGGGTTGTTCGGGTTGATGATGACGATCGCCTTGGTGCGGTCGGTGACCTTGCGCTCGACGTCGGCGAGGTCGGGCATCCAGTCCGACTGCTCGTCGCAGCGGTAGTGCACCGCCGTACCGCCGGACAGCGAGACGGCCGCCGTCCACAGGGGGTAGTCGGGGGCCGGCACGAGGACCTCGTCGCCGTCGTCCAGCAGGCCCTGCATCGCCATCACGATCAGCTCGGAGACGCCGTTGCCGATGTAGACGTGCTCGACGTCCGTCTCGATGCCGAGGGTCTGGTTGTGCATGACGACCGCCCGGCGCGCGGCCAGCAGGCCCTTGGCGTCGCCGTAGCCGTGCGCGGTGGAGACGTTGCGGAGGATGTCCTCGAGGATCTCCGGCGGGCACTCGAAGCCGAAGGCGGCCGGGTTGCCCGTGTTGAGCTTCAGGATGCGGTGACCTGCTGCCTCCAGGCGCATAGCCTCCTCGAGAACCGGGCCCCGGATCTCGTAACAGACGTTGGAGAGCTTGGTCGACTGGATCACCTGCATGCCCGTGAGCTTACGGCCCGGTAACGCCTCACGGGTCGTGTTTTCCGACACGTGAGACTCGGAGCTTTGTGCTGTTATCGCCGGTAGCTGTCTCAGGAGTCACACGCGTCTCTACAATTCCCGCCCATGTCCACCGATCGTGAGCACGGGGCGGAGACGTACGGCGCGCACGGAGCGGGCGGCGAGCCGGGGGAGCCGTCGAACGTGTACCACCCGCATGCCGCCCCGGCGCCGTCGTACGAGGAGTACGCCGACCCTGCCGCCGCCCACGGCTGGCAGAACGCCTACGACGAGACCCGTGAGCTGCCCGCGGTGCCCGCGGTGTCCGTGCCGGACGGTCCCGCCGGGCCGCCTCCTCATGTGCCGGGCGGCGGCCGGGCCGATCTCCGGCGCCGCAGGAAGCAGGGCGGCCGGCGGCGGGTCGCCGTCGCGGGGGTCCTCGGGGCGGCCGGTGTCGTCGCCGTGATCGCCGGTCTGACGGGTGGCTCGGGTTCCCCGGCGGGACAGCAGCCCGCGAAGGGCGGCCGCGTCTCCGCCGACGACTCCGGTGCCGCGACGACGCTGAAGGACAGCGGCGCGCCGAGTGCCACGGCCACCGCAGGCACCCCGGGCGGGACCTCGCCGTCCCCCGCGCCCACGTCCAGCGCGCCCCCGGCCGCCGGTCCGGCGAGCCAGGCCGCCTCTCCGGGCGCGCAGACCTCCGCCGCCCCCAGCCCGACCGCGACGACCCCGTCGGCGGTCCCGTCGGCGACCGCGACCACGACCGTGCCCGGCGGCCACGGGCACGGCCGGGGTGGCGGAAGGAAGCCCAGATGATCCCGGGATTCCCGGGATTGACGCCCCGTCGGTAAAACAGTTCGCATACAACTCCTTGCCCACCCATGCCCCTCTAATGAGAATGCTCATGACAAGACAGTGGGCGGCCGGAAGATCTCCGGTCGCTTATGTCTGCAGAGGGGACCCCCACATGAACAAGCCTCTCCTGGCCGCGCTGTCCGCCCTGGCGATCGCCGGGCTCGGCGCGACCCCCGCCGTCGCCGCGCCCCAGGGCAAGACGGCAAAGGCGGTGTCCGTCACCTACGCCGGCACCGTCTCGCTCAGCAACTGCTCCGGTTCCGTCATGCGCTTCCCGAACTCCGCGGACAGCGACCCGGCGCTCGTGATGACCAACGGCCACTGCCTGGAGACCGGCTTCCCGGACCCGGGCGAGGTCATCACCGGCCAGTCGTCCAGCCGCAGCTTCGGCCTCCTGAACGCCTCCGGCAGCCGGATCGCCACGCTCCGCGCCAACCAGGTCGTCTACTCGACCATGACGGACACGGACGTCACGATCTACCGGCTGACCACGACCTACGCGGCGATCAAGAGCTCGTACGGCATCAGCCCGCTCACCGTGCAGAACACGCACCCGGCCACCGGCACCGCCATCAAGGTCGTCTCCGGCTACTGGAAGCGCACCTACAGCTGCAACGTGGACGGGTTCGTGTACCGGCTCAAGGAGGGTGGCTGGACCTGGAAGGACTCGATGCGCTACACCTCCGCCTGCAACACCATCGGCGGCACCTCCGGCTCCCCGGTGATCGACACGGCCACCGGCAACGTCGTCGCCGTCAACAACACGGGCAACGAGGACGGCGAGAGCTGCACCGAGAACAACCCGTGCGAGGTGGACGAGAGCGGCAACGTGACCGTCCGCGAGGGCATCAACTACGCCGAGGAGACCTACCAGATCCCGGCCTGCTTCACGACCGGCAACAAGCTCAACCTGAGCGCCTCCGGCTGCACCCTGCCCAAGCCGTAGTCCCTCCGGGCCGGGCGGTCACACCGGTGTACGGCGCACCGCCCGGCCCGCCAGCACGTCCGTCCGCCGGCCGTCCTCGATGACGAACCTGCCGTCGACCAGGACGTACGGAATCCCGGTCGGGAGCGTGCGGGGCTCGGCGAAGGTGGCGCGGGACGACACCGTCCGCGGGTCGAAGAGCACCAGATCGGCCCGGTAACCCTCGCGCACCAGCCCGCGGTCCGGCAGTCGCAGCCGGGCCGCGGGCCGCGCCGTGAGGTGCGCGACGCACTCCTCCAGCGTCAGCACGCCCAACTCCCGTACGTAGTGCCCGAGATAGCGGGGGAAGGTGCCGTAGGCCCGCGGGTGCGGCTTGGTGCCCCGCAGGATGCCGTCCGAGCCGCCGGTGTGGGCGCGGTGCCGCATGATCGTGCGGACGTTCTCCTCGTGGCCGACGTGCTGCAGGACCGTCGTGCCGAGCCGGTCGTGTACCAGCAGACGGCGCGCGGTCGTCCAGGGACTCTCGCCGCGCAGGTCCGCCGACTCCCGGACGGTACGGCCGACGTGGTCCGCCAGGGCCGGTGCGGTCACGCCGGAGATCTCGATCGTCTCCCACTCCACCGGCACGCCGTGGCAGCCGTCCGCGCCGGTCACCTCCAGGTCGTGCCGGATCCGTGCGGCCGTCGCCGGGTCGGCGAGCCGGGCCAGGACCCGCTCCGGGCCGCCCTCGCCCGCCCAGCTCGGCAGCAGCGCGGCCAGGGTGGTGGAGCCGGGGGTGTAGGGATAGGTGTCCAGTGTGATGTCCGCGCCGGAGTCCAGCGCCTCGTCGAGCAGGGCCAGCAGTTCGGGCGCCCGGCCCCTGTTCACGCCGAAGTTCATCGTCGCGTGGGCCAGATGCAGCGGGCAGCCCGCCGCCCGGGTCAGCGCCACCATCTCGGCGTAGGCCTCCAGGGCGCCGGCGCCGTAGGACCGGTGGTGCGGGCAGTAGTAGCCGCCGTACTCCGCCACCACCCGGCACAGCTCGGTCAGTTCGGCGTCCGCGGCGTACATCCCCGGTGTGTACGTCAGTCCCGAGGACAGGCCGACCGCGCCCTGCTCCAGCCCCTCCGCCACCAGCTGCCGCATCCGGTCCAGCTCCGCGGGCGTGGCCGGGCGGTCCTCCCAGCCGACGGCGAGCGCGCGGACCGTGCCCTGCGGGACCAGGTAGGCCGCGTTGACGGCGATGCCCCGGTCCAGCCGGTCGAGATACTCGCCGACCGTCCGCCAGTCCAGGTCGAGATCGTCGCCGTAGCCGTTCCAGCCGGTGATCGCCCGCCGGACCTCCTCCCGGGTGCGGTCGTCCACCGGCGCGTACGAGAGACCGTCCTGGCCGACGACTTCGAGTGTGACCCCCTGCGCGGCCTTCGCGCTGTGGTCGGGATCGCGCAGCAGCGCCAGGTCGGAGTGGGCGTGCATGTCGATGAAGCCGGGGGACAGGACGAGCCCCTCCGCGTCCAGCTCGCGCATCGCCCGGGGCCGTTGACAGCCCGCCGCCGCGGCCTCCTTGACGATCGAGACGATCCGGCCGCCGTCGACCACGACATCGGCGCGGTAGGAGTCCGCACCGCTGCCGTCGACGACGTCCGCGTCACGGATGACGAGGTCCTCCACGGCACTCCCCGGTTCTCTAGAAGAACGTACGGATGAAGTCGACGACCGTCCCGTCCGCCTCGGCCACCGGGATCAGCTGCCACTTGTCGAACGACGTGCAGGGGTGGGACAGGCCGAAGCCGATCCAGTCACCGACCTCTACGTCCGCCTCGGGGCCGGTGCCCAGCCAGAGGTGCTGGTCGGACAGGGCGGTCACCTCGATGCCGGCCGCCGGGTGCTCGCGGCCGTCCCGGCGCACCACGTGGGCCACCGGGTGGTCGAGGTCGTAGGCGGCGTCCCGCTTGCCCGCGTTGACGAAGGCCTGCTCGGGGGAGGGGCGGGAGACGACCTGCGCCCACAGCCGGAACGCGGGCTCCAGCGCGCCCTCCTCGGGCACCCGGTTGAACGGGGTGAGCCTGCTGTAGTGCACGTCGTCGTGCGAGACGTACGCGCCCGAGCGCAGCAGTTTGAGGACGGGCAGCGAGAGTTCGGGGACGTCTGCGAAGACGTCGGCGACCGCGTCGAACCACTCGCTGCCGCCCGCGCTCACCACGATCTCCTCGGCCCCGGCGAACAGCCCGGCCTTGTCGAACTCCGCGGCGAGCGCGACCATCCGGCCCAGCCAGGCCCGTACCGGCTCCGGGGCGGCGCCGGGCACCTGGGCCTCGTAGCCCGCCACGCCCACCAGCCGCAGCGTCTCCACACCCGCCACCGCGTCCGCGACCGCCCGCGCGTCCGCCTCCGTGCGCACACCGGTACGGGCGCCCTCGCCCGCGCCCAGCTCCACCACGACGTCGATCGGGCGGGCCGCGCCGCGCAGGGCCGCGTCCATCAGCTCGACCCCGCGCACGGAGTCGACGTAGCAGACGAAACGGAAGCCGGGGTCGGCCGCCAGGTCGGCGGCGACACGGCGCAGGGCCACCGCGTCGACCAGCTCGTTGGCCAGGAAGATCCGCTCGGTCCCGAACGCCCGGGCCACCCACACCTGGTGCGGCACCGCGAGGGTGATGCCCCACGCGCCGTGCTCGATCTGGCGCCGGAAGAGCTGGGGAGCCATGGACGTCTTGCCGTGCGGGGCGAAGGCGAGGCCGTGCCGGGCGGCGTACGTCTCCATGAGCCGCAGGTTGTGCTCCAGGCGCTCGGCGGAGAGCGCGAGCACCGGGGTGGTGAAGCCGTCGGTGAAGAGGTTGCGGCGCTGGGCGGCCAGCTCGGCGACGGTCAGGCCCACGGCGTCCGGCGGGAGGCCCTTGAAGCGGTGGTCGACCCGTTCCCCGGCGAGTCGGGCGAGTGCTTCGGTACCGGCTTCCTGGGCCATGAGGCCTCTCCCATCTGGCGCGTTGCACTATCTGCAACGTTCATTGCGTATGTCGCTCACTGCTGTCTAACATCTCGGCCACGCGGGGTCAACGGACTCCCACCACCGAGGAGCTACGACGATCGTGACCGCCACCGGAGCCCGCAAGGCCCCCGACATTGTGGACGTCGTGGCGCTCGGCGAGTCCATGGTCACCTTCCTCCCCAGCCGCCCGGGCCGCCTCGCCGACGTCCCCTCCTTCGAGCGCGGGACCGGCGGAGCCGAGTCCAACGTCGCCTGCGCGCTGGCGGCCTTCGGCCACTCCACGCGCTGGGTGAGCCGGGTGGGGGCGGACGGATTCGGGGACCACCTGGTCGAGACGATCGGGTCCTACGGCGTCGACGTCGCCCACGTCCGCCGGGACCCGGGACGCCCGACCGGCCTGTACTTCCGCACGGCGGGGGACCGGGCGACGGACGAGCACGAGGTGGCGTACTACCGGGCGGGGTCGGCGGCATCCGCGATGACCGTGGACACCATCGACCTGGAGGCGGTCCGGGCGGCGCGGGTGCTGCACCTTTCGGGGATCACGGCGGCGCTGTCGAAGGGGTGCCTGGAACTGGTACGCGAGCTGGTGAGGCCCGGCGAGGGGCGGCCCTTGGTCTCCTTCGACGTGAACCACCGGCCCGGACTGTGGCGGGACACCGATGACGCCCGGGTGCTGCTGGAGCTGGCGCGCGCGGCCGACATCGTGTTCGTGGGACACGACGAGGCGCGCCAGGCCTGGGGGCTGCGCGGTGGCGGGGCCATCGTGGAGGCGCTGCCCGGGCCGGAGGTCGTGGTCGTGAAGCAGGGCAGGGGTGGAGCGGCCGCGTTCGACAGGAACACCGACGGGATGGAGGACGCCGACGGTACGGCAACCCTCGTCCGGGCACCGCGGGTCGATGTCGTCTCCCACGTCGGTGCCGGAGACGCCTTCGCCGCCGGATTCCTCTCCGGCACCCTCCGTGGACTTCCGATGCGCGACCGCCTCCGGCACGGCCACCTCATGGCGGCAGCCGCCCTCACCGCCCCCGGCGACCTGGCCGCCCCGGCCGCCCGAAGCCACGCCGACCGGCTCGCCGCCCTGGCCGACGACGCATGGGGGAGACTTCGACTCGGCCCCGGCTGGACGCAAGCCGACGAGGCCCCGGAGGAGGCGAACACCCCATGAGTCAGACCGTCGACCGCGCCCTGAGCATCCTGCCGCTGCTCGCCGAGGGCCCCGCCGACCTCGGTCAGGTCGCCGACCGGCTCGGCGTCCACAAGTCCACGGCGCTGCGCCTCCTGCGCACCCTGCACGAGCACGGCCTGGTCTACCGCCAGTCCGACCAGCGCTACCGCCTCGGCGCCCGCCTCTTCGCCCTCGCCCAGGAGGCGATGGAGAACCTCGACATCCGCGAGATCGCCCACCCCCACCTCGTCCGCCTCAACGAGCGGTGCGGCCACACCGTCCACCTCGCCGTGTACGAGGAGAACGAGGTGCTGTACATCGACAAGGTCGAGAGCCGCTACCCGGTCCGCATGTACTCGCGCATCGGCAAGCCCGTCGCCATCACGGTCGCCGCCGTCGCCAAGCTGCTCCTCGCCGACCTCACCGAACCCGAGCGCCGCGCCCTCGCGGACAAGCTCGACTATCCCCTGTACACGGCCCGTTCCACCCCCAACGCCACCGCGTTCCTGCGGGAGTTGGAGCAGGTGCGCGAACAGGGCTGGGCCACCGACCTCGGCGGCCACGAGGAGTCCATCAACTGTGTCGCGGCCCCCGTGCGCGGCGCGGACGGCCGGGTGGTCGCCGCGCTGTCGGTGTCCGCGCCGAACGTCGTCGTCACCGCCGAGGAACTCCTCACCCTGCTCCCGCAGGTGCGCCGCACCGCGGACGCGATCAGCGGCGAGTACTCCGGAAGAACGCCGGTGACGGGCACCCCCGAATGACCGCCACGCCAGCGAAGGGCACCCCCGAATGACCGAGAAGATCGCGCTCACCCCGAAGACCCACACCACCCCGCCCGCGCAGTTCTCCCACGGCGTGAAGAAGGGCAACATCCTCCAGGTCGCCGGCCAGGTCGGCTTCCTGCCCGCCGAGGAGGGCAGGCCCCCGACACCGGCCGGTCCCACCCTGCGCGAGCAGACCCTGCAGACCCTCGCCAACGTCAAGGCGATCCTCGAAGAGGGCGGCGCGAGCTGGGACGACGTGATGATGATCCGCGTCTATCTGACGGACGTGGACCACTTCGCCGAGATGAACGAGATCTACAACGCGTACTTCGAGGAGCAGGGCCTCACCCAGCCGCCCGCCGCCCGGACCACGGTGTACGTCGGTCTGCCCGCCGGCCTCCTCGTCGAGATCGATGCCCTCGCCGTCCTGAGCTGACCGCACCTCCCCCCACCTGTGGGCAGTATGGGTACGTGACCCTCTCCTCCTCCCCGCCGGCCGGCCCGATCGGTGACATCACCGCCGAACGCGACGCCCTGCTCGACGAGTTGGCCCGGCGCTCCGCCGGTGATCCGGACACCGCCGAGCTGTGCGGGTACGCCGGAGAGCTGAGCCACCGGCTGTACCTGCTACGGGAGGACGACGGCCGGGACGAGGAACTCGCCCTGGCCGTCGAGGCGTTCGAGCACGCCTTCCGCACCCCGGGCACCGAGCCGCTCTGGTCGGCCTGGCGGGTCAGGTTCGGGCATCTGCGGGGCGTGCAGTACGAGGACCGGGGCGAGCGGCATCTGCTGGAGGACGCCTTCGGGCTGCTGGCGGCCGGCGTGGAGGGGCTGCCGGCCGGGGACCCCGACTTCGCCTGGGAGCGCGTGTGGGGGCGGCATGTGCTCGCCGTGTGCGCCAAGCTGCGCTGCCTCGCCGACCCCGGCTCCGGCGAGCTGTTGGCGGAGGCGCTGCGCAGGCACGACGACGCCCTTCAGGACGTGGAGCCCGGCAGCGAGGAGGAGGCCGACCTGAAGGCCGGCGCCGGATACCTGTTCATGCGGCGGGCCCTGCTCCACGGCGACCTCGACGCCGCCGACGCCTCGGCCCGCCACTACCGCGCCCTCCTTGCCACCGCCCCGCCCGCCGACGTCCCGCACCTGCGCTACAGCCTGGGCCTGGCCGCGCTGGTGCGCGGCCGGGTGCGGGTCGACCGGGAGGAACTGGAGAGCGCCCGGGACGCCTTCGACACCGCGCTCACCGAGGCCCGCCGGGCGGGCGGACCGGCACCCGACTGGGCGTTCGAGGCCGAGGTCAACGCCCTCCTCGTACGGACGCTGATCTGGTCCACCTGGAAGGACGTCGGCCAGAGCCTGGCCGCCGAGGTCGAGCTGCGCCGCCTGCTGGAGCGGCCCGGCGCCGAGGAACAGCTGCTGCCGCAGTACCTGGACATGTTCGGGCGCCTTCTGTACGAGCGGGCCGCCGCCCGTGACGACGTCGAGGGCAGGGACCGCGGGATCGCCCTGGTCCGCCGGGCCGTCGACACCTGGCGGCCGGAACGGGACGGCGACATCGGCGCCACCGCGCTCTTCCTCGCCCTCTTCCAGCAGTCCCGGCACCACGACGACCCCCGGCCGGACCGTGCCCGGGACGTGCTGCGCGCCGCCGGTCTCGTCCTGGACTCCGGGACCGGCAACCACGACATGCTCCAGTCCGCCCGCATGCTCGACGGCTGGGCCCGGTTCACCCTCGCCGACCACGGGGTGCTGCCCGAGACCGACGGCTGCCCGGAGGGACTCGACGTCGAGCGGATGAAGCAGACGTGGGACAGCCTGCTCGACGACCTCCGTGAGGGCCGGGCCTTCGTCGACTTCGGGGGGGAGGAGTTCCTGCGGGGCATGGAACGGGACGTCGTCGGAGCCCGCCGTCGCATCCAGGGCTTCGAGCAGGCCCTCGCCCGGCTGCGCTCCCTCGAACCGGGCAGCCCCGGCCGGGCCCAGCTCGCCTCGCTGATGCTGAGCAACCTCACCCTCGTCGACCCCGACGGCACCTACGTCACCGCCGAGCACCGGCGGGAGCTGACGCAGGCGGTCCTGGAACGGGCCGAACGGGACCCGGCCTGGCAGGGGCCGGCGAACGCCGTCGCCGGTGTCGCCCGGCTGCACCAGGAGATGAGCAGCGGCTCCGGCGCCGGGTTCGACGAGGTGCTCGCCCACTTCGACCGGGCCGAGGCCGACGGCGGCCTCGGCGAAGAGGCCGAGCACGGCCTGGCCCTCGCCCGGTTCGTGGCCCAGACCCAGCGCGGCCAGACCGGCGGCGCCGGCGACGACATGGAGGCCGGCGCCGCGACCTGGCGGCAGCTGCGCTCCGACCCCGCCCTGCCCGCGCACCTGCGCCGCCTGATGGACCTCCAGCAGGCCGGCTACGACGCGCACGCCGCCGTCCGGCGCGGCGACCTGGCCGCCGCCGACGGCCATATCGCCGCGCTCACCGAGGGCCACGCCACGCTGGGCGACGAGGACCCCTCCCGCATCGAGATCCTCACCCTCCTGGAGAACGCCCGCTCCGGGCGCGACAACCTCGCCCAGCACCTCGGCGTACCCCCGCTGCGGCCGCTCGCGGCCCGCCCGAGCGCCGCCGAACTGCGCCGCCAGGCACGGCGGTTGCCCCGTGACCACCGGGCCTGGGTGCTGGGCGACTGCGGCATGACCCGGTTCATGCAGGCCCTCACGCAGCAGGACGGGCCGGGCATCGCGACGGCCGTCGGCCTGCTCCGGGAGGCCCACGAGCTGTGCGAACCGGGCAGCGACAGCCGCCTGCGCTACGCGAACGCCATGGGCATCGCCCACTGCGCCCTGTCCGAGCTGGAGATCGACCGGGTACGCCGCCGCGAGCGCCTCGCCAAGGGCGTCGCCCTGCTGGAGGGCGCCTTCGCGGAGGCCGGCGGCCCCGAGCACCGGCTCTACGCCGACATCGGCCTCGCTCTCGCCCAGGCCCGCCGCTCCCGCGACGACCTGCACCGCCGGGACCGGGCCGGCGCCCGCGCCCTTGGCCTCAAGTCCCTGCGCGGGTATGCCTGGGCCGCCCTGCTGCAGTCGGGCACCGACCACGCGACGGTCGCCGCCGCACAGGCCACCAGGGCGGCGCTGCAGGTGGCCGGCTGGTGCCTGAAGGACGACCGCCCCGAGGAGGCCCTCCAGGCCCTGGACGCCTGCCGGGGCCTGGTCCTGCACGCGGCCCTCACCTCGGCGACCGTCCCCGACCTCCTCACCGCCACCGGACACACCGGCCTGGCGGCCGAGTGGCGGACCGCCGGAGCCGACGCGGCCGAACGGTCCGCCGACCCCGTCACCGCCGTCCGGACCCCGCTCACCGTGCCCAGCACCCTGCGGCGCCGCGTCCTGGCCGCCCTCACCGGCACCCACCAGGCACGACTCCTCGACCCGCCCGCCCCCGACGAGATCGCCGAGGCCCTGCGCAGCCTCACCAAGGACGCCCTGGTCTACCTGGTACCGAGCACGGAGGACACCCCGGGCACCGCCCTGGTCGTCACGTCGCAGGGCGCGGTACACGCCGTGCCCCTGCCGAAGCTGACGGAGGACGCGGCACCACTGAAGGAGTACGGGCCCGGGGAAGGCCTGACCCGCGACGCGGCCCCGCGTGACCTCGGTCCCGTCCCCGGCTGGCGCCCCTCGGCGCCCGCCACCCTCCGCGGCCGGCTCGACCGGCTGTGCGGGTGGGCCTGGTACGCGGCGATGCGGCCGCTGCTGGAGGCCTTCGAGATGCCGGCCGGACGGTTGCCCCGGCTGGTGCTGGTGCCGATGGGCAGGCTGGGGCTCGTGCCCTGGCACGCGGCCTGGGAGCCGGGCGGTCCGCGTGGGCGGCAGTACGCGCTGCAGGCCGCCGAGATCTCCTACGCCGCCTCGGCCCGCCTGCTGTGCCAGGTGGCCGCCCGCCCCGCCGCCGAGCACACCGGCGCCGCGCTGATCGTCGGCAACCCCACCGGCGACCTGCGCCACGCGGGCGAGGAGGCCGACGCCGTGCAGCGCGCCTTCTACCCCGAAGCCCGGTTCCTGGGCCGCCGCACGACCGGTCCCACCGACGGCCCCGGGACCCCGGGCGAGGTGCTGCGGTGGCTGCGCGAATCGCCGCAGGACGGGGCAGTGCTGCATCTCGCCTGCCACGCGTCCGTCGCCGAGAACGCCCGCCGCAGCGCCTATCTCGCCCTGCACGAAGGCCAATTGGCGGCCGAGGAGATCACCGGCGCGGACGGTGACCGGCTCGGTCTCGTGCTGCTCGCCGCCTGCCGCAGCCATGTCTCGGGCCGCGGCCACAACGAGGCCTACAGTCTCGCCACCGCCTTCCTCGCCGCCGGCGCCCGCTCGGTCGTCGGCTCGCTGTGGCCGGTCCCGGACGAGGCGACCTCGGTGCTGATGTACCTCACCCACCACTTCCTGCGCACCCACGGCGAACCCCCGGCCCGCGCCCTGCGCCGCGCCCAGCTGTGGATGCTCAACCCCGACCGCGAACTACCGCCCGAGCTCCCGGAGTTCCTCGCCGAGCGGGCCCGCGGGATCGATCCGCACGATCTGAGCGCCTGGGCCGGCTTCACGCATCTGGGCCGCTGACCGGCTCCGGCACCAGCGTGCGCAGCGGCACGGTCACGGCCGTCCAGCGGCCCGCCGCACCCAGCACGGGCCCCAGGATCCGGCGGCCGGTGACGGTCTCCCACGGGGGCAGCTGGAACGGCACCGCGTTCAACTCCCGGTCGGACACCACCAGTTTGAGCCAGTCCCGGCCCTCCGTCCCCGGTACCGCGGCCAGGGAGGCGGGCAGCGACAGCTGCACGGGATCGCCGTCCAGCGCGTGGCCCGTACGGCCGGGACCGATGAAGTGCCCCGGATACAGCACCGAGGAGGAGGCGTAGCCGTCGGTCAGATCGAGCAGGACGCACCACAGGGTGCGGTCGGGGGAACGGTTGTGCAGCCGGATCGACACCCACGGCGGGCGCGGCCCGGCAGGTCCCGGGGTGTACGGGCAGACGATCTCCCCGGACGCGTCCGGCCGCAGCGGCTCGTCCGAGCCCCACGGGGCGACCTCCAGCTCCACCAGCCCGTCCAGCAGCGAGGGCCGCGGGGCGAGGTCGCGCAGCTGGTGCCAGCGGGCGAGGTGGGCCAGGCAGTCCGCGACCCGCCCGGCGTCCGCGGGACCCGCGAAGGGCAGGGGCGCCGTGAACTCGGTGCCGTCGCGCCGCAGGACGTACGCCCGCCCGTCCCGCACCCACACCTGGAAGTGCAGCCCGTGCGCCCCCTCCGGCCCCTCCACCAGCCGCACCAGCGGCCCGAGTTCGCGGGCCAGCCACCCGTGCTCCTCCGGTGATCCGTCCACCGTCACACTGGCCGGCGGCAGCGCGACCTCCGACAGCGCGACCGGATACACCAGCTCCGGCTCCGGGTCCCAGTCCACCGGCGTGACCAGCGTCCGCGCGGCCGACACCTCCACCGCGCGTACGACCCCCCGGCCGGGCCCCTCCTCCAGCGCCGCGAAGGTGGTGCCCCGCGCCTCGGCCCCGCCCTCCCGGAGCCCGTGCACCGCGCCGCAGTCCACCTCCCAGCCGTCGGCGCCGTACCGCAGCAGGTGCGGGCTCGCGGTGCGGGGCGCGCCGCCCAGCAGCGGGCGGTCCGCCGCACCGTCCGGCAGGTCGGGGAAGAGCACAGGATGCTGGGTGCTGCCCGCCCGCTGCACCCGGGCAGCGGCCGCCGCCAGCAGCTCGCGGCACGTGGCGCCGGGACCGGCCGCGCGCACCGCACTGACCAGCGCATGGGTGAACGCCCCGTGCCGGCGCCCCTCGAACCAGCCCTCGTACGACGGCTCGTCCAGCCGGCTCGCCGCCAGCAGCACATGCCGGGGTGGCCCGCCGTGCGCGCGGGCACCGAAGTACCACTCCGGCCGGGGCGGCGCGTACCGCGCGGTGAGTTCCGCCTCCCGCGTCGCGCCCCCCGAGTGACAGCAGTCCAGCACCGCCGTGACCTGGGCACCGCCCGCCGCGACCCGGTCCAGCAGCGCGCCCAGCCGCTTGTCGGGCAGCGGACCGTCCACGCACACCAGTGCCTGGTTCAGGCCCGTCGCCTCGATCAGCAGGTCGTCGCCGGTGGCGGCCTCCTGCGTGCCGTGCCCGGAGAACCACAGCAGCGCGGTGTCCCCGGGACCGGCCGAACCCAGATGCCGCAGCACGGCGTCCGTCACGGCGGACACGGTCGCGTCGGCGTCCGACAGGACGGTGACGTCCGCCTGGTCACCCGCCAGCTCGGTCAGCAGCCGATGTGCCTCGGCGATGTCGTTCGCGCAGCCGCCGAGCGCGCTCGCCACGGACGCCGGATAGTCGTCGATGCCCACCAGGAGCGCCTTGATCCTCCCCATGCGAAGAGAGTCTGCCAGTGTCGTTCAGGGGTCAATCGGGCTTACCGAGATGCACTCTTGACGTGACGTCACTAACCTTCAACTTCCGTGCATCGCACAACCGCTCACCACCCATGACTCTCGGGGGACACATGGGGTACACCGAACGGCCGCGCCGTGTCGTGCGGCCGGCACAGCAGGGGCCGGGAATCCAGCCCGGCCCGGGTGCTCAGCCGGGCTCCGCGCCCGCGAACCCGGTGCCCGGCGTCGTACGCCGCGAGCTGTACACACCGCGCTCCCGCAAACTGCTCGACGCCGTGGGCCGGCTCGACGCGGGGCTGGACGAGCAGGCCTGCCGGTCGCTGGCCGAGTGGGTCCGCGAGCAGTACACGACGGCGTACGGCTCGGTGCCGCTCGGCTTCGTCGCACGCTGCCACCTGGGCCCGCCGTACGTCGACCACCAGCTGAACCTCTTCCACGTCATCGTGCGGCACTTCGCCCCGGCCGAGCCGATGCCTGAGCCGTTCGCCGCGGCCCGCATGCTCGCCCGCTCCGGCGGCTACGCCCACGTCGAGGTCTACGACGACGGCCTGATCCTGCCCGTCCTGGACGACGGCACCGTCGTCCGCCCCTGACTCCTGGTCCCTCCCCCTGCCCGCTCACCCCGCAGCACTCGAACGGAGTTCCGCATGTCCGAGGTCGACTACACACTGCGCCGCCAGGTGCAGGAGGTCAGCAACCTCGTCATCAGGCTCAGCGAACAGGTCGGCTCCGTCTCCGGCCAGGTCTCCACCGTCGAGGCCAACCAGCAGCAGACCCGAACCGAGCTCCAGCAGCTGCGCGACGAGTTCCTCGCCTTCGTGCGGCAGGCGCAGGCCACCGCGAACGTGCAGCGCGCCGAGACCCGCATCGGGGTCATCGAGGACAAGATCGACCACGAGTTCGGCCACCACAAGACGGTCCGCCGTACCGCGGTCGGCATGCTCCAGGCCTTCGACATCGGCCTGGTGTCCGAGGACAACGTCCGGATGGTCGGCGACCAGCTGATGCTCCAGACCCCCCGCTACTGGCTCGCCCCCGCCCTGGTCGCCCTCGCCTCCTGGTCCGCCGACGACCGCACCCTGTGCGAGCGCGCGGTCGACGAGGCCTTCCGCCGCTCGCCCGACCGCACCTCCCTCTTCTTCGCGCTCGTCCTGCGCCGCCAGGGCCGCTCCGAGGGGGCGGTGCGCTGGCTGCGGCACTATCTCCTCGCCCAGGACCCGGCCGCGCTCGGCCGCGAGTTCGCGGTCATCCTGGAGGCCATCGCCCAGGGCGCGTTCGGACCGGTCGGCCGTGAGCTGCTGGACCGCACCCTCGCCGAGTGGCGCTCCCAGCTGATGGACAGCGCCGACGCGCAGGCCAGGCAGGTCCGGCGCTGGCGCGACGAGCTGGAGTCCCTGCGCGGTCCGTCCCAGGCGGCCGAGTTCCCGCGCCTGGCCGCCCTCTCCCCGCAGTGGGTCACCCTCGACGGCGTGCTCTCCTCCGCGCGCGGCCAGCAGCCCGTGCTGGACAAGTACCGGGCCATCATGGACCGCGAGTTCCAGCCGTCCGAGCGCATCGAGGACGCGGTCGACGACATCCTCGACCGGCTGGTCTCCGAGTACGACAACGAGGAGCTGCCGCTGCGCCGTGACCTCGCCTTCAACCAGGCGGTGGTCGACCACGACGGCGACCTCACCACGGCCCGCAGGACCGCCGACGCGGACGCGGCCTCGTACGAGGAGACCCTCGACTACCTCACCGTGCAGACCACGGCCGCGCTCAACCCGCAGGCCATCGGCACCTCGCCGGCCACCCAGCGGCTCTCCGTCGCGGCCTGCCACGAGTGGTTCCGGCACGCGCACGGCGCCCACACCCGCGACTACCGGGCCGCCGTGCCGCAGGACGTCCAGGCCCAGTTCGCCACCTCGCACTCCGTGGGCTCGCAGCTCTTCCAACTGCCCACCTGGGTCGGCTCGTTCACCCAGCCCCTGGCCGCCCTGGAGAAGTCCCTCGGCGACCACTGGGACCGCTACACGGGCCCGTTCGTCGAGGCGCTCGCCTTCCCCTGGCTGAAGAAGGCGGCCCCGCCGGTGGGCGTCGTCGCGGCCATCCTCCTCTTCCTCGCCGGCAGCTGGCCCGCCTTCGCGATCGGCGCGGCGGCCGTCGTCGCCCTCGTCTGGGGCCTCGTCCTGCGCAACCAGGCCCAGACCGCGGCCCGCGCCCAGGCCGCGGCCCGCGAACTCCTGGACCGCGCCAAGACGGAGTCCCTCCACCAGCTCCGTGCCGCCTCCGCCGAACTCACCGACTGGTACGAGAAGTTCACCGCGGCCGACCGGACCGAGGCCGAGGTCCGCGAACTGATCGCCACGCTGCCGACGGCGGGCGGAGGAGCTTCGCCCTTCGAGGGACGCACGGTACGCAAGGAGTCCGCGCCCGTGGAGCCGGCTCAGGGCGAGACGGTGCCTCCGGCGCGCTGGGCGGCGGCATCCGAGTCGCCGGCCCGCGCGGAGACCTCGTCGGAGTCGGCGGGCCGTGCTGGGGCCTCGGCGCAGTCGTCGGGCGGTGCGGAGGCCTCGTCCGGGCCGGCGGCTCGCGGGGAGGCCTCGTCCGGGTCCGGGGCCGGCCGGGGAACGGCTTCCGGGTCCCGGCCGGGGGAGGAGCCGGTGCCTGCGGAGTCGGCTCAGGGGGAGGCCATTCCCCCGGCCCGCCCGGGAGCCGCGTTCGGGGCGTCGGTCCGGGAGGACGCGGCGCCGGGCTCGTCGGCCCGCGCGGAGAGTTCCTCCACGTCCGAGCCGTCGTTCCGCAAGGAGGCCGAGCCGGAGGACAAGACCGGCCAGGAGATCCCGTCCGAGTCCCAGGAGGACAGCGCCCGATGAGTACGCCACCGCCGCCCGCCCACCAGCCCGGCCCGGCGCCGCGCGGCGCGCAGGACGAGTCGCCGTGGGCGAACGCCGCGCGCCCCGCGCCGCACGAGGCGGGGACCGTGCCGCCGGGGAATTCCACGACACCTCTGTCGACGACCGCAGCCGAGCGCCCCTGGGCCGCCACCGGTCAGCCCGGGGCCGCGGTGCCCGCGCAGGGGGCCACCCCGGCTGCGGCGCCCTGGGGCGGCGCGGCTGCCACTCCGCAGTCCGCCGCAGGCGGCCCCGCCCCCCAGACCGGGCAGCCCACCGGCACGAGCCCCGCCCAGCAGCCCGCCGCCTCCCCGTGGGCCGCGTCCGCCGACTCCGCCCGTGCCCAGTCCTCCCCCTGGGCCGCGCAACGCCGTCCGCAGCAGGAGCGGGTCACCAGCAGGCTCCGGCGGGTCGTGGAGGGGCTGCCGGACTGGGAGCCGTTGCCGCCGGGGGAGACCGTCGTGCGCCGGCCGGGCAGCACCGTATGAGCGGCCTGTGGGGCGACGGCGGCCCGTACCAGGCCTGGGTCGGCTTCCTGCGGCGCTGGGCGGCCCTGGAGCCCGTCGACCCGGCCGTGCTGCCCGCGCTCGCCGAGGAGCAGTACGACAGCGACACCTGGGCCCGGCTGACCGAGCACCTCACCAGCGCCCTGAACACGCGCCTGGTCACCTGGGCGGAACACCTCGTCCGCGCCCTGAACGCGAGCCGGGACGACTTCAGCTGGGGCCGCGAACTCGCCCAGGCCCGCACCGGCCTGCACGCCGTCCGCGGGCTGGCGGCCCACCCGGGCCTCCCGGAGTCCCTGCGCACCCGGCTGACCGAGCTGGTCGACAACCAGATCACCGAGGTGCAGGCCCAGCTGGAGCGGAACCTGGACGCCGAGATCCGGCGCGGCACCGACCCCCGCCTGGTCGAGCGCCGCCGCCGCACCCTGCGGGACAACGCGCTGACCGCCACCCTCACGGTGCGGCCGGCCCAGGACGCCTGGGCGTACGACCCAGCGGCCCCGCCCAGACGCCGCATCGTCCCCGGCTGAGGCGGACAGCGGCGGGCCACGGCCTGCCGCGCACGTCCCGCCGTCCCCGAACACCTCCGAGAAGGCCCGAATGTCGAACTACGCCGAGAGCCTCAGCCATCTCGACAGCTACATCTCCGCCCGCGTCCCGGTCATCGCGATGCGCACCATCGAACAGCAGCGCGCCCTGCGCCTCTTGCGGGAGGCGGCCACCCAGTCCCGGCGCAGCAGCATGCCGTTCTGGATCTACACCCGGGCCACCGGCCTGCGCGACCTGCGCACCAACGCGCCTGTGCAGGACGACCGTTCGCTGGCCGGCGCGATGGACTTCGCGGCCGCCCAGTTCGGCAGCCGCGCCAACGCCACCGTCGTCTTCGTCGACCCCGACGAACTCGAGTCGGACACCCCGGTCACCCGCCACTTCGCGGAACTGGCCCGCCTCGCCGACAGCAACATGGGCAGCATCGTCCTCATCACGGACACCCCCATCTGGAGCGGCCTGCAGCGCCTCGGCATGAGCCTGCGCCTGGACCTGCCCGACTCCGAGGAGATGTACGGCATCCTCAGCGGCTTCCTCGGCGACCACCACGGCCACATCCCCATCGACTGGACCGAGGAGGACGCCCGCCGCGCGGCCGAGTTCCTGAACGGCGTCACCGAGGCCGAGTGCGTCAACCTCATGGCGACCATCGCCGCCAAGGGCGCCATCCGCCGCGAGGACGTCCTCGGCCTCGCCCAGGCCAAGGACCGCATCTTCAGCGACCTCACCGGCCTGGAGCGGGTCGGCCTCAAGCAGAGCGACTACGCCATCGGCGGCCTGACCGGCCTGCGCACCTGGCTGGAACGCAAGCACGACATGATCTCCCGCGACCTGCGCCACACCGCCCTGCGCCCGCCGCGGGGCGTCCTGCTGGTCGGCGTACCCGGCTGCGGCAAGTCGCTGTCGGCCAAGGCCATCGCCCACGACTGGCAGCTCCCGCTCTACCGCCTGGACATGGCCAGCATCCACGGCAAGTACCTCGGCGAGTCCGAGGGCCGCTTCCGCGAGGCCCTGGCGATGGCCGACAGGGTGGCCCCCTGTGTGCTCTGGATCGACGAGATCGAGAAGGGCCTGGCCGGACGTGACGACATGTCCGGCGTCCCGCAGCGCATCATCGGCCAGTTCCTGTACTGGCTCCAGGAGTCGCAGTCCCGCGCGTTCGTCGTGGCCACCGCCAACGACATCCGCAGCCTGCCCCCGGAGCTGCTGCGCAAGGGCCGCTTCGACGAACTCTTCTTCGTGGACCTGCCCGACGCCCAGGACCGCAAGGAGATCATCCGCATCTACCACCACCGCTACCTCCAGGCCGACCCCGACCCCGAGCAGCTCGACCGCCTGGTCGACCTCTCCGAGGGATTCGCCGGCTCCGACATAGAGGCCGCCCTGCACGACGTGGGCGAGGAGGCGGTACGCCGCGGCGGCTTCGCCCGGCTGAAGGACTCGTACGTCATGGACACCTTCGCCCAGGTGCGTCCGCTCAGTGTCAGCAACCCCGAGCAGATCGAGGAGATCCGGGCCTGGGGCCGCGAGCGCGCGGTACCGGCGGGCCGTGCGGCGGTGACGCCGGTGCCGGGCGACGGGGGCCGCACCCGGAGGATCGTCTTCATGGACGAGTGACCAGGGTCAATCCGTGTGTCGGGTGGTCCGACTGGTTCCGGCACAGCAATGTCGTCCATACTGCCGCCGTGGAGCAGCGCATAGGATCGAGCAGCAAGCCCGTCGAGGGCGCCGGATTCGACCCGGCCTTCATTCCCGGGCTCACCGCACCGGCGGCGAAGTCGGAGCAGGAGCAGGAGCCGCAGGCGGCGGCACCGGAGCCTGCCGAGGAGCCGGAGCAGGAGCCAGAGGCCCCGGCGGCCGGGGCACCGGCAAAGCCGGAGGAAGAGGAGCAGGCGCCCGCGGACGGGCCCGTCTTCGAGGCCTCCGACCGCCGCGCCAAGTTCGCCGCCGACCACCGTGGTGTCCGGCTCAGCCTGGACGAGGAGAACTGCGAGTTCCGCTGGAACGAGATCGCAGCGGTCGAGACGGAGTCCCCCCGCTTCGGCAAGCGTTTCACCATCACGGTGCACACCCCTGACCGCCGCTGGTACCCGATAGAGATCGAGGCGACGGCCAGGGCACGCTTCAAGGAGTGGGAGGACCAGCTGGACGCGGTCCTCGACGCCTACTTCGAAGAGGCCTAGGGCCTAGCTGCAGTACTGGGCGGCCTTCCCGATCGCCCGGTACATGCAGTCCGCGTTCTCCAGCAGCTGCAGCACCGCGTCCTTGTTCCGGGACGTCTCCCGCTCGATGACCTCGTCGGGCGGGTAGAACCCACCCTCAGAACTGGACGTCGGATACATCTCGAAGGTGAAGTCGAAGATCTTGTGGACGCCCCACAGGTAGTCGTCGATCGACCCGTCGGTGATGTACAGATCGCTCGACTGCTCCGGCGTGTACCCGTTGCTCGCGGCCATCTTCTGCCCCACGGCCTTGAACGCGGCGGCGTCGTCGGCGGTCATCCCGGTCGCCGTGTCCGAGTAGGTGTAGCCGAACGGCCACAGCACCAGCTCGCTGTAGGTGTGGAAGTCGATGCCGGCCTTGATCTGCTGCTTGCCGCCGACGACCCGGCTGCGCACGAAGTCGGAGACGACCTTCACCTCGGGTGCTGACTCGGCGGCCGAACCGCGGTAGGTCTCGGACGACTTCGAGCCCGACGACCCGCCGCAGCAGCCCCACTTGTAGTCCCAGTTCCGGTTGAGGTCGGTCCCGACGTACGACGAACCCGAGTTGGGCTGCCGGTTCTTCCGCCACGACCGGTACGACCCGGTGGCGATGTCGTACTCGCCGCCGTCCGGGTTCAGATCGGGGACGATCCAGATCTCCCGGCTGTTGATCAGGTTCGTGATCCGCGAGTCGCTCCCGTACCCGGCGCCGAACTCGCGCAGCAGGTACAGGGCCATCTCCACGGTCAGATGCTCACGCGCGTGCTGGTGGAAGGTGAACAGCACCTCCGGCTCGTCCTCATCCGTCCCCACGTTGTCGCTCACCTTGATGGCGACGATGTCCCGCCCCTGGTACGACTTCCCGATCACCCGCTTGCTCATGATGTTCGGGTAGGCGGCCAGCCGCTGGTCGATCTCGGCGTTCATCTCGGCGTAGTTGTGGTACTTCGAGTCGGCGCTGGGAAAGTCGTAGAGCCGCAGCCCGGACCGCTGGGGTACCGCCCCCAACGGAGTGACGTCGTACCCGAGCTTTCGCAGCTTGCCGATCTGCTCGGCCCGCCCGGACACGACGACGGTCTCCTCGTCGGCCTCGTCGACGGTGACGCCGGTCTGCTGAATGGCCGTACGGGTCACGGGGTTGGTGCTCTGATGGATCTCGTACTGCCGGATGTCGTCACCGGACGGCGCGGCCCTCCGGACGCCGTCGGCGCTGGCGTGCGTGGCGGTGGCCGATACGGGGGCGGCGAGAGCGAGGGCCAGCAGGGCGCCGAGTGCGGCGGTACGCCTGCCGCCGTGCACGCCGGAGCCACGGATACGAAGTCGCATGAACTCTCCTTGGGTCTCCAGGGATTCCGGGGTCGCCGGAAGTGGGGAGTGGAGCTGGGGGGTGCTTCAGTGCGACGTGCCTATTGCTGTGAGGCCGCTGTGCGGGGGTTGGCGCTCATGGTGAAGTGTTGGCATGATCAGGTCAAGAGGCTTCCGAGGCGGCTCCGGCCGGATTTCGCCCTGCCTTCGCCGGAGCTGGTGAGATTCGCCGGCATCACCGGAAGGGAACGGTGAGCCAGGGACTGTCGGGTTCGGACATCAGAATCCGGTGCACGTCGACCATGTCCGTGTACCAGCTGCCGAACTCCTCGTCGTCGAAGTGCAGACAGCGTCCGAGGATGTACCCGGCGGCGAAGTCCCGCCAGGACTTGTACGACCGCGCGGCGACCCGCCCGGCCTCGACGACGGCGGACTCGGCCTCCTGCAGAGAGCAGTACCGGGCCCCCAGCCCCCACCGGGCCATGCCCGATGCGCGCCCGAAGTTCCAGGCGTCCACGGAACTGACGAACCGGTTCTCGTCGAGGATGCCGTCGGCCCGGAAGCGCGCCTCGTAGCGGGTGATACGACCGACGAGGGCCTGGACACCCTTGATGCGTGCCTCGGTCTCCGGCTCCGGACCGGCGGGGGTGCTGGTGACCCCGTCCGGGGTGATGACGATCTCGCCATCTACGGGACCGCGCAGCACCCGGGCGACCGCGTCGCGCCAGTAGGCGGTGTCGACATGGCCGCCGAAGTCACGGGCGATGGTGCGACGCAGGTTCAGGGCGAACTCCCAGACCGGGTTGGCGCCGTCGGGGTCGAGCAGGGCGCGCTGCTGGACCTGCCACTCCTCGCGACTCGTGACGCCCCACCACTCCTTGAGCAGCTTGCGCTCCTCGGGGTAGCCGTGGCCGTGATGCGCCATCGCGTTCCAGGGGTGCCCGCAGCGCACGAAGAGCAGAGCACCACAGGCCAGCCCATGGGCCACGGCGCCCTGCAGCGGCCCGCCGACCCGGAGAGCGCGCAGCCCCGGACCGCACGAGGGCACGCCCCGCCGTTCGGCATGCTGGGCCCAGGCCCCGGAGTGCGGCGGCGCGGACGGGAGGAAGGCCTCGCAGGGGCTGCCGGGGTTGACCACGAGCCACGGAGGATCCGTGGGCTCCCACCCCCGCGCGAACCACCCGAGCGACTTCCGGTCGAACACCCGGTGCGGTTCGGGGGCGGGCAGCATGCCCTCGGTGTACACCGCCCAGATGCGACCACCGGCAACCCGGGGGTCGTGCCCGAAGAGGGGATGGACCTTGCTCGGGTCGGCATCCGACTTCTCACGCCGTATCTCGTAGTAGAGGTGATGCCCTGCGAGGGTGTCGAAGTAGGCCGCCCAGTCCTCACGCGCCTTGGCCTCGAACAGCGCCTGTTCGAGGGCCGTCGGCGGAGTCCAGGCCGGCGGAGTCCAGGCTGGCGGTGTCGCAGGTCCGAACCCTGCGGCTGGCGGACCGAACGACATGTCGTGCCCTTTTCAACTTATGGCCGTCTGAGGCGACTTGACTTGCATGGTCATGCTATGGGATGCGGGGGCGGCGACCGTGGTGGGGCGGCGTGTCGGGTGCGAGGTGTTCGCCGACGAGTGGCCCAGGTCATGCCGTTTTACCGCGACCTGACTCTTTGTTTGCCCGTCTTGGGGAGGCGGGGTTTGGCTATGAGCCCCGCCGCTCCCAACGGGAGTCCGAAACAGTCTCAAGGAGTCGCGACGTGATCACCCGGAGAATTGTGGCCTGCTCGGCCCTGCTGGCCGCCTGTCTGTTCGCCACGGCCTGCACCGCTGAGCCGGCGGCCAAGGGGTCGACGGCCAAGGAGTCGGCGATCCCGGAGAAGTTCCCCGCGACGGGCGACCGCACCGAGATGAAGGCGAACGCCAAGGCTCTCCGCGACTACGGCAAGACCCACGGCCTGTCGAAGGCCACGGCCGAAGTCGAACGCATCCAGGCCCGAGGCACCGGCGGCCGCCACGTCCTCATCTCGACGGACATCGGCGCCGTGGACGAGGCGATGACCCGGGCACAGCAGGTCGCGGACGCCTACCGCGACTATGCGGGTGCGGCTGGGGCGGGGAAGTCCGCCAAGGCCGGCTCGGTGACGGTGTACAACGCGTTCGGGGACCCGCTCGTGACCCAGGGGCTGGGCAAGAAGTAGCGACCCCGACGGCCTAAAGCGGGTGGTCCGCCCGCTTCAGGGCCTCTATGAAGGGGGCGAAGGCTCCGGGCGGGAAGGTGAGGGTCGCTCTGGCCGGGGCCTTTGAGTCACGGATGGCTATGTGGGCGTCCAGGTCTGCGACTTCGACGCACGCATCGCCCTGGCCGCCACCGGAGAAGGAGGACTTCTGCCAGGTGTCGGGGGTCGGCATGCTCACAGCTCCTTCGACAGCCGGTGGATGAAGTCACGCGAACGATCGGGGTCGAGTGACGCTGCCTCCACCCTACGGAAGAGCGTTCGATATCGGCTGAGCTGGGCTTCGGCATCGATGAAGACCGGCCCGCCGGGGCCGTCGCGGACCACGGTGTCCAGCTTGGGGACGGGGCCGCTCGCGTACACCATCGCACTCCCGGCCCCGCCGAAGTCGTCCAGGTCGAAGGGGACTGCGCGCACGGTGACGTGGTCGGCCTCGGAGATTTCCAGGATCCGGGTGAGCTGAGCCCGTGCTGTGGATCGGTCACCGACCCTGATGCGCAGCGCAGCCTCGTGGATCACCGCCTCGTACGGCACCGGGTCCGGGCGCTCGATGATGACCCTGCGCTTCATCCGGTGGTCAACCCACTGCTCGACATCGCCCTGCGGGAACTCCGGGTTCACGTACGAGAAGAGGCAGCGAGCGTAATCCGCGGTCTGGAGAAGGCCCGGGACGTGCAGGAACTCCACGTCCCAACGGCAGCGGGCGTGATGCTCCAGCTCGGGCAGGTCCATGAACGGCGTAGGCAGCCGGCCCCGGTACTCCTCCCACCAGCCCTGCGTCCGGTCGGTGGCGATCACCGCCAAGCCGTCGATGAACCCTGAATCCGTGCAGGCGTAGTTCGCCGCCATCTGGCGCAGACGTTGCTCGCTCACTCCTGAGGTGCCGGCCTCGATCTGGCTGATCTGGACGGAGTTGACGCCGAGCAGAGCCGCTGCCTCGCGAGAGCTGAGGCCCGCGGCCTCGCGGAGCCTGCGCAGTTCCACGGCCAGCCGCATCTGACGCGCTGTGGGTTCGCGCTTGGTCCCCATCGGCCGCTCCCTGGTTCAACGCGCCTGTCCGTGCACCTCGTTCGGGTGTCAGATTACGGGATCGCCTTGCTTGCCCTTATTTCTAAGGTCTACCTTCGGTGACGCGACGCACACGCAGCGGAAGTGCACCGTGCCGTCCTGCCATGCCGGGTGCGGCAATGCCACCGCGCGCGCATTCCCTTTCCTCTGAACGGAGTTGACGCATGCCCGAAAGCTGGGACTACACGCTCTACATCCCGAACGACCTCAGAGCGGTGACTGTCTGCCGCCGCACTCTGCGTCTGATCCTGACCCTGCACGGGTTGACTGGCCTGGTGGACACGGCGGAGCTGCTGGCGACGGAGCTGGTCTCGAACGCGGTGCGGCATACGAAGGGGCCGGCGGCGTTGAGGGTGCGTCGCTCGCCGGAGGGGGTGGTGTGGATCGGG